>DASPTK010000152.1:0-9669 GCA_035623475.1 Gemmatimonadaceae bacterium | reverse complement strand
GCCCTGACGCTGCTCATGGCGACCCTGGTGCGGCCGTCGCTGCTCCTCCTCGACGAGCACACGGCGGCGCTCGACCCACGCAGCGCCGAGCAGGTGCTCCGGCTCACACAGTCGATCGTCGAGCGGGATTCACTCACCACGGTGATGGTCACCCACGCGATGCAGCAGGCGGTGCGGATGGGGACGCGGGTGATCATGATGCACCAGGGGCGCATCGTCCGCGACTTCAGCGGCGCGAAGCGGCAGCGACTCAAGGTCGACGACCTGCTCGCCGCCTTCGATCAATTACGCTACGCCGACCAGCTCGACATGTCGGCGGCGGAGATGCTGCGCCGGACGTACGTCTAGCCGTCGGTCACCGGCTGCGACTCGCCGGAGCGTCGCCGCAGGCTCGAATGGGCCGGGGTGACAGCGTCGTCAGGCGCGCCGGCCTACCGGCGGGCGGTGATGGTCTTGCCGTTCGCGCCGTGCAGGACGAGGGCTCCGGTGGAGGAGATCTCGAAGCGTTGCACGCTCTGGAGGGCATCGAGAAACCGCTGCTCCTGCTCCATGAGCGCGGGGGCGCAGGCCATGAGGGTCGCGGCGGCCTTCGAGACGATGAGCCCCTCGCCGGTGAGGATGTACGATCCGCGATAGGTGTTGCACGACGCGCGGCCGTAGATCGACCCATCGGTGGCGAAGTTGATGGTGGCGCGCGAGTTGTCGATGATTCCGCCGCCGCCGATGTCCTCCACCACCCACTCGGAGCCCTGCAGCAGGGATACGGGATCTCCGCCACACCCCTTCAGCTGGCGATCCGGGAGCTGTACGACGACGGCGTCCGGGTAAGGCATGCCCGTCATGGCGTCGGCGCAGGGGTGTTGGGCGATCGTCACCACCACGTCCTTGCCATCGACCTTTCCCACGTACTGCTTGCCGTCGGGCGTCACCTTCGTGCTCGGGCGCGGCATCGAGAGCCGTGACTTTCCGTAGTCGGACACGATGGTGATCGTCTTGTCGTCCATCTCCAGCGTCCATCCCGGCTCGTTCCCCCGGGCGCGATAGAGCGCTCTCGCTCCAGCCGACGTGCATTCGGGGAGCTGCTTGCCGTGGAGCGTCACCAGAGCGGCGTCTCCCTTGCTCCAGAGAGTCGTCGTGCGGTCGGTGACCGCCTCGTACTTCGCCCCCGACGCCGATTCCACCTTCTTCATCGGGAAGCGCTCGTTGCCGACCGTCAGGCGCATCCCCGACTCGATGAAGTCGATCGTCACCTCTCGGTCTCCGCACTTGAGCGTCGAGGCGAAGGCGGCAGGCCCGCGATAGGCGCCCATCGTGAGCGTTCCCAGATCGACGACGCCGGAGCTCTGAGTGATCGGCACGCGATCGGTGACCCAGCGCGGTCGCCCCTCCGAGAAGATCGCACCGCGGAGCTCGTACGTCCGCCCCGGCACGAGCTTCGCGCTCGGCACCTTCAGCTCGAAGGCGATCGGCACCTGACGGCCCTTGAGGTCGATCCACGTCTCGGCGGCGCTCCCCGCTCCCGCGGTCGGGCTCACATCCTGCACGGCGACGATGGCGCGACTATCGGGGGTCAGCGCAACCCTCGCTTGATAGGTGAGCGTGCCGCGAAGGGTGAGCGTCTCCGCCCCCTGCGCGAAGAGCGACTCAGGGTTGATCGCGGCAGCGAGAGCGAGGAGAGTCAGTCGCGTGCGGAACATAGTGCGAGTCCCCGAGGGCTGGCCTGTCGAGGGTGTCTAAGACTTCGGAGGCGCCGAGAGCACTCGGATCCCGGTCACCTGATGCACCCAGCGAGCTGGCCGCTTCTCGTCAGGCACGACAACCCGAAGAGGACCTTCATCCGCCGAGAGGGGAGCTCCGTCCTTCCTGTCGACGACCAACACCTGCTTGACGGTGAACGCCGAATCGAGCTCGGCTATCGCGAACACGGCGCGATACCCATCGGCCGCATCAATCACGATGTACGACGCGAGCCGCGGTCCGCGAAGGGTGGCGCCGAATGTCACGCCGGCGCGCTCGAGAATGGCGGTGAGCGGGACGCCGTCGTAGGTCGCCGCCTTTCCGCTGTGATCGGTCGCTCGAGCGCTCACGTGCGGCATCGCGGCGATTTCCGACGGGCTCAGCGTGAGCGGGTGCGGCACTTCCCCGCTGATCTGGAGGGAGCCCGCGGCAGCCGAGGTGGTCTGTGCGACAGCGGGGCCCCAGGCGAGCACCAACGTCGCCAGCGCGACTCCCGCCGCCAGCGCGGCGCGTCGCGGGAGATTGTAGCTATCGCCGCGTGTGCAGCTCGTCGACATCAGGCGACCTCCGTGCCGGTCCTCACTTGGCGATCAGTACCTCGGTCGACTTGATGATTGCGGTCACCTGGTCGCCCTTCTTGAGGCCGAGGCGCTCGGCTGAATCTTTCGTGATGACCGAGACGATCGTCTTACCGCCGCCGATGTCGACGTGCACCTCGGCCATCACGCTGCCGGGGCGGACGTCAGAGACTTTACCGGGAATCTGATTGCGGGCGCTGATCATCATGGGGGCTCTCTCCGATGGTATGAACGACGACAGCGAGTGTGTCGCCGAATATACCAGCCCCGGACGGCCGCGATAGGCGCGTACGCGCGTCTTCGCGCGCGCTAGTCCGTGCGCAGAGTGCTCGCCGGATCGACCCGAGTTGCGCGCCAGGCGGGCACGACGCTCGCGATCGCGGCGACGGCGGCGAGGAGTGCGATCACGGCGACGTAGGTGACAGGATCGAGTCGGGAGACTCCGAAGAGCATCGCCGCCAGCGCCTGTGTCGCCGCCGCGGCGCCCGCCAGCCCGATCGCCGCGCCGAGCGCGCTCAGCGTGAATCCCTCGCGCAGGACGAGTCCGAGGATCATCGGTCGCGTGGCGCCAAGGGCCGTGCGGACTCCGATCTCCCGCGTCCGTTCGGCGACGTTGCCGGAGAGGACGCCATAGATCCCGGCCGCCGCCAACACCAGGGCCGCCAGCGCAAACGCCTCGAAGAGGATGAGCACGAAGCGCCGCTCGGCGGCCGATGCGGCGACCAGATCGTCCATCGTCGAGAGGCGAACCACCGGCTGGTCCTTGTCCACCGACCAGACCGCCTGACGAATTGACGGCGCGAGGGCGGCGATGTCGCCGTGCGCCCGCACGACGACCGACATCACCCGATCGGGGAAGAGCCACTGGCTCTCGGGGATGTAGATGGCGTCGGAGCCGGTGACCGCCAGCGAGAGCTGCTTCACATCGGCCACGACGCCGACGATGGTGAACGGCGGCCCGTCGGGTGGGCCGATTCGCAGACGCTGCCCGCTCGGGTCGGCGCCTCCGAAGATGCGCCGGGCATAGGAGTCACTCAGGACCGCCACCAGCGGCGCACCGGCGACGTCATGGTCATCGAACCAGCGTCCGCGCCGGAGCGGGATGTGCATTGTCTCCAGGTAGCCGGGACTCACCGCGTACCGGTAGGTGCTCCCACCCTCCACCACCTTGGTGGGGCTCATCGCGAAGTGCACGCCGTACTCGTCGACATCGCCGCTCATCGGAAGTTGGCTGGTGAGTGCGGCGCTCGTTACTCCCGGCACGCGTCGCACGGCCTCGAGCGCCTGGGCGAAGAACTGCTCGGCGGCGGTGTCGTTGTCGAAGCGGTGGCTGGCGAGCTGCACCTGCATGGTCAGCAGTCGCGACGGGTCGAAGCCTGGCTCGACGGCAAAGAGTCGCTCGAGGCTGCGGAGCAGGAGGCCGGAGCTCACCAACAGCACGAGAGCGAGCGCCACTTCGGCCACCACCAGGGTGGCGCGCGTGCGGCGGCGCCCGCCGACGGTGCGTGGCGAGTCGTGCTGCAGGGCGCGCCCTGGATCGCCTCCGGCGGCGTCGAGGGCAGGGAGGAGTCCGAAGGCGAGTCCGACCATCGTCGTGATCGCGATGGCGAAGGCGAAGACGCTCCCGTCGACGTCGATCGCCGACGCACGCGGCAACCCCGGAGGACTCAAGGCGACCAGCGCCCGCACACCGAGCATCGCCACCTCCACGCCGAGCGCCCCGCCCAACACCGCCAGCACGAGGCTCTCGGTGAGCATCTGCCTGACGAGCCGGCGGCGGCCGGCGCCGAGGGCGGCGCGAAGGGCGAACTCGCCGCGCCGCTGCACACCGCGGGCGAGGAGAAGGTTCGTCACGTTCACGCAGGCGATGAGAAGGACGAGAACGGCCGCGCCGAGGATGGCGAGCAGCGCCGGCCGAACGGCGCGCGTCAGGTCCTCCTGCAGTCGCACGATCGAGAGTCGGCAGCTCGGCCCATAGGCCTCCGGATGCTGGAGCACGAACGCGCGACCGATGGTCCCCACCTCGCGTTCGGCGGCGGCGACGCTCACTCCGGGTGCGAGGCGCGCGATGGTGCGAAGGTGGTGGCCCCACGACCACCCGTGCGACATGTCGTATTGGAGCGGCGCCCAGAGCTCGGCGGTTGGCACGAGAACGTTCTCGAAGCCGCGGGGCATCACTCCGATCACGAGATAGCTGTCGTCGTCCAGCGTCGCCACACGACCCACGACCGCCGGGTCGGCGCCGAAGCGGCGGCGCCAGAGCGCGTCGCTCAGTATGACGACCTTCGGTCCATTGAACCGGTCGTCGGAGGGCTCGAAACTTCGGCCGACCGCTGGGGAGACGCCGAGAATGCGAAAGTACTCGACGCTCACCCGCTGCCCCTCGAGCCGCTCCGGCTCAGCGCGGCCCAGCATCGTCGGCTGCCACGGCTTGCTGACCGCGAGCGCGGAGAGGGAGCGGCTGCGGTCCGAGAGCTCGCGGTACATCGCGAACGTCCCGTCGAGTCGCCCGCCGGAGTTGTACGACTCCCAGATCATCACAATCCGGCTCGGGTCGGGGTAGGGGAGTGGTTGGAAGAGGATCGGGTTGACGGCGCTGAAGATCGCTGTCGTCGCGCCGGTTCCGACGGCGAGTGTCAGCACGGTGACAGCGGTGAAGCCTGGAGAATGCCAGAGCCGGCGAGCCGCGTAGGAGAGATCTGCGAATGCCGACTCCACGAGATTCTCCCAGCCGTAGCCGCGAGCCTCTTCCGTCACCGCGGTCGGGCTCCCCATCTCGAGCCGCGCCTCTCGGCGCGCCTCCTCGGCGGAGAGTCCGCTCTTGACCTTCGCGGCGACGGTCTGGTCGAGGTAGTGCTGCACCTCGTCGGCCAACTCCCGGTCGGTGTCCGAGCGATGCGTGAGCGCCCGCACGCCGCGGGAGAGCTGGCGCCAGAGCGACATTTCGTCAGCCCTCTGCCTTGAGGAGGCGGGAAACGGCGGCGACCCGGCGGGTCCAGTCTGCGGTCTCGACGTCGAGCTGCTTCCGACCGGTGCGGGTGAGGGAGTAGATCCTCGCCCGGCGCGAGTTCTCCGTCTGCCGCCACTCGGCGTCGAGCCATCCCGCTCGCTCGAGGCGCTGGAGCGCGGTGAGGAGTGAGCCCGGGTTGACCTTGAAGGTCCCGCGCGAGATCTGCTCGATCCGGCGCGCGATTCCGAATCCGTGCATCGGATGCAGACTCAGGGTCTTCAGGATGAGCATGTCGAGGGTGCCCTGGATGACGTCGGTGTTCGGCTCGTCCACGTCCGCTCCGGTGCAAGGGAGGAGAAGTCGGCGCCCCGAGGATAGCGCCACTTCCTCTTGATTGTCAAGAGTTGGGCGTCAACATGAGTGGAAGGCGAGCCGCGCAGGGCCGGGGAGGGGAGGTGGAGGGGAGGGGGAGGGAGGGCGCCTGGCGGAGTCGGGTGGGAGGGGAAAGCCGGACACGATGGGGCGCGCGTCCGGCTGTAGTATTCTCGCTACGGGGTGGCCGGTCCCGGCAGCGCTCGCTAGTTTTTGCGGCGAGCCGTCGCAGATCGGCACATCACCCAGACGGCCTTTCTCCCCCGGAGACTCATGCTCGAAGCCCCGCCCCGTCTCAGTGAAGCTCTGGCCACGCGCTATCGGATCGAGCGAGAGCTCGGCGCCGGCGGCATGGCCACCGTCTACCTCGCCCACGACCTGCGCCACGATCGCAAAGTGGCGGTCAAGGTACTCCGCCCGGAACTGGCGGCCGTCATCGGCGCCGACCGCTTCCTCGCCGAGATCCATACGACGGCGGCGCTCCAGCATCCGCACATCCTGCCACTCTACGACTCGGGGCAGGCGGACGGGTTCCTCTTCTACGTCATGCCCTTCATCGAGGGAGAGAGCCTTCGCGTCCGCTTGACCCGTGAGCACCAGCTGCCGGTGGACGAGGCGGTGCGGATCGCGAAGGAGATCGGGTCGGCGCTCGACTACGCGCACCGTCATGGCGTCATCCACCGCGACATCAAGCCGGAGAACGTGCTGCTCCACGACGGGGCCGCGCTGGTGGCGGACTTCGGGATCGCGCTCGCGGTGAGTCACGCCGGCGGCAATCGCATGACGGAGACCGGCCTTTCGCTAGGCACTCCGGGCTACATGAGCCCCGAGCAGGCCACCGGAGAGCGCGGGCTCGATGCCCGATCGGACGTGTACAGCCTCGGCTGTCTGCTCTACGAGATGCTCGCCGGCGAGCCTCCGCATACGGGACCAACCGTGCAGGCGGTGATCGCCGCCGTCGTGACGAAGGATCCGGAGCGCCTCTCGGTGCGTCGCCGCACGGTGCCGGCGAACGTGGAGGCGGCGGTGCATCGCGCGCTGGCCAAGCTCCCGGCTGATCGCTTCGCCTCGGCCGACGCGTTCGTTCACGCTCTTGGGGATACGACCTTCGCCGTCCCCTCTCTCTCCCTCCCGACCGGCGCCGCGCCCGCAGCGGCTTCGAAGGCAAACCGCTATGTCGCGGCGCTGGGCACGGCGGCCGTGGTGGTCGGCGCTCTCGCGCTCTGGGGGTGGATGCGGCCGCGACCTGCACCGACGCTCGAGCGATACAGTCTTCATCTCCGGCCTAGCGAGGCCGTGATGCCGACGACCACCGCTCTGAGCGGTGGCCACCTCGCGATCTCGCCGGACGGACGAAAGTTGATCTACGTGGGGCATGGAGAGGGAACTTCGCGCCTCTGGATCAAGGACCGCGACCAAGTTCACCCGACGCCGATCAGCGGAACCGACGGTGCACTCAGCCCGTTCTTTTCGCCGGATGGCAAGCAAGTCGGGTTCGTGAAGGACGGGAAGACGGTCCGCTTGATGCCGTTGGATGGAGGGGCGCCGCTCACCCTCACCGACTCGGCCAACGCCACGGCAGCCGACTGGGGCACCGACGGCTACGTCTACTTCGAGGTGGACTCCGGCATCGCTCGCATGCGCGCGACCGGGGGAAAGATCGAGCCTGTTTACAAGGTCAAACAGCACGAGCTGGGTACCGAATGGCCGAACGTGTTGCCCAGTGGCCGCGGCGTGATATTTCGGCTGCGTCACGAGTCACAGGCGGCGGCCGACTTCGAGATCGCAGTCGTCAAGCTGCCGGGTGGCGATGCTCAAGTCATCACGCGCGGCGTGTACGCGCGCTACTCCCCCTCCGGCCACTTGCTGGTGGTCACGCACGACGGAAAGCTCCTCGCGATGCCCTTCGACGAGAAGGCGCTCAAGGCCACCGGTCCGCCGGTGGCGCTTTACGAGGGGTTGGATGCCGCCCCGTTCGCCGGTCAGATCGCGATCTCGCCCACCGGCATGCTCGTGTACGAGACGGCGAGCAACGCATCGCAGCGCGAGGCGATCTGGGTCACGCGCGCGGGCGAGGCGACCCCGGTGGATCCGCAGTGGAAGCCCGACGGGACGATCAATACCATTGCCCTGTCGCCTGATGGAAAGCAGATCGCACTCGAGCTGGTGAAGACGAAGTCGGACATCTGGGTGAAGCAGTTACCGGCGGGCCCCTTTTCGCGGATCACCTTCGGCGACACAGCGAACATGCGACCGTCCTGGTCCCCCGATGGTCGCAACGTCGTCTACCTGGCCGACCGGGGCGACGGTGCGGGTCTGCCGTTCATGAGGCGGGCTGACGGCGTGGGCGCGCCTCAGCGGCTTCTCGTCAAGCGAATGGGATTCGGTCAAGTGGCCGAAACACCGGATGGGCAGTGGCTAGTGCTCCGGCGCGCGGTGAGCGATGAAGGGAATGGCGACATCTACGCAATGAAGATGGGGGACACGACGCTCGTCCCACTCGTCACGACTCCCGCCCGCGAGTTTACGCCCGCGGTATCTCCCGACGGCAAGTGGCTGGCATACGCCTCGAACGAGTCGGGAGTAAGCGAGATCTACGTGCGGCCCTTCCCCAACGCGGCGAGTGCGCGCTGGCAGGTGTCGGCCACCGGCGGCAGCGAGCCGGTGTGGGCGCACAGCGGCAAGGAGCTTTTTTATCGCAATGGCCACAACGATCTGGTGGCCGCGCAAATCAACTCATCTGCCGGATTCAGCGTGGGGGCCCAGACGACGCTCTTCTCCCTGTCGCCCTTTCTCCCCACCGGATCGGTGCAGCTCTACTCGGTTGCGCCGGACGACAAGCGCTTCCTGATGCTCCGCGAAACGGTGAGCGCCGATCCGAAGGAAGTGATCGTGACCGAGAACTGGTTCAGCGAGTTGAACGCCCGCGTGCACAAGTAGTCGCAGGCGCAGCGCGCCGACGTCGACGGCCCGATGGACCCGATGGGCCCGCCCCGGCGCCATTCTGTTGCGCCCGATTAGCCGCCTTGAATGCCTAACGTGAATGCTCCAGTGAAGCCGCTCCCGGCCTTCACGGGAACGAGGGTGACGATCGTCCTCCCCTGGCTGTCGGCGTAGATGTGATCGGTGCCATTCACCGTGTCGGCGGCGCCGCGGGCGTTGTAGGGCGCGCGCGAGAGCACTTGCGTGGTCAGCGCTGGGTCGTAGAAAAGCTGGGTCTCGTACTTGATCGCCTGCCGTCCGCCTGACGACATCAGGCGGATCATGACGTGGGTGTGGACTGTTCTCCCGGGATACCAACCGGGATAGATCGACTTGAACGTCACCAGGCCGGCGGCGTCGGTCACCTGATACCCGCGCAGGTACTTCTCTCCCACGGTTCCTTCGCGCGCTTCGTCCGAGTACTTCCCACCGGCGTGGGCCTGCCAGACGTCGACGTAGGCGCCGGCGAGCGGCGTGCACCCGCCCGGGGCGACCTTCACCACGGTGAGCGCGAGCGTGAGCGGGAGCCCCTGCAAGACCAGCGGGTTGCTCGACCCGGCGACGAGATCGGAGCGCTTGAGCTTTTCGTCGACGAAGAACGGCCCCTCCTCGAGCGCGGGAGTGAGAACGCACGCCGGCGCGCCCGGTCCGGGGATCATCGCCTCGATCGAGGAGGTGGCGCCTCCGAGCGCCGCTGCCGCGCCCGCAGCGCCGAGTATCGCAATGGCCTCGCGGCGGGTAACGGCGCGGCCCGAGTCGTCAGATGCGCTCATTTGGTGCTCCGAATCTCGTTAGGGGAGACGCCAGATATTGAGTGTGCCGGTCATCCCGTGGCTGTTCGCATTCCCCTCGGGGAGGGCGATCTTGCCATCGACGACGATTGGGCTGTTCCAGTGCCCGCCGCCGCACTCGAGCTCCGCCACCACCTTCCCCGTCTCCGGCTCGTACACGCGAAGCTTTCCGCCGGGATCGTAGACGTACAGAAGCCCGCCGGCGAATGCGGGCGAGGTGCCCGCGTTCGCGTTCTTCCACATCGGCCGTAGCTGCCCG
>DASPTK010000151.1:0-15285 GCA_035623475.1 Gemmatimonadaceae bacterium | reverse complement strand
CCACCCCTCGACCCTCCGCCGCCCCTCGACCCCATGCTGGAAGAGCCACGCGAGCTGCTGGCGCGCGCATTGCTCCCGCTGAACCCGCCGGAACCACCACTGAAGCCGCTGTTCCTCGACCCACTGCTCTTCGGGATGTCTCTCGATCCGATCTGGTCTCCGCCGCGGCCCCCGCCGCCGGCCCCGCCCGCCGAGCGATCATTCGCGCTCGGACGCTGTGACTGTCCGCCGCCCGCCGACCGATCACTCACACCGGCACCCCCCTGCGACGGCCGGTTACTCGGTTGAGTACCCGCGGACGGGCGAGACTGGCCTCGAGAGTCGCCCCGCGTCGATCCACCGAACTTGTCTGCTGTGTTGCGGTCGCCGTAGGGAGCTCCCCCGCGATGTGAGGGGTTGTGCTGCCAGTTACCGCCGTTTCCGCGGTTCCCGTTTCCGCGGTCCCCGCCGTTGATCTGGTTGCGGTTCCCTCCGTTGATCTGATTGCGGTTCCCGCCGTTGATCTGATTGAAGTTGTTGTTGTTGTTGATGTAAATGTTGTTCCCGCCCCCCCAGCCCGCGTAGCAGCAGGATCCGCCCCACATCGCCGCGCCCATCATCATTCCCATGCTGAATGACACGAACGCCGCACCTGGCGGATAGGGAGGATAGTAGATCGGCGGATACGGATAGACCGGTGGGCCATAGACGACCGTCGGGCTGTACGACGGAACGTAGACCACCTCGGGGTTGGTGGACTGGACGACGATGACGGTCTTATTCTCGACGGTCTGCGTTTCGACTTTCTGTTGCTCATTCGACTCCAGAGCGCCCTTGTCCTTTGCCTTCTTTCGCATCCGCTGCACGGCGTCCATGACACCGCTCTGGTTTGCAAGGAAGGCGTTCCCGAGGTCTGTGGTCCACTGGATGTCGTCGGAGAGCCGCTTGGCCACCTCGGGCACCGCAGCCATCGACTGGATGCTCGGGTCCCACGGCATCTTCCCGACCGAGTCGGCCAGGGCCTTGTCCTTGAGGCCCGGGTTCTTGGTGAGAAACTGCTGCAATTGAACGATCTCGAGCGGGTAGGTGGAAGCAACGAGCGTCTGAGCCAGCAGCTCATCGGGGTACAAAGCGATCGGGGCGACCAGCGCGTCGAGCTGGTCCGGGGTCAGGGCAGCAACCTTCGCGGCGGCGCTATCGCTCGCCTTCGTCGTGTCCTGCGCCAGCGCCGCGCGCGTACTAGGCACAAGGAGGCCAACACAACAGATCGGGACGATCTGTCGCCTGATTAATTCCAGCGATCGGGATCGAAGAGTCATGGGCTCAGCGCGAGGCTTCGCGTACCGGGATCATGTGAACGTATCCTCGCCGCGCTTCTCCAGCAATCGACACCGCGTGCGCACTAGAGCGCGGCGGCGCGCTGAGTCGATCCAGAAGTGAGTGATCGTGTCCTTGCCGAAAAGCAGCGCGCGGGGACAGCGTACACCATAGCTACACCGTCCTCACCCAAAAAAGGCTCTCATGGAACACCCGCGGCCGTCGTACAGCACCGCCACTCGCCTCATTTTCTCCACCGTCTTCGGGTGCGCCGCTGCGACATTGTCCGCGGCGCAAGGCACAAAGCAGGCTCAGGCGCCGCAGAATACACAAGCGCCTCCGTCGCCGGCGAACGGCGACCCCGGGTGGCCGCGCACATATCGGATCGAGGGCGGCGGAACCGCGGTGGTCTATCAGCCGCAGGTGCAGTCGTGGAAGGACGAGAAGCACCTAGTCGCGTGGAGCGCCGTCTCGTACTCCGCTCCTGGCGAGAAGAAGCCGGCCCTCGGCACCATCAGGCTCGAGGCGGACACCAAAGTGTCCACCGAGTCGCGCCTCGTGGAGCTCGACGACCTCGAGTTCAAGGAATTCCACTTCCCAACGCTGTCGCCGGATGCCTCGGAGGAGTTGGCGAGTGGACTGAGGGACGCGATCCCCGATAGCACGCGAGTGATCGCACTCGATCGCATTCTCGCCAACCTCGATAAGAGCTCGATCAGCGTCAAGAACACCGATGGCGTGAAGTCCGACCCGCCGAAGATCTTCCACAGCCAATCGAAGGCGATCATGGTCAACTTCGATGGGCCACCGATTTGGAGCGGGATCGACAAGGTCGAGCTCAAGTACGCAGTGAACACGAACTGGGATGTCTTTCAGACTCCCGACAGCTCGGTTTACCTGCGGAACAACGACGGGTGGCTGCACGCCCCGACGATCGAGGGACCGTGGAAGCCGGCAGGGACGCTTCCCGAGGTATTCAGCAAGCTGCCGAACGACAGCAACTGGAGCGATGTCCGGAAGAACCTTCCCGGCAAGCCGATCACGACGCCGCCGGCGGTCTTCGTCGCCACCGTCCCCGCGGAGCTGATCCTGATCGACGGACCGGCGAGGTTCGAGAAGGTGGAGGACACGGATCTGCTCTGGCTGAGCAACACCCAGAGCGATGTCTTCAGGATGGGGTCGAAGGGAGCGTACTACTACCTCGTGGCCGGCCGCTGGTTCTCGGCAGCGAGCCTCGACGGGCCGTGGACGTTCGTGACGCCAAACCTCCCCGACGACTTCAAGAGGATTCCGGTCGACCATCCACGGTCGCGAGTCCTCGCTTCCGTGCCGGGGACGGATCAGGCGATCGCGGCGGTGCTGCTGGCCCAGATACCTAACGTGGCGCGGGTGAACAAGAAGGAGCTCAGCGCGCCGCCGGTGACGTACCAGGGCGATCCCACGTTCGAGGTTATCGCCGGCACCGAGGTATCGCGGGCGGTGAACACGGACAAGGATGTGATCAAGGTCGGCGATTACTACTACCTGTGCTACCAGGCGGTCTGGTTCGTGTCGAAGAGCCCGACGGGCCCGTTCGAAGTGGCATCGAAGGTGCCGGAATCCATCTACTCGATTCCACCCAGCTCACCGGCGCACAGCGTCACCTACGTCACCATTCAGGAGAGCGACCCTAACGACGAATGGGAGACGGTCGCGTACACCGCCGCATACACGGGAGTCATGGTGGCCTGGGGGTGCGCGATGTGGGGGTCGGGATACTACTACCCACCGTACTACTACCCGGGGTATCGGCCCATCTACTATCCGTATCCGGTGACCTATGGTTTTAGCGCCTGGTACAACCCGTACACGGGCGCCTACGGGCGGGGCGCGGCGGTCTACGGACCGTACGGTGGCGCCGGATACGCCGCGTCATACAACCCGCGGACCGGAACGTACGCCCGCGGTGCGGCCGCCTACGGACCGTACAACTCTCGCGCCGCCGGACAGGCGTACAACCCGCGCACAGGGACGTACGCCGCCACGCGCCAGGGCTCGAACATGTACGGCAACTGGGGCTCGAGCTACGTCCAGCGCGGTGACAACTGGGCGCAGACCGCGCATCGCACGAACTACCAGACCGGCCAGACGACGAGCGGCATCCGCACCAGCGAGGGCGGCGGCGCCATTCACTCGTCAGGCCCCGGCGGATCCGGCACGATCGCCAAGACGGGGAGCGGCGACATCTATGCGGGGCACGATGGAAACGTGTACCGCAAGCAGGATGGGGAGTGGCAGAAGTGGGAGAACGGCGGCTGGTCGAGCGGTGCCCAGCCGAAGCAGGGGAACCTCTCGGGGGAGACGCGCAACACGCCGAACAACCTCGATCCCGACCGCACGGCGCGGCAGAACAGCAACGCCAGTGCGAGCGCGCAGTCCAACTACAATCGCAGCGGCGGGACGAGACAGTCAGCGGGGAGTTACCGGCCGTCCGGTGGCCGCGGCAGCGGTGGGCGTCGCCGCTGACCTCCGCTCAGCTCAGCTCCCCCATTCGCCCGGCGCGATAGTCTTCCACCGCACGGGCGACCTCCTCGCGGGTGTTCATCACGAAGGGGCCGTAGCGAGCGATCGGCTCGTCGAGCGGCGCGCCGGCGAGCACGAGGAGCTCCGCTCCCTGATCGCCGGAGACGAGGCCCACCCGGTCGCCATCGTGAGCGAAGAGGGGCATCTGCCGGCGACTCGCCGGCAACCGCGACACCCCCATGAACGCACTCCCCTCGATGACATAGGCGAGCGCGTTATGCGTCGCGGGGAGTAGATGCTCGAATGTGGCCCCCGGCTCCAGACGCACATGTAGATAAAGGATTGGGCTTTGGGTGTTGATCGGGCCCGAGACTCCCGCGTGGCGTCCGGCTACCACCTTCACCGACAGGCCCGCCGCGCCGGCCTCTGGAATTTCCGCGGCGCGGACCTG
The DNA here is from genome assembly GCA_035623475.1 of Gemmatimonadaceae bacterium. Taxonomy (GTDB): domain Bacteria; phylum Gemmatimonadota; class Gemmatimonadetes; order Gemmatimonadales; family Gemmatimonadaceae; genus DASPTK01. The sequence continues at coordinate 11,036 of DASPTK010000151.1, read as the reverse complement.
CTGATAGGAGGGAGGGAGCATCTTGGCGACACGAGGGAGATTCACCCAGAGCTGGATGCCGTGCATCCGTCCGCCGTCGCGCATGACGGCATCGCTCGGCATCTCGGCGTGCACCAGGCCGGCGCCTGCGGTCATCCACTGAAGGTCGCCGGAGTCGAGGGATCCGCTGTGCCCCGCGGAGTCGCGGTGAACGAGGGCGCCGGCGAGCACGTACGTGACGGCCTCGAAGCCGCGATGCGGATGCGCCGGCGCGCCGACCGCCTCTCCCGGGCGATAGTCGACCGGACCCAATTCATCGATGAGAAGAAAGGGATCGACGTGGTCGAGCGCCGGGGTGGGGAAGGCGCGATAGACCACGAACCCGCCCCCCTCCACGGTGCGGGCAGCCGGTATGATTCGGGCGACGGACCGAGCGGACATCGGTGCCTCCGTACGGCGACGACGGGAGACGCGTGTGGCAATCCGCGTGCCCTCGCCGTTCACCCCCGGCTTGGCGGCCGGAATCGGTCACGACGTCAGGCGCGATGCCACGTTTTGTGGTAGGCAGCAGGTGTGGAGAGACGACAGGTGCGCCCGGCGCGGCGTGTTCCTTTGGCCGAATCCGGGCCGGCATCGGCATCGCTCGTTAGGCGCGTGCGCCAGCGCGCGCCGGTGGCCCCGACGCGGGCGATTGCCCCCAGCGTCTTCGTCTCACGGGTGAACGCCATGATCGGACCAGGGAGAGCGCCCGCGGGCGACGTCTTTTTCTTGACCCATCCTCCTCTGTCCGCTTACATTTGTTGCTTGTTCCCGAGTAGCTCAGGTGGTAGAGCAGGTGACTGTTAATCACCGGGTCGGGGGTTCGAGTCCCTCCTCGGGAGTTAGTGAAGGACAACCCTGGGCCGCGTCACCGCCGCGCGGCCGGGGCCTAGCGCCACATCCAGCGCTGTCGGCACTCGCCAAGACCCGGGCGCGAGCCGAGCCACCACCCGTGATCGCCGCCGGCGCGTGCGAGCGCGCCTGATGCCATCCCTGGGCCAATCCACCGCGGCGCTCTTCTCGCCGCCCCGGCGATGGCTGATGCAGATGTGGGGTCATCCCGACATCAATGCGCGCCAAAAGTGGGCCGGGATGTGGAGCCGGCTCGAACGCCTCCCCTCGAACAATCTGCGCGTGCTCGATGCCGGGTGCGGCGTCGGCCACTGGTCGCTGGAGCTCGCCTCGCGCCGGCCGGGATGGGCGATCGTCGGGTTGGATCGCGATCCGGCGGCGATCGCCGAGGCCGAGCGCGATCGCGATCGGCTCGGCCTAACGAACGTCACTCATGTGCAGGGCGACTTCTTGACGCAGCGGTTCGAGGAGGCCTTCGACGTCGTCTTGTCGGTCTCCGCCGCGCACTATCTCGCCGAGCTGGGTCAGGGTCGCGAGCTCTTTCGCCAGATGCGGTCGTGGCTACGGCCGCGTGGCCGCCTCCTTCTGCTCGCCCCACGGGCGGTCGGCGAGGCGGGATTCACGCCGCGCCTGCCGCGGCCCGAATGGCCGACGGTCTTCACCGCCCCGCAACTGCGAACGCTATGCGAGTCGAGCGGATTGCGGGTCGACGCCCTGGACGGGCTCGTGGGACCCGCCGGCGCCATCGCCAAGCAACTCGGGTGGGGGGTGGGAGATCGCGGCTGGGCGGCGCGCGCCGCCGTCTACCCCGCACAGCTCGCGTGCCTGGCGGTCGACGCCCTGCAGGTCGTGCCGCCGGCGCGCTCCGTCATGTGGGTGCTGGAGGCGACCGCCGATGCCTGACGACGCGCTGCTGACGGCCGCGGGCATCCTGCGGTAGGAAGTGCCGCGCTTCTTCGTCGTCGCCGGCGCCACGGGACGGACCGGGAAGGCCATCGCCGCTTCCCTGCTCGCGCGCGGCCATCGCGTGCGAGCGATCGTCCACCGCGAGGGCTCGGGAGACGAGCTCCGGGCGCACGGCGCGGAGGTGATCGTGGCCTCGCTGGGGGACGAGCGCGCACTCGACCGAGCACTCGCGGGTGCCGCGGGGTTCTACGCGCTCCTCCCGGAGGAACCAGCGGTCGCCGACTTCCACGCCCATCGGCGGCGGATGGCGGATGCGATGGCGAAGGCCGTGCGCCAGGCCCGCGTGCCGCACGTCGTCTTCCTTTCCGCGCTCGCCGCCGCGCTCGCCGAGGGGAACGGACCGGCGAGCGATCTCCACTACGCCGAGGCCGCGCTTCGCGCGACCCGCGGCACCCTGACGATTCTCCGCTCGAGCTACTTTCTGGACAACGTGCTCGGCGCGGCAGACCTCGCCCAGCGCGAAGGCATCTACACGAATTTCTTCGCCTCGGCCGACACTCCCCTCCCCACTGTGGCAACGCGGGATGTCGGCCTCATTGCCGCTCGCTCCCTCCTCGAGCCGCCGCCCGCGAGCGAGATCGTCGATGTCATCGGACCGGCGTATTCAGTGCGCGACTTCGCGGCGCACCTCTCTCGGGCGTTGGGGACGCCGGTGCAGGTCGTCGACATCCCGCCCGCCGCCCACGTCGCAACCCTGACCCGGGCGGGAATCCCCCCGGCGTTCGCCGAAATTCTGGCGGAGATGTTCGCCTGCCTGGCCTCCGGGCGCGTCTCTCCCCAAGGAGATCGCGTTGAGCGCGGCACGACCGAGCTCGACTCCGTGCTCGCCACGCAGCCCGCGTCGCGTCGTGCCGGGCCACCTCAGCGAGGGTCGTAGCGCAAGCGCGGATACCAGTCGGTCCCCCGCCCCTCGGGCGTGAGGTCGAAGAGGTTCCAGACGGGCCAGAGCATGTCGACGTGGCGCGCATCCATCCCCGGCTCGCCTCCGGTGAAGAAGAGCTCCGTCGCCCACTGGTGGTAGATCGTGCCGTCGCGGCGGACGAAGATGTTCATCATCGCCAGCTGATTCCCCGCCGCGTCCTCGCCGTGATAGTCCAGGGTGTAGCTGTTCCCCGCCGATGAGAGGAGTCGGAGGTTGCGCCACCCACGCGAGGCGGCGTGTTCGCGGATCCGGGGGAGAGGCGACTTGGCCGCCACCGCCAGGTTCACCCGCTGCTCGATGTGCGGCGCGCTGGCGTTCAACCCGTCGAGCATCGAGGTACACATGGGGCACGCCTGCTTCATCTTCGGCCCGTACATGAAGCTGTAGAGGGCCAGGGTATCCAGGCCCGGACGAAAGAGCTCGGCGAGCCTGACCGGCCTCGACCCGGCAGCGTCGTTAGGGTCCTTCGCCTCATCGAACACGTAGTCCTTGGCAACCGCTCCGCCGAGCGGGAGACGGCGCCGCAGCGCGGCCACCTGCTCGATGTGCCGCCGGAGCGCGATTTCTGCCTCGAGGAGGTCGTCGCGAGCGGAGCGGTAGGCCGTGCTCTCGCCGGGGAAGCGGATGGCGTGCAGCGTCGTGGACATGAGGCGCCTCTCGAAATTAGTAAACCGATTGGTGTAGTATCGGCCGTGTGCGCAGCGCCGTCAAGCGCGGCAACGTTCCCGCCGGCGCCGGGCCCGTCCGCGCGGGCCCGTGCGCACCGGCCGCAACGGGGCAATCCCGCTCCGCTCCTGTATCGGCGTTGTCACGGCGAGCGACCTTCTTCCTGAGGTCGCTTGCTAGCGCCTGTCCTCGCAGCATCTTGGGCGATCGCTCGGGCAGAATTCGAGCACACCGCCCTCCCCCTCCCCCCTCCCCCCTCTACCCACCGGCTCGCCGGAGGACGCATGCGACGGATACGCGATATCGTGATCGGCGCACTCTGCATTGGATTGCTCGCCGGCTGTACGACCTCCACCGGCTCGGGTCCGCTTACGTGCAACTTGACGACCTCGCCGTCCGGCCTGGGAGATGTCGACATCAGCGTCACCTATTCCGCATCCGGAACGGGCGACGGGTCGATCTCTTCGCTCACCTACGCGACGAACGCGGGCAACGTCGTCGTGAACAACCCCACGCTCCCCTTCAACCAGCAGATCCAACTGAGCGGCGGCACCCAGGCCATGATCAGCGCGAACGGGAAGGTCACCAACGGCTCGCTGCAGATCGGCTACCAGGCTACCTCGGGCGGCGGCAACGCGAATCAATCCGATAGCTGCCAGCAGAGCACCTGACGTCGCGCCGGCCCGGCGTGACGAGCGCCGCCGGGGCCGTCATTGCGCGCTAGCAAGGGCGGTCCGTCGAAGGAGCAGGATGGCCACGGTCGTCCCTTGACGGCGTAGCGTCGCGCTGTTAGTTAACCGCATGGTTTACTCACAGGCGACGCTCGACCGGACCTTCGCCGCGCTCGCCGACCCGACCCGCCGCGCCATCCTCGCCCGCCTCGCCAGCGGCGAGACCGCGATCAGCGAGCTGGCCCGCGACTTCCCGATCTCCCTCCCCGCGGTCTCCAAGCACGTTCGCGTCTTGGAGCGAGCGGGACTGGCCAGGATCCAGCGCCACGGCCGCGTGCGCCGGTGCCGCTTCGTGGGCGCGCCGCTTCGCGGCGCCGCCGAGTGGGTCGAGCGCTACCGCCGGTTCTGGGACCAACACCTCGACAGCCTCGCCGAGTACCTCGGCGAGCCGTCGGAACGCAGGGAGGAGTCATCATGGCCTCGACAGCGCAGAAACCGTCCACGCACCGCCTCCAAGTCCGGCGCACCTTCTCCGCGCCGCCGGAGCGACTCTTCCGGGCGTGGACGACGGCGGCGGAGTTGAAGAAGTGGCACGCGCCGCGCGATCTGGGCGTGTCGCTCGCCGAGGTCGATCTCAAGGTCGGCGGCCGCTACCGCATCCATATGCGGCAGCCCGACGGCGCCGAGCACAGGGTGAGCGGCATCTATCGCGTCATCGATCCGCCGCGGAAGCTCGCCTACACCTGGCAATGGGACGGTGACGCGGAGGAGACGTTGGTGACGCTGGAGTTTCTCCCCAAAGGCACGGGGACGGAGCTCGTGCTCACGCACGAGGGGTTCGCCACGGACGAGAAGCGGACGAGCCACGAGCACGGGTGGACGTCGATCTTGGAGAGACTGTCGACGGCGAAGCTCTGAGCGGGCGGCGCTTGCCCTGCGTCCTTGGGGGGCCGGCTCCGGCGGCATGGGACTTTTTTTCACGTGCCGGCCATGCGGGGGTGTTGCCGACTGCTGGAGGCCCGCCCATAATCTGGTCGGGCCCGCCGATTCCGTGCTGGCGCCCTCGACGTATCTCGCTGGATGCGCGCAATGGCTACGACCACCGGGCAGAGCACTGGTTCCGCAAAGCTACAGGGCGAGCTCTGGGGTGCGCGCGCGGCAGACTGGGCCGAAGTGCAAGAGGACCAGTGCCGCCCCCTCTTCCAATCTGTCCTCCAAGAGACGGTGGTTCGCTCCGGGATGTCGCTCCTCGACATCGGGTGCGGAGCCGGCCGGCTCTGCGAGCTCTCGGCGAAGCGGGGTGCCAAGGTCACCGGGGTCGATGCCTCGGCGGCGCTTATCGGGATCGCACGGACGCGCACGAAATCGGGTGACTTCCGGGTCGGCGCGATCGAAGACCTCCCCTTCGCCGACCACTGCTTCGATGTCGTCATGGCGATCAACTCGGTTCAGTACGCCGACGATCCGGTGCGCGCCCTCCGGGAGGCGCGGCGGGTCGCGCGGCCGGGGGCGCCGGTGGTGATCGCCACTTGGGGACAGCAGCACGACTGCCAGGCTGCGGTCTATCTCTCGGCGCTCGGAGCGCTCCTCCCCCCTGCCCCGCGCGGCGCCCCGGGCCCGTTTGCCCTCGCCTCTCCCGGAGCGCTCGAGGAGTTCGCGCAGCAAGCGGGGCTCGAGCCTGAAGAGACGTTCGACGTCGACTGCCCGTGGGAGTACCGGGACCTCGCGACGGCGCTACGCGGACTTCTCTCCGCCGGCCCGGCGGTGCAGGCCATTCGCGCCGTGGGTGAGCACCTGGTGCGGGAGTCGGTGGCCCGATCGATCGCCCCCTTCCGCACGACGCTCGGCATGTACCGGCTCTCCAACCGCTTCCACTACCTGATCAGCCGCGCGTAGCCGGCTGGCTGCCACACCGACCCGGTGTTCCCTCAACACTTGATTCAATCAATTGTTGAGGGTATGTTGCACGCACGTCTTCTCCAGAGCTCGACCTCCTCCAGGGCACGCTCGACGTGCTCGTCCTCCGCGCGCTCTCCTGGCGGCCCATGCACGGCTACGCCGTGGCGCGCTTCATTCGCGAGAGCTCGCGCGGCACCTTCCGCATCCTCGACGGCGCCCTCTACACCTCGCTCCACCGGATGGAGGAGCGCGGGTGGGTCGAGTCGGAGTGGGGGACGTCCGAGCGCGGGAAGCGGGCGAAGTTCTACCATCTCACCGCCGCCGGTCGCCGTGCGCTCCGCCAGGAGACCGCGTCCTGGGAGCAGTACGCGGCCGCGGTCGCCCGCGTGATGCGCGCCACTCCAGCCGCACCGTGATGCTCTCACGACCGAGCGAGAGTCGCCGGCCCATTCCCTCCTGGCGCCGCTACCTTCGCTTCTGGCGCCCTGACGTGGTGGCCGATGTCGATGATGAGCTGGCCTTCCATTTCGAGTCGCGAGTGGAGGAGCTGGTCGCCGCCGGCGTGGGGGCCGACATGGCGCGTGCTCAGGCGGCCGACGAGTTCGGCGATCTCTCTCAGGTTCGCTCGACCCTCCAGGCGATCGATGCGCGCGTCGAGCACTCGCGGCGGCGTGCCGCCTGGTGGGAGTCGCTCGCCCAGGACGCGCGTTACGCGCTGCGCACCCTCGTTCAGTCTCCTGCTCTGAGCCTGGCGGCGATCGCCACTCTCGCTCTTGGCGTGTCGATCAGCAGCGTCATCGTCGGTGCCGTGCATGCCGTTCTCCTGCGCCCCCTCCCCTACGCCGCTCCGAGCCAGCTCGTCTCGCTGCAAGAGGTCGACCTGGAGCGTGGCCAGCCGATGGGCGCCGTTTCGATCGCCAACTCCATCGACTACGCGAAGGCGACTCGCGCCTTCTCCGGTATGGCGAGCTACGCACTCGAGGGCATGAACCTCACCGGCGCCGGGGCTCCCGAGCGGATCATGACCGAGCGCGTGACGAGCTCCTTCTTTGCGGTTCTCGGCGTCCTCCCCGAGCGCGGCCGATCCTTCCTCTCCTCCGAGGATCGGGAGGGGCAACCGCACACCGTCATCATCAGCTACGAGCTCTGGCAGCGCCTTGGCGCCGATCCCGCTCTCCTCGGCCGCACACTCCGGTTGGACGAGGAGCCGTACACCGTCGTCGGGATCCTCCCGTCAGGCTTTCAGCCACCCGACCAGTTCGGCCGGCGCGATCGGATCGCCGCGTACGTTCCCGCCGCGGTCCCGCCCGACATGCTGACCGACTACGCCCGCGGCGATCACGAAATCGACATGGTCGTCCGCCTCCGTCCCGGTGCGACACTCGCCCAGGGGCAGGCGGAGATGACGTCCATCTCCGAGGATCTCGCGCGGCGACTCCCGGAGACGAACGGCCGGGTGCGGACACGGCTCACCCCCCTCCGTGACCAGATCGTCGGCAGCGTGCGGACCTCGCTGCAAGTGCTTCTCGGAGCCGTCGTCCTCGTCTTCCTCGTCGCCTGCGTCAACCTGGCGAACCTGCTCCTTGTTCGGGCAGTCGGGCGCCAGAGAGAGGTCGCGGTGCGCATTGCGCTTGGCGCGAGCCGCGCGCGGGTGACGCAGACGCTGGTGTTGTACAGCGCTCTCCTGGCGGCGGCCGGGTGTGTCGCCGGCCTTGTCGTGGGTACGGCTCTCGATGCGCTTCTCCTTCGCATCGCGCCGACCGACATCCCGCGACTCGACTCGCTCGTGCCTGACTGGCGAGTCTTCGCGCTGGCGGGCGGTCTCTCCTTCGTCGCCGCCGTCGCCGTCGGGCTGGCACCGGCGTGGCGGGTGTCGCGGGTCGCGCCATCGGACGCGCTTCGGGCGAGCGAGCGCAGCCTCGCCGGCTCGTCGGTACTTCGCTGGCGGAGCGCGCTCGTGGTGACGGAACTGGCGCTCTCGCTCATCCTCCTCACCGGGAGCGGGCTTCTGGTACGAAGCTTCCTCCGTCTTTCGGGTGTCGATCTCGGCTTCTCGCCGGATCCTGTGCTCGCCCTCCAGATCGACCTCCCGCGGTTGCGCTATCCCGACGCGAAGAGCCGGCTCCGCTTCTTCGAGGAGCTCGAGCGACGGACGAAGGCGCTCCCGGGGGTCGAGGGAGTCGGCTTCGCCAACCGCCTCCCCCTGCGCGGCGGGTGGAGTGGCGGCTTGCAGGTGGAGTTGGCGAATGGGGAGCTCCGCGAGAGCGAGACCGACATGCAAGCGATGGGAGGGAGCTATCTGTCGGCGCTCGGCGTGGCCGTGCTGCGCGGCCGCGCCTTCGAGGCGGGCGATCGTTCGGACGCACCTCGAGTGGCGATGGTGAATGCCGCCTTCTCACGCGAGTACTTTGGGGGCGCAAGTCCCGTTGGTCATCGCTTCCGCCGCCACGCAAAGGCGCCCTGGATCACGATCGTCGGGGAGGTGGCGGACATCCGTCGCGGTGGCAAGACGGCGGCGGTCATACCGGAGATCTACTTCTGCGCCCGCCAGACGGACACGTATCCCGTTCAGATCGCCGACCTCGCCGTCCGCGCCTCGGGCGATCCCCTCGCGCTGGCCCCCGCAATTCGTCAGGCGGTCTGGTCGATCGATCCCGACCAGCCGGTGACGCGCGTGCGAACGTTGGCCGACATCGTCTCCGAGTCGATGGCTCGCCAGCGCTTCGAGATGGCGCTGCTCGTCCTCTTCGCCGCCGTGGCGCTCCTTCTCGCTCTGGTCGGGATCTACGGCGTGGTGTCGTTCGCGGTGTCGCAGCGCACCCGCGAGTTCGGCATTCGCTCCGCGCTCGGCGCGAAGGGGATCGACATCCTCCAGCTCGTCCTGCGACAGGGACTCGTGCTCATCGGACTCGGGCTCGCCGTGGGAGCGGCCGGCGGCTACGCCCTCTCTCGCTACCTCTCGAGTTTGCTCTTTGGCGTCGAGCCGAATGATCCGGCAACCTTCGCCGCCGTGGGCATCCTGCTCTCCGCTGTGGCGATCGCGGCCTGCTGGATCCCAGCGCGTCGCGCGGCGTCGGTCGACCCCGCCTTGGCGCTGCGCTCGGAGTAGGGAGCCTCTCTTCTACCGGGGGACCTGGCTGACCTTCTCGGTGGGAAGGTCGACCACGGTGAGCGTCTCCTTATCTCGCACCGATCCACCCTGCGCCTCGATCAGACGCAGGGCGAGTCGTCGCTCGAGCGCTCGCGTGGTCTCCCCCTGACCACGGGCGATTTCGATCCGGATTCGGCCGTCCTCCGCCTCGCTAGCGTCGATCGTCACCTCCTGATCCGGCGCCGTGCGTTCCACGGCGTCCGTGAGGAGCGTCGTCAGTGCCTCCTCGGTGAATCGCGGATCCACCAGGGCGCGCGGCGCAGCCTCGGAGACGGAGGCGCTGAAGGGAACGTGCGCCTGAGAGGCGCGCGCCTCGGCCATAGCGAGTGGTGGACGAAGCAGCTCCCCCAGGCCCGTCGGTTGACTCACCATGGCGATCCCGCCGCGTTCGAGGGCCATGAGCTTGGTGAGCTGGCGGAGGTGGATGTCGGCCGTCTCCGCGGCGCTCCGCGCCGCCGCGAGCATCTCCTCCTGGTTCTCATTCAGCTCGCCGAATGGACTCGACAGGAGAATGTGGAGCGGGAGCTGAATCTCCTGAAGCGATGCACCGATCGTCGACACCGCCTGTTCGAGCAACGCGGTCGATTCGGCGGCGCGCGCCTCCGCCACCTCCTCGCGTCGCGTGCGGTCGTCGCGCGCGGTGCGCACGGCGTGCGAGAGGCCGTGGACCCGACGCTCGATCGTATCCAGCTCGTCGCTGACCGGCGCGGTGCCGGTGCCTGACGAACCTCGCGCGGCCTTGGGGTCCGTGCGTTCGGCGCGGACGCCAAGCGCATCGCGGGCACTGTCGGCCACCGCCGCCAGGCGCTCCACGCGGTGGGCGACATATCGAGTATTGCGCCACGCGAGCACGAGCGACAGAACAGCGGCAACGGCGGCCACGATCACGACCGCCTCCGGCGCCTGATGCGCGTACTGCCCCCAGTAGGCGAGGGCGGCGACGGTGAAGACGCCGATGATCGCCGGCACCACAGCGAGCACGAGGCGCTGCCCGACTCTCATGCGCGGCGCTCCCGCTCGGCGTGCTCCGGCTCGTGGAAGGACACCACCTGGACATCGAGTCCCTGGTCGTTGTTGACCAGGGCATCCACCACCGAGCCGAACCTCAGGCGGTGCCACCACGACCGCGTGCTCTGCCCGACGATCACGAGAGAAACGCCATTCTCGGCCGCGAAGCGGAGGATGGTGTTCGCCACGTCCGTGCCTTCGAGCTTCACGACTTCGGCGCCCATCGACTGGGCAAGCTGGATGTTGTCCACCAAGCGACGCTGGATCGTGGCGTCGATCCTGTCGGCGCGTTCCTCGGGTGTCTGGACGTAGACGCAATACCAATCCGAGTTGAGTCGCCCGGCGATTCTACTCGCCTTGCGAAGGAGGGCGGCCGTCCGCGGAGGGTTGCTCGCCATGGCGACGAGGATGCGGTCGGCCGTTTTCGGGGCGAGAGGGCGTCCCTCTTCCCGCCGGACAATGTCCTCGCGCGCCCGATCGACGGAGCTCGCCACTTCGCGCAGGGCGAGCTCGCGAAGGGTCGTCAGGTTCTCGGGCGTGAAGAAGTTCTCGAGGGCGGTGGGGATCTTGTCGTGCCCGTAGATCTTCCCCTCCACCAGGCGCTGGCGCAGATCCTCGGCGGAGAGGTCGATGTTCACGACCTGGTCTGCGCGCGCCACGACCCAATCCGGAACGGTCTCGCGCACCGTCACGCCGAGTGTTTGCTCCACCACGTCGTTGAGCGACTCGAGGTGCTGCACGTTGACCGCGGTGATGACGTTGATGCCGGCATCGAGCAGCTCGAAGACGTCCTCCCAGCGCTTCCGGTGGGGGGACCCCGGAACGTTCGTGTGCGCCAGCTCATCGACCAGCACCACCTCCGGCCGGCGGGCGATGATCCCGG
>DASPTK010000150.1:0-84612 GCA_035623475.1 Gemmatimonadaceae bacterium | reverse complement strand
GGCGGCTCCGCGGTGGTCACCGACTTCGGCGTGGCGAAGGCGCTCTCGGCGTCGAAGCGCGCGCCCGGTGGGACGCTGACGCAGATCGGCACCTCGCTCGGCACGCCCGCCTACATGGCACCCGAGCAGGCGGCCGCTGATCCGGACACGAATCACCGAGCCGACATCTATGCGTTCGGCGTGATGGCGTACGAGATGCTCGCTGGCCGGCCACCCTTCCACGGCCGCACGGCGCAGAAGCTCTTGGCCGCGCAGATGAGCGAGCGACCGGAGCCGATCCAGGAAATTCGGCCCGACACCCCGCCGTTGCTCGGGCAGCTCGTGATGAAGTGTCTCGAGAAAGAGCCGGATGCCAGGCCGCAGTCGGCCGGAGATCTGGTGAAGGTGCTCGAGACGGTGACGAGCGGCGGCGGACACCCCGCCATGCCCGCGATCCTCCTCGGCGGACGGCGGCGGCTCTGGCGCGCGCTGGGTCTCTACGCGGCGGCATTACTCGCCGTCGCACTCGTGGCCAAGGCGGCGATCGTTACTATAGGATTGCCTGACTGGGTTTTTCCGGGGGCCCTCGTCGTGATGGCGATGGGGCTTCCGGTGATTCTCTTCACCGCCTTCGTCCACCGCGGTGCCTATCAGGCGATAACGGCGGCGGCGCTCACACCTGGTGGATCGCCGGTGGTGCATTCCACGATGACCCGGCTGGCGGTGAAAGCCAGTCCTTGGGTGACGTGGCGCCGAACAGCGATCGGTGGTGTCATCGCTGTGAGCGCGTTCGCGGTGCTCGTGCTGGGATTCATGGTGCTGCGCGCGATGGGCATCGGCCCGGCCGGATCGCTCCTGGCGGCGGGGAAGATCAAGGATCGGGAGCGCCTGCTCATCACCGACTTCAAGGCGAGCGGCAAGGACTCCTCGCTTGGCAGCGTGGTGACGGAAGCGGTGCGGACCGACATCGGCCAATCGTCGGTGGTGTCGATCGTTCCGGCCAGTGATGTCGCGGCGGCGCTGAGCCGAATGCAGCGCCCTGACTCGAGCCGCCTCGATCTCCCCCTGGCCCGCGAGATCGCTCAGCGCGAGGGGATCAAAGGCATCATCGACGGCGACATAACTCCGCTTGCAGGCGGCTATATCGTGACGGTCCGTCTCGTAGGAGCGGAGAAGGGCGACGAGTTGGCGGCGTTCCGCGAGACCGTCGAAGGACCGAAGGATCTGCTCCCGACGCTCGACAAGCTCACGCGGCGCTTGCGTGGCAAGATCGGCGAGTCACTGCGAGACGTCCACGCGAGTCCCCCCCTCGAGAGGGTGACCACGCCATCGCTCGAGGCGCTGCACCTATACGTCGTCGGCGTGCGGGCGAACGACTACGAGAGCGACTACCTGAAAGCGGTCGGCCTCCTCGAGCAAGCGGTCAAGCTGGACACGTCCTTCGCGATGGCGTATCGCAAGCTCGGAGTGGCGCTCAACAACGCCTTCATGCCGGCGGAGCGAGTGAACGCGGCGCTGGAGAAGGCGTACCGATATCGCGACCGACTCACCGAGCGTGAAAGGCTGCTCGCGACAGCGACGTACTACGACTTTGGGCCGGGACTCGATCGGCAGAAGGCGGCGGACGCGTACCAGGCGCTTATCGAACGCGATTCTGTCGACAATGTCGCGGTCAACAACATGGCGCTCATTGCGTGGAACCGACGCGACTTCGCGCTCGCCGAATCGCTCTATCACAGCGACATTGTGTCGCGTGCCTCGACCTTCGCCTATGCGAACACGGTACTCGTCAGACTCTCCGCGGGGCGCATTGGGGGTGCGGATTCCGCACTGGAGGTGGCTCGTGCGGCGTTGCCGGGAAACATCGCTCTGGCAACGCTCGACATCCCGGTCCTGTACGCACACGGGCTAGTGGATTCCGCCGTGGCGCAGGCGCGCAGAGCGCGCGATAACCGTGATCCCTTCACAAGGAGCGACGCGGCTCATGACCTGGCCGATCTGGCCATGGTGCGCGGTCATCTCGCCGAAGGACGGCGTTTGCGTGCGGAGGCGTGGTCGCAGGATACGGCTCGCGGGGCGCCTCCGAGGCCGCTCGAGACGGACATGCAGTCGGCACTCATCAACATCTGGTTCCTCGGTCGCTCAGCGCAGGGTGTCGCGCAGCTCGACAGTGCCGTAGCGCGGCGACCTCTCCGCTCGATCTCGGTGTACGAACGGCCCGACCTGCACCTCGCTGCCGTCTACGCATTGGCGGGGCGAGTGGACAGAGCTCGTGCCGTGCTCAGTCAGTACGACGCCGAAGTGAAGGACTCCGCCGTCCTTCGCAACAATGACCCGGATCGCCACAACGCGCTCGGAGAAGTCGCGCTGGCGGAGCATCGGCCCTTGGACGCGGTGGCTGAGTTCAAGCTCAGCGATCGCCTCCCCGACGGCCCGGTCAATGGTTGCGTCCCGTGCGTTCTGCCCCGCATCGGCCGCGCGTACGATCAGGCGAACATGCCCGATTCGGCGATCGCAACGTATGAGCGGTACATCGGCAGTCCCAGTTGGCGGAAGTTCGCGCTGGCCCAGGACGGCCAATATCTGGCAGGAATGCACAAGCGTCTCGGTGAGCTTTATGAGGCGAAGGGTGATCGCGCCAAGGCCCTCGATCACTACCTCAAATTCGTCGATCTCTGGAAGGATGCCGACTCCGATCTCCAGCCCCAGGTGGCGGAGGCGAAGAAGCGTATCGCGCTTCTGAAGGACACCGAGACGCGCTGAGCGTCGGTTCCCCTTCGGGCTCCCCATTCCGCCTCGCAGTGGGCGAGCTCTACCACGCGCCGGACTGAATTCGTCACTCCATCACGCTTTCCGGCGCTTCGCAGACAGTAGAAGAAAAACGCCCCGCTAGACTGCGCGTACCGCGGGGGAAGGTTCGCTGAACCGACCCCCTGTCACAACACGTGCGCGCGCGGTGTTGCATTCCGTTTCAGCCGCGTTTCTGTGTCCTCCGCACACGTGTGACGATTGCCTGTTTCGACCGTCGGCCACCTGGGACGATTGCGGGGTGGCCGCACCGCGACCGCGGGAATGGGACCGCTGGCGCGGCCAACTGTTGGTGTCTCGAATGCCTCGTCGGAGTGAGCTGGTTATGAAAACACTCGTGAAGCCGCGTCGCGGTGTCGTGCTGGAAGCGACGCTCTACGTCATGTTCCTCCTGGCGGTGGTCATCGCAATTGCGGTGGGCACCGTGCTGGTGGTGCAGCGCGCCTCGGGAGTGGACTACCGGAACACACGCGTCAATTACGCGGCCGAGGCGGGCGCAGACGCCGTCATGGCGCAGCTCGAGGCCGACATGGCGACCGGTCCGATCTCGGCCGCTCAGCTGGCGGCGCTCACGCCGCCGTCGCTGGCCGGCTTCACCTTCGACAACGTGTCGGCGGTGAGCACGGGGACGCTGGCGCCCCGCCAGATCACGGATGGGGCCTACGCCGGCCTCTACGCGCTCATCACCAACTACGACATCACGTCCGAAGTGCACGACCCACTCGGTAATCGTGGCGGCGCCATCGTGTCGGTGAAGGCCCAAGCGATCCCGATCTTCCAGTTCGGTATCTTCTACGAGAAGGATCTCGAGATCAACAACGGTCCGCCGATGAACTTCGCCGGCTGGATCCACTCGAACGGCAACATCTATCTCAGCTCGACCGATTCGTACTTCCACGACGCGATCACGACGCCGAACAACGTCTATCATAACCGCAAGGACACGAACGACCCGGAGAATGGAAGCACGATCGACAACGATGCCGGGACACCAAACCCGATTACCTTCGACAGCCGCTCACTCCCGGTGCCCGCCGCTTTCCGCGCGGCGAGCCACGCCGCGTTCAGCGACCGACTGAAGACGAACGCCTACGGCGTCGACTCCCTCAAGGTGCCGCTTCCGACGGGCGTCCCGCCGGTGACGGTGATCCTTCCGCGCAATGCGGGTGACGATCAGCAGCTTCAGCGCGCGAAGTTCTCCTGGAAGGCGGATTGGTACATCGAGCTTCCCTCGGCCACACTCCTCGCCGGCCAGCAGTGCACCGGTGGAGCGATCCCGGGTGGCGCGTCCACGCGCTCGGGTGGCAAGGGCCTCCCCTCGGTCGCCGACTGCGCGACGATCTTCAGCCACAGTCGCTACTGGGACGGTCGTGAGGGGCGCATGGTGGACGCGCTCGACATCGACGCCGGCAATCTCAACGCCTGGTCGTTGGCGAACCCCGCGAACGCACCGGCGATCCTCTACGTAACGGTGCCAGGGTGGCAGAACCAGTCTGTCCTCGCCACGACGTACCACGCGATTCGCGTCGTGAACGGCGCGACGCTCAACGCTCCGCTGACGATTGCGACCAACCTGCCGCTCTACGTGAAGGGCAACTTCAATCTCAACCTCAACTGGCGCTCGGCGTCGCTCATCGGCGATGCGATCATCATTCAGTCGAACGCGTGGAATGATCTGGCGCATCAGGCGCAGGGCGTGACGAGCGCCGCGAGCACCGAAATCAACGCCGCGATCCTCGCCGGGAGCTGGCCGACCGCGTGCGACTGGTTCGTCTGCGGCACCAACCCCTATGGCGGCGGCGTGGAGAACTTCCCCCGCTTCCTCGAGGACTGGGGCGGCAAGACGCTCACGTATCGCGGCTCCCTCGTCTCGATGCACTACAGCCTGCAGACCTTCGGCCCGTGGACCGGCGCGTACGGCGGCTATTACAGCCCGCCGAACCGTCAATGGCAGTTCGACACTCGGTTCTCGGATCCGTCGAATCTCCCCCCAGGCACGCCGGTAGTGGGCAGCCTCGTGCAGACGGCCTTCCGGCCGGCGTACTGACCGCGGAGTGATGGAGGTGCGTATGCGGCGCAAAGGCTTCACGATGATCGAGATGATCACGGTGTTGGCGATCATCGCGGTCATCCTGGCGACGGTAATTCCGCGGATGCAGGTCACGCCGGCGCGCGAAGTGCGCTCGCAGGCCTACATCCTGATCGGTGACCTCGAGCTTGCGCGCACCAAGGCCGTGTCGGCGAAGTCGGACACGCGTCTGGTGTTCGACGTCGGGTCCGGGTCGTACACCGGCTACATGGACGACGACCACGACGGCGTGATCAACGAGACCGCGTCGGAAGAGGCGGCGCTCGGCGGGTTCGGGACGCGCACCCTTCCAAGTGACGTGCTGTTCGGCCAGGGGGTCGCTCCGGCGCTGCCGTCCATCAGCGGCACCGGGCCGATCACCTTCACCGGGTCGCGACTCAACTTCAATAACCGCGGCCTCACGACGCCCTTCCAGACGCGCGGGGCCGTCTATCTCGTCAACCGTGATGACCCGAGCGTGGTCGCGGCGGTGGCGGTGTCGGGTGCGGGGAGCTTCCGGGTGTGGATCTACGAGAACGGAGTCTGGCAATGAAGATGCGCACCCGTCGGGGCTTCAGCCTCCTGGCCGTCATGATCGCCCTGATTCTGCTCGGCGTCGGAATCATGGCGCTGGCAAACACGCGGAACATCGTGACCGCGATGCAAGGTCGCACCGCCGCGCGGACGACCGAGCTCGCCATCGCACGCGCGTACATGGAGGTGCTGCGCGGCCGCGATCCAACGACGCTCGTCTCTGAAGCGGCGATGCAGGTCGATTCGCAGGGTCAGCCCTCGGCGAGCGGGCCGTATACGCGCACCGTCGAGGTGGGAGTCGTTCAGTCCAATCTCAAGCGCGTCACGGTGACCGTCCAGGCACCGCGGGCCGGTGCGCCCGTAGCGCTGCAGACGCTCGTCTACGTTCCATCCACGTAAGGCAGGAGTCGATGCTCATGAATGCGAAGCGCGCAGGATTCACGCTGATCGAGCTGCTGATCGCGATGCTGATCGGAGCCGTCGTGCTCTCGTCAGCGATGGCGTTCACGATCTCGACCTTCCAGAATGTGGAGGGAAACCGCACGCGCGAGCAGCTCGACCGCAACGCTCGGTTCGTCGGCATGTCGCTCGAGCGCGACATGCAGGAAGCGGGCGTCATGATTCAGAGCACGAGCACCTTCGGCACCGTCGCCTCCTGGCAAGATACGCTCGTCATTCTGCACGTGCCGTATCTGCCACAGCCCGCGCAAGCGTACAAGTACCAGGCGACGTGCGGCGGTCAGTGCGTGACGGTCGATACCGGATCGGCGATGGCCAACTTTGAGATCCAAGCCGGCGACGTCGTGCGTCTCCAACGCACCAGCGAGCCCCGGCTCCTGCTCGTGTCCGACGTCTCGCCCGGTGCGGGCAACTTCAACATCACCTTCAGCAACGCTCCGACGATTCTGCGCATGAATTCCGGTATCACCGGTCTGGTGCTCGACCCGGTGTATTACGTGCAGAAGTTGCAGCCGGTGATCTATTACATGGACAGCACGCGCCTCATGCGTGCCGAGCAGCTGAACCCCGATGGCACGCCCGACGGCGAGGTGCTGATCGACAACGTGCAGTCGTTCCAGGTCATGCTGCTCTTCGCGGACGGGAGCACGGCGGCGGAGGCCAGCGGAACCGACGCGATTACGACCAACGACTTCAATCAGGTCGTCGGCGTTCGCGTGACGGCGACCCTCGCCGCCGACCGCGTCGACCGCAGCGTGAACGGTGGGACGCTTCTCACGCGCCAATACGACTGGCAGTTCTCGCCGCGTAACCTGATGTACAACCGCAACAACAACTAGCGCCGCCGCGACACGCGGCGCGACACGACCTCGAGGAGCCACCAGCGCACTACCGCTGGTGGCTCTTCGGCTTTGTGGGCTGTTTGCGAGGCGCGTGCCGGGAGGGCAAGTTGTTGTGCCGTCTGTCCGCTTCCGACGTCAATTCCCTCCCTCCCCGGAGCTGCCATGTCCCTCGCGCGCGCTCTCGCCCTCACGCTCGTGCTCACGGTCCGCCTCGATGCGCAGGTGACGGCGATCAAGGCGGGCCGGCTGATTGATACCGAGGGCGGCACCGTGCTCACGAACCAGATCGTGCTGGTGCGCAACGGCACGATCGAGGCCGTCGGCCCGAACGTGACCGTGCCCGGCGATGCCACGGTCATCGATCTCTCCGGCATGACGGTGCTGCCGGGGCTGATCGACTCGCACACCCACCTGGCCGACGCGCCGCAAGGGGGCGAGCCGCGGACGATCACCTTCAAGACGGCGGCCGCGAACGCGTACGAGGCGATCCCCAACGCGCAGAAGGTGCTCCTCGCCGGCTTCACGACGGTACGGGACGTCGGCGTGTATCGGGCGTTGACCGATCTCGCGATGCGCGACGCCATTGCCCGCGGCGCCTTTCCAGGTCCGCGGATGTTCGTCGCCGGTGCCTACGTCACGATCACGGGTGGGGCGGGCGGGATGACGGGAATGGCGCCGGATGTCCAGCTCCCCTGGGACATGCACTACGGGGAGGCGAACAGTCCGTGGGAGGTTCGCCAGCGGATCCGCATGCTCGCCGGGCAAGGCGTCGACCTGATCAAGGTTCTCGCTACGGGGGCCGTGCTGACCCACGGCAGCAACAAGAACGCGCGGGAGTTCACCTACGAGGAGCTACAAGCGGCGGTGGATGAGGCGAAGAACTTCGGTCTCAAGGTGGCCGCCCACGCGCACGGCGCCGAGGGGATCAAGAACGCGGTGAAGGCCGGAGTGGCGTCGATCGAGCACGGCACGTACCTGGACGATGAGGGGATCCGACTGATGAAGGAGCACGGGACCTTTCTCGTGCCGACGCTCGACGTCCACAGCTGCATCGTCGCCAATCCAGGAACGCCGGCGGACTTCCTCCAGCACAACCAGGGGATGCAGGAGACGCACTTCAACGGCTTCCGCAAAGCCGTTCAGTCAGGGGTGAAGATCGCCTTCGGCACCGACGTCCCCGTCTGCCCGATGGGCGACAACGGGAAGGAGTTCGCGTTCATGGTGCAGAACGGAATGACGCCGATGCAGGCGATTCAGGCGGCGACGATGGGCGGGGCCGAGTTGATAGGCGTGACGAAGCTCGTCGGATCGATCAAGGTGGGGAAGTCGGCCGACATCATTGCCGTGCGTGGCGATCCGTTGAAGGACGTGCGCGCGCTGGAGCAGGTGTCGTTCGTGATGAAGGAGGGGAAGGTTTACAAGAAAGAATGAGCGACGCTCGCGCGACGCTCGCGCGCATCTTGCTTGCGGCCCTCATCTCCTACCGTAGATTACGCGAATCATGCGCGTACAGAATCCCCTCGCGTCGTTGGCGCGACTGGTCGTGCGGCGCGATCCATTGGATGCGCAGCTGATCATCACCCGCCGCTGCAATCTGAGTTGTGGCTATTGCTCGGAGTACGACCACAGCTCGGCGCCGGTTCCGCTGGACGCGCTGCGTTCTCGCCTCGACGCCATCCATCGTCTCCGCGCCCTCAACATCACGCTCCTGGGCGGCGAGCCGTTGATGCACCCGGACCTGGTGGCGATCGTCGAGCATGCTGCCAAGCACGCGCAGGTATCGATCACGACGAACGGCTTCCTGCTCACGCAGGAGATCATCGAGCGTCTCAACGGGGTGGGGCTCAGCAACATTCAGCTGAGTGTCGACCTCTTCGGGAAGGATCCCAGCGGCTACGTGCAGAAGTCGTGGGCCACGCTCCGGCCAAAGCTCCGTCTCCTGCAGCGGTACGCCACCTTCGACGTGCACGTGAACGTCGTGCTGTGCGAAGGGACGAAGACGACCTTCTCGAGCCTCTGGCGCGAGCTCGGCGAGATGGGGCTACGCGTGTCGGTCGACATCCTGCACGACCACAACGGCCTGGTGCAGATCGGCGGCCCGGACTACGTGGCCCTCTGGGATGAGCTCTTCGAGAAGGGAACGCCGCTCTCGTACGCCGAGCACGGGTATGGCCGACAGCTGCTGAGTGGCGAGCGTCCGAAGTGGAAGTGTCGAGCCGGCGCGCGCATGCTCTACGTGGACGAGTTCGGGAAGGTCCAGCACTGCTCGGCCCAGAGGGGGCGGCTCGATGCGCCAATCGAGTCCTACACGGCGCGCGACCTCCGAGTCCAATGGGGCCAACACAAAGGGTGCGAGGAAGGATGCGCGGTGCTCTGCGGGTATCGGGACTCGCTGATCGACAACCGTCCGGTGGCCGCGATCGGCGCCTTCATTCGCCTGATCTCACAGGGCGGGTTGAGCAGCCGCGCTCGCGTGCCTGAGGGCTCGACAGCGCTCTCCTCCGGCTGAAATCCTCCGCTGCGGCCCGGCCCGCTGAACGAGTCACATGCAGGCGGCGTCGGATGGGCAGTGGAAGACGCTGACTTGTGCGTTGAGCGAGCTGGAAAGGGCGCCGCCGCCAGGGGCGGAAAAGCGCAACCGCTGGGGCGCACCGGAAGCCGGGGCGACGAATTTGTAGAACTCCATCGATCCGCTGAGCATCGCCGACGTGATAGTGGTGGATGCCGAGATCGTCTTGAGCGTGATGGGGAAGGGAACCGGGAAGTCCGGGGTCGGGCCACCGACCGCGCGGAACACGGCCGGGTAAATCTCGCGCCACCGGCGATTGCCGTAGCGGAGCGTCGCCGGCACCTGATCGCGCGGTACGCCCACCAAACTATCCGTGTAGACAGCCAACCCCACTTCGCCGAGCAGAGTGGCGTAAGGTCGGCCGCTCTGAGCCTCGACGTTCGGGATGCCCACCAGACCTGAACGGACGATGCGCCCGAAGATGCTCTCACCTTGCTGGTCACCGAGCCAGCGCAGGAACAACCACTCGGCTCCGGCGTCGCCGAGCGTGCTCGCCCCGACAGATCGCGTGGCAGTACTCTGCACAGGTGACGATAGAAACTGATACGAGTTGAATAGGTCGCCCGAGATGTATCCCTCTGCGGAATCCGGGAAAATCTGATCGGCGTTCGTGCGGCCCAGCGGCGGCGGGTACTTCGTCTCGTAGTAGATCGAGCCCAGTTCTTCCGCGATCTTGGCCATCCCCTCATCAAGAAACTCGACCTCGGTGTCTGAAAGACCGTTTACGAACACCTTTTCGTTGAAATTGATCATGTGTAGCAACTCGTGCAGGAAGGTGGCGCCGTTTCCATCATCGACGTCCTGCACGGTGTGGGCACAGCTTGCCGTCCCGTTCGGGTCCGGCGCGATCGTGTAGTACAGCTCTCCGCCGTTGGAGTGCGGGGTCGTTGGCACGAGGTCGGGAGGAAAGAAGAAGCCTGCCACGTAGCCCTCGGTGAGGCAGGTGCTCGCCGGTGTGATGGCGTTGACGAGGAGGCTCATCAGGATCATCACGCGGCCGTTGTTGTCGATGTCGGACGGGGGAGCGAAGGTCGTTGTGTCGAGTGGGTAGAGAATCTGATCCATGATGGTCGCGAAAGCTGACAGCTGTGCATCGCTGAAGCCTTGCGGGGGCGGGAAGACGTGCTGGCTCACGTAGAGCAGGGTGTTCTGGCCGACGAACTTGAGGACGGCGGTATCGGTGTTGAACGACGAGCAGTCGAGCGACGCGCAGACGGAGAAGACACGCGCGGATCCGACGGGCGGTGGCGGGAGGACGGAGGCCTGCACGCGAGTGGTGCTGAGGCGCGAGCGGACATCCGTCGGCAGGCCCAGCGCCGTAGCGTGCGCCACGGCCCGCATTCTCGCATCGAACTCTGCCTGAGCCCCACGGGGCGGCGACGCCGACGCGATTCCATCGGCCACCATCGGGCTACTGGCGGTGGTCGCCGCGGCCGTGGCGCCGATCGCGAACCCCGTCTGGGTAATCGCCGTGGCTGCCGCCGCGAACTCGGGAACGATCAGATACGTCCCGCTGCCCGGCTCGAAGTCGACGCAGTCGGCATTCTCTGCCGGGACGGTGATTCCTTGGAGCGTCGGGACCGCGATGAGATTGGCTTCGGCACAACTCTGCCCGTTGTTCGGTCCGGACGCGTTGTCCGAGCAAGCCGCGAGCGCGCCCGCGGCCGAAGCGATGACGACTCTATAGGCGTGATTCACAGGTTGTCTCTCCCCTGTCGCACTCGATTGCGTGACGCGCCTAACTGCGACTCGATCGGGACGGGTGCGACACGCACCTCACTGCCCCGACGGCGCGTTGATGGACTCGCGGCTGGCACCGTCACGCCGCGAGCGCCCGATTTCTCGGATTGTTGTTAGGTTGCGCTAGATCGCGACAGGGGGGCCGCGGGAAGGCGGGAGAGTCGAGGCCTTCCGCGTCGGGGATGAGACCTCGAGCGCGAAGAACGGACCGTCAGCGGTGAGTGCACGCCACGCGAGCGGAATGCGGTATGGCGGCTGCGCGGAGCGGGCGATGAACTGGCAGAGCGCACAATCCGCCGAGTGCGTTCTTGGACAGAGGCTCCGTGAATGGTCCTCGATGTGGTTCGGAGTGCGCCAGGACGCTGCTTCGAGCTTGGCATCAGCCCAGGCAGCGCTCGGCAGGCCGACGATCTGCAGCACCGCGAGCACAACGCACAGCCATCGTGGCACGAGTCGGCAACGCCTCATCGGCCCAAGATGAATCCCGCCGGGGCGCGTCCGCAATTCTGCTACGCCCCCAGCGCGCCAAGAAGTCCTTGTGCGAAGCAGAGCGCGATCGCCTGACTTTCTCATCTTCGCTCTTACGACCCGCCTGACTGGGCCACCAGTCGCATCACCTGCTGGTCTCCGGCGAAGAGCTGGAGCGTGTTCCCCTGGATTCGATAGCGCGTGGCGAGCGCGAGCGCGCTCGTGATCGCCTGCTCCTGATCCATTCCGGTCGCGCAGGCCATCCTGGTCTGCGCCATCGGACCGAAGCGCAGGCTGTCTCCCGCAACGGTGGACTGACCCGTTAGGCGGTTGCATCCGCCCGATCCGCTGACGGTCTTGCCGTCCGCGGCGAGCTGAATGTACGGCTCGTTGGCCGTCGGCCCCACCGGCGCGCTGTGAACCTCGGTCACCGTCCAGTGGGTACCGAGGAGGGGCACTCCCTCAGGCACTCCCCCTCCCGAGCCGCCGCCGGAGTGACACCCGGCGGCGACCGCGCCCGCGCTCAGGAGCGCGAGCGCGCACCAAGCGGCTGTGAAGCGTTTCCGCGTCAGGTGGTTGTGGTCCGCCCGGTGGTGAACCGGCGATAGAGCCAGAGAATGAGCAGCGCGCCCAACGTCGAGGCGATCAGACCGGCTCCCTGGCCGGGTTGATACCATCCCACCAATCGTCCGAGGAAGCCCGCGATCACCGACCCGGCGATGCCGAGCAGGATGGTGATGATGAAGCCGCCGGGGTCCTTGCCAGGCATGATGAGCTTCGCGATCGCGCCGACGACCAGCCCGATCAAGATCGTCCACAGCATCGTCCCTCCATGGTCCGTGTTGTCCGCGACCTCTCGGGCATCGGGTGTCGAGACCGTCGAGCCGCTCCGGGCACTGACTGTACTTGCGCCATCTTCGCGTCGGCGCCGAGGCGGCGCAAGGCAGTGGCGTGGTGGCCGCGCTCGCTTCCCGCGAGGCACCTTGCCGGCGCCCTTGCCTGTCGGTAAGACCTTGGGGCGCAAACGTGCGATTCCGCGCTCTGGCGCTGCTTCTCGCCGCATCGTTCGGCCCCTCCGCCTCACACCACCCGACGAGAGCCCGTGCCAGCAACCCACCGCAAAGGCGACGCGATCGGAACGCTCGACGCCCTCTCGATAGGGATCGGCGGAATCATCGGGGGCGGCTTCTTCGCCACCTTCGGCCTGGCGATCATCGGCTCCCGTGGCTCGACGCCGCTCTCCTTCCTGGTTGGCGGGACGATCGCGCTCCTCACGGCGTACTCGTACACGCGCCTGACGCTCAGGTATCCGGGCCCCGGGGGAACGGTGGCGTTCGTGCGGCTCGGGTTCGGGAGCGGGATCCTGGCCAGCGCGGTCAATCTCCTCCTCGTGTGGAGCTACATCGCGGTGATGGCGGTGTATGCGCGCGCGCTGTCGTCGTACGCCGTGTCGTATCTTCCGCCCGCGGATCGCGCACTCTGGGGGCGCGTCGTCGCCTCCGTGGCGATCGCGCTTCTCGCGCTCGCCAACTTCGCCAATCCGGCGCGCGTCGAGCGGATCCTGAACGGCCTCAACGTCGGCAAGATCGCGATTCTGCTCATCTTCATTCTGGGTGGTCTCACCCTCGGCCATCCCACGTGGAGTCGCCTTGCGCCGGCCAACTGGGTTCCGGCGGAGGCCGCGATCTCGAGCGGCATGGTCGCCTTCCTGGCGTACGAAGGATTCGAGCTGGTCGCCAACTGCTCGAATCGCGTCGTCGATCCGGAGCGCGCACTTCCGGTCGCCTTCTTCGGGAGCGTAATGGCGGCGATCGTGATCTACGTGCTCGCCGTCATCGTCGCTGTCGGGCATCTCTCCTTCGACGCGATGAAAGAGGCGAAGGACTTCGGCATCTCGGCAGCGGCCGCGACGTTCATGGGACCCTTCGGATTCGGGCTGATGACGCTGGGCGCGATCCTCGCTTCCGCGTCGGCCATCGACTCCGACTTCTTCGGCGCCGGGAAGCTCCCGATCCTCCTCGCCGAGCAGGGGCAGATGCCGCGCGTCTTCGAGCGGAAGAGGTGGGGGGTGCCGGTCGCCAGCCTGATCTCGATGGCGACGATCGCGATCCTCGCCGTCAACTTCCTCGACCTGCAGGCGCTCTCGGCGGCAACCAGCGGCGGATTTCTGATCGTGTTTGCGGCCGTCAACCTGGCCAACGTCAAGTTGGCGGCGCAGACGAGGAGCCACGCCTGGATCGCCGCCGCGGCGACGCTCGCCTGCGTGCTTGCCCTGGTCGTCATGCTGCTGCAGTTTGCCTCCGATCCGGCGACCCGGACGTCGGCGCACGGCGTCGTCGCGTCGGTAGTGATCTCGATTCTCCTCGCCATCCTTTTTCGACTCACGAGGGCCGACGAGCGGCGGCCTAACGAGTCTCACGACGGGAGAGCCCAAGCGTGACGGGAAAGAGGCTGCCTCTCACCCTCCTGGTCGTCGGAACGATCGCCCTGGTGCTCTCGGCGATCCACGCCCACGACATGACGACGTGGATGCTCGAAGTGGCGCCGATCTTCATCGGCGTACCGGTGCTGATCGTGACGGCGAAGCGCTTTCCGCTCACCCCGCTCCTGTACTGGCTGATCTTCTTCCACGCCCTCGTGCTCATGGTGGGTGGACACTACACCTACGCGCGGGTGCCAATCGGGAACTGGGTGCAGCATCAGTTGGGTCTGGCCCGGAACGACTACGACCGCCTCGGCCACTTCATGCAGGGGTTCGTGCCGGCGCTCATTGCCCGCGAGGTCCTGCTGAGGAAGACGCCGCTCCAACGGGGCGGCTGGCTCTTCTTCATCGTGACCTGCATTGCTCTCGCTATCAGCGCGAGCTACGAGCTGTTCGAGTGGTGCTCGGCCGTGATCGGCGGCTCGTCGGCGACGGACTTCCTCGGCACCCAGGGGGACCCGTGGGACACGCAGTGGGACATGTTCACGGCCCTGTGCGCCTCCATCATCGCGCAGCTCACTATGTCTGGCGTCCAGGACCGCCAGATGGCTGCTCTCCCAAAGGAGTGAGGCCAGCCCCTTAGGGCCCCCGCTCGGTCGTCAGAACCCAAACGCAGGACCTTCGTCGGCTGTCAGGTGATGGCTAGCTCGTAGTGCGCCCATCAGCCGGGAAGGCCCATTGTCCGACCCCACGTCACGCCGGGACCCGTGAGATCTCAGCACCCCGCGGTGGCATCGCTTCGGCTTGTATTCGGCATAGCCCTCCTCCTCGGCCTCGCCCGAGGCGTGGGCGCGCAGGTCGGCTCGACCACCGACATTCTCACCGGCGTGATCCGGGGCCCCGAGAAGGAGCCT
Organism: Gemmatimonadaceae bacterium; assembly: GCA_035623475.1. GTDB lineage: Bacteria > Gemmatimonadota > Gemmatimonadetes > Gemmatimonadales > Gemmatimonadaceae > DASPTK01. Next base: position 69,809 of record DASPTK010000150.1, on the reverse strand, counting down.
CTGGAGGGCGCAGTGGTCGATGCGACGTCGCTCGAGACCCAGATCACCCGGCACGCCCACACCGATGCGAAGGGCCGGTACACAATCGTGTTCCCGGATGGGGGCGGGCAGTACCGCGTGACCATTCGCTTCGTCGGGATGGGCGAGTCGCGGTTCGTGATCTCTCGTCAGGCAGACGAAGACCGCCTGGTGCACGACGTCGACATGTCGCCGTCGGAGCAGCGGCTGCAGGAAGTGACGGTCGTCGCGCGCAATCGCGGAGGGAACCGCGACCGCCCCACTCCCGGTTCCACCGAACGCAATGTGACCGGAGAGCAGGCTGCGCACCTCCCGATTGACGCCAGCGACCCGAACGCCATCGCTGCACTGGCGCCCGGGGTGGTGGCGATCGGCTCCACCGACTCCACGTCATCCGCCTTCTCCGTCCTCGGGATGCGCCCGACGTCGAACAGCGTCACCCTCGATGGGATGACCGCCGGTGGCGCCTCAGTGCCTCAGGATGCGGTGCGGTCGACGCGCGTGATCACCAACACCTACGACGTGGCCCGCGGCCAATTCACCGGAGGCATCGTCGCCACGACGACCCGGAGCGGGACGAACATTCCGTCGGGCTCCTTCACCTACGCCCTGCGCGACAAGGATCTGGCGTGGGGGGGAGACCCATCGGACGCCTTCGGGCAGGGATACACGCAGAACCAGCTCGGCGGCGGATTCGGCGGACCGATCGTGAAAGACAAGTTTTTCGTTTTCGGGGCGGTGCAGGGACGATGGCGCGATGAGACGGCCCAGACGCTGCTCACCGCCGATCCGACCACGTTGCAGCGACTCGGCGCGAATCCGGATTCGGTGGCTCGCTTTCTCACGCTCGTGAACGGCTACGATGTCCCGCTCGCCCCCGAGGATGGCGGGGTCGCCCGCTCGACGAACAACGCCAGCGCGATCGTGCGCTTCGATTGGCTCCTCTCGGACGAGAACACGCTGATGGTGCGAGGGGACTGGCGCTACAGCACGCAGGACCCATCGCGCGTGAGCGCCTACGCCGTCCCGGCGGCGGCCGGTGACATGGGAGAGAACGGCGGAGGCGTGATGGTGATGCTCACGTCGCACTTCGCCAACGGCATCATCAACGAGCTGCGGGCCTACGCATCGACCGATCAAACGACGGTGAATCCGTTGCTGCTCCTCCCGGCGGCGCGGGTGCAGGTCATCTCGTCGATCAACGACTCCCTCCAGGCCGTCTCCCCACTCGCCTTCGGCGGCAACGCGTCTCTGCCGCAGGCGTCGCAGACGCGGATGCTGGAGGCGAGTGACGAAGCGTCGTGGCTCCCCGGGGACGCTTCCCACCGGCTCAAGCTCGGCGCTCTGGTCAATCTCTCGCGCTTCGACCAGAACATCACCATCGATCGGAACGGTCTCTTCACCTACAACTCGCTCGCCGATCTCGAAGCGAACCAGCCGGCGAGCTTCGTTCGCCAGCTGACTCCGGAGATACGGGAGGGGACGGCGATCAATCCGGCGATCTACTTCGGCGACAGCTGGCGTGCCTTGCGTACGCTTCAGCTCACCTACGGCGCGCGGGTGGAGGGCTCGGCGTTCGACGGCACGCCGCCGTTCAACCCGCAGGTCGATTCACTCTTCGGGTTGCGGACGAACGATTTTCCGTCGGAGGTCAAGGTCACGCCGCGGCTCGGCTTCACTTGGCAGCCGGGGAGCAGCGGCGGCATCGGCCCCTCCAACTGGATCATTCGCGGCGGCGGCGGCGAGTTCCGGACTCCGGCGCCCACCTCGCTCTTCTCGGCGGCCGAGGGGGCGACGGGACTGGCCAACACGACCCAGCAGCTGGTGTGTGTCGGCACCGATGTCCCGATCCCCGACTGGTCCGCGTATCTGGCCGACCCGAACTCCATCCCCACCACCTGTGCCGGTGGGGAGACGACGCCCGGCGCGACGGCGAAGCCGGCCGTGGCGGCGTTCGCGCCGGACTTCGGCGCGCCGCGCGCCTGGCGGGCGTCGTTCGGCGTGCAGCACCGTCTCTGGGATCGTTACGGAATCAGCCTCGACGCCGGATATGCGCGCGGCGTGAGCCTGTCGGGCTTTCGCGATGTGAACCTCAACACGACGCCGCAGTTCACTCTGGCCGACGAGGGGAATCGGCCGGTGTACGTCCCGGCGAGCTCGATCATCGCGAGCACCGGAGCGGTCAATCCATTTCTCTCACGGGTCAACTCGCAGTACGGTCAGGTGATCGAGATCGGGTCCGACCTGCAGTCGGAGAGTGAACAGCTCACCTTCGGATTCAACGGCTTCACCTTCAGCGGCTTGATCTTCCAATTCTCGTACACGTACTCCAACGCCCGCGATCAGAACTCATACTCCGGCGGCTCGCCGACGGCGGGCTTCGCCGCGGCCACGACGGGAGGCGATCCTAACGATCGCGAGTGGGCGCCGAGCGACTACCTGCGCCGGCACCAGTTCCTTCTCACGGCAACGTACCCGGTGACGGCGAGCCTCGAGATCACGGCGATCGGCCGCATGACATCGGGGGCACCGTTCACGCCACTGGTCGGCTCCGACATCAATGGCGACGGTGCGCGAAACGACCGTGCCTTCATCTTCAATCCGGCGGTGACCGCCGACACCGGCGTCGCCCATGCCATGAGCCGTCTTCTCACCTCGGCTCCAGGCTACGTTCGCGACTGTCTGAACTCGCAGATCGGGCAGGTCGCGTCGCGGAACAGCTGCGAGGGTCCGTGGCAGCCCTCGTTCGATCTTCAGATCAATTTCCGGCCGGACTACTTCGGCCTGAACCACCGTCTCATGATCTCCCTGTCGACGGTGAATCTGCTGGCGGGGGTCGATCAGCTGGTGCACGGCGAGAACGACCTGCACGGATGGGGCGTCACGTACCGGCCCGATCCGACACTGCTCTACGTGACCGCATTCAACCCCAATACCAACGAGTACATCTACTCGGTGAACCAGCGCTTCGGGGCGACGACGGGGCTAGCGGCCGCGTACCGCGTGCCCTTCCAGATCGCGCTGCAGGCGCACCTGGTGATCGGGCCCGATCAGACGACGGATCGGCTCCGGTCGCTCTTCGGCGCCGGCGGTCGCCGCGGCGGCGCCGCCGGCGGTGGCGCCGAGGGGGCCGAGGCGAACGCGTCCGACCTCGCCTCGCGCTTCGGGCGGATGGTGCCGAATCCGGCAACCCAGATTCTGGCCCTCAAGGACTCGCTCGCACTCACCGACTCGCAGGTGACGGCGCTCTCGGCGGTCCGCGACTCGCTCGATCAGCAGAACGGAATCCTGGCAGACTCGCTGCGCGCGAAGGTCGACGCGGCGGGGCAGAATCCGGATCCGGCGCGTCTCTTCGCGCAGATGCGCCCGCAGCTCCAGGCGGCGCGGGCAAACGCCCAGCGCACGCTCAAGGCGAGCGAGGCGATTCTGACGAAGGAGCAGTGGGCGAAGGTGCCCGACTCGATCAAGAGCGGCGGCGGCCGCCGAGGCCCGCCCCCGCCGTAGCCGACCGCCGCTACTCGTTAGGCAGCATCAGGGCGTCGTCGGCCCCATCTGCACGACCTCGAAGTCGCTCCCGTGCAGCTGGGTCAGCGCGTGCAGCTCATCATCGCTCCAGCGCGGGTCGGGCGCGCCGCTCAGGAAGAAGCCCGAGCCATTGTCGGCCACGTACATCCCGTACTTCTTGAGCGCGCTGAGAATCACCTGGAGGTTCGGCGAGAAGCCGGAGATGTCGACGCTCGCCTTGAGGCGGAATCGAGCGCCCATCGGCGGGAGATTCACGCTCGTGTTGCTGCTCGCGTAGTGGCGAGCCGGGAAGACGTAGGCGCGCCGCGTGTTCGGGCACGTGAAGCGCAGGGCGTGGGCGATGAGGTGGTGGATCACCACCTCATCGTAGCGGACGAGCCCCGGGAGGATCGGGAGCCCGGCGGCGTCGGCGGAGGTCCACCCGGCGGGCCGGAGGGCGTCGGAGCCGAGGTCGAAGAGAGCACCGCTTCCGGCCGTCCAGCTCTGTCCGCTGTTGACGGGGTGCGAGTCGAACATCTCGTAGAGCCTCCAATCCTCCCAGTCGACGACGAGCACGTGGCGGTCGCCGGTGGAGCTCGCCCCGCCCTCGATCGGCGCGTACGGCGGCACGGGGTAGGGGCCGGGATCGCTCTCATCGGCGTAGTCGAAGCTGACCGGAACTTTCGGCTGCGCGCTGTGGACGATGACGTACGGAATGCCGTTAGGCGCACCGGCGTAGACGGTCCCGAAGTCCGGATGGAGAGGGCGGGTCGCCCCGCAGCTGGCGACGAGACTGTCGGAGAGCGGATCGACCGGATCGCCGGAGATGTCGCGATTCCAGTCGTTGTCATTGGGGAAGAAGCGGCGACCGCCGAAATCGCCGCTCCCGTTGCCGTACGCGCCGAAGGCGACCGTGTTGCCGCCGGCGAGCGAGGCGTTGACGCTGTTGGCCATGAAAGTCCCGCCGATGGTGAGCTGGACCTGCGCGAGTCCGGAGCTGTTGGTGGTCGAGCTGCCGGCGGAGAGCGTGCCGCCGCCGGTGGTCACGCTCCAGGTGATGGTGGCGCCGGCGAGCGCTGCACCACTCCCGTTCACGGCCTTCACCACCAGAGGAGCGCCGAGCGGCGCGCCCATCGTTGCCGTCTGACCGTCACCGCTCACCTTCGTCAACGTCGGCCCCGGCGTCGATCCCGAGGTGACGGACACCGTCGCCGATCCTGTCTTCGACTCGGCGGTCGCTTCGATGTGCGCGGAGCCGGCGGCGACCGCGTCCACCATCCCGCTGCCGCTGACCGTTGCCACGGCCGGGGCGTCCGTCTGCCAGGTGATCGTTCGGCCCGAGAGGACGTTACCGTCCTTGTCGTAGGCCGTGGCCGTGAGCTGCGTGCTCTGGCCGACGGAGAGCGACGGCGTAGGAGGCGACACCGTGACGTGATCGACGGGGATGGGAGCCGTCGACGATGAGTTGGGTGCGTTCGAACTGCAGGCCGCGGCGAGAGCGAGGGCCAGGGTGCACGAGAGCGAACGAAGCGCGGGCATACCGGCCTCCTGGACCGGAGGGAGAGTCGGGCGCGCGTGTGCCAAGTGAGCGACGAGATGGGAGAGGAGCGGCAACGTCGGCCTTCATTCGGACCGCCCCTTTCTGTTGCATTGGTGCCGTCCTAACTTCGACAGATCGTTACACGCTGTATCGCCGCCTGACACCGCGCCCCTTTCCCCTCCGGATATGCTCCTGAGCCACCTCGCCATTCTCGCCTTGCTCCAGCAAACCGCGACGGCCGCCGGGGCGGTTCTCCCCCCCTCCCCGATCGCGCGCGTGACCGTCACCCCCGCCGTGCGCACGGTGACGATCGGGGATTCGGTCCGGCTCAAAGCGGCCGCACTCGATAGCAGCGGAAAACCGGTCGAGGGCGCCGTGATTCGCTTCACGGCGGAGAATTTTCTCCACGCCGGAACGGTAGATTCGGGCGGCCTCGTCGTCGCCGGCTCCACGGGGAAGCTGCCGATCAACGTGATGGCGATGGTGCCGGGAACCCGGCCTGTCGTTCAGCAGATCGCCCTCGTCATGGTGCCGGCCCCGGCGTCGCGGGTCAGCATCGGGACGCCCGTGGGGAAGCTCGTCGTAGGGCAGACGATGCGTCTGTCGGCGCTTGCCTTCGCGGCCAACAACGACCGGGCGCGCGACCCGATTTCGTGGAGCTCGAGCGCCCGAGGGGTCCTCTCCGTCGACGGCGACGGCGTGGCGACCGCCGTGGCACCCGGTCGCGCCACGCTCACGGCGAAGGCTGGATCGGCGACCGCCACCCTCCCGGTGCAGGTGGTCGCCAATACGATCGCCAGCCTCGCGCTCGCGCCTGACAAGCCGCACGCACGCCAGGGGGACATGATACGATTCGAGGTGAAAGCGAAGGACAAATCAGGCGCCGCGATCACCGGGCTGACGCCCAGCTGGACCTTCTCCCCCGGGAACGGCGTGCTCGGGAGCGATGGCGGATTCGTCGGCTACGTGCCGGGGGACTACGTGGTGACGGCGAGCCTCGGCACGCGCAGCGCCTCGACGGTGGTGCATCTCGCGGCGCGCGACGTCAGGCGGCCGGTGACCGTCGTCGGGCGGCTGCCGCGGACGGCGTTCCCGACCTCCGAAGTCTGGATCCACCCGAACGGCAAGGTCGCCTACCTCGGCACGCATGGCGGCGGTGATCGCGTCTACGCGATCGACATCAGCGATCCGGCCCACCCGGTGGTCGTCGACTCGATCCAGGCGAACACGCGCCTGGTGAATGACATGATGACGACGCCGGATGGGAAGTACATGGTCTTCACCCGCGAGGGCGCGTCCGACCGGAAGAACGGGATCGTGATCGCGTCGGTCGAGGACCCACTCCACCCCAAAGCGATCGCCGAGTTCACCGACGGCGTCACCGCCGGCGTGCACTCGGCCTACGTGTACTCGCAGGAGAAGTACGGCACGCACGTCTACCTCACGAACGACGGGACGGGCGCGCTGCACATCATCGACATCAACGACCCGTATCACCCGAAGCAGGTCTCCACCTTTCGAGTGAACAGCCCCGATGCCGGGCGCTACCTGCACGACGTGGACGTGCGCGGCGGATTCCTGTACGCCTCGTACTGGAACGATGGGCTGGTGATCCTCGACATCGGGAATGGCCTCAAGGGTGGGAGCCCATCCAACCCGAAGCTGGTGTCGCAGTTCAAGTACGACCTGGACTCGTTGTACAGCGACGTCGAGGCGGTCTCGGGACCCGGCTTCACCCGAGGCACGCACACGGCCTGGCGCCACGGGAACTACGTCTTCATCGCCGACGAGGTGTACCGGAACGAGCCGGTCCACGGCGCATCGGATGCCTCCTCGGACCGGATGTACGGCACGCTCCAGGTGATCGACGTGACCGACATCGAGCACCCGAAGTCGGTGGCCTGGTACACACCCGAGAATGGCGGCGTCCACAACGTGTGGGTGGTGGGCGACACGCTCTACCTCGGGGCGTATGACGCCGGCTTTCACGTCTTCGACATCTCGGGCGAGTTGCGGGGCGACCTGCGGGAGCAGGGGCGGGAGATCGCCTCGCTCAACACGGCCGATATGCAGGGCTTCGTGAAGAACGCGGCGTTCACGTGGGGGGTGGTGGTGAATCCGAAGGATGGCCTGGCGTACGTGAACGATTACAACAACGGCCTCTGGGTCGTGCGCGTCGATCCCCGTCCGCCACTCGTCCCGTGATGCGGCGCGCCATTGCTGCCGCAGCGGCCTGCCTGACGACGGCGTCGGCATTCGGGCAGAGCGCGCCGGCGGGCAGGCCGTTGCCGGTCACGCCCCCGGCGATGGACTATCTGGTGTATGTCGGGTCGGAGGGCGTCGATCAGATCTCCCTCGTGCGCTTCGGACCCGGTGGCGCCCGCGTGGATCACGTCATCAAGACGGGGCGGAACCCGACCGAGCTGGTGGGGCCGCACGGACTCGGCGTCTCGCCGGATGGCAAGTACTACTTCGTCTCGACCGCCCACGGCACGCCGTACGGCTCGCTCTGGCGCTACACCACCGCCGGCGACTCGCTGCGTGGGGTCGTCGTCCTGGGGAATTTCCCGGCCACGCTCCAGGTCACCCCCGATGGCGCCTTCGTGTACGTGGTGAACTTCAATCTCTACGGCGATCCGGTGCCGTCATCGGTCTCGGTGGTCTACGCCGACGGGATGCAGGAGGTAGCCCGGATCACCACCTGCGTCATGCCGCATGGCTCCCGCTTCAATCCCCAAGGGACGAAGCACTACTCCGCGTGCATGATGGATGACATGGTCGTCGAGATCGACACGCGCGCCCTCGCGATCGCCCGCCACTTCATCGTCACGCCGGGGCACGAGCGGGGAGAGCAGGGCGCGCCGCCGCACCCGGATCATGCGAGCGCGGGATCGCCACCGGCAGTGTCCCACTCCGACATGGGCGGACATCCGATGCCGACGCTGGTGGGGAGCAGCGCCGGCTGCTCGCCCACCTGGGCGCAGCCCTCGGCGGATGGGTCGAAGCTCTACGTCGCCTGCAACAAGTCCAACGACGTCGTGGAGATTGATGTGCGGAGCTGGGCGATGACGAGGCGCATCCCGATGGGCGATGGCGTTTACAACCTCGCCGCCACCCACGATGGCCGTCTCCTCATCGGCACCAACAAGCGCAACCAGTCGGTGTCGGTGGTTGAGCTGGCCAGCGGTAAAGAGGTAGCCCGGATCGCGACGCTCCGCAAAGTGGTGCACGGCGTCGCCGTGTCACCCGACGATCGATACGCCTTCGTGTCCGTGGAAGGCGTCGGGTCGCAACCGGGGACGGTGGAGGTAATCGACCTCGCCGCGCGCCAGCGGGTGGCCGCTGTGGACGTCGGCCCTCAGGCGGGGGGCATCGACTTCTGGAAGACGCAGCCGGCGCACTAGGCGCCGGCGACCGCGACGACTACGCCGCGGGTAGTGATCCCCGGCCGTTCCCGCCGATATCGGATGACGCCACCGGCGGCAGGCGCCGAGTCTCGGCGCGCCCTGTCCGCTCTCCCGAGGCAACGTGGAAGCGCGAGGAGTGCTCTCGCACTGGATGTTCGGGGGCGCGAGCGTCGCCCGCGATGCGGCGGCCGAGCGTGGTCTCGAGATCGTGGACCCTGATGCGGGCCACCGAGAGCTCGGCGTTCGCCGCCGCCATGTCAGTGCGATAACGCTGCTCCCACGCTTGAAGGCGCGCCGACGACACGCGCTCGCGCGCCGCCACCTGCTCCAGCTCCTGCAGGCGTTGCAGTAGAGCCTCCTCCCGCTCGGCGCTCTCCGTCGCGGCGTGCTCGAGGGAGAGGAGCTGCGAGCTTCGGCAGGCGAGAGAGAGCTTGAGGGATTCGATGTCGGGCTCCGCTAGCGTGCGGAGCCGCTGCGACCAGTGCGTGACGTACCAGCCGATCGCCACTCCTACCAGCGCGCTCCCGAGCGCGATCGACCAAGGGTATCCGATCAACTGTTCCATATGCCTCGACTCCGTCACGTCGTGCAACCGACTGCCAGTGAGCTTCTCACTAGGGTGACTGGCGGGACGCGTACGCTGTTAGGGCGCGCTCACGTAAGTTTGCGATGCTCAAGCCCATCGACGCAGTGAAAGGGTCATCGGTTGACGTGCGCGCCTCCGAGCCGCTCACGCGTCGAAAAGAAAAGTTAGCGCCACCGGTCTCTTGCTCGTGCACCGGCAACCGGTAGGCTATGCGTGTCGTCTCACCGCACGTTGCCGTCGATGAGCGCTCCCTGCTCGCGCGGACCCTGGCCCACAGATCCCATGCGAATCTCTCTCTCGCCGACAGATGTCGAGCGCGCCAGGCGACTCGCGAGCGCGCACGACCTGCCGGAGCCGGTCATCAGCAGCCGACTGCCGACACGGCTCGCCCATCACCGGGCGCGGGTCGCGCAGAACCGACTGACCCGTCGTGCGCCGGCGCCGATCCGGCAGCGATTCGAAACGGCAAAGCAGCTCGTCCTCTTCGCCTGGTTCGTGCCGGCGTTCGCCGGAGTCGGAGAGCGGCAGCTCTACGAAGCGCTCCAACAGGCGTTGGAGGATCGGTTGACCCCGCTGCGTGGTGAGCGGCCTCTCACCCCGCGGCAGCTGCTGACGCTCGCCAGCCGGCAGCGGCTCCTCGACGGCGCGCGCCTGCGCGAGGATCCCGATACGCTCGACTGGCACCGACCGACGCCGGCCGCGCGCGGCAGCACGCGCTGGGTGTATGCCTATCTGCGCGACAGCTTTCTCTCCTTCCGCGCGGCAGCGCCGCGTGATGATACGCGATCGGTCCTCACCGTGGGGCGGGCACTGAGCCTGGTCACCGACCTGCTGAACCACCTCTATCCCGGGGCACCAGCGGATCCCGCGACCGCCTGACGCCATTGGCGGGCCTCCCGGCCGTGGGCGGGGGGTCCGCGCACCCGGAGAGGGCGAGCCGCTCACCGCATCCCCCACTTCGGGCGCCTCACGACTGTTCGTCCGGGATGCGAATCGACTCTCAGATCGCCAGCGTGAGGCGGAGCTGCACGGTGCGCGGCCGGCCGACCGACGCGCCGCTGAAGAACGCGCCCTTGAGCAGATACTTGTGATCGAACGCGTTGTCCACGAACAGCTCCGGCCGGAGCACAATGCTGCTGAAGACAAATGAGTAGCCGGCGGACAGGTTGAGGATGAAGCTGGGCTTGACCTTGTAGTCCGAGTTGAAGTCGAACAGCCCCGTCCCGTAGGGTCCGAGCTGCGGTTGCGACGGGTCCGGCGTCACACCGTTCGTCAAGCCCGTTCCGTAGATGCCCGTCGCCCCGATGTAGAGGCGGTGCTCCGAATACAGCGCGGACGCGACGACGGAAATGCGCTGGTCGTGGTCGAGATCGAAGTACGAGGGCGGGAGCTGGGTGGGAAAGAAGCCGCCGGTCACCGGTCCGTGACCGTAGGCGTGGTTGAGCGCGAAGTTCACGTATCCCGAGAATGGGCCTGATGGCCGCACCTCGATCACCGCCTCGATGCCGGTGATCCGGACCTTGTCGATGTTCACGGATGTCACGATCGCCGAGCCCGGGACCGTATTGTCGTCGATGCCGGGGTTGCTCGACTTGTAGTAGCCGGAGAGCTTGGTGACGATGCCTAGCGGGAAGCGGTGAATGTAGCCGGCCTCGAAGAAGTCATCGCGCTCGGGGAGAGTAGGCTCGGCCGCTACCCCGGAGTCGGCGACCGAAGTGATCGCCCGCAAGTCCTCGATGTTGGTCGGGATGAAGAGCCGGCCGTAGTACAGGTAGAAAGAGTTTGACGGATCGGGGAAGAAGTTGAGACGAATCCGTGGGCTCAACTGCGTTTGGTTTCCCGCGAACGGCGCCACGTGGCTGTCATAGCGAAGCCCCGCCCGCAGCTCGAACCACTCGGTGGGTGAGTAGGCCGCCTGGCCGTACACCCCGATGTCGTGACCGTCGAGAGGCGAGTTCGAGGCCGGCCCTGCATTCCCTTCCGCGTCAGTCGTGGTGAAGTTCTCCTGTCCGCGAGTGAGCGATGCGAGGGTGCCGAACTTGAACTCGAGGTGCTCACTCGTGCGGATCAGATAGTCGAGCTTGACGCCGTACGTCTGAAAGGAGCGGTTTTCGGATAGGTTGTACGGAGTGGTGTCGGGGTAGAAGATGAAGGAGGGGGTGTCCTCTGCACCCGGGACGTAGTCGAGTGAGCCGTAGCGGAAGAAGAACCCGCCGAAGAGTTGTGCCCCCCGCTCTCCCGCCGAGGTGTCGGAGCCGAAGCGGTGATTCCAGCCGAGGTTGATGAAGGCGTTGACATCGGTCTGGTGATCGTCCTGGATGACTCCGCCCGTCGAGTCGTAGGGAACGGCGAAGTGGGTTTGCGCCCAGTTCATGTCGAGAGCGAAGGTGTTTCGGTCGGAGGGCTGATACTGAACCTTGGCGAAGGTGAAGTAGTCTGTTCCGTCGTTGTGGTAGTTGAGTGGCGCGAAGGTTGTCGTGTCGAACGCGACAGGCTCCTGTCGCATGTCCGTGGCCTGGCGCGTTCCGGACACGAAATACCCCCACTTCCCGGAATTCGCGCTCAGGGCGACCGATTCCCCGTTGGCGTCGAAGGACCCGCCGTAGCCGGAAACGTTCAGATGAAAGCCCCCGCTCGGAATCTTCGTCTGAACGTTCACGATCGCGGCGTTCTTGTCTCCGAACTCGGCGTCCCAGCCGCCGGTTTGAAAGTCGATCCGATTCGCGACCGATGGGTCGAAGAGCTCGTTGAGGCTGCCGGAGATCCCGGACGGTACCGGGATGCCGTCGATGTAGTACGTGTACTCGGCGTGCTGGCCGCGGATGTGGACCTCACCGGTAGGTGCACGGGCGGCGCCGGCGATAGACTGCTGCAGAATCTGCGACGTCGTGTTCGTCGGGGCGCCATGGTAGTCATCCTGCTTGAACACCTGATCTCCGCTGCGGGTGTCCACGGCTATCGGGGTCGAGGCGTTCACCGTGACCGCGGACAGCGTGACCGGCGCCGGCACCAAGTGAAAATCGACGGTCACGGGAGCGCCGCTCACGCCGATGCTTACTCGGATCGTGTCAGGGCGGAAACCGAGCAGGCGCGCGAACACGGCGTACTGCCCGGGCGCTACGTTGTGAATGACGAAGCGCCCGAACTTGTCCGTCGGCGCGATGGCTACGATTTGCCCCGCATTGCTGACGGCGACCTCGGCACCTTCGAGCGCGTTGCCGTTCGAGCTGTCGGTGACGACGCCTTCGATGTCGGCGTTGAGCGCGGCGTTACCGGGCGCGGCGTGCGCAACGGTCGGCGTCACCATGAGCGCAGCCATTGCGAGCAGCCGCATTACTGCCCGGTGCTTCGTGAAGCGGTGTTCTGTCACGGTCGTGTCCTCATTCTCTGCCCGCAGCTCACATCACCGACGCCAGGGGCGCGGTGACGCACGGGGGCTGTCGATGCCGGTGCGGCGTCGCCTGATCCGCGGGCGGGATCACGCAACGACTCGCCCGCCCTCGGCGGAGTTCACCGATGGCGTGCCTGCGACAGCGTCGATTGTGTGGAGGAGCTCAGGAGCCGGTGGCTCCGAGCTCTAGAGCGAGACGGGGACGGGAGGACCGCGAGATGGCGGTAGCCGGACGCTCGACCACCGAAGTGGCAAGAGCGTGAAGTGCGTCGCCGGGCCGATCTCCCTGGGACGCGCAGGGGCGATCGCCGGCGCCTCTGGCTCGGCCAGCGCTCGAGTGAGGAAGCGACAGAGGGCGCAGTCGCCGGTGTGGACCCGCGGGCACTGCGGAGTCGAATGGTCCTCGATGTGCCCGCCGAGCGACCTGTTGCTCGCCGCCTCGAGGCGTGCATCGGCAAGTCCGGCGGCTGCCGGCCCGGCCAACTGCAGGACGGCGAATGCCGACCAGAGCAGGCGCGCGAGAAAACTTTGCCGAGGCATCTTGCCAGTATAAGCGATTAGCAATGACAGTGCGAGCTTACCGGTGAAGGCCGCCGGAAGCGCTCATTCGCCAGGCGTGAAGAAATGTCCGCGGAAACCCACATAGAGACGCCAAACGGCCATAATGGGTCGCGTGTCATCTCCGTAGTCGGTGCCTTCTGCGATCTGACGCTCGGAGGCGGCCGGTCGAAACGGGCCGTCGGCCTCCGTCGGATCCCTCGGGCACGTCAGGCGGTATAAGGGCGCACTGCACGTAGCGTGACGCGAGGAACAGGAGGAAGCGTGCGTTCGCATCTGGTGATTCTTGCACTTTTGCTTGTGGGGTGCGGGAGTGACAACGCGGTGGCCCCGAGTTCTCCGGGATCGGGCGCGATGCTCTCGGTCGGCCAGGCCGATCTCTTCTCCAATCCATCCAGCGTCGGCGCTACCCAGACTCTGCAGCTTTCCCCCAATGCCACGTACGTCATCGCGGTGGTCAACACGAGCAACACCGAGTCTGGCCAGGCCGACTTCACCCTGCACGGCCAGCTCGGGGCCGCTGCCTCGGCGGGCGCCGAAGTTTCGGGTGTGCTCGGGCTGGCCGCAGCCCAGCCGCCGCTCGGCACGAATCGCCGGACACAGACGACCTTTCTGCAGAGACATCCGGTGGTGGGACCGGATCTACACCTGCAGCTGCTCGAGCGCGATCGGCGCCTCTACGAGCGCCACCTGCGGCGGCAGGGCGCGGCCGCCCCGTCCACGCGCGATCAGGTCGCCGCGAGCGGGACGGTGCCGACGGCGACTCCGATTTCGCTCACCGTCGGCGACATCAACCAGGTCTCGATCCGTGACATTCGCGTCGACACGGATTGCACGCAGGGGGTGACCGTATCGGCGCGCACCGCGTACGTCTCCAACAAGCTGGTGATTCTCGAGGACGTGAACTCTCCGCTTGCCGGGCAGGAGGATGCCTTCTTCGCCAAGATGGGAGGCGAGTACGACGCGCTGACGTACCCCGAGGTCCTGACTAACTTCGCCGACCCGTTGGCCCTCCTCCCGTCGTACGCGCCGACGGGGCGTGTGATCGCGCTCTTCTCTCCGGTGCTCAACGAGCAGTTCAGCGGCGTAGCCGGATTCGTCAGCGCCTGCGACTTCTTCCCTCGCTCCGAGGCGCCGATCGGCAACCAGCAGCTGATTTTCTACGATTTTGTCGCCGACAACTCCGGAGACGAAGCGGAGTGGCAGGCCTACATCCGATCGGTTGCGGCGCACGAGTCGAAGCACGTCGCGTCCTACTCGAAGCACATCACCGATGGGGCCAGCGATTTCGAAGAGATCTGGCTCGAGGAAGCGACGGCACAGATGTCGGCGGAGATCTGGGACCGCAACTTCACCCACGCGCAGTGGAAGGGCGATGCGACCTTTGCGCGAACTGTTGGGTGCGACCCGCCTCTCGCCGAGTGTGGGTCGGGCTATCCGCAGGATCTGCTGCAGCACTTCGCCTTTCTCTACGACTATCTGTCGGTGTTCGAGACGGAGTCGCCGACGGGTCAGACGTTCGAGGCGCGCTATGGGGGCGCGTGGTCGTTCGTGCGATGGGTGACCGACCAGTACGCGACATCCGAGAGCGGCTTTCTGCAGAGCGTGATTGGGGACCCGGTGAACTTCGGTCTCTCCAATCTCCAAGCCCACAGTGGTCACGCGCCGGAGGAGGTGTTGCTCGACTGGGTGCTGGCGACGGCGGCTGACCACTACACGCCACCCTTCCGGCCGAGTGATCTGGCGCTGCAGCTGCCGAGCTGGGATCAGCGCGACATCTTCCTCAACATCCACGCCGACTATCTGGATTTCCCGCTCGCCTATCCGCTTCAGCCACGGACCATCGCCGCGGGGAACTTCGACGTCGTGGTGCAGGGCATTCTGGCGGGGGGCGGCTCGGTGTTCGTGCTCACCACCGGCTCGGGAGCGAGCGGGCCCCAGCTCCTGGAGGTGCGCGACGGTTCCGGTAAGACACTGACCTCGGAGAGCGGCTTCCGGCTGGGGATCGTGCGGGTGGATTAGCGGTTCCTCCCGTTGGCGCGGCGGTGCACATTACGCTGCGTGAGCCAGCCCGCTCCCGTCCCCTCCGCCTCCCAGCGCGCCGAAATCGAGGCGCGCAATGCCCGCGTGCGCGACGCGAGCGCTTTCGTCGAGCGAATCCGCACCGAGCTTGCTGCCGCCGTCGTCGGGCAACAGGTGATGCTCGACCGGCTTCTCATCGGACTCCTGGCGGATGGGCACGTGCTCCTCGAGGGAGTGCCCGGATTGGCGAAGACGCTCGCCGTGCGCACACTCGCTGCCGCCATCTCCTGCCGCTTTCAGCGGATTCAGTTCACGCCGGACCTGCTCCCCGCCGATGTCGTCGGCACGATGATCTACAACCAGCGGACCGGAGAGTTCTCGGTGCAGCGTGGACCGGTGTTCGCGAACATCGTGCTCGCCGACGAGATCAACCGAGCGCCGGCGAAGGTCCAGAGCGCTTTGCTCGAGGCGATGCAGGAGAAGCAGGTCACTATCGGTGGGCAGACCTTTCCGCTCGCCGAGCCCTTCCTCGTCCTCGCGACTCAGAACCCGATCGAGCAGGAGGGTACGTACCCACTCCCCGAGGCGCAGGTCGATCGGTTCCTGATGAAGCTGTTGGTGACCTACCCAGCGCGGGCGGAAGAGAGTGAGATGCTCGACCGCACGACGTCGGGGGAGCAGCCCGCGGTGAATGCCGTCATCGATGCGGCGCAGGTGATGGCCGCTCGGCAGGTGGTCGATCAGATCTACCTCGACCCTCGGGCGCGCGAGTACGTCCTCGACATCGTCCGTGCCACGCGCGAGCCGGCGGGAGCCGGCCTGGCGCCACTCGCTCCGCTCATCGGATACGGCGCCAGTCCCCGTGCCGCGATCGGCCTCGTGCGCGCGGCGAAAGCGCACGCATTTCTCGACGGCCGCGGGCACGTCACGCCCGGAGACATCAAAGCCGTGGGGCACGATGTCCTTCGCCATCGGCTCATCCTGACGTACGAGGCGGACGCCGAAGGCGTCTCGCCCGACCAGGTGCTCGACCGGATCTTCGACGCGCTCGCCGTGCCGTGACCGAAGCAGGTGTCGTCGCCGAGGTGCGCCGGCTGGAGATCAAGAGTCGGCACCTCGTGAAGGATGTCCTGGCGGGAGAGTACTCGAGCGTCTTTCGCGGCCGCGGCGTCGAGGTGGCCGAAGTACGCGAGTACCAGTACGGTGATGACGTGCGGACGATCGACTGGCGCGTCACCGCGCGCACCGGTACGGCACACGTCCGCCGCTACGTGGAGGAGCGGGAGCTGACCGTCCTCTTCCTCGTGGATCAGAGCGCATCGGGGGCGTTCGGCAGCCGAGTGCGAACGAAGGCGGCGCTGGCCACCGAGGTGTGTGCCGTGCTCGCCCTCGCCGCGGCGCGGAACAACGATCGGGTCGGCGCCGTGTTGTTCACCGATCGTGTGGAGCAGGTGGTGCTGCCGCAAAAGGGGAAGCGGCATGTCCTGCGTGTGATCCGCGAGCTCCTCGCCTTTCGTCCGCGGCACCCCGGAACGGATCTCCGCGCCGCGCTCGAGTTCGTGAATCGCGTGCTGCGCCGGCGAGCTGTCGTCTTCGTCGTGTCGGACTGGCTGGCGGCCGGCTACGAGTCGGAGTTGGAGCGCACGGCGCGACGACACGACACGATTGCCGTCCAGCTGGTGGACCGGCGCGAGCGCGACGTCCCCGACGTGGGCCTGCTCGTGATGCGCGACCCGGAGAGCGGAGTCTGGCGGTACCTCGACACGGGCGACGGCGCAACGCGGGACGCCTTCCGGGACCAGGGGGCGGCCTTCGACGCCGGGCTTCGGCGCGAGCTGCGGCGTCGCGGTGTCGACTTGATCGGCCTGGAGACGGAGCGGGACTACGTGCCGGCGCTCCTCTCCTTCTTCCGGTCGCGCGCGCACGCCCGCGCACACTGAGGCCGGCGGGAGGATGACGGGCGTGGCGGGTCTCCTGAGACATCTCGCGGTGGCGACGGCGCTCACGTGCTCGGTGATGTGCCCGATATCGGCGCAGCAGATCGAGGCGAGGGCGGATCGAGTCGCTGTCACCGTCGGCGACGTGATCACCGTGCGCGTGACGGCGACGCTTCCCGTCGGCGCGCAGCCGGCGGAGCGCGTCCTCCGTGCCGCGGCGACGCTCCCGGAAGGCGTGCGACTCCTCGGCGGCGACACGATTCACCGCGACGCGACCGGGGCGAGTGGCGTCGTCAGGATCGCTATCTTCCGCACCGGCCAGCGCTCTGTCCCGCCCCTCGTTTTCGCGCTCCATCTGAGCGACGGCCATCTCGACTCGCTGGTGAGTCGGCCGGTGCCGATTGTGGTGGCGTCGATTCTCCCGACGACGCGCTACGGCCTGCGCGACATCAAGCCGCTCGAGCGGACCCCCGTGCCGCTTCGCGTCTGGTACGGCCTCGCCGCCGGCATCGTGGTGGTGGCGGTCGCGTCCTGGCTGCTCGTTAGGCGGCGGGCGCGCGCGCGAGCGGGCGCGGCAGCCCTGGCCGAGCTCGATGCGCGGCGCCCGACCCCCTACCAGATGGCGCTGGCGCGCCTCGAGGAGATCGCGCGAGCGGCGTGGCCGGCGCACGGCGAGGTCGAGCGTCACTTCGCCGCGGTCGCGGAGACCGTCCGCCGCTACCTCGAGGACGCCCACGGTGTGCCCGCGCTGGAGCGCACCACGGCGGAGCTCTTCTGGTCCCTTCCCCCGGCGCTCGCGGCAGAGCCTGCGGGGCGCGCCTGTCGCGTCCTGCTCGACGACGCAGACCTGGTGAAGTTCGCGCGCTGGCGCCCGGACGCCCGGGACGCCGCGCGAATCCTCGAGGACGCATCGGCGCTCCTCGCGCGGTGGCACGCCGCCGAGTCGGCGGAAGTGAAGGAGGTGGCGAATGCGGTGGGCTGACCCGGTAGCCTTCCTCCTGCTCCCCCTGGTGGCGCTCGACCTCTGGTGGCGGTGGCCACGCACAGCTCGGCTGCCGGCCGGGTCGCTGTCGCTGAGTCCTCTTCCGGGCCGGGCCTCCCCGCCGCCGTCGCGTCGGGCGCGCTGGACGGCGCTCCCCGTCCTCCTCCACTCGCTCGCGCTGGCGCTCGTTGTCGTCGCGCTGGCGCGTCCGAAGACTCCCGGCGAGGTGCGGGACACGCGCGTATCCGGACGCAACATCGTCCTCACGCTCGACATCTCGAGCAGCATGAAGGCGCTCGACTTCAAGACGGGGAACCGGCTGGAGGCGGCCAAGCACGCGGTGTCGCAATTCATCGAGCGGCGGCAGGGCGACTTTCTCGGCCTCGTCGTCTTCGCCGGACGCGTCTTCACTCAGGCGCCGCTCACCAACAGCACTGCCACCCTGCTCGAGCTGCTCGACCGGAGCGATATCGGGATGCTTCCCGACGGCACCGCCATCGGCACAGCGCTGGCGAGCGCCGAGAACAAGCTCAAGAACCTCCCGCGCGGAAGCGGGGTGATCGTGCTCATCACCGACGGCGGGAACAACGCCGGCACCCCCGATCCGCTCACCGCCGCCGAGATCGCGCGCGCTCTGGGGATTCGGATCTACACCGTGGGAGTGAGCTCGCACGGCGCCACGCCGATCGCGCCGTATGAGACGGGGCGCCCCGCGACGATGGAAGCACCCACGCCGCTGTCGACCGCCGAGGAGCGGCTTCTGCGGCGCGTGGCCGAGGCGACGGGTGGCCGCTACTTCCGTGCCGCCGATCAGCCGGCGATGAACGCGGTGATGGACGAGATCGACAAGCTCGAGCGCACCGAACGCCAGCTCACCGAGGTGCGGAGCTGGCGTGAATGGTTCCCATTCATCATCGGGCCAGCCTTGCTGCTGCTCCTGCTCGAGATCGGGCTCGGATCCACCTGGCTCCGTACACTTCCCTAACGGCGGACCCGCTCCGATCACCGTGCATTTCGCCGAACCCTACGTCCTCGTCGCACTCGTTCTCGCGCTCCCGGCGCTCGGCGTCTGGATGCTCGGCCGGGAGCGCAAGCGCACGCTCGACCTGGCGCGCTTCGCCGAGCGTGCGGTGCTCGATCGCGGGTCGTCGCTCCCGTCGGTCGAAGGCCGCCGCGTAGCGCTGGCGCTGACCCTCGCCGGCGTTGGTGCGCTGTTGGTGGCGCTCGCGCGGCCCCAGAGCACGGGAAGCTCGTCCTCGCCGGTGGATCGTGCGGCGGGCGATGTGCTCTTCGTGCTCGATCTCTCTCGATCGATGGAGGCCGGCGACGGATCGCCGACGCGCCTCGCTTCGGCGAAGAGCGCGGTGGCGGCGATCGCGCGCCGCATTCCGCAGGAGCGCGTCGGGCTGGTCGTCTTCGGAGGCGGTGCTTTCCTGCAGCTTCCGCCGACGCTCGACCGCAGCACCTTCGAGCAGTTCCTCGCGGCGGCGGCGACGAGCGATCTCCCCGATCCGGCGACGAACTTCGAGCCGGCGGCGGAAGTTGTCGCGGCCGCGTTCACCCACGACGCCGACACGCGATTCGGCGCGGCGGTCGTCCTGTCGGATGGTGAAGATGTGGAGGGGAAGCTCGAGACCGCGATCAACACGCTGCGGGGTGCGGGGATCCGCACATACGCCGTGGGCGTCGGATCGCCGGCGGGGGCCGAGATCATCGAGCGCGATTCGACCGGCGCCCTCGGCCCGCATCGCGATTTCGCCGGCCAGGTCGTGACGACGCGGCTCGTCGAATCGAACCTCCGGCGCATCGCCGAGCGAACCGGCGGCCGGTACGTCCGGTGGGATGGGGAGGCCAGCGTAAAGCCGATCACCGATGATTTGGCCACGTTGAGGCGCCGCGCCGTGTCGTCGACGGCCGTCGCGGCGGGCGACGACCGGTTTCAGTGGCCGCTCGCCATCGCCTTCCTCATGCTCCTGGCCGCGCCGGTGGGTGCGCGCGCTCGCCTGAGGGCCTGACGATGCCTCGTCGGCGAATCGCGCTCGGCGTCCTCCTCGTGGCGCTCGCGGCGGCCATCGTGGTCGGCGCCCCCCGCCTGTCGAGGGCGATGCGGCGGGATCGGGCCGAGCGCGCATACGTGGCGGGAGCCTTCCGCGAGGCGCACGACGCCTTCCACGAGCTCTCGCTCGAGCTCTCCCAGCTCCATCGCCCGCTCGAGCTGCCGGCGATCGAGTACGATGCCGCGAATGCCGCCTATCGGATGGGGCGCTTCGCCGAGGCCGTGACCGGCTTCCGCACCGGACTGCTCGGCGGCCCCGCGCTGCAGGAGAAGAGCTCGTACAACCTCGGCAACTCGTACGTCTGGCTGTCGCGCGCCGAGAACGACAAGCGCGGCACCCTGCGCGCCGCGGTCAACGCCTACGAGGACGCGCTCCTCCTCGACCCGAAAGATGTCGACGCGAAGTGGAACCTGGAGATCGCGGTGCAGCGGCTGGAGGCGGAAGAGGAGCGCCTCGGCGGCGGGCCGCACCGCGATGCGAATTGGGGAGGCGGAAACCTGACGAAGTCGGGTTACGCGGGCACGCCGCAGACCGCCGCCGGTGCGACGCCGGGGGGCGGGTTCGGCGGAGCGGGTGGCGAGCAGGTAGCCGAGCGGATCTCCGAGTCGCAGGCGCGTCGCCTGCTCAAGGAGCTGGAGCGGGGCGAGCTCTCGGGCCAGGACGTGCGGCAGATGAATCGAGACCGCCGCCCCGTGAGGCGCCGCGACTGGTAGGCATCCCCGCGCGCGAGGCGCGGGAGGGTAGGCCTGACTGCGCCGACGCGCCGACCCGGAGGCGCGGCCGCGCGCCCGCCGAGGGCCGTTCTTAGGAGCCGCGCCCCGCCGTCGTGCGCGAGCGCTGGTCGGAGAGCCAGGTGCGGAACTCCGTGTCCAGCGTCGGCACGTCGCGGGGGAGCAGGCGGGCCGACGAGAGCGCGTTCTCCATCGTCCCGCCGCGAACCAGGTCGGTGAAGGCGCGGCCGATGAAGGACGGCCCCTCGCGCTCGGCGAGATACTCGCCGAGGGCCACCGACTCGAGACGGAAGATCGCCCACGGCTGCATCGCCGGCGCCGCGTTAGGCGAGCCACGTCCACCTCCTCCGCCCCCGTTCCCGCCGTAGCCGCCGCCGTTTCCACCCCCACCCCCGTAGCCCCCTCTCCCCCCGCCGCCGCCGCGTCGCCCACCGCCGCCCATCCCGCCGCCCATTCCCCCTCCGCCGGAGTAGCCGCGGCTATTGGCGATCGAGAGAAGCGAGTCGCGACTCGGCGATGGCGGCCGCGGAGTGGTGAAGAGAACCGAGAGCGGGAGGAGGTTGGTCTGTCCCGCCACCATCGTCACCGCAGTCGTGGGGCGGTCGGGGGCGGCCACGAGGGCGGTCGCCGCATCTTCGATCCAATCGGGGATTCGGGGATCGTCCATCACCCGTGATCCCGTGATGACCGGCACCGGCGAGGACGCGGTGGCCGTGTCCTTCGGCGCCCGCGCGTCGGCGTACGCGGTGATCCAGCTGTGCGCCACGATGAGGGACATGGTACGCGGTGGGACCAGCGGGCCGTCGGTGCTCTTCCCGCTGCGATCGCGGCGTGCGACGAGGGGGAGAATGATCGCGTGCGCGCCACCCGTGGCGGTGGTATCCGTGCGAACCGACTGCGAGTCGTGCGCGACCAGTCGCACCGCGACAGGCTGAGGGTCCTCACCGAAGTAGCGGTGGAACTGCCGGACCTCTCCGTCCAGAGTCTCCTTGGCGTCGAGCAGGACGTCGCGGTTCGGTGCCGCCAGGAGATAGCCCGTGCCTCGGACGACGTAGAAACTCTGGCCGGCTATCTCTTGTGGATCGCCCAGATTGTTGGAGACGGGAACGGCGGAACTACTTCCGAAATGAGAGCAGCCGGCGGCCAGCGCACCCCAAGCGAGGGCCGCGGCTGCCGGCACAAACCCAACAGCGCGCATACACACTCCTTTTGCGCTAAGGACAGGGGGCTCAGGCGCCCCGTTAGCGGTTGGTGCGGGGCCGAATATCGCCCGGTGGAGGCCACAAAGAGGGGCTAACGACAGCGGCCAGGGCGCTGTCTATCTTCAGCGACATGGCTGAGGAGACGGCGCCGACTGACGCGCTCTGTGTGGAGCGTGCGCGGAGCGGGGACAGTGCGGCATTCGAGATTCTCGTGCGCCGGCACTTTCGCGCTGCCTTTTCACTTGCCTTCGCGAGAACGGGAAATCGGTTCGACGCGGAGGATGTGTGTCAGGATGCGTTCGTCGCGGCCGCGGAGCATCTCGATCAGTGTCGTGAACCGGCGAAGTTCGCCGCCTGGCTGCTTCGCATCGTCCGCAATCGTGCCCACAACTTGCGGGCGTACGAGAGAGTGCGGGCGGCGGAACCGTTGCTGCACGATACGGCGGCTGCTCCCGGTGTGCCGGGGACGGAGGCGGAGCGGGCGGAGCTACGGGAGCGACTCGAGAGTGCGTTGCAGCAGTTGAGCGAAGCACAGCGGACGGTGGTGCTGCTGCACGACCTCGATGGCTGGCCGCACAAGGAAATCGCTGCGATGCTCGGCACGAGCGAAGGGATGTCGAGGCAGCACCTGTTCGCGGCGCGTCGCCGTCTTCGCGCCATACTGGGACGATATGTTCTCGGGGAGTGTGCAAATGAATGACGATCCGCTCGATCTCTCACCAATCGACCCGACACGGGACACGGAGCGGTTCGAACAGATGGTCGCCGCCATCCGGTTCCGGTCCGAGGCCGTGTTCGTCAGGCGCCGCCGGCGCCCGACGATTCTCGACGGTGTGGCGGGGTGGTGGACGCCGACGCTGGCGGCAGCTGCCGTGATCGCCGCGGCGTCGGCCGTCAGCTGGATCGTCGCACTGCCGGCGAGCGCGCAACAGTCGGTGCTCGCCGAAGCGACGGGCGTGCCGGCTGCCGTCGCCGACTGGGCTCAGACGGACGCGACCCCGTCGCCGGGGGAGCTCCTGGTGTCGCTCGGAGGAACGCAATGACGAACGGCGAGCCGACCCAGGGCGCGGCAGCGCGTGCGCTGGAGTCGCTTGGACGTATTCGGATGCAGGGCTTGGCTCTCCTGGCGATCGCGTTCCTGGTAGGCGCGATTGCCGGGGGGGCCATCGTGCACGCGCGCCAGCGGCGCCCGCCGGAGGGATTCCTCGGCCGGCGGGGAGATCGCGGCGGCTTCGGCGGAGACCGTCGGGGGCGGGGGGGACTTCCGCCGATGTTCGATGAACTCGGCCTCTCAGCCGATCAGCGCACGAAGATTCAGGCGATCCTCGATCGCCGGCGCCCGGTCACGGACTCGATTCTGCGCGCGTCGCTGCCGCGTCTGCGCCAGGTGATGGACAGCACCCGCGGCGAGATCCGCGCACTCCTCACCCCGGAGCAGCGCGACAAGCTGGACCGCATGGAGCGAGAGCGCCGCGCGCGGGGCGGATGGATGGACTCCACGCGTGGGCCGGGTGCCGGCGGACAGCCGCCCGCGCCCGCTGGGCCACCTCCGCCATAGGGCCCGCCAGGCATTCCGCCCGGCCCCCGCCACCCGACCGCCCGACGCAGCCGCGCCTATGTCTTCGTGACGTGGATGCGGTCGATCGTGCGCCCCGTCTCATCGATCTGGCTCATGGTGAGCCCCCCGTGACCGATCTCGAAGAGCGAGAAGGAGTGCCGGTCGGTCACCATCCGCGACACGTAGGCGACGTTTCCGTCGTCCGGCCGTAGCCATCGCTCCGGGCGGTCGGTAAACCCGGGATCGTAAAGCTCCTTCCCACCTGCGCCAGTCGTTATGTAGATCACTCCCGACGGCTTGGTCACGGCGTGGCCGTCGAATCTTTGGTCGACGACGAACGACCCGGGCACGCGTCGGTCCCTCCCCGGCGCCGCCCCCGCCAGCGAGCGATTGCCCGGCGTGAAGCGCAGCGGTCGCGTGCGCTGGTAGTTGTGTTCGTGCCCGCTCAGGACGACGTCCACTCCGTGCTCCTCGAAGAGCGGTGAGAGGACACGCATCTGCTGCTCGCGATAGTGATTCAGCCCGACGTTGAACGCCGGGTGATGATAGACCACGAACTTCCAGCGCGCGTCCGTGCTCGAGAGATCGGCGGCGATGTAGCGCACCCACTCGGGGTGCGTCGGATCGACGTAGAGGTTGGAGTCGAGGCAGAGGAAGTGCGCGTCACCGTAGTCGAAGGAGTAGTTCGCCATTCGGGGGTAGCGCTCGCCCGCGCACACTCGAAAGGTCGCCAGATGCTCTTGCGCTCCCACGATCGGAGTGGCCTGCGGCGGCGATACCGGCCCGTTGAGCGGAAGATGCATGCTGGTGAAGTAGGCGAGCGAATCGGGATGCGCGTCGAAATCGGCAAGCGGTCGCGACGAGGCGTCGTAGTCGTGGACGTCGTGGTTCGCGATCACGGTGTAGAACGGCACCGACCGAAGAAGGGGCGCCCCCACTCGCGGATCCGCGGAGCGCGCGTTGTAGACGGGAAAGAAGTAGCGCGCGTACTCGTCATCGCGACCGCTCTCGTAAACGTTGTCGCCTGTGTTCATGATGAAGTCCGGTCGCGCGTGATAGGCGTGATAGGCGACCGCGCGCTCTCCGGCATCGCCAAAGGCGTTGTCGCCGAAGGCGGCGAAGCGAATCGACGCGCCGCGGCGCTGGCGCGTCGTGAGATACCCGGCCGCGATGACGACGCCTCGCGCCCCCCCCTCGCGGATGCGGTAGCGGTACGTGCGCCCCTGCTCGAGACCGGAGAGCCGGGCGGAGTAGTTTCGCCGCTCGGCGCGCGGTGGTTCGGGGCCGATGCGCAGCTGGGACGAAACATCGGCGCGGGTGCCGTAGTCGCCGGTCGGGCCGTACTCGACGGCGAATTCCGCCGCCGGACCTTCGATCTGCCACGCGATGACGGCGTTCTCTCCACCGGCACCCCCCGCGCTTCCGGAGCCGGGTTGGACGTACGGCAGGGCCGTGTAGACGACCGATGAGCCTCGGCGCGTCTTTGCGGCGAAGAGACCCCGGCCCATCGGGACGAGCGCGAGGAATGTGAGTCCGCCCGCCGCCTTCAGCAGCTCGCGCCGGGTGATGTCTCTCGTCACGGTACAGCCCTCATGGGTGCCTGACGATGTGCGATGGCGCTCTCCATCACGGGACCGCGAGCGGAATGTCCGCGCGCGTCAAATTCTCTTCGCGCGCGCCGGCGAGGCGTCGATAGGGCTGACGGAGACGGCCCTGATTCGTCTCACCGAATGACTCGCACTTCGAGGAACGAAAATGCATCGCAAGATCATCACCATGGTCGGCGCCCTCGCTCTCGCCGGGGCCGTCACCGGCCTCTCGGTGACCCGGCTCTCCGCGGCGTCGTCACGGACCGATGAGCCGCACCCGGCGATCCACGCCGCCATCGATGCGCTCGTGCAAGCGCGCTTCGACCTCAAGCACGCGGCTCACGACTTCGGTGGGCACCGCGTCGCCGCCCTCCAGGCGACCGACGAGGCGATCGCCCAGCTCAAGCTGGCGCTCCAGTACGACAAGTAGAATCGCGAAGTAGCCTTCCGGCGAACAGGGCCGGTAGCGCGGTCGACAATCCCGCGCTCCCGGCCCTTCGTGTGCCCTCCTCCCCCACGAGGTGCGGCGCGTCCGCCGAGTGGCGTCGCGCATCGCGAGAGACCGTGATCGCGCACGATCGACCGGCGTCGGCGAGCCGCCTATCCCGAGGTGGGGAGGCGCTCCTCCTGGGCGCGGCGCTGCACCTCATCGGCGGTCACGGGTGTGAGAGCGGCGTTGTCCAGCTCACCGGTGCGAATGCGCACCACACGGTCGAGCGGCTGAACGAAAATCTTCCCGTCGCCCACCTCCCCCGTGCGGGCCGCCGAGAGGATCGCTTGGATTGTCGGCTCCACGAACGGCTCCGAGCAGGCCATCTCGATCTTCACCTTGTCGTGGAATTCCAGAACGAGCGACGAGCCGCGGTAGTGTTCGACGACCTCGCGCTCGCCGCCATGTCCGCTGACGCGCGACAGCGAGATGCCGGTGACGCCGGCACGGAAGAGCGCTTCCTTCACCTCTCCGAGCCGCTCCGGGCGGATGATACAGGTGATGAGCTTCATTGGCGTTCGCCTGACAGATCAGCGGAAAAAAAGAGGCGCATCGAGACAGGGTAGGGAGAGCGCGGCGGCTCCGCTCCCCCCGCGATACTACTGCGGCGTGAAGCTCGGCTCGGTGGCCGTGGCCGAGACCACGAAGCGGATCCACATGCCACTCGGCGCGTGGCCGGGGACGCCGCAAGCGATGACGTACGTCCCCGCCGGCGATGCGGTGAAGTTCGCCTCGTCCGTGCCGTCGGTCGGGATGCCGTCGGTGAGGTGGACGGAATACGCGCCGCCGATCGCCGGTGTCTGCGGGATGGCAGGGAAGGGCATGTTGTCCGGCAGAACGATCGCCGAATGGGGAATCGCGTCGTGATTCACGAAATGCCACGTCACCGTCCATCCCGCCGGGATGGTGATCGTCTTGTTGCCGGTGAACCCACGGTCGAAGTTCATCCCGCCATTCGGATCGCCGTCACCGGCCACCAGGCTCAGCGTCACCTTCTTCGCATCCGCGTCGTACGAGAGATAGTCGTTCACCTTGACGACGCTCGCCGACTGTGCCGCGCCTGAGGCTGGAATCGCGGAAAGGAGAAGAGAGGCGGCGATCGCACCAGCGATGGCCGCCGGCCGGGCGATCGGTTGCCTCTCGAGGCGGGTGCCTGTGTGGCGCGGGACGCAGAGGCGGGTCGCGACGGGCATGGGTCGTGTGTGTGATCAGGGTCGATACGACGATGGTGCGCCACGGGCCTACACGAGACGGTCGAGGAGTGCGAAGCTGAAGACCGTGGCCGAGAGAACGGCATTCATCGTAAAGAAAGCGGCGTCGAGCCGCGAGAGGTCGTTCGGTCGGACCAACGAATGCTCATACACGAGAAGACCCGCCGCCACCGCGACACCGATGAAGTACCAGGCTCCGAATCCGGCGCCAACACCGAACAGAACGAGGGCCGGGATCGTGAGGGCGTGGAGGAGCCGCGCCAGGCCGATGCTCTGCGCTACCCCGAAGCGGACGACGGCGCTGCGCAGCCCCTGCGCCCTGTCGAACCCCTCGTCGGGGAGCGCGTAGAAGATGTCGAACCCGGCCACCCACGAACTCACCGCGACAGTGATCGCGGCGAGCACCCACCAGGGCCGGCTCCACGCCCCGGTCACAGCCAGGTAGCCACCCACGGGCGCGATCGCCAGGCTGATGCCGAGCCAGAGATGTGGCCAGTGCGTGAATCGCTTCGTGTAGCTGTACGCCATGATCCAGGCGAGAGCGACCGGACCGAGGATGGCGCAGAGAGGATTGAGCGCCCATGCTGCCGCCAGGAAGATCACAGCGGCGATGAGCACTGACGCCCACGCCTGCGCGACCGTAAGGACGTTGCGTGGAAGCTCGCGATTGCGGTTGCGCGGGCTGAGCGCATCGAAGTGGCGGTCGGCGATTCGGTTGAAGCCCATCGCCACCCAGCGCGCTGCCGTGAAGGCCACCACCGCGAGCGCCACCGTCTGCACGCGCACCGGAGAATGGAGCGATGCCGCCACGACGCCGAGCAAGGCGAAGGGGAGGGCAAAGAGCGTGTGCGGCAGCTTGACGAAGTTCGCATAACGAACCAGCTGCGAGCTGCCCGCCAGCGTCTGGAAGTCAGCTGCGCCCGCTGTCGCGGCGGCGGTGTCACGTCGATCGGTCACGCGATACCCGATGGAGGGTCACGATCGGAAGGTAATGCGCCTGGTGCGAATAGGGGCGCCGCTGCGCCTAGCGCATCGCCACATGAGCCGGCTTCGCGATCTCGGTGGTCGACGGCACGATCGGCGGGGCGCCGACCTTCTTCAGTGCGGCGTTCACCTTCGGAAGCTCCGTACGGAGCACGGACTGGTACGCGAGAAGTTGCTTCTGGAGCTGCGGCGTGAAATAGGCATACACGGAGCGCATTTGATCGGTCGGGCGCGCCGGCAGCGTGGACGCGTCACCACCGACGGAGCTGATGCGCTCGATCAGCCGCGACGGATAGTTGAGGTTGTCCTCGTCGGACTGCGTGCGTGGCTGATAGAGCGCCTCCTCGATCGCACTCAGGGTGTCGGCGAGCGATCGCGCCATCGGGCCTAGAGCGGCGGTATCGCTCGGAGCGAGGCGCTTCATCCGATCGGCGAGCTGGGCGCGCACATTTCGCATCGTGAGGAGAGCGTTCACGCCCGCAGTCGCCGTGTCGCGTACCGCCCGCAGAAAGGCGAACTGCTGCCGCAGATCCTCAGGGGTCGCCTTCGAGCGGGGGTCGGGCTTGATCTCGAAGCTCGCCGAGTCGACGCGCGACCCGGCGCGGACACGCACCCAGTAGGTGCCCGGCACCGCCATCGGGCCGTCGGTGGAGATGTTCTCCATTCCGGTGAATTTCGCGACGTCCGGGTAGCGCAGATTCCACGCGAACATGTTGAGGCCTTGCTTGTCAGGCACCCGGGGCGGGGGCGACACCGGCTGCGGCCAGGGCTTGTCCTCGCTGGGCGTCGTGTCGGAGGGAAAGAGTGACACGTCGGAGGTGTCGAAGGCGACGCCAGCCCGGCGGAGGCTGTCCGTTCGCGCCCGGTGGACGCTGTCGGCGGCCAGGCTGTCCATGAAGGCGACGGTATCCTGATGGCTCGAGTAGCGCTGGATCAGGCGGTGGCGCGAGTCGAGGATGTCGAGCGTCACCTCCTGCCCCGGCTGGGCGAGCCAGAAGTAGATCATCGCTCCGGCGGGGGGGTTCTCTCCCACCGGGCGATAGGCCGGGGCGTCGGCGGTGCCCCATTGCACCTGATAAGCCGGGCGCGGACGGAAGAGGTGGAGCGGCTTCGCGAGCACGGACGTCGTGAGCTGGCGCAGCGGTGTAATGTCGTCGAGGATCCAGAAGGAGCGGCCGTGCGTCGCGGCCACGAGGTCCCCCTCCTTGACCGCCAGGTCGTGCACGGGCACGATCGGGAGATTCCGGCGTATCGACTGCCAGTTCGCCCCATCATCGAAGCTGACCCACACCCCACGCTCGGTGCCGGCGTAGAGGAGGCCGCGCTTCACCGGATCCTCGCGTACCGCTCGCGCGTAGTCGGTGGCCGGAATGCCATTAACGATCTTCGTCCAGCTCTTGCCGCAATCGGCCGTGCGCCAGATGAAGGGAGCGGGATCATCCATCTGGTAGTGGTTCGTGGCGGCGTACGCGGTACACGCTGCGAAGTGCGACGGCTCGATGATCGAGATGCGACTCCACTCGGGAAGGCCGGGGATCGAGACATCCGTCCACGTCTTTCCATCGTCGCGTGTGACGTGGATGAGCCCATCGTCGGAGCCGGCCCAGATCAGCCCCTTCTGCACCGGCGACTCGGCGAGCGCGAAGACGGTGGCGTAGTACTCCGCCGTGGTCTGATCCGACGTGATCGGCCCGCCGGAGATTCCGAGCGTGCGCGGATCGTGGCGGGTGAGGTCGGGGGAGATGGCCACCCATGACTGCCCCTCGTTGGTCGAGCGGAAGACCATGTTCCCGCCGGTGTAGAGCACGTGCGGGTCGTGGGGGGAGATGTGGATCGGCGCCGTCCATTGGAAGCGGTACCTCTCGTCGGCCGCCGGATGCCCGTCCGGCTCGTCGGGCCAGACGTTGATGATGCGGAGGAGCCCCGTGCGGTGATCGAGGCGCGTCAGCTGCCCGCTGTTGTCGCCGGCGTAGACGATGTCCGGATCGTCGGGGCGCGACTCGACGAAGCCCGATTCACCGCCGCCCGGGTCGTACCACTGCGCGATGTCGATCCCGCCGGGCCAGCGACTCGGCCCACACATCGCCGAGTTGTCCTGCTGCGCCCCGCACACGCGATAGGGGAAGTGCGTCGTGGTCGAGACGTGATAGAACTGGGCCGTGGCCTGATCCTGTTCGGTCCAGGTCTTGCCGCCGTTGTAGGAGACGTTCGCGCCCCCGTCGTTCGACTCGATCATCCGCTGCGGGTCGTTAGGCGCGATCCAGAGATCGTGATTGTCGCCGTGTGGGTCCCGGATGTGGCGGAAGGTCACGCCCCCATCGCTCGACCGGTACACGTTGGTATTGAGGCCGTAGACGACGTTGCTGTCCTTCGGGTCGGCGAAGATGCGTGAGAAGTACCACGCGCGTTGGCGCAGCTTGTGATCCTGATTCACCCGGCGCCAGGTCGCGCCGGCATCGTCGGAGCGGTAGACGCCGCCGGAATCGGCCTCGACCTGCGCCCAGATCCGCGACGGCTTGGCGGGCGAGACGGCGAGCGCGATCATGCCGAGCACGCCCCTCGGAAGTCCGGGGTTGTGCGTGATCTCCGTCCAGCTCTCGCCGCCGTCGGTGCTCTTGAAGATGCCGGACCCCGAACCCCCGGAGATGAGCGCCCACGGGAACCGCTGTCCCTGCCAGAGGGACGCGTAGAGGAGGTCGGGGTTGGTGGGATCGAGCACGAGGTCGGTGGCGCCCGTGGAGTCATTGCGAAAGAGCACCTTCCTCCAGGTGGAGCCGCCGTCGGTCGTCTTGTAAACCCCGCGATCGGCATTGGGGCCGAAGGCGTGGCCTTGGGCCGCCACCCAAACGACATCGGGTCGCGTCGGATGGACGCGGACGCGCGCGATCTGACGCGTTTCGGCGAGGCCGACCGATGTCCAGGTCCGGCCTCCGTCGACGGTCTTGTAGACCCCGTTCCCCGGGGACACGTTGCCGCGAATGTCGTACTCGCCCGTCCCGACGTAGACAACGTCCGGGTTCGACTCGCTCACCCCTATTGCCCCGACAGTCCCGCCGAAGTACTTATCCGACGCCGGTAACCACGTGTTTCCACCGTCCGTCGTCTTGTACACGCCACCGCCGGTCGTTCCGAACCAGAACTCGTAGAGACGGTTGGCGCTGCCGGCCACGGCAACCGAGCGCCCACCGCGAAATGGCCCGATCTCGCGCCACTTGAGCCCTCGTAGCGCGAGTGAATCGAATGGTGGAGCGAGCTGAGCAGTCGCGTCTAACGGAAGGGCAAAGAGAACTGCCAAGAGCAAAGGGCGGAGAATGCGAGGGCCTTTTCGCGGAGCCATGGCGGTAGGGAGGCGAGGGAGGAGAGGCGGGTGCCAGCCATCGGCCGACCGGCACCGAAGTAGCCCCGGCGAACTCGTGGATGCAAGCCCCGTAGCGCCACGCACGCCCAACTCTTGCAGGAGATATCGGGGTCGCGCCTGTCGCCCAGCAGGAGGGCCAGCGTTGTCTCAGCACAGATGACTTCATCCCGGGAGCTTTCACCGCCGGACACGGCCCGACCGCGGCGTCGGTCGCGCTCCGAAATCACGGATGCGTCGGTGCGCCTGACGAGCGCGCTGGAGAGCGTCGAGCATCGCCTTCCACGGTCGCGCCTCCTCACCTACGCGCTCGCGGTCGGGGTGACGCTCGTCGCGGTCCTGCTGACGCTCGTTCTCCAACCGGCGGTGCACCGCGCCGTCTTCATCTTCTTCTTCGTCGCCGTCGTCGTCAGCGCCTTCTTCGGAGGCGCAGGGCCTGGTTTGGCCGCCACCGTCCTGGCGATGATCGCATCGCTTGTCCCTCCGCTTCGCAGTCTTCCGGTCGAACGGACGATTGATCTCCTCCCGATCGCAATTTTCTTCGTTTCCGGATCATTCATCAGCGCCATCTGCGGATCGTTCCGGGAAGCGCGCGCCAGGGCCGAGGCGCAGGCCTCCGAGCTCGAGACGCAGGCCAGCGAGCTCGCCGCCCAGACTCACGAGGCGCAACTCGCGGCCCTGGAGCTCGAGGCGGCGAACGAACGGCTTGGCCGCATCATGGCCGAGGAGCGCAACGCGCGACTCACCGAGTCGCGGTTGGCCGCGATCGTCTCTTCATCCGATGACGCCATCGTCAGCCTCTCGCTGGATGGCGTCATTCTCAGCTGGAACGAAGGCGCAACACGCCTCTTCGGCTTCCCGGCCGACGAGGTGCTCGGGCAGCCGGCGTCCGTGCTGCACCCGCCGGGGCATGACGCGATGGAGGAACCGCGGCTCCTTGCCAAGCTGCAACAGGGCGAGCACGTCTCGCACGTCGAGACGGTTCGGAGACGAAAGGACGGTGTGCTGATCGACGTTTCCGTTTCCCTCTCACCCGTGCGCGACGCCGACGGCCGGATCACGAGCGTCGCCAAGATCGTCCGCGATGTGACCGAACGGAATGCCGCCGAACGGATGACGCGCTTCCTCGGCGACGCCGGTCAGGCGCTGGCGAGCTCCCTCGACCTCGAGCGCACGGTGCAGACGCTCGCCAATCTCGCCGTGCCTGCCCTCGCGGACTGCTGCGTGGTGGATCTGCTCGAGTCGGTCACCGAGGCGCGTCGAGGCGCCGCCGTCTGCGCGAGGCCGGAGAAGCAGCTCCTCCTCGACGAGCTCTCGATGCGTTACCCTCCCGACCCGAACCGGGCGAGCTTCTCGAAGAAGGTGCTGGCTACGGCGAAGCCCGAGCTCATAACAGAAGTCACCTCCGAGCTTCTCCGGCGGGTCGCGCCGGAGAGTGGCCGGCGCGCGTTGATCGAGGCGATGGACGTTCGATCGTTCATGGTCATCCCGCTCACCGAACGCGGCGTGATGCTCGGCGTCATGATCCTGGCTGCGCACGAGAGGACGTATACCACGTCCGACCTGACGCTCGCCGTCGAGCTTGGCCGCCGCGGCGCGCTGGCGCTGGAGAATGCCCGCCTCTATCGTGCCGCTCACGAGGCGAGTCGGGCGAAGAGCGAATTCCTCGCGACGATGTCCCACGAGCTCCGCACGCCGCTCACCGCGATCATTGGGTACGAGGAGCTGCTGGCCGACGGGATCACCGGACCGGTTTCCGAATCGCAACGCCAACAGCTCCGTCGCATCAAGTCGAGCGCCACTCACCTCCTCGGCCTGATCGACGAGGTGCTGACCTTCTCACGCGTGGAGGCGGGCCGTGAGATGGTGCGCGTCGAGCTGATCGATGCGCGCCGCGTCGTCAAAGACGCGTCCGAGATCATGCAGCCGCTGGCCACAGAGAAGCAGCTCGGCTTCCATCTCACGCTCCCCGACGATCGGTTGGAGATGTGCAGCGATCCGGCGAAGCTCCGGCAGATTCTGCTGAACCTCCTTTCCAACGCCATCAAGTTCACCGAGACCGGGAGCGTCTCGGTCGACGCATGCGTGGCCGCCAATGGCGACGACGTGCTCTTCATCGTGCGCGACACCGGCATTGGGATCGCCCCCGAGAACACCTCCCGCGTCTTCGATCCCTTCTGGCAGGTGGAACAAAACGCTACACGAAAGGTTGGGGGGACTGGTCTCGGGCTCAGCGTCACCCGCCAGCTCGCTCACCTGCTCGGGGGCGACGTGAGCGTGGACAGCGTTGTGGGGCGCGGGAGCGCCTTTACAGTCCGCCTCCCGGCCGAGTTGTAGGCCTCCTCAGGGGCAAAGTCCCCTCCCTCTGAACCCCTCATCTTCGGCTTTCTGCCGGGCGTCCTCACGGGGCGACAGGAGCGTCCGCAGTGGGGTACACTCTGGCCTCCGCCAAAACGCGCAAGTGCCGTCATCCTAGGCACTTGAGGCGCGGCACGCTCTTCGCAATCTTGGAGGTGGGGTCGTGAGCCCGAATGGCTGGCGAGCGCCGGCCGCGAGGTGGCCCCACGGAGGCAGGAGATGTTCGCCCTCACCATTGCTCCACTGTTGGCCGTACTCGCCGGATCTCCGGCGCCCGCCGCGAGTGCGACGAGCGAGGATCCGCACATCCGCGTCTGGCTGGACGACGAGGAGTACCACAAGGGCGATCATCCGTCGGTGCACATCCGCACGCGCGACGACGGCTACGTCATCGTTATGCACTTGGACATCGATGGCCGAGTGCGTGTGCTTTTCCCGCTCGATCCCAACGACGACAACTTCGTGAAGGGCGGGAGCGATGTGGAGATTCGTGGGCGCGGAGACCGTGATGCGATCGAGATCACGAGCGGCGCCGGCGGAACGGGCTGGGTCTATGCCGCCGTCACCCCCGACCCGCAGAACTTCGCGGAGTTCGTCCGTTCCGATCACTGGGACTACCGCTTTCTCTACGACTCCACGCTGGCGACGGATCCCGAGGCGGGCTTCACGAATCTGACCGCTCGGATGTCCAGCTCCTTCAAGTACGACATCGTGCACTACAGCGTCGAGAAGTCGGACCACGACGTCGCATCCACCCAACCTAACAACACCGAGTCGGGCGGCGGCGCGTACGGTGGTGGAGAGTCTGGTGGCGGATATGGGGGCGGCTACTATCCCTACTACGGCTATGGGCCGTACTACGGGTACGGGCCGTACTTCTCGTTCGGCTTCGGTTATCCCTTCTTCGGCTTCTCGTTCGGGTTTGGATACCCGGCGTACGGGTACTACCCGTGCTGTGGGTACCCGTACTACTACGGTTACTACCGGCCGTGGCTCCCGGGCTGGGGCTATGTCCCTGGATATCCGATCTATGGGTACCACCCCATCCCCGTGTATCGCCCGCCGGCTCCGGTGCCGTGGACCTATCGGCCGGGGATCGCGTACGCGCACGGCGGCTTTGTCAACCCACGCCCGTGGGCGAACGGCAACGGGAGCTATCCATTCACGTTCCACCCCGGCATGATCCCGGCGTCGTCAGGCATCAGCACGCACTTCGCGAGTATCGGGTCCTCGACGGCCGCCGCAGGGCGGCCCGGGGTCGTGTGGAACGGCACGAGCGTGGGCAATCGCTCGACCGCCGTGGCGCACGCACGTCCCGTCAACCCGTTCAATCAGGTTGCGCGGTCGCAGCAGCCGGCGCGTCCTGAGCCGACGGTCTTCGCAAATCCGACGACTCGTACCTCGCACACCACCAACTCGGCCTGGTCCATGCGCCCGTACGTCCAGAGCACGAAGGCGGAGCGTGTGGCTGCGCCGAGCATGCGACCGGCGCGTCAGCCGCTCCCCCGGTGGACGGGGCCGGCCCGTCCGGATCAGGCGCGCATGAGTGCGCAGGAGCAGGCTCGCATCGCCTCGGAACAGCGGGTCCAGATGCGTCAGCCGATGTCGAACGCCCCGCGCGGGGAGATGCCGGTGCGCGCTCCCCAGGGTCCGCCTCGCGGCGGCGGCATGCCGATGCGCGCGCCGGAGAGATTCGGTGGCGCACCGATGCGCGGTGGCATGGGTGGTGCTCCAGCTCCGCACGTGAGCATGGGTGGCGGGTTCCGCGGGGGCGGCGGCGGCGGCGGGGGGCACCACCGGTAGGAATCCGCAGTACGCAGGTCTACAGTGACCGGGGTCGGCGACTCGCTCGAGTTGCCGACCCCGCGTGCATCCCGGTCCCCCGTCTCGCGCCATTCGCTCACGGCGTCCATCTTGGTGCTCCGAGTCTCTTCACAACGCGACACCTCGCTCACTCATGTCCGGGTTCCGCCCAGCAGCCCTGACGACGCTGCGACGCCTGGCGAAGAACAATCGCAAGGAGTGGTTCGAGGCACACCGGCCGGAGATCGAGTCCGAGGTGCTCGCCCCCATGCGTGCTCTGGTCGAGGAGCTGGACGTTCGCCTGGCGCGCGTCGCCCCGGAGATCGTCGGGCATCCGTCGCGCTCCATCTTCCGCATCTATCGCGACATTCGCTTCTCGAAGGACAAGTCGCCGTACAAGACGCATGTCGGCGCCTGGTTCTACCATGTCGACGCCGATCCGCGCCAGGCGAAGGACGCGGGCGCCGCCGGATTCTACTTCCATCTCGAGCCCGGTCGCTCGATGGTCGCCGCCGGAATCTGGATGCCGGCGGCCGCTCCCCTCCAGAAGGTGCGGGAGGCCCTGACCGAGGATCATCGCTCGTTCGAGCGCATCGTCAGATCCATCGCCTTCTGTCGCCGCTACGGTGAGATCTCGGACGAGAAGATGCTGAAGCGTCTGCCACGAGGTGTTCCGATCGACCACCCGGCTGGACGCTGGCTTCGCTATCAGTCCTTCACCGCCGGTCGGAGGCTTTCCGACAGGGAGGTGACCCGGGTCGACCTGCCTGACGTGTTGGCGAGGGACGTGAAGGCGCTCCTCCCCTTCGTGCGCTGGCTCAACGCGAGCCTGGGCTTCCCGAAGCGCGCTCGGCGATGAGCCGAGCGGCGACACGGGTTCGCACCGCGCGAATGACGTCGGGCGCGTTGGTGACGACGCCGCAGACACCGCTCCGCCAGAGGCGCGCGGCGACGGAAGGGGAGTCCACGGTCCAGACGTGGAGCGGGAGTCCGTGAGCGCGTGCCGCCCGCGTGAGGAGGCGCATCGGTAGAGGGACGCCACGGAGACGACGCGGGATCGAGAATGTGCGGTAGGGAATCGGTCCGAGGTCCGCGCCGAGGAGGGCGTGCCAGAGGAGCGCCATCGACTCCGCCTTCGTCGCTCCGGTGACCCAGGGGGGCGACCGAAAAGCCTCGAGCGCCTCGCTGCGTGAGGACATGAGCACGCAGCGTTGCGCTGCGTCGCCCTCGAGGAGCGCCTCTCGGACCGGCAGTTGGGCATCCACGGTCTTGAGCTCGATCAAGAGTGATGTCGCCGGAAATCGCTCGAGCACATCGCGCAGCGATGGGATGTGCACGCCGCGACCACGCCACGGAAAGTGACTGCCGTCCGGCGAGAAGCGCGCCCCGGCATCGGCCTCGGCGATGCGCGCGAAGGCGAGGCGGCTGACCTCCCCTCCTCGATCCGTCGTTCGGTCGAGCGTCGCATCGTGCACGACCGTCGCGATGCCGTCGGCCGATGCCCTCACGTCGAGCTCGATCACGTCGGCCCCCTGTGCGATCGCAAGCTCGAACGACGGGAGGGTGTTCTCCGGCGCGTACGCTGCCGCGCCGCGATGCCCGATGACGGGCCTCGCCTCGAGGTTGAGGAGGGGATGCGACATCACACGAGTGGCGGCGCGCTGAGGCGCGTCACTCGATCATCCGTGCCGCTGGGGCGAGGTGGAATCAGGGCTGAGGCGGCTGCGCCGGTGGTGGCTGCGCTGCCACCGTCGAGAGCACCTCGCCGCCATTCTCGTGGAACGCCGCGACGTGATCCCCGCCACTCATGGCGCGCATGTCGCCGCCCGGCGCGCTTTCGCCGTAAACGGGCAGGCGAATGTACCACCGCCGCACGATCCAGACGCCGTTCTTCAGGCGCTCGAACTCGATCCGGCCGCCGTAGCGCCGGGGAGGGACGTCCGCGAACATGCGGGTCGGGCGGAAATCGACGAATCGCAGCTCGGCCGTCTGCTGGTCGAGCCAGAGCACCCCCGTCACGTCAGGCACTTTGCGCTTCTTGATCGGCTCGAAGTACAGTCCCACGAGGCCCGGATGATCGCCCGGGTCGTTCTTGACCCGGAAGCAATGCGTATCGGCGAAGGCGTCGGAGAGCAGCACGTCGGCATCCGGACCGGCGAGCGAGTCGTGCCGCAGGTAGCCGTCGCGGGCCAGCTCCTCGGGCGTTCGATTCGTGTAGAAGGGGCGGTCAGTGTAGCTCGTGTGCTGAACCGTCTCCTGCCGTCGAACCTGCAGCGTGTACGGATCGAGCGCCCGCGAGTACACCCTCACCGTCGCCTCGAAGCGGCGCTCCTCGATCGCGAGCTCGGTGGCGTAGAGTACCTTGCGTGCCTCCTCCCACAGCTCGGCGGTCTGTTGTCCCTCCTGCGGTCGAACGACGCAGCGGTTGTCGCCGACGATGGTATCGCCGGCGAGCATGACCGGCACGACCGGCGCGCTCAATCGCTGAATCGCGGTCGCGCCGACGTCGAGGTCGAGGGGAGCGGATGTCGTGCTCCGGTAACCGATGCGATCGGCGCGGAGGATGTATCGGCCGGCGCCCGGCGCCTTGAGTGCGAAGTGGCCGGAATCATCGCTGATCGTCGCCGCCACTCGGTGGCTGGAATCATCCAGGAGAACGACGATGGCGCCGAAGATCGGAGTCGTCGTCTTCTCGTCCACGACGTCGCCCTTGATGACCTGAGCCTCAACGGACGACGCAGCGCACGTGATCGCGAGCGCAAACACGAATGGCCGAGTGCAGCGTGCAGCGAGCATCGGATCTCCCAGCGGCACTGCCCCGCGACGGGCCAACAGACCGCCGTGCCGCAAAACGTCGCCCAGAGCGGGCATCACGTAAATAAGATGCGCGCCCAACGCATGCTAGACAGCCGGGCACACCGCGGGCTCCCCTTGCCGCCTCCTGACGTCCTAACGGTGTTCTGACGGGCTCGCTCCGACGCTTACCGGACTGACCAGGAACTCATAAGATTGACCGCGGTCGGCTGCTGCTCGAGTCCCGGTCTCGCATTCCGGAGGGGAGAATGGTCTCGATCCACACGCTCTGGCTACCGATCCTGCTGTCTACGGTCGCCGTCTTCTTCGCCAGCTCCCTGGTCTGGATGGTGATGCCGTGGCACAAGACAGATCTTCGAGGGCTGGCCGACGACGCTGCTTTCGCGGACCTGATCCGACGCCAGAACCTGACGCCAGGTCTCTATAGCAGCCCCTACGCCTCGACGCCCGAGGCTCGAAAGTCGCCGGAGATGGCTCAGCGCTTCGAGAAGGGACCAGTGGCGATACTCACTGTTCGAAAGGCGGGTGGAATGGGGATGGGACCCATGCTCGCCCAGTGGGCGGTCTTCCTCCTCGTGATCTCCGTCAGCGTCGCCTACCTCTCTGGGCGAACGCTTCCGCCCACGGAATCGTGGATCGGTGTCTTTCGCGTCGCTGGGACGTTCGCCTGCTTCTCCTACGCCGCCGCGATCATCCCCAACGCCATCTTCTGGGGGCGGCCCTGGTCCGTCGCCTGGAAGGAAGTGTTCGACGGTTTTCTCTATGGCCTCATCACCGCCGCGATCTTCGCCTGGTTCTGGCCGCGGTAGCCTCGAGCGCTGCCGATCGCCGCTGACGCGGCGGGCTTTGGCTTCGTACGGCCAGCGCCGAGGACGATCAGAGCGGTAGCCGCAGGCGGGCTTCGCAGCCGTGGGTACCGCGGCGGTTCTCTAGTGTCAGCGTCCCGCCGTGTGCCTCGGCGATCTGGCGACTCAGGGCGAGACCGATCCCGGAGCCTTCCGGCTTCGTGGTGAAGAACGGCACGAACAGATTGGCCGTGTCGCTGACGCCGAGCCCGTCGTCGCGTACCCAGACGTCGAGCGATCCGCCGTTCCGCGACCAGCCGACGGAGACTCCGCCTCCCGTCTCGAGCGACGCATCGGCAGCGTTGCGCACCAGGTTGATCAGGAGCTGATCGAGCTGATCGCCGTCCGCTTCCAGCGTGACAGGCGCGCCCACCTCCACGTCCACGCGCAGACGCGTCTCGAGTTGGGCCACCCGGCGAACCCAGTCGTTCACGTCGACCGAGCGGCGGTGCGGACTCGGCAGCCTGGCAAGGAGCGCGTACGAGGACATGAAGCGACCGAGGGACTCGGCGCGGGAGGCGATCACGCTCAGCCCCTGACGCACGTCATCCTCCCAGTCGGTGGGCCGCGATGGCGTGGCCGTCACGAGCCGGAGGCTCGAGGCGATCGACTTGATCGGCGTGAGGGAGTTGTTGATCTCGTGGCCGAGCACGCGAATGAGCCGCTGCCAGGCGAGCCGCTCCTCGTCCCTCAGCGCGCGGCTCAGGTCGGAGAGGACCAGCAGCTGGTGCGGGCGCCCGCCCTGCCGAAAGGCCGAGCGCCGCACCTGCCAGCGACCGGAGCCGCCGGGGAGGTCGACATCCATCGTGCGGTCTTCGTCGCCGGTCAGGCATTGTTCCAGCTGCAGCGTCTCGGCGCTGCGACCGAGGAGCCGCTCGACGGGTTGGCCTAACAGGCGTTCGCCGCCACGATTGGTGAGGCGGAGGCGATGCGCCTCGTCGAAGGCGAAGATGGCGACGTCGATCTCGGCCATCACCGTGCGGAGGAGCGCGGTAGCCTCGAGAGCGCCGAGCCGCTGCTCACGGAGCGTCTCGCCGAGCGAGTTCACCTCGAGCAGGGCGAGGCCGAGCGCATCGTCGGGGCGGCTGCCACGCGCCCGCAGGGAGAAGTCCCCCTCGCGGAGCGCGGCGAGCATGTTGGAGATCGTCTG
This sequence comes from Gemmatimonadaceae bacterium, assembly GCA_035623475.1. Classification (GTDB taxonomy): domain Bacteria; phylum Gemmatimonadota; class Gemmatimonadetes; order Gemmatimonadales; family Gemmatimonadaceae; genus DASPTK01. Next base: position 29,717 of record DASPTK010000150.1, on the reverse strand, counting down.
CAGTGGACGCACGACGCGCTCGCGGACCGCAGCCGCGAAGGCGAGCCAGCAGCTGGTGATGAAGAGCGTCAGGGTCCACTGGACCTTGGGTTGATAGCCGCCGAACCAGAGAAGGAGGAGGGCGGTGATGCTGCCGGCGCCGCCTGCCAGGAGGGCCAGGGCGAAGACGCGCGACTCGAAACTGAGCCGCTTGCGTCGCGGCGCTCGATCAGAGGCCATGCGTCGCCAGGCGCCGGTACAGCGCGCTGCGACTCAGCCCGAGCGCTCGGGCAGCTTGGCTGACGTTGCCATCGAAGCGTGCGAGAGCCTTCTGGATCAGCATCCGCTCCACCTCCTCGAGCGTCAGCTCCTCGAGGCGCGTGCTTCCGGACGATCCGCCCCCGCGCAGTCCGAGGTCGGCGGCCCGAATGCTCTCGCCGGTGGCGAGGAGCACGGCGCGTTCGACGGCGTGGTCCAGCTCCCGCACGTTCCCCGGCCACGGGTGCTCGAGCAGCGCCTGCATCGCCCCGGCATCGAGTCCGGTGATCGACTTCCGATAGCGGGATGCGTGGCGCCGGAGAAAGTGCGAGGCGAGGGGGGCGATGTCCTCCCGACGCTCCCGCAGCGGCGGGAGATGGATCTCGATCGTATTCAGGCGGAAGAGCAGGTCCTCGCGAAAGCGCCCGGCGGCGACCTCCACCTGGACGTCGGCATTGGTGGCCGCCAACACGCGCACGTTCACGCGACGTGCACGTGCACTCCCGACGCGCTCGACCTCGCCAGTCTGGAGGACGCGCAGCAGCTTCGCCTGGAGGTTGAGCGGGACGTTCGCGATCTCGTCGAGAAAGAGCGTCCCGCCATCGGCGAGCTCGAAGCGTCCGACCCGGTCGGTCTTCGCATCGGTGAACGCCCCCTTCACGTGGCCGAAGAGCTCACTCTCGAACACTCCCTCCGAGAGACCGCCCATGTTCACCGCGACGTACGCCTCCGATCGGCGCGGCGACACCGCGTGGAGCCAGCGGGCGACGAGCTCCTTCCCCGTCCCGTGTTCGCCCGTGATGAGGACGTTGGCGTCCGACGGCCCGACACGCTCCATGAGCTGCAGCACCGGCCGCATGCGCGGCGAGCTGGCGATCATCTCCGGTGCACCGTTGGTCCGGAGAAGGCGATTCTCGCTCTCGAGCCGCTGGGCGCGCCGGATGGCCCGACCCAGCTCGAGCTGATTGCGCAGGGTGGCGATGAGGCGTGCGTTGTCCCACGGCTTCTCGACGTAGTCCCACGCTCCCCGCCGCATCGCCTCCACCGCTCCGTCGACGCTCCCCCACGCCGTCATCACGACCACGGGCAGGGTCTGATCGACGGCTTGCAGCCGCATCAACAGGTCGAGGCCTTCCTTCCCCGAAGTCGTGTCGCGCGTGTAGTTGAGGTCCATCAGCACGAGGTCCAGCTCGTGCGCATCGACGGCGGCGGCGATGCCGCTCACCGAGCGCGCCGTCTCGATCGAGTAGCCCTCACGCTTGAGCAGGAGCCGCAGCGCCTCGATGACGTCGGGCTGGTCGTCGGCGATGAGGATGCGCGGCGGGCGTGTGTCTTGCGCCATCGCGGAGAAATATACCGCCTGTGAGTGGCGCCGCTCTTTAGTCCGTGCGCAGCGCGACCATCGGGTCCACGCTGATCGCGCGGCGCGCCGGGACGAAGCTGGCCACCACCGCCGTGACGATCAACAGCGCACCCACACCGACGTACGTCAGCGGATCGCCGGCGCCTACCCCGAAGAGGAGGTGGGTGACCAACCGCGCCCCGGCGAGTGCACCCAGCATTCCGGCGAGGAGGCCGGCCGTCGTCACGACCAACACCTGCCCGACGACGAGCGACAGCACGTGACTGCTGCGCGCACCGAGCGCCATGCGGATCCCGACCTCCCGCGTGCGCTGCGTCACGGTGTAGGCGACGACGCCGTACAGACCGATCGCCGCGAGGACCAGCGCCACCACGCCGAAGACGCCGAACATCGATGCACCGAGTCGTCGAGGCTGAAGCATCGGCCGAAGCGTCTGCTCGAGCGTCTGCAGGTGGACGTATGGAAGCCCGGTGGCTAGGGTGGCCAGGGCGCCGCGCAGCGAAGGGATCGCCGCACCGGGGTCGCCCGTGGTGCGAATCAGGAATGTCAGCGTGCCACCCCCTCCCACGGAGAGCCGGAGGTTTGGCGACCCGGAGCTCCCCGACTCCAGCGGAAGGAAGAAGGCAGCATGCGTCGGCTCCTCGAGCGTGCTGTACTTCGCGTTCGCCACGACACCGATGACCGTGAAGCAGTCGGGCTTGCCGCTGCCGCCGAGATCGATGCAGCGACCGATGGCGCTCCCTGCGGGCCACTCTCGGGTGGCGAAAGCCGAATTCACGATGGCGACCTTCGCGTCATGCTCCCAATCGGCTCGGCTGAAATCGCGACCGCGCAGAATCGCCGTGCCGACGGTGGTGAAGTAATCAGGTCCGACGACGAACGCGTAGGTTGCTGCGGGGCCGTCGAGCGCTTGCCGGAGATCCATCTCGGCCGATCGGCGCCCGCTCGTGCCGTCGGGAACCGCGAAGCTCAGAACCTGAAAGCCACCCTCGAGGGGAGCCAGGGACGCGAGAGTGGCCGCGACGACGCCCGGCGTCGAGCTTAGCCTCTCGAGGGCGCGACCGTCGAAGGAGGCGATGGCGGTGTCGCCGTATCCCACGGCGCGCAGGTTGACCCTCCCGACCACGATTCGGTCCAGCATGATCCCCGGCTCGATCCTCTCTACGTTGCGGAGGCTGTGTACGAAGAGGCCGGCACCGGTGAGCAGCACCACCGCGAGCGCAACCTGCACAACCAAGAGCGACTCGCGGAGTGCGGAGCGCGGACGACCCGCTCGTTCGTTTTCCCGCATCGGGCCGCTCGGCCCGCTCCGCGTCGCGGCGATGGCGGGAACGACGCCGAAGGCGATTGTGGTGAGCACGGCCTGCGCGATGGCGAAGAGCAGCACCCGGCCTCCGGCGAAGAGGCGCAGCGGGGTGAGCCCGTCGGCGGGGATCAGTTCCGTCCCCCAGAGAGCGAGTACGACTCCCGCCACCGTGCCGGCGAGCCCCAGCAGGGCGCTCTCCGTGAGCAGGAGCCGGGAGAGGCGGCGGCGGGTCGCGCCGACCGCCAAGCGGATGGCGATCTCGCGCCGGCGTGTGGCCGATCGGGCGAGCAGGAGGTTGGCGGTGTTCGCGCAGGCGATGAGGAGAACCAGCCCGGCCGCGAGGGCCAACCAGCGCGTGACCATTGCCTGACGACTCGCCTCCGGACCGCGATCCCTGAGAATCGGGCCGAGACGGAGGGTGGGGTGGCGGTCCGGCTCGGCGGCGCTCACGACGCGCGCGAGCAGTGCGCCCAACTCCGCCTCCGCCGCCGCCATCGTCGCGCCGGGAGCGAGACGCCCAACGGGGTGGAAGTAGAAGATCGTCCTGTCTTCCAGCGCCTGCGTCGGAAGCCCCAGCTGCGCCGCATGCGAGACGGGGATCCAGAAGTCCGTCGTGCCGACGTCGATGCCGTGAAAATCGACTGGCGCCACGCCGATGATCCGGTAGCTATGCCCGTTGACCTCGAGTGACTGACCAAGCACGCCGGGATCGCCGCCGAATCGCCGCGACCAGTACGCATGGCTGATCACCAGCACCGGCGGGGATCCCGGGCCGGCATCCTCATCGGGACGGAAGAAGCGGCCGCGGGCGGGCGCGACCTGGAGGAGGTCGAAGTAATTGCCCGAGACGGCCTGGGCGTCGGCATTCTCCGCCGCTATCCCGCTCCCTACGCTGAGCGAGAGATCGGTGTAGCCGGCCAGTCCCGAGAGCGTCCGCGCCTCGTCCCGGAGTGCCCGATAGTCGGGATAGGAGACGGATCCGGAGGCCTCCATCCAAACGTGAGGGCTCTTCTCGTACAGGTAGGGCCTGACGATGGCGTCCGGGTTCCCGACACCCGGCGGGGGCCGGAAGAAGAGCGCGTCGACGATTCCGAAGACGGCGCTGGTGGCACCGACCCCGAGTGCGAGGCAGAGCACGGCGGCCATGGTGAAGGTCCCGGAGCGCAGAAGCGACCGGATCGCGAAGCGGATGTCCTGCCAGATGTCCATCACGACTGTCTCCAGCTCCTGCGCGCGGCTGTCGCGCGCATCAGGCGTCGACGATCCATCCGTCCTTGAGATGAATGATCCGGTTCCCGTAGGCCGCATTCGTCTCCGAGTGCGTCACCTGGATGATCGTCGTCCCTTGCGAGTTGAGCCGCCGGAAGAGCTCCATGATCTCGGCACCCTGGCTGGAGTGCAGATTCCCGGTCGGCTCATCGGCCAGGATGACGCGCGGGTTGGCGATCACCGCGCGCGCGACAGCCACCAGCTGCTGCTGGCCGCCGGAGAGCTGGCGTGGAAAGAGATCCTTCTTGCCGACGATGCTGAACCGATCGAGCGTGTCGGCGACGATCGCTTGTCGCTCGGCCTTCTTGATGTTTCGGTAGGACAGCGGGATGTCGAGGTTTTCCGCCACCGTCAGATCATCGATCAGGTGATACTGTTGGAAGACGAAGCCCACGTACTGCTTGTTGAGCGCGACGCGGTCCTTGATGCTGAGCGGATGCACCGGATTGCCGAGGAACCAGTACTCCCCGCTCCAGACGCTGTCGAGCATACCGAGGATGCTGAGGAGCGTGGACTTCCCGGCGCCCGACGGGCCCATGATGGAGACGAACTCTCCCGGTTGCACATCGATCGTGATCCGGCGCAGCAGGAATGTCTGCGATGATCCGGTCTGAACGCTCTTCTCGAGATTGCGCAGGGCGATGAGCGGCGCTCCGGGCGCGGCTATCGCGCTCTTGTCGGCGGGTTCGGCCGCGCTCGACGTGGAGAAAAAGGAGCGAAGGAAAGCCACGCTATTCGGTCCTCAAGCTGATGTTGGGGTCGACGCGCATCGCCCGCCGTGCCGGAATGTAAATCGCCAGCATGGCGATTCCGGCGAGAATCGCCACCACAGCCGCGAGCGTGCCGGGGTCGGTCGGGGTGACGCCGTGCAGGAGCCCGGCGAGAACGCGGGTGGACGCGAACGCCGCTGCAAGACCTGCCGCGACGCCGATTGCCACGCGCCCCATCCCCTGGCCGATCACCATCCTCATGACGGCGCCGGGCTCGGCGCCGAGCGCCATGCGAATTCCGATTTCGCGGGTACGCTGCGTGACGAGGTACGACATCACGCCGTAGATCCCCGCCGCGGCGAGGGCGAGCGCGATGCCGGCGAAGGACGCCAGAAGGCCGAGGTAGAGGCGCTGGTCGGCGAGCGAGTCGCTGATCACCCCCTCCATCGTTCGCACGGCGAAGAGAGGCTGATTCTCGTCGACGCTGTGAATCGCCCCGCGAATCGCGGGGAGAAGCGTGTTCACCGGCACCTTCCCCGCGACGACGAAGGACATCTCGCCCATGAGCGGCGCGATCATCGTACGCTCGATCTGCCGCATCGAGAAATACACTTCGGGGAGAGGCCCGCGCTCCAGGCCCGCCTGTCTGACACTTCCTACGACGCCGACGATGGTGAGCATCACCGCGTCGCCGAGGTTGAGTCGCTGCCCGATCGGGTCCTCGTCGTGGAAGAAGTTGGTGACGAGCGCCTGGTTGACGAGGACGTTGAAGCCCGATCCGGGCTTGTCGGCTTCCGTGAAGTTGCGCCCGCGCAGGAGCGGAATCCCGAGCGCGGTGAAATACTCACCTCCCACCGCGCGCCACTCCGCGCGATAAGGGCTCGACGCTGGCGCCGGCGGATGGCCTTCGATGGAGAAGTCGCCGTTGATCCCCCACTGCGAGAGCGGGAGGGCGGAGATCGCTCCGGCGTGGCTCACTCCGGGGAGGGCCTGGATGCGCTCCAGCGCCGGAGCATAGAAGCGGGTAGCGATGGCCGTGTCGGGATAGCGTTCCGCCGGCACGCTCACTCGGAAGGTGAGGACATTATCCGCGCGCATGCCCGTGTCGGCGCTTCGCAAATGCACGAACGTGCGGACCAGGAGGCCGGCTCCGGCGACGAGAAGGAGAGCCAGCGCGATCTCACTCACTATGAGCGCATCGCGGGAGCGGTCGCCGCCACGCGCCACCGCCCGCGACCCGCCGGCGTTGAGCGTGCTCTTCACATCGGCGCGCGATGCACGGAGCGCGGGGGCGATCCCCACGCCGAGTGCCATGAGCGCGGCCGCGGCGACGAGGAAGGCGAAGACGCCCCCGTCGAAGCGTACGTCGGCGCTTCGAGGAAGCGTGCTGCCAGCGAGCGTGACGAACGCCTGCACTCCCCACTGGGCGATGAGGGCACCGATGGCGGCGCCGCCCACGGCGAGGACAAGGCTCTCGGTGATCATCTGCCTCACCAGCCGCGCGCGGCCGGCGCCGAGCGCGCAGCGCACGGCGAGCTCGCGGTTACGATCGGTCGATCGAGCGAGGAGCAGATTGGCGACGTTGAGGCAAGCGATGAGGAGCACCAGAACCGCTGCCCCGAAGAGAACGAGGAGAACAGGACGCACGTAGCCGACGACGTCGTCACTCAACGAGACGAGGCGAACGCTCCGTCCTGCCTGCTCGTCCGGATACTGCTTTTCCAGGCGGCTCGCGACCCCGGCCAGGTCCCGGCGCGCCGACTCCACCGTCGCACCGGGCGCGAGGCGAGCGATCACGCCGTACAGGTGCGATCCGCGTGAGGCGCGCTCGGCCGGACTGAGCGCGAGCGGCGACCAGAGGTCAGTGGCATCGGTCCCGGCCGGGAAGCGGAAGCGGGACGGCATGACGCCGATCACCGTCGAGGCGCGACCGTCCAGGGTGATTGTCTGGCCGACGGCCGCCGGATCGCCGGCAAAGCGTCGACGCCAGAAGCCTTCGCTCAGGATCACCACGGGGGGCGCGCCGGGCTCGTCGTCACCGGCGGCGAACGTCCGGCCCCGGAGCGGCTCGACTCCCAACGCGTTGAAGAGATTCGCGCTCGCCGTGACGGTGCGCAGACGTACGGCCTCTCCCGCCCCCTGCAGATTCTCGTTGCCATTCGAGTACAGCACGAGATCGGAGAACGACCGGCTCTGTGCTCGCCAATCGTCGAAGTTGGCCGCCGCCACCGAGCCGTATCCGTTCGGGAAGATCTCGTAGATGCGCACCAACCGCGCGGGGTCGCGATAGGCGAGCGTCCGAAGAAGAACGCCATCGATGACGCTGTAGATCGCGGCGCTCGCGCCGACGCCGAGGGCGAGGGCGAGAACGGCGATGATCGTGAAGCCGGGATTCTTCCGGAGCGTACGGAGGGCGAAGCGCACGTCCTGGGCGAGTGTGTCCATCAGTCGCTCCCTCCGGCGTGTCCAGCCGCCGAGGCGACGCGGTAGGTGCGGCGCCCCCGCGAGCCGGAGACGATCACCGGTGTGGGCACGATCGGGGCGATCGAGACGTAGATCGCGGGGACTCTCCGCGAGCCGGGGTTCGACGAGGAGCGCACGATCCCGACGATCACATACTCGCGCGGCAGGGACGTGCCCGGAGCGGCAGCGACAATGCGGCGGCCGATCGGGTCGATTGCGGTGAAGTAGTGACGCGCGAGCGTCTCGTTGATGACGGCGCCGTACGGGCTCCTTCCATCATCGCCGGCGAGCAGGCGGCCACGGATGAGCAGAGCGCCGGTGCTGCGCAGCGACTCCGGTGCCACCGCGATGATCCGCGTGCGCGAACCGATGCGAACCGGCGGTGCGGACGACTCGACGCCCCCCGCGCCGGCATCGAGAGGGAGAACGGCGGCACTCGTCACCGAGGCGCTGCTCGGCGCGAGCAGAAGCCCGAGCACCAGGGCGACCGCTCGACGTCGCGTCCGTCGCACGGATAGGGATATCGCAGGGCGGCGCATCACTCTCCCCGCAGCACCAACATCGGGTCCACCCTGGTCGCGCGCCGCGCGGGGAGCCAGACCGCGAGCCCGGCGACGCCCATCAGCAGCGCGGCGATCGATGCGTAGGTGAGCGGGTCAGCCGGTCGAACGCCGAAGAGCAGGCCGGCCACGCCGCGCGATGCGACGAGCGCAATGAGGCTGCCGACCAGCACACCGATGCCGGCGAGCGCGAGCCCCTCGCGCATCACGAGGCTGCGAATGTCGCCCGAGACAGCGCCGAGGGCGACCCGGATCCCCATTTCGCGATGGCGGGCGGCGACTCCCTGCGACATCACGCCGTAGACTCCCAGCGCACCTAACAAAAGCGCCGTCGCCGCGAAGATCGAGATGAGCATGAGCGCGAAGCGTTGCCGCGAGGTGTCGCCCCGCACGAGCGCCTGCATGGGGAGGATCTTGGAAACCGGAAGGTCGCGATCGACGGAGTGCACGGCCTCGCGTGCCGTCGCGACCAGCGCCGTGGGACTCCCCGCACTCCGGATGGCGATGGCGAAAGACGGAACGCGCCGCTGCGCGATCGGGAAGTAGATCTGCTGCTCGCCCACGGTGGCCAGTGAACCGCTGTGCACGTGCCCGACCAAGCCCACGACGGTGGCCCACACGCTGTCCGGCCGGCCGGCGAGGTTGAGGCGCTTCCCGATCGGGTTCTCCCCCGGCCAGTGCCGCTGAGCGAGCATCTCGTCGACGACCACCACCTCGCCGGCATCGTAGCTGTCGCGATCGTCGAAGTCGCGGCCGGCGAGCAGCGGAATTCCCAGCGCCTTGAAGTAGCCTGAAGAGATCGCGGCGTACTCGGCGTGCGGGTACTCTCCACCGGGGGGAACGGGCTGACCCTCCACGACGTACGACGCTCCCCACCCGTTCCCGCTCATCGGAAGGGGCATGACTGCGGCGGCGGCTACCACTCCGGGGCTCTCGTTCAGGTGGCGCAGGAGCTCCTGAACGAATGCGAGCCTGCGCTCGCCGGTGTCGTAGCCGTTCTTGGGGAGCGTGATCTGCATCGTCAGGACCGCCGCGCCGCGGAATCCGGGCTGCACCTCGCCGAGCGCGACGAAGCTGCGGAGCAGGAGGCCGGCGCCGACCGAGACCACCAGCGCCAGTGCGAGCTCGAGCACCACCAGCGCCCGGCGCGCGCGGAGTCGCGCCGAGCCGCCGGTAGTTCGGGTCGACTCTCGGAGCGAGCGTTCGAGGCGGTCATCACGCTCCAGGAGAGCGGGCGCGAGCCCGCAGGCGACGCCGGTGAGGAGCGTGAGCGCGAGCGAGAAGAGGAGTACCCGCCCGTCGATTCCCGCCTCCCGGAGCCGCGGAATGCTCGATGGCCCGAGCCTGACGAGCGCATCGACGCCCCACCACGCCAGGAGCAGGCCCGCCGTCCCGCCACAGAGCGCGAGCACGGTGGACTCGGTGATCGCCTGGCGGAGCAGCCGCCGGCGCGGAGCGCCGAGGGCCGTGCGGATGGCCCGATCCGTGGCCGCGGCGCTGGCGCGGGCGAGCGTCAGGTTGGCGACGTTGGCACAGGCGATCAGCAGCACCAACCCGACTGCGCCGGCCGCCACCAGCAGGAGGGGCCGTACATCTCCCACCATCTGGTCGCGCAGCGTCACGGGGTCGAGACGCCAGCCGCTGTTCGGCGGGTAGTGCTCGGGATAGTCGGCCCGCCAATGCTTCTCCACTCCGGCGAGATCGGCGCGGGCGGCGGCCATCGAGACACCGGGCGCGAGCCGTCCGATCACCCGGAGATACTGATTGCCGCGCGACTGCGTACGCTCCTCCTCCCAGCTCCGAGGTACCCAGAAGTCCGCCAGGTCGGGGAAGAGGAAGCTCGCGGCGTCCGGGAATCGAACGCCGGCCGGCATCACGCCCACCACCGTGTAGGGCGTGCCGTCCAACCGGATCGTCTCCCCGACGATCCTCCGGTCTGATCCGTAGCGGCGCCGCCAGAGCGCGTCGCTCAACAGCACGACGTGATCGCTCCCGGGTTGCCCTTCGTCTGGCCGAAAGGTGCGACCCACCGCGGCCTTCACCCCCAGCACCTCGAAGAGGTTGGGGCTGGTCCGAATCCCCTGGAGCTGCTCCGGCTCGTCGCCTCCGGAGACGCTCGCGCTCCCGTCGGTAAAGGCGCTCAGACCGGAGAACGAATGCGTCATCTCGCGGAGATCCGCGAACTCGCGCGCGGAAATCGAGAAGTGTCCGGGACCGCTGGAGGGGTAGCTGTTCCAGATCACCAGCGCGCGATCCGGGTCCTGGTAGGCAAGGCTGCGCAGGAGGACGGCGTCGACCACGCTGAAGATCGCCGTGTTGGCGCCGATCCCGAGCGCCAGGGCGAGCACCGCGACCGCGACGAAAGCCTTGCTCCGCCGTAGCGAGCGAAGGGCGTACCGAATGTCCAGGCGCAACGTGTCCACGCGGGTCCTCCGATCGGCGCGGTGGCCTACTCGTCCTTGAGCACCGCCACCGGATCGGCGCGCGTCGCGCGGCGCGCCGGAATCCAGCAGGCGAGCAACGCCACACTCCCGAGCACCAGCGCGGCGCCGGCGAGCGTGATGGCGTCGGTCGCGCCGACGCCGTAGAGCAGCCCCTGGATGAGCCGTGACACGGCAACAGCGCCGGCGATTCCGATCACCGTTCCCAGCCCCGCCAGAGTCATCCCGTGCGACATCACCAGGCTCACGACGTCCCGTGGTTGAGCGCCGAGGGCGACGCGGAGCGCGAACTCGCGCGTCCGCTGCGTCACGATCGACATCATCACACCGAAGACCCCGACGGCCGAGAGGGCGAGGGCAACGAGGCCGAAGATCCCCAGCACCAGCGCGCTGAACCGACGTGGCGCGAGCCACTCCTCGATCACGACGTCCATGCGCCGCACCCGCCCGGCGGCCAGATCCGGATCGATGGCCGCCACCTCGTGCTTCACCCTCTCGGCGAAGCCAGTCGACGCCCCGCTCGTCCGTACCGTGATGTTGAGGGAGCTCATCGTCGTCTGCCGCTCCGGCGTGTAGACCTCGGGCTCCGGAGCGGCGTCGAGGGCCAGCCGATGCACGTCCCCCGCGATGCCGACGATCTCCCGCATCGGCGGATTGTCCGCGAAACTCACCTGGATGTGCGCGCCCAGCGCCGATCCATTCGGGAAGAAGCGACGCGCGAACTCCTCGCTCACGATCGCCACCGGCGCCGACGCCGAGTCATCGTGCTCCGTGAAGTACCGTCCACTCTTGAGCGGGATCGCCATCGTCTGGAGATAATCGGGAGTGATCGCGTCGAAGCCCGAGCTGTGGAGGAACGCGCCGGGCAGTGGCGGTGTCTCTCCCTCGAGGTTGAGCCCGAGCACGATGTTGCTGCGCGAGAGCGGGAGCACGGACACGCCGCCAACTCTCTGGACGCCGGGAAGCGCGCGCAGCCGCTCGCTGAGGCGCGCGAAGACGTCCGCCTGCTGGAGATTGGTCTTGTAAGTATTGTCGGGGAGGCTGATCCGGGCGACGAAGACGTCCTTCGAATCGAAACCCGGATCCACGCCCTGGAGACGCAGCAGACTCTTGCTCAGAAGGCCGGCGCCGGTGAGCAGCATCAGCGAGAGCGCGATCTCGCTCACCACCAACGCGCTCCGCAGCTTCTTCGAGCTGCGCGACGCGCTTGTGGACCGCGAGCTCTCCTTGAGCGTCTCGTGGGTGTCCATCCGCGTCGTCTGGAGCGCCGGGGTCAGACCGAACAGGATTCCGGTCGCCACCGAGACGACGATCGTGAAGATGAGCACCCGCCAGTCCATTGTGATCTCATCGATGCGGGGGAGGGCCATCGGCGAGCGGGAGAGGAGCCAGTCCTTCCCCCAGGTCGCGAGCAGAATGCCCAGGGTACCGCCCAGAAGCGCCACCATGACGCTCTCGGTGAGCAGCTGCGACACGATGCGCGACCGGCTCGCGCCGAGCGCGGTGCGCACGGCCACCTCGCGCGAGCGCATCGTCGCCCGCGACAGCATCAGGTTGGCCACGTTCGCGCAGGCGATGAGAAGGAGGAAGCACACGGCGCCCGCCAGAACGCCTAACGCCGGTCGAGCCTCGCCGGTGACATCCTGCCGCAACGAGATCGCGTTGACGGACATCTTGGCGTTGGTCACCGGATACTGCTCCTCGAGACTCTTGGCGATCCCGCGCAGCTCGGCGCGCGCCTGTGCCACGGTCGCGCCGGCCGCGAGCCGGCCCACGCCCCCCATGTAGTGCGACCCACGATTCCCCTCGGTCGTCGAATCGCGGGGGAGCGGCACGGGGACGAAGAGCGCCGCCGCCTCGCCATCGAGGGGGAAACGGAAGCCCGCCGGCATGACGCCGACGATCGAGTAGTCCGCGCCATCGAGGCGGATCGTCTTCCCTACCGCGTCGCGCGGCGCGCCGAGCTCCTGCTCCCAGAAGGCGTGGCTCAGGACCACCGAACGGGGGGTATGCGTCTGCTCCTCGTCGGGCAGGAATCCGCGTCCGCTCGACGGGTTGACGCCGAGGACGCGGAAGAAGTTGGACGACACCGCGTGCGCCCTGATCCGCTCGGGCAGCTCGGAGGCGCGATAGTTGAACGACGTGCCGTAGTCGACGGCGAGATCGACCGCCTTCGCCCGCTCGCGCATGTCGATGAAATCGGCGCCGGAGAGTGCGTTGATGTCCGATTCGGGGTCGCCCTTCTGCCACGCTCCCACCGCCACCAAGCGGTCGGAGTGCGGAAAGGGGAGGGGGCGAAGCAGCACCCCGTTCACCACGCTGAAGATCGCGGCGTTGGCACCGATTCCGAGGGCGAGGCAGAGAACGGCCAGCGCCGTGAAGCCTGGCTGCTTGAGGAGAAGCCGCGCCGAGTAGCGGATGTCGCGAAGGAGGCTGTCCATAGTCAGGCGGGTCACTCGTCCTTGAGCACCGTGATGGGATCGAGACGGGTCGCGCGCCGGGCCGGCAGGTAACAGGCGATGAGGGCTACGGCGCCCAAGAGCAAGGCCGCCGTCGCGAGGGTGAACGGATCGGTGGCTCCGATTCCGAAGAGCAGCCCGGTGAGCACGCGCGAGAGGGCGAACGCACCTACGAGTCCCGCTCCGACGCCGATTGCCGCCAGGGTCAGACCGTGAGACAGCACGAGGGAGAAGACATCGCGCGGGCGCGCGCCGAGAGCGACGCGCACGGCGATCTCGCGCGAGCGCTGGGTGACCATCGAGGTCATGACGCCGAAGACGCCGACGGCCGAGAGCGAGAGCGCAACGACGGCGAAGATCGCCAGGAGCGAGACGGTAAACCGCCGAGGCGCGAGCGAGTCGGCAATCACGTCATCGAGCCGCCGGACGGTGCTCGCCGACTGGTCGGGATCGAGCGCCGACAGCTCGCGTCGGAAGGCACCGGCGAAGGCGGCATTCGACCCCGCGGTCCGTGCGACGAGAACCATCGTCGGCATCGTCGTCTGCCGTTCCGGCGTGTAGGCGGTCGGTTCGGGGGGCGAGCTCAAAGTGGAGCGCCGGATGTCTCCGACGACGCCCACGATCTCGCGCATGGGCCCCTCGTTGAAGGCCACCGCGATCTTCTTTCCCAGCGGGTTCTGGCCCGGGAAGAACGTCTTCACCAGTGCCTCGTTGATGATCACGACCGGCGTGGCCGCCGAATCATCATGCGAGGTGAAAACCCGCCCCGCCTTGAGCGGGATCTCCATCGTGCGGAAATAGTCGGGGGTCACCGCGTCGAACTGAGCGACGTGCACGAAGTCGGTGGGGCGGGGACGCGTCTCGCCCTCGATGTTCATCCCCAACATCATGTTGTTGCCGCTCAGCGGTAAAACGGTCACGGCGGCCGCGCTCGTCACGCCAGGAATCGCCCGCACCCGGTCGACGAGGGCGTCGTAGAAGTCGGCCTGCTGCAGATTGCTCTTGTACTTGAGCTCCGGAATCCTGAGACGGGCCGTGAACACGTCCTTCGACTGGAAGCCCGGGTCGACACCTTCGAGTCGCAGCAGGCTACCGCTCAGAAGTCCGGCGCCCGCCAGGAGCATGAGCGAGAGCGCGATCTCGGCCGCCACGAGGCCGTTGCGCATCCGGCGCGCGCTCCCCGGCCCGGTGATGGAGCGACCGGCCTCCTTGAGCGTGGAGTTCAGGTCGGCGCGAACAATTTGCATCGCCGGCGCCAGGCCGAAGAGCACTCCCGTCAGCACGCAGACGACGGTGGTGAATGTCACCACCACCCAGTCGATCGAGACCTCGGCGGCGCGGGGGACTGCCATCGGCGAGGTCGAAAGCAGGAAGTCCTTCCCCCAGGAGGCCAGAAGGATGCCCAGCGCTCCCCCCGCAAGCGCCAGGATGACGCTCTCCGTGAGCAGCTGCCTGACGATTCGCCGGCGTGCCGCACCCAAAGCCGTCCGCACGGCCATTTCCTTCGCTCGCAGCGTTACCCGCGAGAGCATCAGGTTGGCCACGTTCGCGCAGGCGATGAGGAGCAGGAAGCAGACGGCCCCGGCGAGAACCAACAGAGCGGGTCTGGCGTCTCCCGTGAGCTGTTCGCTCAATGGCAGGGCGCCGCCAAAAAAGTTGGCGTTCATCGATGGGTGGAGCTCTCTCAGCCGATCGGAGATGGCGCGCAGCTCGGCGTCCACCTGCTTCACCGTGAAGCCGGGCTTCATTCGACCGACGACGCTGATGTAGTGGTCGCCGCGATCCTGCTCGAAGGTGCTGTCGCCGGCCAGGGTCATCGGCGTCCAGAACCGGCTGGCCTCGGCCTGAATCGGGAATGCAAATCCGGCGGGCATGACCCCGACGATCACGTAGTCCGTGGCGTCGAGTCGCAGTGTCTTGCCGATCGCTCGGCGATCGCCCGAAAACTGCTGCTTCCAGAAATCGTAGCCCAGCACGACCTCGCGGTCGCGCTTCGGAAGCTCCTCCTCCGCCAGAAAGCCACGGCCGAGCATCGGAGAGACGCCGAGGACGTGGAAGAGATTCGAGGAAACGACCGCCGCCGCGACGCGCTCGGGCACGTCGGCTCCTCGGTAGCTGTAGGTGATATTGTAGTACGCGGCAAACTCGGCGGACTTCGCTTGCGTGCGGAAGTCGACGAAGTCCGGTGGAGAGGATGACCGCACGGTCTTTCGCTGGCCCGTGACATCGCGTCCCCCTGCGGCGACGAGCTGACCCGCTCCTGGAAAGGGGAGCGGCCGGAGCAACACTCCGTTCACCACGCTGAAGATCGCCGTGCTGGCGCCGATCCCGAGCGCCAAGCAGATGATGGCGAGCGTCGTGAAGCCCGGCTGCTTGAGCAGCAACCGGAGCGAGTAGCGGATGTCGCGGAACAGCGTGTCCATCAGGAGATCTGGAAGCCGCTCTGCCGGAGCTGCTCTTCGTCGCGCGCCGCCTTCTCCTTCGTCTCCTCCTCCACCACCAGTCCATCGAAGAGGTGGATCGTGCGGTCGGCGTGACGCGCATAGCGCGGATCGTGCGTCACCATGCAGATCGTGGCCCCCTGCCGATGGAGCTCGCGCAACAGCTCCATCACCGACTCGCCGTTCGTCGAGTCGAGGTTACCGGTCGGCTCGTCGGCGAGCAGGATGAGGGGGTCGCCGGCCACCGCGCGCGCCACGGCGACGCGCTGCTGCTGACCGCCGGAGAGCTGCGACGGATAGTGCTTCATCCGGTGCGACATCCCGACCCGTTCGAGAGCCTCGGTCACCCTCTTCCGCCGCTCGCTGGCATCCATGCCGCGGTAGGTGAGAGGGAGCTCGACGTTCTCGTAGACGGTGAGATCGCCGATCAGGTTGAACGCTTGGAAGATGAACCCGATCTGACGATTCCGAACGCGGGCCCGCTGCGATGCGGTGAGCGACGCGACCGGCTGAGCGTCGAGCAGGTATTCTCCTTCGGTGGGCGTGTCGAGGAGTCCAAGGATGGACAGGAGCGTCGTCTTCCCGCACCCCGACGGCCCGGCGATCGCGAGATATTCTCCGGACTTCACCTCGAGATGGATGCCGGAGAGGGCATGCGTCTCTACTTCATCGGTGAAGAAGATCTTCTTGATCCCCTCGAGTCGGATCAGCGGCGCGCCGGCGTCGCCGTTCGAGGTCGACGCTCCGCCGGAGGCGGAGGTCGAGGAGCTGGACTGAGCGGTCATGAGGGAACCTGAGCGAAGGGTGATGGAGCTGAGTCAGCGAATGCGAACCTTGTCGTGCGAATCCCACGCGGACATGTCGGAGACGATGACCTTGTCTCCCGGTGAAAGTCCTTGGACGACCTCGATCGTGTTGACGGAGCTGCGGCCGAGCTTGACGTTCACGCGCGACGCCTCCTTGCCGTCGTTCGTCAGGCGGAAGATCCCGACGGTGCTCTCCGCCTGCCCATAGGCCGGGCGGCCGACGTAGAGCACATCCTTGAGGCGCTCGATCTCGATCGTCCCGTCGACCGAGAGATCGGGGCGGGCGCCCTTCGGCAGCTCTCCCTCGAGCGAGACATCGACGCCGACCGTCCCGTTCTGCGCGTTCGGCTCGATGCGCATCACGTGCCCGGAGATGAGCCCGTTGCGCGTGTCGATCGAGGTGGGCTGTCCGATCTGAACGTCCTTGGCCTGCGTCTCGGGGATCCGCAGCACCGCCTTGAGTCGCCCGGGCTGCGCGACCTTGGCGAGAATCGTCCCGGCCTGAACCCACTGCCCGGGCTCGAGATTCTCCTCCTGCAGCACGCCATCGGCGCCGGCGAGGACCTTCATCGACTGGACGCGCGCCTCCTGGAAGTGCGCGATGTCGCGCAACTTCTCGACCTGGGCCTGCTGGAGGGCGAGCTGCTTGTCCAGCGACTCGGTCATGACGGCGAGCCGCTTCTTCTCGATGCCGATCCGGTCGTTGAGCTCCTTCGCCTTGTCGCGCGCGCTGGCGACCTCGTTAGGTGAGAGGAGCCGCTTCTTGTCCAGCGACTCGGCCACGGCGGCGTTGCGATTGGCTTCCAGGTACTGCTGCTCCGTCGTCGCGACGACGCCCTCCTGGTTCAACCGCTGCGTCTCCAGGGTGGTCTTGAGGGTGACCAGCGTCGCCTCGGCGGCGCTCAACTGCTGCTCGGCGCCCAATGCCTCCAGCTGGACGTCGGGGTTGCTCAGCTCGAGCAGGAGCGAGTTCGCGGCGACGGTAGCGCCGGGGCGGATGTGGACCTGCTCCACTCGTCCGGCGGTGACCGCCGAGACCCATCGGATCTGCTCGGGGACGAGCGTCCCCGGACCGCGCACCTGGCGCACCATCTCGCCCTTCCGGACGGTGTCGATCCAGAGCGTGCCGCGCTCCACCGTTGGGGGGGCGGCCTCGAGGCGGCCGAGTGCCATCGTGATCACAACGACGGCCACCAGGGCGACGCCGATGAGGATGTAACGTTTGCGCTTCTTAGGCGGCTCGCGTGGGATATCCAAGGGGCAGCGTTCAGGGTAACGGGTTTAGGGAACCAGCACGTACGACGGGCTCCCCACCAGAAGGGAAGGAGCGTGCCGTATCCTGCGAGCACTCTAAGTCGTTGACGGGTAGACAGTTTTCGCTTCCAGCCGGTGGGGGCCTCGGCCACACGCTGCGCGCCGATGGGATACATCGTCCCACAATCGGACACCGCGAACGCGGCTGGGGTTTGTTCCGCGCTGGAAGCAGCCATCATCCTGGGTCATGCGAGTCGCAATCCTTGTAATAGCCGCCGCGTTGGCCTGGTCCGACTGCACCGCCTCTGCGGCTCAGTCTGCCAGATCTCCAGCGCGCCCGACTGCTCCTCCTTCTCTCTCCGGCTCCGTTGCAGAGAAGGGAGTTCGCGTCTGCGCCGGCGGCGACGTGTCGCTCGGGACCAACCTCGACACGACGTGGACACTACGGGCGCGGAAGTGGATGCGATTCGTCGAGGCTTTTCCTGACCCGGTGCGGCTCCTCGCCCCGATCGTGCCGCTCTTCGCCGACGCCGACGTGGTGCTGGTCAATGTCGAGGGGGCGATCGGCGATGGGCCGGCGGAGGCGAAGTGTCCACCAGGGACGAAGAACTGCTTCGCTCTCCGGCAGCCGGTGGCGGCCGCCCACGCGCTGCGCACCCTGAGCGACAGCGGGGTGGTGGTCGGCAACCTGGCCAACAACCACTCTCACGACGCGGGTCTTGATGGGCTGACGGCGACGGTCCAGAACCTCACCGCCGCCGGCGTCCTCGTGGCCGGTGTCGACACGATGGCAACCGTGGTCGGCACCGCGTCCGGCGACACGGTGGCGATCCTTGGCTTCGGAACGTCGGGCATCCCCGACGCGCGCGATCTGGAGGCGGTACAGCGCTATGTGGCCCGAGCGGCGGCGCGCTATCCGCACGTCGTCGTGACGATGCACCTCGGCGCCGAGGGAGCGTCCGCGCAGGCGGTACAGGACAGCAGCGAAGAGTATGCCGGAGAGCAGCGTGGGAATCCGGTGGCGTTCGCTCGGGCGGCGACGGAGAGTGGGGCCGAGCTGGTGGTGGGGCACGGCCCGCACGTCGTGCGGGCGATGGAGTGGCGGGGCGACGCCCTCGTCGCTTACTCGTTAGGTAATCTGGCGACGTACGGACCCTTCTCGCTCCTCCCGCCGCTCGACCGCGGCGTGATTCTCTGCGCGACGCTGGGGCGGAAGCACGAGGTGTCGCACGTCGTGCTGCGCCCCACTCGGCAACGACCGCCGGGGAAGCCGCTGCCCGACCGGAGCGCCCGCGCCCTCCGGTTGGTGGATTCGCTCGCCCGAGCGCAGGTCGGCCGAGCGGCGCCGCGGATGCTTCTGGAGGGTCGGCTCTTGAAGCCGGTTCGGGACTCGTCAGGCGTGATGGGCGCCGCGCGCCCCTGAGCGCGGCGTGAAGTCGGCGAGGCCGGCGGCTCGGGCGCCGGCCCCGGAGCTACTCGCCGCCGTCCTTGCCGCTACCGGCGGCGACGGGCGCCGGCACATTCACGGCGTCACTCGAATCGGGGGCGATGTCCTCGGGGAGCACGCGCCTCACGCCGCGCCATGGCTTCACGCCGTGTCCCGGCTCGCGCACCACGTTCGTCTCCACCACTCGGCGCCTACCACTGCTCGCCTGAATCATCCGCCCATCGCCGACGTAGATCGCGATGTGGGTGATCTTCTTTCCGCGGCCGAAGGTGAGAAGGTCGCCGGGAAGGAGCTGTGACGTGTCCGCGGGAATCGCCCGGCCCACGGTCGCTTGCTGAGCGGCCGTGCGGGGAAGGGACAGGTGGAGCGAGGCGACGAGGTACTTGACCAGACCGCTGCAGTCGAAGCCGTGCTCGGGCGATTCTCCTCCTCGCACGTAGCGCGTGCCGAGTTGTCGCCGCGCCAGCCCCACGATCGAGTCCTGCAGCGCGATCACGGCGTCGCTGAATGGGACGAGCGGCCGGAGCGGCTGGTAGGGCGGCGTGACGCGCACGCCGTCCTGGGCCCGCACTACGGACGGCACCATCAGGAGCGCCGCCAAGAGCAGCGTGCGCCAGCGGGCCGGACGCGGAAGGGATCGCAAGAAGGGTGATTCGAAATGCATCGCTCGTGGACGAATTTGGCTCGGGCATGGTAATCCACTCTCACACGCTTTGGGAAGGTCGCCAGCGATCTTTTCTCGAGCGCGGCGTGGCATCTCGTTGGTGCGCTTCGATCTAGAGGACGTGATCGGCGATGAAACTCCCGCACCGCAGACCACGTCCTGATGGATACATATGTTGGCCGTTTTGGCGGAGGGCGTGCTGTTCGTCGCGGCAATCGCGACGGTGGCCGCTCTCCTTTTTCTCGCCCTCGTGCATTACACGCCGCTCGGCACTCGGCTCCGCCAGACGCGGAATCGGAGGCGGATCGAGCGTGACGCGGATCTCGTCTGTCCCGCGCACGGTCCGCACGCCGAGCGCGAGTTGGTGAGGTTGGCGAGCGGCGAACAGATCTGCCCGGACTGCTTCAAGGAGGCGGTCATGGGGAAGTTCGACTAGCGACTCTCAAGGAGGAGTTGCGACCATGGATACCGATATTCACGCGCCGCGCACTCCGGCCCCCCTTCGCCTCGCGGCGTACGGGCTGGGAGCCATCGCGCTCTTCGTTTTGCTGCGCACGACCGTGACGTACATCAACCCCGGGCACGTCGGCATCGTCATTCACCGCACCGGCGGCGGTGTCGATCAGACCGCGCTCGGGCCCGGACTGCACCTCCGCAATCCGATCACGACCGGCATTCAGGAGTATCCGACGTACATGCAGACCCTCGTTCTGACGCGGGCGCCCACCGAGGGTTCGCCCAACAACGACGAGATCAACGTCAACAGCGTCGAAGGGCAGCCGCTCTCGCTCGACGTTTCGATGTCGTTCGAGCTCGAGCAGACGAAGGTGCCGTTGCTGTACACGACCTTCCGGACCGAGGTCCAGGCGATCGAGCACTCCTACGTCAAGCAGGCTATTCGTCAGGCGCTACAGGAGGTAGTGGGGAACGAAGCGATCGCCGACATCATCGGCCCCAAGAAGGCCGAGGTCACGACGCGGGTATCGCAGCTGCTCGAGAAACGCCTGTCGGTCTACGGGATCGATGTGAAGCAGTTCACGATCAACGAATTGAGGGCGCCGCCGGCGGTGATCGAGGCGATCAACCAGAAGAACGTCATGCAGCAGCAGAGCCTCACGGCGCAGAACGAGCTGCAGAAGAACACCTTCCAGGCTCAGGGCGACTCGATCAAGGCGGCCGGCCGAGCCAAGGCGATCCTCACGGAAGCCGAGGCCCAGGCGAAGGCGAACCGCCTCCTCTCGGAGAGTATCACGCCAACGCTCGTGTCGTATCAGATGGCCAACAAGTGGAATGGCCAGATGCCGCAGGTCGCCGGGAGCGCCGTGCCGATGATCCAGCTGCCGAAGCCCTAGGCTGCGGCAGAGAGCTGCGCATGAAGGGACGGAGGGGGCGGTGGGGTCGAGAGACCCCGTCGCCCCCTTCTCGCGCGCCCCGCGGGCGGGACGTTGCCAAGAGCACCGCTCGCTTCGCCGCCGCCGACCGCTGACGGCGCCTCGACCGGAAGGGAATTCCGGGTCAGATTTGCACCATGACCCTTCCGCTCGCCGCAGCGATCGAACCGCTCTCGCAGCTCTTCCTCGGGAACACGGTGCAGGCCTGGGGGATCGCGCTCGGCACGGCGGCCGCGGCGTTCCTCGCGCTCGTTCTCGTCCGCCGCGTCGCCATCCGAAAGTTCGAGAAAGCGGCGCCCAGGACGCCGACGCACGTCGACGACCTCGCCGTCGCCCAACTCAAATCGACGCGCTACTTCTTCCTCCTCGTGCTGTCGCTCGAGTTGGGGTCACTGATGCTCGAGCAACCGGTGAGTACCAAGATCACCCTCCGCACGTTCACGGTGATCGCCACTCTCGTGCAGGTCGGGCTCTGGCTGACCGAGTTCGTGCGCTTCTGGGCGGAGGAGGTGGGGGAGCGAAGCGGAGGGGATGCCGGCTCGCGGATGACGATCAGCGTCGTCGCCTGGGTGGGCCGCGTCGTCCTCTGGACGATCGTCCTTCTCCTCGTTCTCGAGAACCTCGGCGTCGATGTCACCGCTCTCGTCACCGGCCTCGGCATCGGCGGCGTGGCCGTCGCGCTCTCGGTC
Organism: Gemmatimonadaceae bacterium; assembly: GCA_035623475.1. Taxonomy (GTDB): domain Bacteria; phylum Gemmatimonadota; class Gemmatimonadetes; order Gemmatimonadales; family Gemmatimonadaceae; genus DASPTK01. The sequence goes on along the minus strand of DASPTK010000150.1, from coordinate 8,217 downwards.
CAGAACGTGCTCGGCGACGTCTTCGCCGCGCTCTCGATCATGCTCGACAAGCCGTTCGTCGTCGGCGACCAAATCGACATCGGCGGAATCGTCGGCACCGTCGAAGATATCGGCATGAAGTCCACGCGGCTTCGCAGTGTGACCGGCGAGCTGGTGATCGTCTCGAATGGTGACCTCCTCAAGAGCAGGATCCGCAACAACCAGCGCGCTCAGGAGCGGCGCGTGCTTTTCACTATCGGAGTCGTCTACAGCACGCCCCCGGACACGCTCGCCAGGATCCCGACGATGATCGAGCAGATCATCGCGGCGCAGGAGAACACCCGCTTCGATCGCTCGCACTTCTCGGCGTTCGGAGACTCGGGTCTTCTCTTCGAGACGGTGTACCACATCACCAATCGCGATTACAAGTCGTTCATGGATGCCCAGCAGCAGATCTATCTCGAGCTGGCGAGACGCTTCGCCGCCGAGCACATCGACTTCGCCTTTCCGACGCGCACCGTGCTCCTCTCCGGCGCCGGCGTCGGCGATGCCATGCCCTCCGGCCGCGAGCGCGATGCGTTGGCGACACGAGTCGCGACGCGGGGGTCGGCCCGAGTGGAGGGGTGACGAGCACTACCCGAGAGGTCGCGATCGATGCGGAGGGGGCGACTCTCCTGGGTCTCTTGACCGTCCCACCCGGCGCGCGCGGAGTGGTGGTATTCGCCCACGGATCGGGGAGCGGGCGATTGAGCCGGCGGAACGCGCAGGTCGCCCGCACGCTCGAGGAGGCCGGCTTCGCCACGTTGCTGATGGACCTCCTCACGGAAGCGGAGGAGCGGAGCGATGCTCGAACCGGCCACCTGCGCTTCGACATCCCGTTGCTCGCCGGACGACTGCGGTCGGCCACCCGCTGGCTCGCGGCACGGGCGGAGACGCGCGAGCTCCCGGTGGCCTACTTCGGGGCGAGCACTGGGGCGGCGGCGGCGCTCGTGGCGGCCGCCGCCGAGCCGGGTATCTTCGCCATTGTGTCACGCGGCGGCCGCCCGGACCTCGCGGGCGGGAGCTTGGGGGACGTGCTCGCACCGACGCTCTTCATCGTCGGCGGCGCCGACGTCCCCATCATCCCGCTCAATCAGCAGGCGTTCCAGCAGCTCACCTGCGTGAAGGAGCAGATCACGATCCCTCGTGCCACGCACCTCTTCGAGGAGCCCGGCGCGCTCGAACAGGTGGCCCGCCACGCCGTCGCCTGGTTCGACCGCCACGGGCCGCGCCCTCGGTGACGACGGCGCTCTTCGCCGATCGCAGCGACGCCGGCGCTCGGCTCGGGAAGGCCCTGCTCGACCGTCTGCCGACGCTGGCCGGCGAGCGGCCGATCATCCTGGCGATTCCGCGGGGAGGGGTGCCGGTGGGTCTCGCGGTGGCCAAGGCGCTCGCCGCGCCGCTCGATGTCTTCATCGCCCGCAAGCTTGGCGCGCCGGGCCACGAGGAGTTGGGAATCGGCGCCGTGGCGACGGGCGGCGTGAGAGTGATCGACCGGGATGCGGTGGCCATGCTCCATGTGCCTGACGACTATCTCGAGGAGGTGACGCAGCGTGAGCTGGCCGAGGTGGAGCGCCGGATGCGCGCCTACCGCGGCGACGCGCCTCCCCTCGATGTGAAGGGTCGGACGGTGGTGCTGGTCGATGACGGCCTGGCAACCGGCGTGACGGTGCGGGCCGCGCTCGGGGCGCTGCGGGCGGGGGGAGCGGCCCGGCTCATTGTGGCAGCGCCGGTGTGCTCGGCCGAGGGCGAGGCGCTCGTCTCCCGGGCGGCCGATGTTGTGGTCTGTGCCGCGGTGCCGCCACGTTTCGAGGGCGTCGGGTTGTGGTATGATGACTTCACCCAGATGACGGACCAGGACGTTCGAGACATGCTCCTCCGGGCGACGGCATGACAGATCTCGCGACCTTCCAGGCCTTCGACACCGTGCGCGTGACCACGATGCGCCCGGCACTTGCCTCCCACCTCGCGCTCAACGTGTCGGTGCGGGTGCCACGCGTGAACGACTCGGGGACGGTGGTGGAGGTGATGCTTCGCGATGGACGGGAGGTCTACTATTTGGTGGAGCACTGCGCTCCTGATGGTCGCACCCTCTGGCTCTGCGAGTTCGACCAGGACGAGCTGGAGCTGGTATCGCGACCGACTCCCGACTGACCGAGCCTAGCGGCGTCCTCTGAGCGACTGACCGGGTCTTGCGGCCCGGCCGTCAGCCCTGCCTAATGGACGCATGAAGGTTTCTTTGTTGCTGGCCGTCGCGGCCCTTCTCCAGCCGGGCGCCGAGCCAGGCGACGCCGCGCGCCGGGTGCTGCGGGAAGTGCAGCAGGCGGCAGCCGGTGACAGCGTCGAGGCGCTCCGAGCGCGGTGGTCGGCACGGGCGTGGGCGGACTCCGGCGATGAGGAAGCGCTCTTCGGCCTCGCCGTTCTCGCTCGACGCGTCGGAGAGAGAGAGAAGACCTTGCAGCTCACCGCGATCCTGCTCGCCCGACGGAGATCGCCTGACGAGTATACGGCGGCCGCCCACCTCGCGCGTGGCCAACTTCTGACTTACACGGACCTTCAAGCGGCGGACTCCGAGCTCGTTCTCGCGGCGTCCATCTCGCGTGGGCTCGGCGACCGCAGGGGAGAGGCTACGGCGCTCATCAGCAGGGCCAACACGCGCGGCCGGACAGCGGGCTTCGCGGCTGCGGATTCGGTTCTCGATCGGGCGGCGGAGCTGCTCGAGCCGCCTGATACCGTGGAGCGGGCGAATCTCGCCTGCCGCCGTGCCGAGATGATGGCGGTGCAGGGGAAGCCGGGAGCGGCCGCCAACGCCGAATTGGGAGTGCGACTCTCCGCGGCGGGGCGTGACCCGCGTCAGCTCGGGATCTGCCTGAACATCCTGGCGCGGGATGTCGATCGCCAGAGCTTGGGTGACTCCGCGGCGCGTCTCTTTGGTCTGGCGGCGGATGCATTCCGCCAGGCCGGTGATCGGCAGAATGAAGCTGGCGCACTCCAGTGGCGAGCCTCGGAGCTCGTCGGTCTGGGAGAATACGGCGCCGGGCGGCGCGATGCTCTTCGCGCCGTGTCCGAGGGACGCCAGTCGAGCAACTCGTCGGCGGTGGCCTGGGCATCGCTCGAGTTGGCGCAGGTCGCGCTCGTGATCGGCGATGCTCCCTCCGCGGCCATGTATTCCAGCCAGGCCGAGTCGCTCTTCATGCGCGCCGATGACAAGTGGGGGCTCGACGGCGTCCGATCGGTGCAGGGCGATCTGGCTCTCATCGCCGGGGATTTGGATCGCGCGCGCAGCGCTTTTCGCGACGGGCTCGTTCGCGCGTCCCAGTTCGATCGCACGCGCGCCATCGCATACCACATCAGTCTTTCCCTGGTTGCCCGCCGCATGGGCGATTTCGACGAGGCCCGGCGGGAGCTCGATCTGGCGGCGCAGACGGCTCGCGACCTGGGACAGAAGCAGCTTCTGGAAGGGCTCGACTACGATTATGGCGTGCTCGCCCTTCGGAACGGGGATTTGCGATCGGCGGAGCGTGACCTGAGCCGGTTCCTGACTCTGGGCGCCTTGCAGGAGGGGCGGCGCTATCCGGCGCAGGTGAGCCTCGCCGAAGTGTACGCCCGGCGAGGCGATGTGCAGAAGGCGGGCGCCGTCCTGCGCGCCGCCGCGGACTCGTTCGACAGCTGGCGCGGTGGTCTGGATGATCGCGCGCTTCGGCTGTTCGCCTTCAATCTGCGCAGCTCGGAGCTCGACCCACACCAGGGATTCGCGGCCGTGACGGCGGCGTTGGCGTCAGGCGGCAAGGTGGCTCTGGCGCTCGAGCTGGCCGAACGCCGGCGGGCGCGAGATCTTCTCGACCACATGGTGCGTCTCGAGGGACTGGGGCCATCCGCCGCCGCTCAATCGTCGCGCCTCGATTCACTCCGGCACAGCGCCGAGGGGCTCGCTCGGTCGTCGCTCGCGACGCTCGTTGCCGACAGCGTCACGGCGCTCGTCGAATACGTTACCGGTGGGCCGGACGAGCCGACGACCGTGTTCACCGCCAGCCGCGGCGGACTGCGCGCGGAGGTCATCGCGCCTGACGATTCGATGGACGACGAGATCGAGCGTCTCGGAGTAGTGCTCGCGACCGGCGCCGACGCTCATTCCCTGCAGCGCCACCTCGGCTCCCGGTTGATGCAGCCCGCGGTGGCAGATCTGCCGTCCGCCGTCCACACACTGGTGATCGTGCCCGACGGCCCGCTGCACCATCTCCCCTTCGACGCCCTCGTTCTGGGCGACGGCCGCTTCGTGGTCGAGGCATTCACCACGGCGATCGATCCGTCGGCGGCGGTAGCGGCCGAGCTGATTGCGCGCCCCGCGCGCACCGGCGTCTCCACGCTCCTCGCCTTCGGCGATCCGCATCTGCGCGGCGAAATCGACTCCGCCTCCTCGGAAGCGCTCGTCTATCGTGACGCATTCGACCACTCCGGCGGATTGCCCCGTCTTCCGGCGTCTGCTCGCGAGGCGCGGCGTGCCGCTCGTTATGCGGAGCATGGCGAGGTTCGCCTTCGCGATGACGCCAGCGAGGCATTCCTCAAGCGAGCGCCGCTTCGCGAGTACGATGTGCTCCACTTCGCCACGCATGCGCTGGTCGACGAGACGGCCGCCACGCGAAGCGCCCTCGCCCTCTCCCCCGGACTCGGCGAGGATGGCTTTGTCGATCCGATGGAGCTCGCCGCGCTCGACCTCGACGCCGACCTCGTGATTCTCTCGGGTTGCCGCACTGCCGGTGGGATGCTCGTCGGCGGTGAGGGGGTCGAGGGACTTACCGCCCCGCTCTTGCAGGCGGGGGCCAGGTCCGTGGTGGCCACCACCTGGCGGGTGGGCGACACGCAGGCGGAGCGTTTCATCGGCCGCTTCTACGACGCGATCGCCGCCGGCGCCGCCGTGGGTGACGCGTTGCGCGCGGCGAAGCTGGCCTCTCTTCGGTCTTCCGAGTCCCCATCCAGCTGGGCCGCCTACACCCTCGTCGGCAACCCGCTGGCCAAGCCCGCGCTCCGACCGCCCCCCCCAGACACTCGCTATTGGGTCGCTTACCTGCTCTTCGCAGCGATCCTCGCTCTCGTTTACTGGCAGCTGCGCCGCCCTGTTCGCCCGAAGGCGCGTCGAACATAGGGCGCCATGGCGATTCGAGCGGCCGCTCCGTAAGCTCAAGCAGCCACCAGAGCCGCTTCAGGGCCACCCACCTACGCCCGCCCGCGGCCCGCGCGACGGCGCACCCTCTCTACCCCGTGCGCCCGTCCCGCGCCCCTCGAGCCCACGCATCATGCGCGACCCGCGAGACCGCGACCTCGGCATGGACCGCCGCATTACGCGGCGCGACTTCCTGAACGGCATCGCTATCACCGTCGGCGCGTCGCTCCTCCCCCCGGAGACGCTGTTCGCCTTCCAGGGGGATGACTTTGCGCCCGAGCGCTCCCCCGACTACTACCCGCCCGCCAAGACGGGGTTGCGCGGCAGCCACCCCGGCTCCTTCGAAGTGGCGCATGCGATGCGCGACGGCTCGCTGGGTCCGGTGCTGAAGGAGGCGCGCCCGACAAACGAGCACTACGACGTGATCATCGTCGGAGGCGGAATCAGTGGGCTCGCGGCGGCGCACTTCTTTCGTACCACCGCCGGGCCGGACGCGCGGATTCTCGTCCTCGACAATCACGACGACTTCGGTGGCCACGCCAAGCGCAACGAGTTTCACCTCGGATCGCGCTACCTCATCGGCTACGGCGGCACGCAGTCGCTCGAGTCGCCGGGGCACTACAGCGCCGTCGCCAAGGGCGTGCTCACGGACATCGGGATCGATCCGCAGAAGTTCTACACGGCCTACGACCAGAAGTACTACAGCTCGCGGCACATGGGTCGCGGTGTCTTCTTCGATCGCGAGACCTTCGGGCGCGACTATCTCGCCGTGGGGGCCGGGCAGAAGCCATGGGCGGAATTTCTCGCCCACGCTCCGCTGAGCGAGGCGGCCAAGCGGGACATTGCGCGCGTGTACGAGGAGAAGGCGGACCACATGCCGGGGCTCACCTCGGATCAGAAGAAGGCGAAGCTCGTGAAGATGAGTTATCGCGACTATCTGCTGAACGTCCTCGGCGTCTCGCGTGACGCGCTCCCCTTCTTCCAGACGCACACGCACGACCTCTATGGGATAGGGATCGAAGCCGTGCCGGCGCTCGACCTGTGGGGGTTGGAGTATCCCGGATTCCAGGGGCTCAACCTCGAGCACACGAACTATCCCGGGATCAGCCTGACGGCGATCCCGAAAGACGACGACGAGCCCTACATCTTCCATTTCCCGGATGGCAACGCGTCGGTCGCGCGCTCACTCGTGCGAAAGCTCATCCCGGCAGCCGTCCCCGGCCACGCAATGGAGGATCTTGTCACGTCGCGCGTGAACTACGCGCAACTCGACACCCCGGGATCTCGGGTCCGCATTCGGCTCAACAGCACGGCGGTCCGCGTCCGTCACGTCGGCGATCCGACGAGTGCCACCGAGGTCGAGGTCATGTACGTCCGGGGCGGCAAGGCGTGGACCGTTCGCGCGCCGGGGTGCGTGCTCGCCTGTTGGAACGGCGTCGTCCCCTACCTCTGCCCGGAGATCCCCGAGCGACAGCGGAAGGCCCTGGGCTACGGCGTGAAGGTCCCGCTGGTCTACACCAACGTCGCGCTCAAGAACTGGCGGGGCTTCAGCACGCTCGGTGTGGCGCATGTGGAAGCGCCGGGGAGCTTCTTCTCCAACATGACGCTCGACTTTCCGGTGAGCCTTGGCGCGTACCACTTCTCCAGAGGGCCGGACAATCCGATCGTCATGCACTTGCTGCGGACGCCGTGCAAACCGGGCCTCCCGGCGCGCGATCAACACCGCGCGGGGCACGCCGAGCTCCTCGGGATGTCCTTCGAGACTTTCGAGCGCGCGCTGCGCGATGAGCTCAATCGGATCGCCGGGAGCGCCGGATTCGATGCCGCGCGCGACATCGCCGGCATCACCGTCAACCGCTGGCCGCACGGCTACGCGTACGAGTACAACTCTCTCTGGGACCCGATCCTCCCGGAGAATGAGCAGCCCTGCTACATCGGGCGCCAGCCATTCGGCCGGATCACGATCGCCAACTCCGATGCGGGGGCGTTCGCCTACACGAACGTCGCCATCGACCAGGCGCACCGCGCCGTCGGCGAGCTCACGGCGCGCGTCTCATCGCACAAGGCGGGGATCGGCCGCTAAACAGCGCGGGCCGCGCACGATCGGCACGGCCCGCGACATCGAGCAGCATCTGTCTCCGCCTGCAGGCTCAGGGCGGATCGTTCCAGTTACGCGCCGGCCCTGGGCCGGTGATGGACGTGTTTGCGTTGCGCTCGCTCAGCGGGTAGACGAGTCGCCGCGGAATGACGCCCCCTGCCGCCGGCGTGAGATTCGGCAAGTTAGTCCGCTTCCAATCGTTGAAGACCTCCACGTTCTGGAAGAGGGCGATGTACTTCTCCAGCATCACGTTGTGCAGCGTGGCCGCCGTGTGCGGCACGCCAGCCAGATCCTGCTCGGCGTTGAGCGCCTGAGCAGCCGCGCCGCTGTTCGGGCTCGTCTTCATGAGCGCCGCCTCGGCCTGGATGAGAAGATTCTCGCTGGCCGTGACCAGCGGTTGCAGGAAGGCGGGGTCCACGCGCGCGGAGGCAAACCCTGAGAAGTCACCGTTGGTCTGTCCCGGTGCCCCGCCCTCGAATTGGTTCGAGGAGTTAGGCGTGAAGTACTGGGGCAGCCTCGGATCGGGTGACGCGCTCGAGTCTGCCATGTAGCTCACCATGTAGGCCCCGGCGGCCATGTTCCCTGCGTAGATCGACGTGAACTGTGACCAGAGGTTGGCCGATGTCGGTGCGGACGAATTGATGGACGTATAGTCGCCGCCGGGTTGGATCCCGTTCTGGGCATTGGCGTACGCGGAGTCATAGGCGGCCGGGCCGAGCTTCTTCGCCAAGTGGAGGAAAATCCGGGCGCGAAGAGTGTACGCCAGCGCCGTCCACAACGCCGGGTCGCCGGCGTAGACGAGGTCTACCGAGCTCGCGCCGACGTTGTTTCCGCTCGGCGTGGTGCCGAGAAGGACGATCGCGTTCGCGAGCTTCGTGTTCAGGCTGTCGTAAACGAACTTCTGCGAGTCCGGCGCCGGATCGGGATACTTCGCGTTGGC
>DASPTK010000149.1:0-3602 GCA_035623475.1 Gemmatimonadaceae bacterium | reverse complement strand
ACGTCACGTCCGCCTTCCAGATGTCCACCGGCAGCGTCATCCGCTCTTTCGTGCCGCCCTCGCGGGTGATCTCCAGCCGAACGGGCATGATGGCTCGCCCGCGATTCTCGATGGTCACCTCGAGGGAGTCGCCGAGGTCTTTCACCCCGCCGATCGCCTGATCCAGCGTCCACGTCTCGAGGAACCACTCGCGCCAGAACCAGGTCAGGTCGACTCCGGACACCTGACTCATCGTGTTCCAGAAGTCCTGCGGGTACGGATGCCGGTTCGTCCATCGCCGGCCGTATTCCCGGTATCCGCGCAGGAAGACGGAGTCGCCGAGCACGCCCCGGAGGGCGCGCATCACAGCCACCGGCTTGTAGTACGACGCGTAGATGTACGCCGTCTCGTTGGCGTAGGCGTCGGAGTGCCTGACGAGGGGGCCCTCGCTCGGCGCTCCCGTGGCGGCGAGGTAGGTCTCCGCCTCCTCCCGCTCGGTGTCCTTGTGCCGGAAATCCCGCTCACCTTGCGTCTCATCGAACTCGGTGAACCCCTCATCCATCCAGGCGAACCGCTTCTCGTCCGATCCCACGAGCATCGGAAACCACATGTGTCCCACCTCGTGCACCGTCACGCTGTAGAGCTGCGAGCCGAGGTTGCTCCCGATGACGGTGATCATCGGGTACTCCATGCCGCCGCTCACGATCCCGGCGAAGGCCGTCATGTGCGAGTAGGGGTACGGCCAGAGGTAGCGGGAGAGAAACTCGATCGAGTGCTGGACATACCGCGCACCATCTTTCCAATTGGGACCGCTCGCGCGGTAGAAGGCCTCGACCAGCGCGGTGTCCGCGCCTCCCGTCCCGTCGCGGTCGCCGACTACCGCCGCGGCGGCGTCCCATCGAGCGTCGCTCGAGGCGCCGAAGGCGAAGTCGCGGATGTCGTGAGCGGCGAAGCGCCAGGTGAGCGTGCCGTTCGCTCCGTGCATCGTCGAGCGTCCTGCACCCTGCTCCCCACCACCGACGATGTGCACCGGTTGGCGTGTCGCCCGCGCCTGTGCCAGCCGGTCGCGGGTGCGCGTCGACAGGACCTCATCGGGGTTCGCCAACTCCCCCGTCGCCGCGATCAGCCAGTTGTCAGGCACCGTCAGACTCACATCGTAGTCGGCGTAGCCCATGTAGAACTCGCCGATGCCGAGGTACTGGTCCGTTTCCCAGCCGCCGACGTCGTCGTACACCGCAAGTTGCGGGTACCACTGCCCGAGAAAGAACGTCACGCCATCCTGCCCCATCCGCGGGCCCCCCGCCGGCGGAATCTTGAAGCTCCAGGCGAAGGCGAGTCTCACGCTGTCCCCCGGAGCGATCGCGCGGGGGAGGGAGATCCACCCGATGGTCCCGTCGACCCGGTAGCCGACCCCGCTGTCGGCTGCCTGACGAGGCAGGTCGATCCCCTCGGCCACTACGCGCGTGAGGACGAGGCCGCCGGTGACCGGCATGGACTCGTCGCGCTTCGCCCCGAGCAGATGGATGTTCTGGTAGAGCTCGATCGCCAGCTCGCTGAGCGAGTCCGGCGAGCGATTCAGGTAGACCACGTCCTCGGTGCCGGTGAGACGGACGGAGCCGGGGTCGATCGACGCCGAAACTCGATAGCGCGCCCACTGCTGCCAGTAGCGCGGTCCAGGCTCGCCGGTCCACGTCCGGGTCTGCCGCGCCACCGCGCGGGCGAATGGCGAGAGCGTATCGCGCTCGGGCGCAACGGCGAGCGGTGCCGGCACGTTGCGGTTGGTCGCGCAAGCGGCGACGCCTAAGACGAGGAGCGCGAAGAGGGGGCGACGGAGCATTCGGTGATCGAGTCGGAGCGTCTGGAGACTTCCGACCCGAAGGATGCAGCCGTGTCGACGCTTGGCGCGAGCGTGCCCGGATGGCGGGCCGCGGCTAACTTATCGCCCACATGAAGAGCGGGATCTTCATCGTCGCCGAGCTGACCGGCGCCGTGCGCGAGCGCGTTCTCGAGATTCAGCGGTGGGCCGACCCGAAGTTGGCGGGTGGGACGCCGCCTCACATCACACTCGTCGGATCCTCAGGCGTCGGACCGATGCCGATCGGGACGTCGGTGGAGGCGCTGAACGAGCGCCTGGAGGCGATCGGCCGCACGACGGCGCCGATCCCGGTGCGCTTCGGTGCACCGCACCGCTTCATGCAGACGGACATCATTGTCCTCCCGATCGACCCACATGGGCCGCTTCGCACCCTCCACGAGCGCATCGCGACGAGTGGCCTCCTCTTCGAGCGCCCGCGCTTCTCCTTCTCGCCTCACGTCACCCTGAGCTTCTACCAGACCCTCACGTCGGAGCGCGAACGGCGACTCCTCGCCCTGCGGGTGAACGATCCCGTGCTCGTCGATCGCATCCAGTGCTACCTGACACTCGAGCCTCAGCCCGCCCGCCGCGTGCTGGAGGTGGCCCTCACCGGGCCGATTCGCGAGGAGGCCTAGCGGGCGCTGTCCGCCGCCACCGGGGCGGCCTATCTTCTGGCCGATGTCGGAATTGAGGGAGCAGCTGCAGCGGGCGCTCGGTGCTTCCTACCGCATCGAGCGCGAGCTCGGTGGCGGCGGGATGAGCTACGTCTTCGTCGCCAGCGACACTTCCCTGGGCCGCCGCGTGGTCGTCAAGGTGCTGCGCGCCGAGCAGGCGGCCGGTGTGAGCGTCGAGCGCTTCCTCCGCGAGATCCAGTTGGCGGCCCAGCTGCAGCACCCGATGATCGTCCCGTTGCTGACTTCGGGTGAGGCCGCCGGGCTCCCCTTCTACACCATGCCCTTCATCGAAGGGGAGAGTCTGCGCGCGCGCCTGCTGCGCGACCGAGCGCTCCCGGTGGATGAGGCGCTCCGCATTGTCACCGACGTCGCGAAGGCCCTCGGCTACGCCCATCGGCGCGGGGTCATACATCGCGACATCAAGCCTGAGAACATCCTCCTGGCCGAGGATGCGGCGATGGTCACCGACTTCGGGGTCGCCAAAGCGGTGCGCGCCGCCCGCGGCGGCGAGGCGCTCACGACGTCCGGTCTCGCGTTAGGCACTCCTGGCTACATGGCACCGGAGCAGGTTGCGGCGGACCCGGCCCTCGATCGGCGTACTGATCTCTACGCCCTCGGTGCCGTGGCCTACGAGATGCTCGCGGGGCGCGAGCTCTTCGGGAGCCGATCTCCACAGTTCGTGCTCGCGGCGCATCTTACGGAGCCTCCCGCGCCGCTCGCGCCGCAGCGACCCGATCTGCCGCCGGCGGCTGCCGCGGTGATCATGCAATGCCTGGAGAAGGATCCCGCTCTCCGCCCGGCGACGGCCGAGGACGTCGTTCACGCCCTCGCCGCTGCTGTGACGCCAGAGGGGGGCCGGCCGCTCGCTCAGGCCCAGTACTCGGGTGCCAATGCCACCATGTCCGAACCGGCCAAGGGTCCCGGCACGTCACTCACGGTGCCGACGACCGTGCCGGCCCGTTCTCGCCTTGGGCGCGCGGCTCTCATCGCCGCCGGCGCCGTCACGCTGGTGCTGGTTCTGGCCGGCACGCTCATGCCAAGGGGTGTGCGAGCGTCGCTCGTCACTCTCCTCACTCGAGCGGCACCGGTGCTCG
>DASPTK010000148.1:0-63251 GCA_035623475.1 Gemmatimonadaceae bacterium | reverse complement strand
AGGCCGAGCAGCTTCGCCACCTTGTCGAACGCCTCACCGGCGGCGTCGTCTCGCGTGGCTCCGAGCAGCGTGTAGCGGTCCCACGCCTCGACATCGAGCAGGAGCGTGTGCCCCCCCGAGATCAACAGTCCAGCGAAGGGGGGCACCGCGTCCGGGTGCTCCAACGCGGTGGCGAAGAGATGCCCCTCCATGTGGTGTACCCCGATCACCGGAATCCGGCGCGCCAAGCCGAGCCCCTTGGCGAAGCAGACACCGACGAGGAGCGCGCCCACGAGCCCCGGCCCATTCGTCACCGCGATCGCGTCGAGGTCGGCGAGGGTGGTGCTCGCCTCATCCAGGGCTCGCTCTACCACCGGGGCGATACTCGTCAGGTGGGCGCGCGATGCGATTTCCGGAACCACACCGCCGAATACCCGGTGGATGTCCTGCGAGAGGATGACGAGCGACTGCACGGCGACGTCGTCCCCCGCTCCCACCACGACCGACGCCGACGTCTCATCGCACGACGTCTCGATGCCGAGGATGCGGGTCACCGGCCGCTCGCGCGTCCACCAGGACGCGGCGGGGCGACCTTGGTGTGCAGTCGGAGCACGTGCGGCCGCACGTCGCGCACCCGCGCGTCCACCCCCGCCGGGAGATCGACATCCGCCGCCCTCAGCTCCACCACCACCATCGTGTCGGCCAGGTTCGCCGGAGTGCGCCGGAGCTCCGGCAGCGCGGAGTAGAGCTTGAGGAGCTCGGACGCCTTGCCGACCACCAGCGCTTGCACTCGCGGTACGCTGTCGAGGAGCACGACGCCGGAATCGAGAACGAGCGATGTCCGCACGCCCACCCACTCATCGGTCGGCTCTTCAGCGCTCACGACGAGCCAGAGGAGGAGTGAGAAGAAGAGCGCCGCGAACTTCAGCGGGAGATGCTCGGTGAAGGCCCCACCGAGAAGGTGCTGCAGCGATCGCCGATGGGGCGGAGCGGGGGGCACTGTCAGCGGGCCGGCTCGTCGAGTAGCGATGTGATGAGATCTCGATTCGACTCCGAGTCCCACTCGACGGCTCCGATGACGCGCTTTCGGATCACGCCATCGCGGCCGATCACGAACGTCTCCGGCACTCCCGCCGTCTGCAGCGTCTGCTCGATCGCGCCCGTTCCCTCGTGGAGGATGGTGAAGGTGAAGCCGCGCTCGCGCACGAAGTCGCGGATCCGCTGGTCGGTGCCCGGGTTGTCGACGCTCACCGCCACGATCTCGAGTCCCTTCGGGTGCATGTCGCGGTAGAGGCGCTCGAGCGACGGCATTTCGGCGCGGCAGGGAAGGCACCAGGTCGCCCACAGGTTGACCACCACCACCTGCCCGGTGGGAAAGGCGAGCGACAGATCGCGCGGCGGCGTGTCGAGGGTTTCGACGCGCACCACGGGCATGCGCGTTCCCGCGCCGAGCGGCGCCACCGCACTGCCGAGGAAGGACGCGGCCGCGGCAAGCCCTCCGACGAGGGAGAGAGCGAGCACTCCCACCACCGCCCACTGGCGCCCGGCGGTCACGTGCTCGCCTCCCGCTCGATCACACGTGCTCCATGCACAACGCGCGGAGCGCCTCGATCTCCACTGCCGGATCGGGGTGCGTGAAGACGGCGTTTCCGGCGACGAAGGTATCGGCGCCGGCGCGCCACGCATCGCCGATCGTCTCCCGATTGATCCCGCCATCCACCTCCAGCGCGGCGTGACTCCCCGACTCGTCGAGCAGTGCGCGGGCGCGCCGGATCTTGTCGATGGAGTGGCGGATGAACGATTGGCCGCCGAAGCCGGGGTTGACCGTCATGACGAGGAGGGTGTCGAGGTCGCCGACGACCTCGCGCACCTGCTCGATCGGCGTCCCCGGATTCACCGCCACCCCCGCCCGGCACCCCTGTTCCTTGATGTGGCAGATCTGGCGGTGCACGTGGGGCGCCGCCTCGATGTGCAAGGTCAGCGCCGAGGCGCCGGCGGCGGCGAAGCCCTCGACGTACTTCCCCGGCTCCACCACCATCAAGTGGACATCGAGCGGGAGGCTCGTCAGGCGCCGTACCGTCTCGATCACCTTCTCGCCGAAGGTGAGGTTCGGCACGAAGCGGCCATCCATGACATCGATGTGGACCCAGTCGGCGCCGCCGCGCTCGATGCGCGCGATCTCCTCGCCCAGGCGGGCGAAGTCGGCGCTCAGGATCGACGGCGCGATCCGCACGCTCACGGGACGTCGCCCGGGATGACGTCGAGTGTCACCGTGCTTCCCATCGGAACGCTCTGGCTCGCCGCCGGCTTCTGAGACACGACCTGACCCGGTTGGCGGCCGCCCGAGCTGTCGGCGCGAGCGCGCACCACCTGGAACCCGAGTTGCGCGAGGAGGGTGCGCGCGTCGGCGAACGATTGGCCGACCACGTCGGGCACCGTGACCTGAGCCGGTCCGCCGCTCACCGTGAGCGAGATTGCCGATGGCAGCGGTGCGCGCGAGCCACCCACGGGCACCGTCCCGAGCACCTTGCCCCGAGGCTCCGGGCTCGGCATCTCGATGACGTCGCCGACATCGAACCCTGCCTGCTGGAGCGCGACCTCCGCCTGCTGACGCGTCACGCCGACGAGCTGCGGCACCTCCACCGTGCGCTGCCCGCGGCTCACCTCCAGGACCACCCGCGTCCCCTTGCTCGCGGCGAGGTCGGGGAGGGGCGACTGGCCTAGCACCTGCCCGGCCGGCGCCCCGGTGACGTAGCGCTGCTCGCCGCGGGCGGCGACGAACCCGGCCTGCTGGAGCATCTTCGTGGCGTCTTCATAGGGCAATCCGACCACGTTCGGAATCTTGATGTCGGTCGATCCCAGATCGGCCGGGAAGATGAAGAAGGCCACCACGATGTACGCCAGAGCGGCGCCCGCCACCGCCGTCGCCAGGTACGGCACGATCGCTCGCACGCCGACGCGCCAGTTCACGCACCGCCTCGCCGGAGACGCGCCGCGAACGCGCCGTCGACTCCATGCCGTTGTGGGAGCACTCTCAGGCGGCCGGCGTCCAGCACCGACGCCGGCACCGACCCGTCAGGCGGGGGCTCGAGCACGAATTCCGGCCGCGCACCGAGGAACTCCTCGATGCGGGCGTCGTTCTCCTCCGGCTCGAGAGAGCAGGTGCTGTAGACGAGAATGCCACCGGGACGCACGAGCGACGCGGCAGAGTGGAGCAGCTCTCGCTGGAGCGCGGCCATGACCGCGAGGTCCGACATCTTGAGCCGCCAGCGCGCATCGGGGTGGCGCCGCAACGTGCCGGTGCCTGTGCACGGCACGTCCAGCAGCACCGCATCGACCTCGCGCATGGCCGGTGACCGGGCGTCGGCCACCATGGCGACGGCGTCGCGCGCGTCGACGCGGCGGAAGTTTTCCATCAGCCTCGCGACGCGGGTCGGATTCCGGTCCGCCGCAATCACGAGTCCGGCGGTGCGCGAGAGCTCCAGCGCCTTGCCGCCGGGAGCGGCGCAGAGATCGGCCACCAGCGCCCCGGGCGCGACCGCGGCGTAGTGCGTCACGAGCGTCGCCGCCGGGTCCTGGACGAAGAAGAGCCCCTGCTTGAATGCGCCGAGCTCGGTGATCGCCACGGGCGATTCGAGTTGCAGGCTGTCGCGCACCAGGGGGTGATGGCTCACCTCCACACCCGCCGTCTCCAGCATCGCCTCCAGCTGCTCGTGGACGATCCCGTAGGGGCGCAGCACCGTCTGCGGCTCGGTGTTGTTCGCTGCCAGAAGCGCCTCCGTCTCAGCGGCACCCCATCGCGCGATCCACCGGGCGACCAGCCACCGGGGATGCGAGTACCGCAGCGCGAGGGAGTCTACCGGATCGCTTGGCGTCGGCAGCGCCAGCTGGTCGCGCTCGCGATCGAGACGGCGGAGGACGGCGTTGGCCAGACGGCTGGCGCCCATTCCATGCCGCTGCTTCGCGATCTCGACCGTCTGCGCGATCGCGGCGTAGGCCGGTACGCTGTTCATCGACAGGAGCTGGTAGGCTCCGAGGCGGAGGAGGTCCGCCAGGTCCGGGTCCAGCCTGACGAGTCCCCCGCGCACCCGCGAGTCGAGGTGGGAGTCGAGCACGCTTCGCCCGCGGAGCATCGAGTAGACGAGCTCCTGCGTCCAGCGCCGGTCGCGCGCATCGAGGTGCGCGGTGCGCGCGTCGAACGCCGTGTCGAGGCGCTCCCCGCGCCGGAGGTCGGCGCAGATCTCGGCGGCGGCGCGGCGCGTCTCCGTCACCTGGCCCGCCGCCCCGGCGACGAGTGGCCCCGGACGCCGGTCCGTCATCCGACCATCCCGGTCGACGGAGAGGACGGCACCGCCACCTCGCGGCGCGGCATCCGTCCGGCGAGGTAGGCCTGCCGCCCCGCGTCCACCGCCAGACGCATCGCCGTCGCCATCAGCACCGGATCCGCTGCCGCTGCGAGCGCGGTGTTCATCAGCACGCCGTCTACGCCTTGCTCCATCGTCAGGCAGGCATCGGATGCTGTGCCCACGCCCGCGTCCACGATCACCGGCACGGACAGCCTGCTCTTGATCGTCCGGATCGAGAACGGGTTGAGCAGACCGAGGCCGGATCCGATGGGGGAGGCGAGCGGCATCACCGCCACGGCGCCGGCGTCCTCGAGGCGGAGTGCCGTGACGAGGTCGTCGTTCGTGTACGCCATCACCTTGAACCCGTCGGAGACGAGCGTCCGCGTGGCCTCGAGCAGCCCGGCGGTGTCCGGGAGCAAGGTCTCCTGATCACCGATGACCTCGAGCTTCACCCATTCGTTGAACCCCGCGGCGCGCGCCAGCTCGGCGTACCGCACCGCCTCCGCGGCGGTGTAACAGCCCGCGGTGTTGGCCAGGAGGAAGAAGCGTGCGGCGTCGAGGTGGTACAGCATCCCCTCTTCGCGCGCTCGGTCGAGGCTCACCCGCCGCACGGCGACCGTCACGACCTCGGCGCCGGACGCCTCGAGTGCGCGCACCATGATGTCGTTCGATGCGTACTTCCCGGTGCCCACCATGAGGCGCGACCGAAATTCGCGATCGGCGACGACGAGGGGGGCGTCGACCGCGGGCACAGCGACCGTCATCGGGTCACCCTCCGCCGACGAAGTGGACGATCTCCACCTCGTCGCCAGTAGACAGCACCCGTGCCTCGAGAGCGGCACGGTCACGCACGATGGCGCGATTGATCTCGACCACCACCAGCCGCGGATCGAGCCCAAGCGCGCGCAGGAGCCCTCCGACGGTCGTCCCCGGCGGCAGAGGCCTCCGCTGTCCGTTCACGAGCGGACCGATGCGATCAGTTGCGGTGGCGCTCTCCGTCATAGGCAGAAAGATACTCGCCCGCCGCCCCCTCGGCATCGTCGGCGCCCCAGATGCCGCGAATGGCAGCCACGCCATGTGCCCCGGCCGCTAGGAGCATCGGAATATCGACCGGTCGCACCCCACCGATGGCGATGCACGGGAGGCTAGCGCGCGCGGCGATCGACTCGACGAGCGCCGATCCGCGGGGCGGCGCGCCGATGTGCGACGGCGTGGCGAAGACGTGGCCGGCCACGACCCAATCCGCTCCATCGCGCGCGGCGGCCGCGGCTTCATCGGCGTCGTGGATGCTGGCCCCGATCGGCAGCGCCGGGGCGAGCTGCCGGGCGTCGCGCACCGAGAGCGAGCGTGAGGTGAGCTGCACTGCCGTCGCGCCCACCGCGAGGGCGATGTCCAGCCGGTCGTTGACGACGAGCCAACACCCGGTGCGCACCGCCTCCTCGACGAGGGCGCCGGCGAGTACTTCCAGCCGGCGCGCCGAAACGTGATGCCCGCGGAGGTGCACTGCGCCGCGCGCCCCCAACCTCCCCATCACCACTCGTGCCCGCGCGACGAAGTCGGGGCGCGCCAGCGTCGCCTCGTCGGTGACCGCGTGGATGATGGGCGGGGTGTTACGCACCGAGTCGGTCGCCGGTCGCGATGCCGCGCCCACGCAACCACTCGGCGGCGCTCATTCGCCTCTTGCCTGACGGCTGAACGGCGACGACGCGCACCGCGCCGTCGCCGCAGGCCACCAGCATTCCGCCGTCGTCGATCGATAGCACCTGGCCGCTCTTCACGCCCCCTTCGTCCCCGGCCTCCTCGGTCTCGAACGCGCCGAAGAGCTTCACATCCTCGCCATGCAGCGTGGTGAAAGCTCCCGGCTTCGGATCGTACGCCCGGATGTGTCGGGCCACCACGCCGCACCCTTCCTGCCACGGGATGCGCGCCATCTCCCGCTCGATCTTCCCGGCGTAGGTCGCCTGCGTGTCGTCCTGCGGCCGCTCGCTCTGTTGGCCGAGCGAGAGCAGGGTGAGGGCCTCGATCAGAGCGAGCGCGCCGAGCTCGGAGAGCCGGAGCTCCAGCTCTCCGGCGGTCTCATCGCGGGCGATCGGCGTCCGCGCCTGGAGCACGATCGGACCGGAGTCGAGCGCGGGGACCATGCGCATGATCGTCACCCCCGTCTCGATCAGCCCCTCTCGAATGGCGGCCTGGATCGGCGATGCGCCGCGGAGCTTCGGTAGAAGAGAGGCATGGACGTTCAGCGTGCCGTGGGTCGGGAGATCGATCACCTCGGCGCTGAGGATGTGTCCGTACGAGACCACCACCGACAGCTCCGGCTCGAGCGAGCGGAGTGACTCGACGAACTCACCTCCGCGCGGCCGATCGGGTTGCAGCATCGGAAGCTCCTCGGCGAGGGCCACCTCCTTCACCGGCGACGGCGATGCGGTGGAGCGCGATCGGCCCACGGGCCGGTCGGGTTGGGTGATCACCGCGACCACCTCGAAGCCCTCGCCGAGCAGTGCGCGCAGCGATGGAACGGCGAAGGACGAGGTGCCCCAGAAGATGATGCGCACTAGAGCTCCTCATCACGCTCGTGATGTGCCGCTGCCTCCGCCGGGACGATCTTGCGGGTGAGGGAGCGATCGTCGCCGCGCTGCTTCCGCCACTTTCTCAGCGCGGCCTGTCGCTTGACCATGCTCAGGTAGTCGATGAAGAGACGTCCGTGGAGGTGATCGATCTCGTGTTGCAGGCAGCGGGCCAGCAGATCGCTCGCATCGAGCTCGAAAGGATTGCCTTCGCGATCGATCGCCCGCACATGCACGCGCTGTGCGCGCTCGACTTCGCCGTAGATCTCGGGGATCGAGAGACACCCCTCCTCCCCCACCTGCGTCCCCTCGCGATCGAGGATCTCCGGGTTGATGAGGGCGTACCGGGCACCCTCGACATCCACAACCGTTAGGCGCTCGGAACGTCCCACCTGCGGCGCCGCCAATCCGATGCCGCGCGCAGCGTACATCGTCTCGAACATGTCGTCGATCAGGCGTCTGACGTCGTCGGTGACCCTGGCCACTGGCGTCGTCTCCTGCCGGAGGATCGGCGCGTCCAGCAGGTAGATGTCGAGGAGGCTCACGCCGCGGGTCCGGGCTCGGCGACCTTCTGATTGACCTTCGAGATCCGTCCCCGCTCGACCACCAGACGCGACTCCCCGCTCTTGATCGTGATACGGTCCTCCATCGTCTGCACGGGCTGGCCGTCCTTGGTGCTTTCCTTGATGTGGATCACGTCACCCACGATGCCGCCCTGGGTGATGACCTCGTCCCCCTTCTTGAGGGCCTTGAGGCTCCGCTCGTGCTCCTGGCGCTGCTTCGCCTGCGGACGCATGACGATGAAGTAGAAGATCCCGAAGATGAGCGCGACCTGGATCAGGACGCCGACCATCGGGTTCGTGTTCGGGCTCGGCGCGAAGAGCGCCGCCAGGGCGAAGGGAGGAGTCATGGGGTTGCGGTCGAGCGAGAGTGGTAGCGGGCGAGCCAATCCTGGCTCCACGTGCGGAAGGCGCCCGACGATATCGCCGTGCGTGCCTCGCCCATCAGCGAGAGAAGGAAATGTACATTGTGCAGCGACAGAAGATGGTACCCGAGCAGCTCGTCGGCCACGAAGAGATGGCGCAGATACGCTCTACTGAAGCGCGCACACGTCGAGCACTCGCAGCGCGCGTCGAGTGGCTCGGCATCGAGTCGGAGCGCCGCGTTGCGAATGTTGAGCTTCCCCTCGGTCGTGAACGCGGTGCCAGTTCGGCCCATGCGAGTCGGCGCCACGCAATCGAAGAGATCCACGCCGCGGGCCGCTCCCTCGATCAGGTCTTCCGGGAAACCCACACCCATCAGATAGCGCGGACGCTCGCGCGGCAAGGCCTGGTCGAGTAGGTCGAGCACGGCGTACATCTCGGGCTTCGCCTCGCCCACCGAGAGGCCGCCGATCGCGAAGCCACGCCAGTCGGCGACCGCTGCCGCCGCCTGCGCGGCCTCCAGTCGCACCGCGGCGTGAACGCCCCCGTGGATGACCGGGAAGAGCGCCTGCGGCTGCTCGCCCCGGGCCTCGTCGGTCGCGACGAAGGCCCGCAGGGAGCGCTCGAGCCAGCGGAGGGATCGTTCGCTCGCGTCTCGCGCATCGTGCGCCGTCGCCTCGCCGGGAATGACGTGGTCGAGCTGCATGATCACGTCGGCGCCCAGGGCGCGCTGGATCTCGATGACTCGCTCCGGCGTGAAGAAGCGGCGCGACCCATCGACATGGCTCTGAAACTCGACCCCCTCCTCGCTCACGCGGCGCAGTCTCTCCAGCGAGAAGACCTGGAAGCCGCCCGAGTCGGTGAGGATCGGGCCATCCCACTGCATGAAGCGATGCAGCCCACCGAGCGCTCGCACCACGTCCTCTCCAGGCCGCAGATGCAGGTGATATCCGTTGGCGAGAATCATCGACGCCCCCAGAGCGCGCAGGTCGCGTGGATCGAGGGCCTTGACCGTCGCGAGCGTCCCGACGGCGAGAAAGGCGGGCGTGTCGACGCCGCCATGCGGCGTCTCGAACCGTCCGACGCGCGCGCTCCCCTCGGAGGCGCAGAGCGCGAATTCGAAGTCGGCCATCTCAGCTCGGCGCGCGAATGGAGTGCTGCAGGGAGGGGAGGGGGAGGGAGTGCCGGACGAGATCGCCGTCGGGGGACGCTAGACGATCACCATGGCGTCGCCGTAAGAGTAGAATCGGTACCCGGCCTCCACGGCCACTCGATAGGCACGCATGGTGAGGTCGTAACCGGTGAAGGCGGCGACCAGCATCAGCAAGGTGGAGCGGGGAAGATGGAAGTTCGTGATCAGCCTGTCCACGCCATGGAAGGAATACGGCGGACGGATGAAGAGGCGGGTCTCCCCGCTGGCGGCGGCGAAGTGGGCGGCCGGGGTGACCGCACTTTCGAGTGTGCGCGCGCTGGTCGTCCCCACCGCCCAGATGCGCCCGCCCTCACTGCGAGTGTCGTTGAGCGCTGACGCCGCCGATGCGCTCAGCTCGTACCACTCCTCGTGCATCACGTGTCGGGCGGGGTCCTCGACCTCGACCGGTTTGAAGGTGCCCGCACCGACGTGCAGAAGGACGTCGACCCTTCGCACCCCCTTCTCGTGGAGACGTCGCAAGAGATCGGCGGTGAAGTGCAGGCCGGCCGTCGGAGCGGCCACTGATCCGGTCTCGCGCGCATATACCGTTTGATAGCGCTCAGCGTCGGCCTTCTCGTCGGCGCGCGCGATATACGGCGGTAGGGGGACGTGCCCGTGCGCCTCGATCGCCGCGGCATGATCTCCCTCCACCCGCAGCGCCACGATGCGCGTGCGGCGTTCGGTGACCTCCATGATGTCGATGTCGAAGCCCGGCGCGATGTGCAGCCGGCGACCGGGCCGGAGCTTTCCGCCGGGGCTTACCATCGCCTCCCACCGGTCGCCGCCCAGGGGATGAAGCAGCAGGACCTCGCCCGGCGCACCCGAGTCGCGCGTGCCAAGAAGTCGAGCGCGAAAGACGCGCGTGGTGTTGAGCACGATGGTGTCGGCCGGCGGAATGAGATCCGGCAGTGCGCCAAACGTCGAGTGGGTGATCGAGCCGGTCGCACGCTCGATGAGCATGAGGCGGCTCTCGTCGCGACGCTCGAGGGGGTGCTGGGCGATCCGGTCGGCAGGGAGCGGGAAATCGTAGTCGGCGGTGCGCGTTCCGGCCGCACTCACTCGACGATCTTGATGACGCTCTCCTGCGACACGCTCTGGTTGGTGATGAGGTCGGTGACCGCGACCACGACCGTGTAGTAGCCGACGGGGGCAGGCCCCACGTCGACCGAGATGTAGTCGAGCACGGCATCCCGCTGTGGAACCTCACGCGGGAAGGAGAGGGTCACCCCCTCATCGCCGGTCTTGGAGAGGCCGACGGCGGGACGAACGCCGCCGATGATCTTGGCCGCGATGGTCCCCGCCCCGCTTCCCTTGAGCCGTCGGACCGTGACGTCCACGCGGTACCTGTCGTTCCCGCCCTCGGGCGTGAGGGCGTACGTCTCCCAGAGTAGGGCGAATGGCTGGCCGCGCTTGACCACGCTCAGGTTGGGCGTGATCAGGAAGTCCGACCAGCGCTCCCCTCCGGTGTTCGGCTTCGGCGCCACCGCTTCGGCGACGAGCAGGTCGCTCAGACCGAAGCCGCGCTCCTCCTTCAGCTCGATGCGGCTGGCCGCGCGCGCGCCGCGCCCGGCATCCGGCTGCAGCGCCTCTACGCGATAGAGGAAGGCACCCGGTCGCATTCGCGTTCGCCACGCGCGAATCTCGCGCGGCTCGTGATGCTGGAAGTCGATGATCTCCGTCTGCTGCGAGTGGAAGAGAGGCTGCGCGCGCCACGAATACGTCTCGAACTCGATATCGATCGATCCACGCGCGAGGTCGACGCCCCGGATCAGGTCCTCAATCGGCAGCTCGGCCGCCACGAAGACATCGGACGAATCGTGAGTCGCGCGAAAGTGAACGAGCTGCACCGCGATCGAGTCGGTCCCCTCGGGGTGGCCGGCCAGCCCCCACACCACGGGGACGGTGTCGCGCAGGTGCCGCAGCTCGCGCGCGTCATCCGGATCGAGGGTGGCGACGCCGTACGTGGGGAGCTGGCGGAAGAGGAACGCCTCGTCCACCGAGTACCACCAGAGCACCTGTATGCGATGCTCGCCGTGCCGCTCGGGATCCGGCGGAAAGGAGATGATGGCCGGCGGCGGCCCGTAGCGCACATAGACTTCGCCGCGCTCCGTGTCGACGCCGTGGATATCGAACTCCTCGACGCTGAATCGCAGCTCGGCGTACATGACGCGCGCCAGGAACTCGTTCCGATGCTCGTTGTCGGGCGTCGCCCAGAGGGGGTCCGCCATCAGCCAGTACATCTTCTCGTTCATCCCCTGCTCCGCCTCGGGGAGCCGGCCGTGCAGGGCGGAGTCCTTGGGTGTCACGATTCTCGTCAGGCGGTCGTAGCGCTGGCGGTCGACCGCGGGGAGGTACTTGAGGGCGCTGTCGAACGCCATCGTGGCCTCGTGCTCGTCCTCGAGACGGTGCGCCGCCAGTCCGTACGCCCCCCACGCCCACGCATCGTGCGTGTTCTCGGTGAGTCGAACACGCGCCACATGTTGCAGCTCCGCCCACCGCTGCCTGTCGACCAACGCCATGGAGGCGTGCTTGAGCGCCCGGGTGTTCGAGGGATCGGCGGTGTGCGCTTCCGAGAAATACTCCCAGGCGTTGATGTACTCGTACTGTCCCGACCACTCCTGGTCCGCGGCGCGGATCGTTTGGTTGTCGACGAAGTACGCGATCGAACGCGGATCGTGGGTGAAGGTGCGGTCTTTGACGTTCTGGATGATCACGCTGTAGATGGTCCGGTCGGCGCGATCCTCATATCTGCGCCACCAGGTCATCCCCACCTCGTCCGCTGCCCGCGAGATGTTGAGGCTGTCTCCGCTCTTCCGCGCGAGCTTGAGCGCTTTCTCGAACAGCCCTGTGGCGTGACCGCGGGTCAGCGCGGAGTTGGAGGTGAGATAGAAACGACCCAGATCGATCATGTATCCGGGCCGTGTGGCGTCGAAGTGAGTGGCGAGACGGAGGGACGAGTCGGCGAGCTGGAGGAGTGAATCGTTCGCCTGACGCTTCATGAAGCCCGTGCGCTTCTCGGCCCCCGACATCTTCCAGGCGATGACGCCGCGGGTATGCCACAACTCGGCGTTCTTGCCGTTTTCCTTGAGGGCCGCATCGAGGGCCCGAAGCGCACCCACCGAGTCGCCGCGACCGACGAGCGAATCGGCGAGGGCCACGTGGCCGTCTTGGGCACGCACTACCCCCGGGGCGCTCGCGCATGCCGCCAAGAGCGCGACTACCACGCCCGGCCGACGCATGCCCTATCGATGTGATGCGGCGCAAGAGAATTCAAGATTTCTTGCGCCGGATTGACGTTTTGGCCACCCCGACAGCACAGCGGGGGCGCGCGCGCCCCGGAAGAGATCGCGAGCGCCCTGGGCGAGGCCCCTAAGTGAAGAGGCTGGGTTGCGGAGTGTGTGGGGGGACGTAACCGAAGTGTCGGTACGCTTCAGGGGTTGCCACGCGGCCGCGAGGCGTGCGGTGAAGGAAGCCGTTCTGGACCAGGAAGGGCTCGTAGACCTCCTCAATCGTGCTCGCATCCTCTCCCACGGCGGCGGCGATCGTGGAGATGCCGACCGGGCCTCCGTCGAACTTCTCGATGATCGTCCGCAGGACCCGCGCATCCATGTCGTCGAGACCGAACTCATCCACGTCGAGCATCGCCAGCGCCGCGTCGGCCACTTGCTTGCTGATCCGTCCCTGCGCCTTCACCTGCGCGTAATCGCGGATGCGGCGCAGGAGGCGATTGGCGACCCGCGGCGTGCCACGCGACCGGCGCGCCAGCTCGATCGCACCCCCCTCATCGATCTCCACCTTCAGCAGATCCGCAGACCGGTTGACGATCTGCTCGAGGTCCTCGACCGGATAGAAGTTGAGCCGCTCGATGATCCCGAAGCGGGCCCGCATCGGCGGGGTGAGCATCCCGTAGCGCGTGGTGGCGCCAACCAGCGTGAACCGCTCGACCGGCATCGTGATAGTCTGTGCCTTGGGCCCATCGCTCAGACGGATGTCGATCTTGAAGTCCTCCATCGCCGGATAGAGGAACTCCTCGATGATCGGGCGAAGGCGGTGGATCTCGTCGATGAAGAGGATGTCCCCTTCGCGGAGGTTCGTGAGGGGTCCAACCAGGTCGCCCGATTTCTCGAGCGCCGGTCCCGATGTGGCGTGGATGTTCACTCCCATCTCCCGCGCGATCAGCTCGGCGAGGGTCGTCTTGCCGAGGCCCGGAGGGCCGTAGAAGAGGGTGTGATCGAGCGGCTCCTTTCGCGCCATCGCCGCGTCGATGTACAGCCGCAGGCTCTCTTTCGCCTTCTGCTGGCCGATGAACTCCGACAGCCTCTGCGGCCGAAGCGAGAGCTCGACGACCGATTCTTCCGCGATCGGTTCCGGCGTGGTGATCTCGGCGCGAGACATGGGGGCAGGGCGCAGGAAGAGGTGGGGAGGATCCTCGATGGAACTTAATGGAGGGGCGAAGGCGCTCGACGAGGAGGCTCCGTCAGACCCTGGACTTCGCCTTCACGAGGCGATCGGCAGCCCGCTCGAGCGTCTCCAACTTCTTGCAGAAAGCGAAGCGCACCATCGGGCGTCGTGCCCCATCGTGGTAGAAGCTGGATCCGGGAACCGTGGCGACGCCGATCTCGCGGGTCATCCACCGGGCGAATTCGGGATCGGCGAGATCGCTCAACGCCGAGTAGTCGGCGAGCACATAGTACGCCCCTTCGGGCACCGAAAAGGCGAAGCCACCGTCCTTGAGCGCGGCGCACATCACGTCACGGCGGGCGCGATAGTCGAGCGCGAGATGGTTGTAGTAGTCCGCGTCGAAGGCCATTCCGACGGCGGCCGCGGCCTGGAGCGGGGCCGGAGCGCCGACGGTGAGGAAATCATGCACCTTTCGGATCGCCACCGACTCGCGCTCGGGGGCGATGGTATAGCCGAGGCGCCAGCCTGTGCACGAGAAGGTCTTCGAGAGCCCGGAAATCGTCACCGTTCGCTCGCCCATTCCGGGCCAGGTCGCCAGCGCGTGGTGCTCCCCGGCGTAGCGGATGTGTTCGTAGATCTCGTCCGTGAACGCCCACAGGTCGTGCTTCACGCACAGCTCGGCGATCAGCGTGAGCTCGGAGCGGGAGAGAACCCGCCCCGTCGGGTTGTGCGGTGTATTCACGATCATCGCCTTCGTCCGCGGCGTAATCGCGCGGCGCAGGCGCTCCGGGTCGAGCGTCCAGTCGGGGGGCTCGAGCGGGACGAACACCGGTGACGCGTCGGCGAGGATGGCATCGGGCCCGTAGTTCTCGTAGAAGGGCTCGAGCACGATGACCTCGTCGCCGGGGTCGATGAGGGCGAGGAACGTCGCGGCCATCGCCTCCGTCGCCCCGCACGTCACGGTGACGTGTCGCTCCGGGTCCACCTCCATTCCGTAGAGACGCCGGTACTTCTCGGCGATCGCCAAGCGTAGCGGCGGAGCGCCCCAGGTGATCGCGTACTGATTGATGTCTCCGTGGATGGCGGCGCAGGCCGCATCCTTCATCGGCGCCGGCATCGGAAAGTCGGGGAAGCCCTGGGCGAGGTTGATCGCGCCGAACTCCGCGGCGATCCTCGTCATCTCGCGGATGACCGACTCGGTGAAGGTCGAGGTCCGGCGGGCGGTGCTCATGCGCGGCGCGCCACCTTGCCGAGCGCCGCACGAATCAGCTCGGGCGCCGTTCGTTCACCGACCCGCTCATCGAGCGCCATCCTGACCGCTCGCTCCGCGTCGGACGTGTTGTAGCCTAACGCGACGAGCGCCCGCACGGCGTCCTCGGGGAGGCCCCGGCCGCCGCGTGCATCGCTCTGCGCATCCGCGGCCTCTTCGTCCAGCTTGTCGGCGAGATCGAGGATGAGACGCTCCGCCTTCTTCCGGCCAACGCGGGGGACTCCCTGAAGGGTGACGAGATCGCGCTCCCGGATCGCCCGTACGAGGCGCTCGGCAGAGAGCGCGGACATCATTCCGAGCGCCAGCGCCGGCCCCACACCGTTGGCGGTGAGCAGTCGCTGGAAGACCCGCCGCTCGAATGGAGTGGAAAACCCGAAGAGCGTCCAACTATCCTCGCGCACGACGAGCTCGGTGTGCAACGCCATCTCCTCTCCGACGCGGGGGAGGCCCTCGTACACGCCGAGGGGGATGATCACCTCGTAGCCGACGCCATCGCCGGTGAGGATCTCCACGCGATCGAGTGCCTTCACCACCAGCTTGCCGCGGAGTTGAGAGATCACCGGAAGGCGGGAAGGCTCTCGAGGCGTCCGCCCATGACGTGCGCCAGTGCCGCCGCGACACCATCGGCTGCGTCGGCGGGCTCAGGCGCCCGGGCGAGGCGAAGGAGACGCGTCACCATGAACTGCACCTGCTCCTTCGACGCGGCCCCGCGCCCGACAACCGCCTTCTTGATCTCCGTCGGCTGATATTCGTGGACCGCGATGCCCGCCTGCTCGGCGGCGAGCAGAATGACGCCGCGCGCCTGTCCGAGGACCACGGTGGTGCGGACGTTCTTGGCGAAGAAGACGTCCTCCACCACCACTGCCGTCGGAGCGAACCGGCGGATCACCTCCGTCACGCCGTCGTAAATCTCGCGCAGCCGCACGGAGTGCGCCTGGGATGATGTCGTGCGGATCACGCCGCACTCGAGAAGCGTGGGGCCGCGCTCGTCGCGGCGTACCACGCCATAGCCCGTGGTCGCTGTGCCGGGGTCGATCCCGAGCACGATCACGCGCAGCGGCTCATGCCCTGGCCATCACGGCCAGATCGATGTCGAAGTTGGCATCCACCTTCTGCACGTCATCCAGGTCGTCGAGCTCCTCCATCAGCTTGAGCAGCGACTCGGCGGCCTTTCCCTCGACGTGAACGGTCGTCTTGGGGATCATTGCTATCTCCGCCTCCTGGACCGCGATCCCCTTCGATTCGAGCGCGCTCTTGACGGCGTGAAGCGCGGTGGGATCGCTGGTGATCAGGTACTGGTCCCCCTCCCGCACCACGTCCTCCGCGCCCCCTTCGAGTGCCGCCTCGAGCGTCGCATCCTCGGCGTGCCGCGTAGAGTCGACGTACAGTTGGCCCTTCCGCTCGAACATCCAGGCCACCGAGTTCGTTGCGCCGAGGTTTCCTCCGCCGCGGGACAGCTTGTGCCGGATCTCCGCCACGGTGCGAGTCGGGTTGTCGGTGAGCGCGTGGATGAGCAGCGCTACGCCGCCCGGCCCGTACCCCTCGTACATCACTTCCTGGTACTCCACGCCCTCGAGCTCGCCCGTCCCCTTCTTGATCGCCCGCTCGATGTTCTCCTTCGGCATCGAGCTGGCGCGCGCAGCGTCTATCGCGGTACGGAGCCGTGGATTGCCATCCGGATCGCCGCCGCCAGCCCGTGCCGCCACGGTGATTTCACGGATGAGCTTAGTGAACATGGCGCCGCGCTTCGCATCGGCGGCCGCCTTGTAGTGCTTGATCTGCTTCCACTTGCTATGACCGGCCATCGTCCGATTCGGCTGAGGGCGAAGGGGGAGATAAATATAAGACTCCAGCCCGCCGTCGGCGCGAGCCGACGGTGGGCGCGACGCGTGGATCCGGGGAGAGCCGATCCGTAGGGTTCCGATCGGGATCACGCCGCATGCACCTCCTCTTTTGTCCCGGGAGACCACAATGAGACGCAGCACCAAGCTCGGAATCGTCGCCTGCGCTGCCTTGGCGAGTGCGGGCTGCTACCACGTGACCGTCGAGACGGGGCGCACGCCCGGCCGTATCCTGGAGACGAGGTGGGCCAGCGGCTGGATCTACGGACTAGTGCCGCCGGAGACGATCAACACCGCATCCGACTGTCCGGAGGGTGTGGCGAAGGTCGAGACGCAACTCAGCTTCCTCAACGGCGCCGTCATTGTGCTCACCTTCGGCATCTACACGCCATGGCACGTGACGGTAACCTGCGCCAAGAGCATCAGCGCCCTGCCGGGACAGATGATCGACGTCGGAGAAGCTGGGCGAGCGTCCCCGAGCGCCACGATAGCGGCGCTCGACTCGGCGGCACGCCTGAGTGGTGCCTCGGGCAAGCCCGTCTACGTTCGCTTCTGAGGCTCTTACGAGGAGCCCGCGATTACCCTTTGCGGGCTCCTCTCACTCGGCGATGTCCTCGAATCGCAGCCACTGGTGGAAGAAGTACAGATCGCCGAGGCGCAGCGGTCCGTTCCGGTTCTTGAGCACCGCCAGCTGCGTCGCGCCCTCGTGGCCGGGCGCCGCTTGATAGAGCTCCTCCCGGTAGAGACCGAGCACGACGTCGGCGAGCTGCTTCACGCTCCCGAGAGCGCCAAAATCATCGAGTGTCGGGCGCGGATCGGGCCGATCGCGGACGACGCCGGGGAGCTGTGTCGTGAGGATCACCGGCACATCCCCCTCGATCGCCGCTCCCTTGAGAGTGGCGACGGCGGCGGCCAGCTCCTCGTCCTTCTGCGACGCGCCGGTAGCCAGGGCCTCCAGCGAGTCCACGACCACCATCGCCGTTCGGCCGCCATTGCGCGTCTGCCGAATCTCCGCCGCCACCTCCTTGGCCGTAGGCGCCAACGGACCGAAATACGGGAGCATCTCACGGAGCCGGAGCGTCGCCGCTCCCAGCGCCGCCCGCGCCGTCTCGTCGACCGTCCCTTGGCGCAGGGCGTCGATGCTCACACGCCCCTCGATCGCCAGCGCCCGCTCGAGTAACCGCTCCGTGGTCATCTCGCCGCTCAAGAAGCGAACGCCGAGTCCGCGGGCAGCGGTGCGGAGCGCGATCGCGAGGGCGAGCGCCGACTTCCCCACGCCGACGTCTCCGCCGAGCGCGATGAGGTCTCCGCCGCGGACCCCTCCGCCGAGCATCGAATCGAGGCTCGGAAAGCCGGTGGGGACTCCGACACGCTCGACGGTGCCGTCCGCCGCCGCGTCGACTCGCTCGAGGAGCGCAAGGAGCTTGGCCGGATCGGTGCGCGCGGGGGTGTCGGGGCTCACGACACCTCCTGGGCGCTCAAGCGAGTGATCAGCTCCTCGAGCTCTCCGGCGCTGGCCGGATCCAGCTGACGCCGCGCCGCTCCCAGCACGGAGCCGAGAGCCGCGGCCACGCCCCGCGGCCCCTCACGCGCGGCGGCATCGGCGAGGCGTGCCAACGGCGCGCGGAGCGCCGCAGGGACGGCGAGCGTCGCAAACCAGGTACGCGCCGATTGCCGCCGTGCCGCGCGTGCGGGAAGTGGCAGCGGCACCGGAGGGAGAACGCCGCTCGATAGGCGCGCCGCCATCAGACAGGCGAGCGCCACTTCGCGCGCGCCGCCGATCGGGGCGCGGCCGGCCTGCGCGGCGAGTGCGCGAAAGGGGAACTGAACGGGCGCCGTCGCGTAGGGCGGGAGAGGAATGGGCGGCACGTGCCGCAATCTAGAGACACCGAAGCAGTCGGCAACGCCGTCGAACGCATACGTGTTTCCGTCGCCGTCCGAGTACCGCGGCGGCCGAGGCGTCGGGGCGTATCGCGTTACGCAATGGCGTTTTGAGGGCGCGCGCACGCACTTCCGCCGTTGCCCGCCTTTTTTCGGCCCGATACATTCCGCAAACCATGGCAGGTCCCCCGAAAGCAGTACTCTGGGTCGATGACGAGGTGGACCTCCTCGAGTCGCATCGCATCTTCCTGCGCGAGAAGGGGTTCGACGTCGACTCCGCGAGCAACGCGGACGATGCCGTCGAGATGTTGCGCCGCCGAGCGTACGGCGTAGTGCTCCTCGACGAGCAGATGCCCGGCAAGCGCGGGCTCGAAGCCTACCGTGAGATTCGGGAGCTCGATCCCCTGCTCCCCATCATCATGGTGACGAAGAGCGAGGAGGACGCGACGCTTCGCGAGGCGATCGGTGTCGATGTGCGTGACTACCTGGTCAAGCCGATCAACCCGCGCCAGGTGCTCAGCGTCATCACCCGCGTCCTCGAGGGGCCGCGCATCCGGCAACAGGCGATCGCGCGTTCCTTCGTCGAGCGCTTCCGCGCCATCGAGCTGGAGCGCGGCCGCACGATGGAGTGGCGCGAGTGGATCGCGCGCTACTCGGAGCTCATGGAGTGGGACGTCGAGCTGGCCGAAGCCCACGAGCATAGCCTCTACGAATCGCTGCAGGCGCTCTATCCCGACATGCGACGGGAGTTCGCGACATTCATGCGAACCGCCTATCCGTCGTGGCTCGCCAATCTCGACGGAGACCGGCCTCCGCTGTCGATCGACGTGGTGGCGGAGTTTCTCCTTCCGGTGCTGGAGCGGTCCCCTCGCGTGCTCTTCGTCGTCATCGACTGCCTGCGGCTCGACCAGTGGCTGGTGCTCAAGCCGCTCCTCGCCCCCTACTTCGATGTCGAGGTCACGCACCACTTCTCGGTGCTGCCGACGGCCACGCCCTTTTCGCGCAACGCGCTCTTCAGCGGGCTCTTTCCGGGAGAGATCGCGGCGCGCTTCCCGGACTGGTGGGGGGAGCGTGAGGATGAGTCGCTGAACGCCCACGAGCGGGACCTGCTGTCGGCGCACCTCGCGGAGCTTCGCGCACCGATTTCGGTGCGCTACGAAAAGATCTCCACCGCCGCCGACTCGGCGGATCTCGAGCGACGCGTCGCCAGCGTCATTTCGCCCGACGGAGTTTGCGCGCTCGTCTTCAACTTCGTCGACCTCCTGACGCACGGCCGAAGCGAGTCGGCGATTCTGTATGAGGTGGCGCGCGACGAGATGGCCTTGCGACAGATAACGAAACAGTGGTTCGAGCGTTCGGTTCTCTTTACGCTGCTCCGCGAGGCCTCACGCCGCGGCATCCCGGCGCTCGTCACCAGCGACCACGGCTCCATCCACTGCCAGACGCCCGCCACTGTGTTTGCCAAGCGCGACGCGACTGCCAACCTGCGCTACAAGTTCGGGGAGGATCTTCGGGCGGAGCGGCCGGAGCATGCGCTCCTCTTCTCGAACTCCGATGATCTGCGGCTTCCTCGGCGGGGCCTCGGCGGCAATACGTTGCTCGCCGTGGGCGACACCTTCTTCGTCTACCCGACCAAACTGCGCGAGTATCAGACGCGCTATCGCGGCTCCTTCCTGCACGGGGGCGTGACGCCGGAGGAGTGCATCCTTCCGGTGGCGCTTCTGTCGCCGCGTCGCTAGTGACACTCAAGCTCCTCCCGCGGCTGCTCAAGTTCCTCCGCCCGCACGCCTGGCGGATGGCGGGGAACATCTTCTTCAACCTGGTGGCCGCGGCACTCGACGGGTATTCGTTCGCGCTCCTCATCCCCTTCCTGAACGCCCTCTTCCAGCAACCGCCGCTTCCCATCAATCGCGGCTGGGTGGGCGACTTTCTTCGCGCCACGATCGGTAGGCTGCTCGATCCGGCGAACCCGATGGGGTCGTTGCGCAACGTCATCGTGATCATTCTCGGGACCGTCGCCCTCAAGAACTTCTTCGGCTGGATGGCGGCGACCCTCGGTGCGCAGCTGCAGGAGTACGTGACGCGCGACCTGCGCGATGCCGTTTACCGCCACGTGATCGAGCTGCCGATCGGATGGTTCACGCGCACGAAGACGGGCCAGGTGCTCTCGCGCGTCCTCTCCGACAGCGAGCAGACGAAGGCGGTCATTACCCAGCTGGTGACGCAGACGATCTCCTCCGGTGCGCTGGTGATCATCTACGTCGCTTACTTGTTCGGCATCTCCTGGAGATTGACTCTCATCGCGCTTGTGGCGGCACCGATGCTCACGCTGTCGCTCCAGCCGCTGCTCCGACGGCTGCGCCGGGGCCACCGTCGACTCCGCAACGACCATGGCGAGATGATGAGCGTGGTGCAGGAAACGGTGAGTGGCATCCGCCTCGTGAAGTCTTTCGGCGCCGAGCAGTACGAGCAGTCGCGCTTCATCGGCGCGAGTCACGTCTACTCCCGTGGATTGGTGCGCATGGCCCGCGTTGCCAGCATCGGCCAGCCGATCACCGAGACCCTCGGGGCAGTGGTGGTCGTGATCATCCTCTGGTTCGGCTCGAAGGCGGTGCTCGAGACCCACACCCTCCAGGCGTCGCAGTTCCTCGTCTTCCTCGCGTTCGTGATGCGTCTCTTGCAGCCGATGAAGCAGCTCTCGCAGATCCCCGCGGTGGCGCAGACATCCTTCGCCAGCGCCGATCGCCTCTTCGAGGTCCTCGATCTCCCGACCGAGCGATCCGTGGACACCGGAAAGCGGGTCATCGATGAATTCCGCGACCGCATCATCTTCGATGACGTCTCCTTCCGCTACGAGCGGGAGCCGGTGTTGCAGCACATCGACTTCACGGCGCTGAAGGGAGACGTCATCGCTTTGGTTGGTCCGAGCGGGGCGGGGAAGAGCACACTCGTGGACCTCATCCCGCGCTTCTATCAGCCTACCTCCGGCCGCATCCTCCTCGACGGCATCGACACGCGCGACATCACCCTGCCATCGCTCCGCTCTCTCACCGGGATCGTGAGCCAGGAGACCGTGATCTTCAACGACACGGTGAGGAGCAACATCGGCTACGGGAGGGGCGACCTCTATTCCGACACGCAGGTGGAGGAGGCGGCGCGTGCCGCCAACGCCCACGGGTTCATCAGCGAGCTCCCCCAGGGGTACGATACGGTGCTCGGAGAGCGTGGCACCCGGCTGTCGGGGGGGCAGCGGCAACGGATCGCCATCGCCCGCGCCCTCCTCGTCGACCCGCCGATCCTCATTCTCGACGAGGCGACCTCCGCACTCGACACCGAGTCGGAGCGTCTGGTGCAGGAAGCCATCGACCGTCTTCTCGAGGGGCGAACGGTGTTCGTGATCGCGCACCGCCTCTCGACTATCCAGCACGCGACCGAGATCCTGGTGCTCGACCGAGGGCAGATCGTCGAGCGGGGCCGGCACGCCGAACTCTTGGCGCTGCGCGGCGCCTACCATCGCCTGCACACCCTTCAGTTCGGCGAGCCGGCGACGACAGTGCCCGTCTAGCGTGCGGCTGTTGTTCTACATCGAGGCTCCGGAGTGGACGGGGAGTGCCCGCGCCTTCGTCGCCGCGGCGCGAGGCCTGGCGGAGCGTGGCCATGGCGTGACCGTCGCCTGTCGTCCGGAGAGCGCGCTCGAGCGGCGGCTGGAGTTCGGCGCCTACGAAGTGCTCTCGATCCCGTCCGGCCCCGGCGGATCGCGCGTGCTGCGCGGCGCGGTGCAGGAGCGCTTCATCCAAGCGATGTATGTCACCACCGAGCGCGAGCAGCTGACGGCGGCGATGGCCGCACGGCTCGCCGAGCGTGCGGCGGTGCTTCGCCGCGTTCCGACAGGCGCTACCCTCTCGCTCGGCGTGCGCGCTCGCCTCGCGCTTCGGCTCTGCGCGACCGGCTTCGTCTTCGCCTCGAAGGACGATCTGGCGCGCGCGCCGGGGATTTCTCGCGCCCGCATCTCCCCGAGCGTCGCTCCACTCGGCGTCGACGCGCACGCGTACGACGCCGTGCGGCCGGCGTCGCGCGCTGCCATCGGTGCCGCCGGCGGTACACGGCTGCTCGTCTGCGTCTTCGACCGAGCCCACCGAGCGCGAGCCGCCAACGTCCTCCGGGTCGTGGCGCTGCTCGCGCCGCGGCACCCCGAGCTCCGGCTCGTCTTCATCGGACCGGGATCCGATGATCACGAGCTCCGCATGCACGCCGCGGCCCTCCGCGTCACCAGTCAGGTGAGCTTCTTGGGGGAGCGCGACGACTATCTCTCCGTTCTCTCCGTGGCCGACCTCGGCTGGGTGGTGGCCGAGGGGGACAACGGCGTGTACGGAGTCCTCGATCTCCTCGCCTCGCGCGTTCCGGTGCTCGCCGAGCGCGGCACGACGGCGCAGCATTACGTGGCCGATGGGATCGTCGGTCTCGTGCTCCCTCCCGGTGATCCCCCCGGGACGGCGGCCGCGGTCACACGCCTGCTCGCCCATGATGAGCAGCGGGCGATGATGGGCGCCGCCGGTCGGTCGCGCGTCGCTCGCGCCCACCCCGAGGAGGCGATGGTCGATGGGTTCGAGGCCGCGGCGACCGCGGCCAGCGAGCGCTCGGCGTGGTAGCTCCGGACGCTCAACCGGTCCCACCGGTGGCCGCGGTGACC
This sequence comes from Gemmatimonadaceae bacterium, assembly GCA_035623475.1. GTDB lineage: Bacteria > Gemmatimonadota > Gemmatimonadetes > Gemmatimonadales > Gemmatimonadaceae > DASPTK01. Next base: position 40,161 of record DASPTK010000148.1, on the reverse strand, counting down.
GCCGCGTCTCCGGCGCCCGAAGCGCCTCAAGCGCCTCCGACTCCCTCCAAGAGGAAACCGCGGCTCTCCCACCGGCTGGAGTACGGCGCACTCCGCGTCGCGATCGGGTTCTTCGGTCTCCTCGGCTGGGATCGGGCGAGCGCGGCGGGAGGGATCATCGGCAGCCTCGGATACTGGCTCGGGATACGGCGGCGCGTGGCGATGAAACAGATCGCCGCCGCCTTCCCGGAACTGACGCCGCGACAGGTTCGACAGATCGCGCTGGGCTCGTACATGCATCTCGGACGGCTGGCGGTCGAGACAGCGCTCCTCTCCCGCCTAACGCCGGACGACCTTCTGGCGCGCTTCGAGCCGCTGGACTGGGAGCGCTGGCGCTCCGTGCTCGATCGGGGGAAGGGAGCGATCGTGCTCACCGGGCATCTCGGCAATTGGGAGCTGAGCGGCGGCTACATCGCGGCGCGCGGCGTACCCGTGGATGCGGTGGTGCGCAGCATGGGGAATCCGCTCTTCGATGCCTACATCACACGCACCCGCTCGCGCCTCGGGCTCCGTGTCGTACGCGATCGCGAGGCGGTTCGCCGTACGCCCAAGACCCTCGCGGCGAACGAGGTCGTGGGGTTCCTTGCCGACCAATCGGGAATCGGACTCGCCTCGGCGCTCGTCCCCTTCTTCGGCCGTCCGGCGTGGACGCCGCGCGGCCCGGCGGTTTTCGCGCTCCGGACCGGCGCGCCCGTGTTCATCGGCGCGGCCATCCGCCAAAGCGACGGCCGCTTCCGCATCGAGGCAGAGGAGCTCCCGGTGGTCCGTACCGGCAGCACCGACGAGGACGTCGCGGCTCTCCTCGAGCGCTATTCCCATGCCCTCGAGCGCTACATTCGGCTCGCACCGGAGCAGTACTTCTGGCAGCACAAGCGATGGAAGCGTCAGCCCGCCGACACGCCGGCGCACCTGCGCGATCCCGTCGAAGAGTGACTTTCTCCTCGCCCGCCCCGGCGCGATGCATCGGTACTCTTGCGGGCTTCGCCACTCCCGCGGCTCGCGGCGCGGAATAGCTTCAGCTACGTGCCTCGAGGCGTCTGGTCCCGGCTGGTCACCGAGTCGCGAGCTCGCATCGGCCTCGCGATCATCCTCATCCTGGTCATCGGCGCCGTCGCCGCCCCCATCATCGCCGGGCACGACCCCACCCAGATCGCGCTGCGCGATCAGCTTCGGCCGCCGTCATTCGCCCACTGGATGGGGACCGATGTCCAGGGGCGCGACGTCTGGGCGCGGCTCGTCTACGGCGCTCGCATCTCCCTTGCCGTCGGGATCCTGAGCCAGTCGATCGCGCTCGTCTCCGGTGTCACGCTGGGCCTGGTGGCCGGGTACTTCGGACGGCGCGTGGACGACATCGTGATGCGGCTGGCCGACATCACACTCGCCTTTCCCACGCTTCTCCTCCTCATCGCGATGGCGGCCGCCCTTCGTCCGTCCCTCGGCACGGTGGTGCTCACCATCGGCGTCGTCGGATGGGCAGCGATGGCTCGGCTGGTGCGGGCCCAGGTGCTCGTGGTGCGCCGTCTGGAGTTCGTGGAGGCGGCGCGCGCGCTCGGCGCACTCGACAGGCGGATCATCGTCCGGCATGTGATGCCGAACGTCGTGGCGCCGGTCGTGATTGCCGCCACGCTCGGTGTGGCGGCCGCGATCATGGCCGAGGCGGCGCTCTCCTTCCTCGGTCTCGGCGTGCAGCCGCCGGCGCCAAGCTGGGGATCGATGATCGCCGACGGGCGAGACCTCACCCAGCTCCGCACCGCGCCGTGGACGTCGGTCTTCCCCGGCCTGGCGATCGGTGCCGCCGTTCTCGGTTTCAATCTCCTCGGCGATGCCCTGCGCGACGCGATGGATGTCCGCTGGCGGGGAGCGACCGCCGAGTGAGCTACGATGTCCAGGCGCTGCGGGCGCGCGAGTACCCGTGGACGGAGCGCGGCGAGACGATCTACCTCAACAACGCCTCGACCGGCGCGCTCCCCCTGCGTGCCGTGAGAGCCGCGGCCGAGTTCACGGCGCTCCGCCACGAGCCCTCGAAGCTCACCGACGACATCCAGTTCGCTGTCCTGCGAAAGAGCCGCGGCCTGATTGCGCGCCTGATTGGGGCGAGCCCGCACGAGATCGGGTGCATGGTGAACACGACCTACGGACTCAACCTGGCCGCGCGATCGCTCCCTCTGCACCCCGGGGACATCGTGCTCTCGCACGACCGGGAATTCCCGGCGAACGTCTATCCGTGGATGGCGCTCGAGCACGAGGGAGTGCATCACGTGCGCATCCCCTATCGCGACGGCCTTCCCGACGAAGAGGCCCTACTCGCCGCGCTCGACCGGCCGGGCGTGCGCGTGCTCACGACAGGCTGGGTCTCCTTCGCCACGGGCTTCCGCGCCGATCTCGCCGCCATCGGCCGGGCCTGTCGCGCACGCGGGATTTTCTTCGTCGTCGATGCCATGCAAGGATTGGGAGCCGCCACCATCGACGTGAAGGAGTGTCAGATCGACATTCTCGCCTGCGGCGGTCAGAAGTGGCTCCTGTCACCCTGGGGAACCGGGTTCGTATACGTGCGCGAAGAGCTGGTGCGCGAGCTCGAGCCGCACGCCGTGGGGTGGATGGCGATGAAGGCGGCCGAGGACTTCACTCGGCTCGTCGACTACGAGTTCGAGTATCTCGACGACGCTCGTCGTTTCGAGGTGATCACCGTGCCCTTCCAGGACTTCGCCGCGTTCAATGCGAGCCTCGAGATGCTCCACGAGCTCGGACCGGCCGCGGTCGAGGAGCACATCGCCTCGCTCATCGACGAGGCGGTGGCCTGGGCGCTCGATCGTGGAGACGTACGGCTGGTGACGCCGGCGGCGCGCAACCGGCGAGCGGGGATCGTATCGATTGCGCCGCGTGACCCGGCGGCGGCGTCGGCGCGACTCACGCGCGCGCACGTGTCACATTCGCTGCGGGAGGGGGCCATCCGTCTGTCACCCCACTGCTACAACACGTTGGATGAGATGCGCCTCGGCCTCGAGGTGTTAGGCGGGAAGCCGGGGAAAGTCAGCGCGTCATGACGAGCGGGGCACTGAAGCGCGGGCTGGGCGCGACGGCGCTCCTGGTGGCACTGCCGGTGGCCAAGGTACTCGCCCGGGAACGCGCGCCGGCGCCGCCGACCGCGCTGGCGAACGACAATACGGTCCCGGCCGGGGCACGCCACGGAGACACCGTCGAGATTCGACTGGTCGCACAGCCGGCGCTCTGGCGTCCGGAGGAGGATCAGACGCCGCCGATGGCGGTCGAGGCCTTCGGCGAAGAGGGAAAGCTGCCGACGATTCCGGCTCCGCTCATTCGCGTCCGCGGCGGCACGCACCTCCGCGTGATCGTGCGGAACGCTCTCGACACCGCGACGCTCATCATCCACGGCCTCGCGTCACGCCCGCAGCCGCGACCCGATTCTCTCGCTGTACCGGCCGGCGCGTCCGACACGGTGAGCTTCGACGCCGGTGCGCCCGGCACCTACATGTACTGGGCGACGACGACGAAACCACCGACGCTCGAGGATCGAGCGGGGCCGGACGCTCAGCTCTCCGGCGCCTTCGTGGTGGACGACAGCGCGGGGTCACCGCCGGATCGCGTCTTCGTCATCACGGCGGGATATCAGCCCCCCGACCCCTCCGACCTGAAGGCCACGCCGGAGCGGATCGTCTTCGTCTTGAACGGCCGCTCATGGCCGCATACCGAGCGCCTGTCCTTCACCGTCGGGGACTCGGTGCGCTGGCGAATCGTCAACGCGAGCGCCGAGCCGCATCCACTCCATCTGCACGGCTTCTTCTTCCGCGTCGATCACCGCGGGAGCGATCGAGTGGATTCGACCATCGCGCCTGACGCGCGGATGATGGTCGTGACGCAGGTGGTGCCGATCATGGGCACCGCCCAATTCGCGTGGTCGCCGACGCGCCCCGGACAGTGGCTCTTCCACTGCCACCTCCAGGCCCACATCTCGCCGGACATCATGCTCCCGACGGCGACGGGCTTCCTCCGAGATGTGGGGCCGGTGACGCACGCCCTCCCTGGCCACTCGGTGCACGAGATGGCGGGGCTGGTTCTCGGTTTGACCGTTCGCCCACGGCCCGGCGCGCCCGAGACGCCATTCGTCGCCGCTCGACACATCCGGCTGGTGCTCGAGCCGGGACTCGGACGGCCTCACAGCGGCGCACCGGGGGTGGCCGTCCGGATCTCCGGCGCAGTCGCGCCCCCACCGCGCACCACCGGCGTCGCCGGGCCCCCTCTCGTCCTGGTGCGCAATGAGCCGGTCGAGATCACGGTCGTCAACCACCTCACGAGCGCGACTACGATCCACTGGCACGGTATCGAGCTCGGCAGCTACTTCGATGGCGTCCCCTTCTGGAGCGGGTCCGGCCAGCACCTCGCGCCGCAGATCGCGGCGGGTGACTCCTTCGTCGTCCACTTCGCGCCCCCTCGGTCGGGGACATTCATCTATCACGCGCACACGAGCGATGGTGAGCAGGTGACCCGAGGTCTCTACGGCGCGCTCATCGTCCTCGACCCCGGCGCACGCTTCGATCCGTCGCACGACATCCCGCTGGTGTTTGCCGGCCGGGACGTGAATCCAAGGTGGCCACCGATGCTGAATGGGAGCTCGACGCCGCCACCGCTCGAGCTCCACGCCGGCGAGCGCTACCGGCTCCGACTCGTGAACATCCTCGAGGACGATTCCGTCGCCCTGCGGCTCTCGGCCGGGTCGTCACTCGCTCAGTGGCGGCTCCTGGCCAAGGATGGCGCGACGCTCCCGCCCGCGCTCACCGGCTCTCGAGCGGCAGCGCTCATGATCCAGGTCGGAGAGACCTACGACGCCGAGCTGGTTCCCGTGCGAGGGCAGGCGCTGCGATTGACCGAAGGTCCCCAGGGCGAGGAGACGCTCACACTGGAGATGCCGGTCCGGTAGCGCCGGTCCCCGCGCCCGCAGGCGCCTGGCCGGCTGGCGGTCGACTCAGGCGTCCTTGAACCGGATCACCCGCTGCTCGCGCGCGCCTTTCCTGACGAACAGGTATCGGCCGAGCACGAGATCGCCCTGGGCGATGGCGCGGTCCTCCGTGCACCGCTCGCCATTCAGGTACAGTCCTCCCTGCTGGATGAGGCGGCGCGCTTCGCCGCGAGACTTGACGATCCCCTGCTCGGTGAGGAGATCGATCACCGTGACGCCGCGCTCCGCGAGCATGCCTGCGGCCGATGCCGGCTGGCTGGCGCCTGACGCCGGCTGGCCGGCGGCTGACGCGCCGTCACCGTCCTCGTCGACCGTGCTCAGCTCGCCCACGAGCGCATCGACCTCCGGCTCACTCAGCTCCCGCACCGACCGCGCGCCGAACAGGACCTCGGACACCCCCCGCGCGAGCCGGGCCATCTCCGCGCCGTGCACGCGCACCGTGACATCCTCGGCCAAGCGACGCTGCGCCGACCGGCGCTCCGGATGCGCGGCGAGCTCCGACTCCACCGCGTCGATCTCCGCGCGATCGAGGAACGTGAAGAACTTGAGGTGTGCGACGACGTCGCGGTCGTCGGTGTTGATCCAGAACTGATAGAAGCGGTACGGCGTCGTGCGCGCGGGGTCGAGCCACACCGCACCCGCCTCCGTCTTGCCGAACTTCGTTCCGCTCGCCGTCGTGACGAGCGGAAGGGTCAGCGCGTGCGCGGTCCGCCCGTGCGTGCGTCGAATCAGCTCGATCCCCGCCGTGATGTTCCCCCACTGATCGCTTCCGCCGATCTGGAGCGTCGTGCCGTACCGCTCGTGCAGCTGCAGGTAGTCGTAGGCCTGCAGGAGCATGTAGCTGAATTCGGTGTACGAAATACCGGCCTCGAGTCGGGCCTTCACCGACTCCTTCTGCATCATGTAGTTCACCGTGAAGTGCTTCCCCACATCGCGCATGAAGTCCACCGCCTTGAGCGGCAGGAGCCACTCGGCGTTGTCGCGCATGAGGGCGCCGGAGGTCGGGTGAGCGCGCACGCTCGTCTCGGAACGCTCATCGAAATCCAGGAAGCGCTCGAGCTGGGATCGGATCGCCCGCGCGTTCGCGGTGACCGTCTCCGCCGCCGCCAGCTGCCGCTCGCCGCTCTTCCCGCTCGGATCGCCGATCATCCCGGTGCCGCCGCCCACGAGGGCGATCGGCCGATGCCCCGCGTGCTGGAGGTGCACGAGCCCCATCACCGGGACGAGATTTCCGACGTGCAGGCTCGGGGCGGTGGGGTCGAAGCCACAGTACGCCGTCACCTGACCGCTGACGAAGCCCTGCTCCAGCCCCTCCGTGTGCTGATGCGCGAGGCCTCGCCAGGCCAACTCGGTGAGCGGATTCTTGGCGCGAGTCATGGCTCAAACATAGACGGCACGCGGAGTTGTGTCAGCATCGCGCGTTGCCGCTCCCGGCCTCGGTCGTTAGCTTCCCGCTACCGCGCCGCAGGTGCGCGCCCGTCTCCCCGGGGACCCGAATCGCGGCCAGGGGAACCCTCCGCCGTCGTGCATGGCTGATCACCGAAACCGACGACAACCCCGGCGAACGCGAAGCCGCCTGACGCGGGCCCTCCTGCTTCTCTCGACGTTCGCCATCTCGTTCGGCGCCGTCTTCGCCATCTCCGCCTGGTCGCTCGTCTGCCGCGGCACCGCCTGCCCCGATCCGCACCAGCTGGACGCCTTTCAGCCACGCCAGACCTCGAAGCTGTACGCGGCCGACGGGCGATTCATCTCCGAGCTCGGACTCGAGCGCCGCACGCTGGTCAAGCTCGACGAGATTCCGAAGAACGTCCAGAACGCCTTCATCATCACCGAGGACAAGCGGTTCTACGAGCACTCGGGAATCGACTTCGTGCGCGTCGTCGGCGCTGCGATCCGAAACATCGTCTCGCGCGGGTACGCCCAGGGCTTCTCGACCCTCACGATGCAGCTGGCGCGGAACATCTTCCCGGAGAAGATCACGCGTGAGAAGACGATCACGCGGAAGATCAAAGAGGCGAAGGTGGCGCGCGAGATCGAGGCGCTCTACCCGAAGGACAAGATCCTCGAGCTCTACCTCAATCAGATCTATCTCGGGAACGGGGCCTACGGCGTCGAGACGGCGAGCCAGCGCTACTTCGGCAAGTCGGTGCGGGAGCTCGGGCTGGCCGAGGCGGCGATGCTGGCCGCGCTGCCCAAGGCGCCGGAGCGCTACAATCCGAGGCGCTATCCCGATCGTGCCGTCCAGCGGCGCAACACGATCATCGAGCTGATGCGCCGCGAAAACGCGGTGAACGACGCCGACGCGCGCCTGGCACAAGCGTACCCCCTCAAGCTCGCTCGGCGAGAGGAGTCCGGCGACCTCGCTCCCTACTACGTCGAGTGGGTGCGCCAGCAGCTCGAGGAGCAGTTCGGGGACAAGATCTACACGGACGGGCTCCGCATCTTCACCACGCTCGACATCGAGATGCAGCAGGCGGCCGAGCGCAATCTCGAGAAGCAGCTCCGAGCGATCGAGTCGGGGAAGTACGGCAAGTTCGATCACCCGACGCTGGAGCAGTACGAGGCGAAGTCGGGGAGCGCCGACGTCAACGCCGAGAACTCCCCCTATCTCCAGGGCGCGCTCATCGCCATGGATCCCCGCAACGGAGCCGTGCGGGCGCTCATCGGCGGCCGCGACTTCGACGACTCCAAGTTCAACCGGGCCACCCAGGCGCTCCGGCAACCGGGGTCCACCTTCAAGCCGATCGTCTACGCCGACGCGATCCACAACGGCCGTCCGGCGTCGTATCTGCTCGATGATTCACCGCTCCTGGTGCCGCAGCCTGGCGGCGAAGTATGGACGCCGCAGAACTACGACCTGCGCTTCGAGGGGATCATGCCCTTGCGCCGCGCCTTCTACGAGTCGCGCAACCTCGCGACCATCCGGCTGGGCATGGAGCTCGGCGAGGCGAGCGTGATCGACATGGCGCGCAAGCTCGGCCTGACGACGCCGATCCCGCCGTATCCGTCGATCCACATCGGGTCGGCCGACGTCTACCCGTTGGAGATGGTGGCGGCCTATAGCGCCTTCGCCACGTTAGGCACGCGGGCCGTGCCGATGGCGATCCTGCGGGTGGAGGACACGCAGGGACATGTGCTCTGGGAAGCCACGCCCAAGCGCTATGAGGTGCTGTCGCACGAGGAGGCGTGGCTGATGGTCGACATGATGAAGGACGTCGTGCGCCGCGGAACCGCGGCGAGCGTCGCCGCGTCGGGCTTCCACGTGCCGGCGGGGGGCAAGACCGGCACGACGAACGACTACACCGACGTCTGGTTCATCGGCTACACCCCCGACCTCGTGGCGGGCGTCTGGATGGGCTTCGACCGGCCGCAAAAGATCATGGGGAACGCGCAGGGGGGCCGCCTCGCCGCGCCGGCGTGGACCTCCTTCATGTCGGAGCTCTATCAGCGCCGCCCGCAGCCTCCCGATTGGCCGCGCCCCGAATCGATACTCATCCGGACCATCGACCAAACCACCGCCGAGCTGCGGAACCCGTTCTGTCCTGTCGACGTCGTCGCCGTCGAGTACTACATCCCGGGCACCGAGCCGACGAAAGAGTGCAGCGTTCACTCCCCCTTCAATACCGGAGTCTCCGGCCTGCCGGGGGACACGAGCCGCGCCGCGCCGTCCGCGGCGGCGGCGGGCGCCTCGGCGATGGGCGGGGGAAGTGCGGTCGGTGCCGGCGCAAACGCGAGCCGGCCGCCGGCGGCCGCGCCTCCCCCGAAACCGGCGCCAGCCGGCGCCGCGACGCAACCGCCGGCGCGCCGCGACACGGCTCGCCCCCCCAATCCGTCCAAGCCGCCGCGCTGATGTGGCAGCCGCTCGACTGTCACGCCCACACGACCTTCTCCGACGGCGCGCTCACTCCGGCCGAGCTGGTGGCCCGGGTGCGCGCGCGTGGCGTCAGGCCCGGGATCGCCGATCACATTTCGCGCGATGTGAAGTACGCGATCAAGAGTCTCGATGCGATCCGCGCCTACCTCGATGAGCTGGAGCAGTACGACGTGCTCCGCGGGGGCGAGTTCTGTTGGCACGACGCCCTCTGGCGCGAGCTGCCTGACGAGCTCGCCGCCCGGTTCACGCACCGCATCGGCTCCCTGCACGCCGTGCCCCTCCCGGGGTGCCCCAAGCCCCTGAGCATGTTCGCGCGCTCGATTCCCGCGGGCCTCACACCCGATGACTACATGGAGCATCACCTGGCCCAACTGGAGAGGCTCGCCCAGGCGATGCCGGTCGATATTCTCGCGCACCCGACGCTCCTCCCCCTGCCGCTCCGATCGCGGGCCGAGGAGCTGTGGACGGAGGAGCGCGAGGAACGCGCGGTGCGGGCGCTCGCGGAGGCTGGCATTGCGTTCGAGATCTCCGCACGCTATCGGCCGCACGAACGAATCGTCAGGCGCGCGGCCGCTCACGGCGCTCGCCTCTCGCTCGGATCGGACGGGCATTCCGCAGATCACGTCGGGGACCTGACCTTTCCGCTGGCGATGGCACACGCCGCCGGCCTCGCGTCGGAGGAGCTCTACGACCCCGCGGTGCACGGATCCCGCGTGCCGAGGCTCGCCGGCGGAACGTGATCCGGTACCACGCCCGATGGGTGGTGCCCGTGACGAGCCCGCCCATTCGGGACGGAATCGTCGCCGTCTCAGGCGGCCGCATCGCCTACGTCGGACCGCGTGACCGCGCGCCTGAGGGCGAAGATCGGGACCTCGGCGACGCGGCGCTCCTCCCCGGCCTCGTCAACGCCCACACCCACCTCGAGCTCACCGCCTTCCGCGGACTGCTGGAGGGGCTCCCCTTTCCCGAATGGATTCGCACGCTCCAGGCGGCCAAGACCGAGGTCCTCACCCGCGATCGCTTTCTCGATGCGGCCTGCGAGGGAATCGCCGCCGGTCTCCGGGCGGGAATCACCACCTACGCCGATACCTGCGATTCGGGAGTGGCGCTCGAGGCGATGCGGACGATGGGCGTGCGCGGCATCATGTATCAGGAAGTCTTTGGACCGCATCCAGGGGTCGCGCCGGCGCGCGAAGCGGTCGCCGGCCTCCGAGCGAAGCTCGCCGCGCTCGAAGGCCAGACCACCGAACGGCAACGCCTCGGTGTCTCGCCGCACGCGCCATACACCGTCTCCGACGAGCTCTACTCGATGGTGGCGGAGATCGAGCTGCCCATGGCCGTTCACATCGCGGAGAGCGAGGCGGAGACGCGACTGGTCCGCGACGCCGAGGGCCCCTTCGCCGCCGCGCTGCGGAAGCGCGATATCCCGGTCGTGCCGCGGGCGGCGTCGCCGATCGCGCTGCTCGAGCGGGTAGGCGTACTCGCCAGGCGCCCGCTGCTCATCCACGCCGTGCGGCTCGAGGAGGGCGACGCCGATCGCATCGTGCGCACGGAGTGCTCCGTCGCCCATTGTCCGATCTCGAACGTCACGCTCGGCCACGGTGTGGCCCCCGTGCTCGATCTGCTGTCGCGCGGCGTCGCGGTGGGCCTGGGCTCCGACTCGATGGCGAGCAACAACCGCATGGATCTCCTGGAGGAGGCACGGACCGCGACGACGATGCAAAGGGCTCGCGGCGGAGCACACGAGGCGCTCTCCGCCCATCGAGCGTTGGCACTCGCCACGATCGATGGCGCGCGCGCATTGGGACTCGCCGAGCGAATCGGGTCCCTCGAGGTTGGGAAGGATGCCGACCTGGCCGCCTTCGACGTGCGTAAGGCGGCGCGTGCGGCGGACCTCGACCCGGCTGCGGCGCTCGTCTATGGAACGGCCGGTGAGCCGGCGCGCACCGTGCTCGTGGCGGGCGAAGAGCGAGTCCGCGACTGGGCGTTGCTCGAGGATGACGCGGGCCGCCGCGTGCGCGTCGGCGAGACGGAGGTCGCGCTCGGACAGTGGAAAGAGCAGCGCGCCGGGCCGCCGAGCTGACGAGCGCGAGGGCGACGGGGCGCTACTCAGCCGCGAGCCGCCGCCCGCAGGAAGAAGAGTCCCAGCACCGCCATTGCCAGCATGATGCCGATTGCCAGCCAGCAGGTCATGCACCCGCCCATGGCCAGCGAGAACTGGGCGAAGCCGGCCACGCAGCCGAAGACGACGAGGAGCGCGCCGTACAGCGCCGAGAGCAACCGCGTGATCGGACCGAGCGGGAGCGGCGCACGGGCACCGGGATCTGTCATTGGGATGCTCCGGTCGCGAAGGACGCGCGTGGAGTCTTGAGGTGTGGCCGGCAGCTGTCAACGCTCGCGCGCGACCATGCGGGAACGGGTGTGAGGCTTTCTACCGCCGCGTGTAACCGGGAGTTAGATTTCTCAGACTCCATGCCGAGTGTCGAATGAACGACCGGACCCCCGGGCGGACCTCCAAGATCTGGCGTGACGGACAGTTCGTCAGCTGGGATGACGCGACGATCCATGTGATGAGTCACGTCGTTCACTACGGCTCGAGCGTGTTCGAGGGGATCCGTTGCTATGAGACGCCGTCCGGCCCCGGCGTCTTCCGGCTCCCGGAGCACATCCGGCGGCTCTTCGACTCCTGCCGTGTCTATCGCGTTCCCCTCTCCCACACCCCCGAGACGCTCGTCCAGGCGTGTCTCGACACGGTGGCGGCGAATGACCTTCGCCACTGCTATCTGCGTCCGATCGTCGTGCGAACGGGTGAGCAGATGGGGATTTCACCGATCGACGTCCCGGTCGAGACGTTCATCATCGCGTGGAAGTGGGGGCGGTACCTGGGCGACGACGCGCTCCAGCATGGCGTGGATGTAAGAGTATCCAGCTGGCGCCGCGCTGCTCCGGATACCTTCCCGGCGCTCGCCAAGGCCGGCGGGAACTACCTCAGCTCTCAGCTGTCCAAGATGGAGGCACGTCTCGACCGGTACGCCGAGGGGATCATGCTCGACTCCTTCGGCTACGTGTCGGAGGGGAGTGGCGAGAACCTCTTCGTGGTGCGTGGCGGGGTGGTGTTCACGGCGCCGATCAGCGCCGGGATTCTGCAGGGCATCACGCGTGATTCCGTGATGCGCATCGCGCGCGATCTCGGATACGATGTGCGGGAAGAGCTGATGCCGAGAGAAATGCTCTACATCGCCGACGAGATCTTTCTCACGGGCACGGCGGCCGAGCTGACGCCGGTGCGGTCGGTGGATCGGATCCCTGTGGGAACCGGGAAGCCCGGTCCGACGACGCTGGCGATCCAGGCGCAGCTCCTCGGCATCGCCAACGGAAGACTCGAGGACCGCTACGGCTGGTTGACGATGGTGCCGGACGCGGTACCGGCGGCGCCGTGAGGCCGGTGATGGCATCCATGCCTCGGTTACGGCGCCGGGTCGGTCGCGTCCCTGTCATAGAGGGCGACCGGGGCGTCGCGCGCATGTGCGGTCGGCAATCCATGCGCGTGATGCCGGTGAGACGTATCCTCCCGCCCGGGCTGTTCGCGGCGGGAGTTTCTGTTTGAGGGATCGGAGGATCTCGTGGTTGTTGGTTGTCTCGCGCTGAACGCGTCCTTCGAGCCGCTGACGATGGTCCCGCTGCGGCGGGCGCTGCGACTCGTACTCGACGGGAAGGCGGAGGTCGTCGAGGCCGACGCCGACCGGTTGGTGCGCTCGGAGAAGCTCACCCTGCCGCGGCCGGCCGTCATCCGGTTGGTGAAGTTCATCCACGTGCCGCGGCGCTTCCGGCGTCAGGTGACCAACACCTTCCTCTTCGCCCGCGACCGCTACCGGTGCCAGTACTGCGGGCGCGGTCTCGCGGACCTGCGGCACCGCGAGTCACTCACGCGCGATCATCTCGTGCCGCTCTCCCGCGGCGGCACCAACGACTGGACGAACGTGGTGACCGCCTGTTCCCCCTGCAACACGCGCAAGGGGAACCACCTCGCCGAGGAGATCGGGATGCACCCGCTCACCCACCCAGTGGAGCCTCACTTCGTCCACCTGAGCTGGGCCGTGCGCCGCCTCACGCCGGAGCAGTCCAAGTACATCAGGCTCTTCTACGGCGAGGAAACGCTGCACCAGCTGGAGAGCATCGAGCAGCGGCACCACCTGCGCCACCACGCCGAAGCGCCCGCCGCCCGCGCCTGACGAATCGCGTCACTGCGGACGGAAGACCGGCGTCCGGGCCTGATGGACGCGCTGCTCACCACCTAACAATCTGACGACCAGCGTCTGGATCCCGCGGCCGAGCGCGGTGCCCGGGTTCCGCTCGCCCTTGACCGCCGGCTGGAGCTCGCCCCTCAGCCACCGCTCCACTTCGCTCAGGTCGCTCACCGACAGGACATCCAGCTGGAGCAGGACCACGTAGTAGTACTTGTCGTGCCCCTTCGGCGGGTTGACCGGCGGCGCGTACGGCCCGCCGATCGCGCTCTCGACCTGGGGGAGCTGGTCGAACGTGCCGAGGCTCATCGCCGTATCCGGTGCCAGCCGCGACACGGTGTAGCGGCGCTCGAGCGGATTGTAGCGCACGATGACATCCCACTCCACCTGCTCCCGCTGCGCGTTGAACAACCCGCTCGCGTTCCAGAGCTGGAGCCGGTAATGCAGCCGTGCCGGGAATCCGCTGCGCAACAGCTCGCGCACGTCACGGTCCGCGAGCAGCCCCGAGCTCGTCACCGACGGCCCGGCGCGGCTCCGATCGGCCTCCGCGGGAAGCGTCACGCCGAGCGCGACATCCTGCGCGAGGGCGACGGCGGCGTGGCCGAGGAAACCGAGAACGGCGATCCAGCGCCACACGGACTAGAAGCGGGCGCCCAGCCGAAGGACGAAGTTCGGCGCCGTCTGCCAGTCGGTCGCCGACTTCGCGATGAAGACGCTGAACCAGTGGACATCGAGGCCCGCTCCGAAGTCGACCCGGAAGGTGCCGATCGGCGGGAGCCCCGGATACCGGACACCGTCGGCGGTCGATCCCGAGATCCAGCCTCGCCCGACGTCGACGATGAACATCCACGAGGCGATGCGGTCGAGCGCGTACTTCTCCTGGCCGTTGTCCTCGTGGCCGAAGAGTCTGAGCCGGAAGTCGCGATGGTACTCCAGCTGGGTGAGGAGCATCTGGTCGCACTGCGCCAGACCTCCGTTGATCGGTGGGCCGCTGCGGCAGGTGAAGACGTCCGGGCCGTGCTCGATCTCCCGAAAGTCGTAGCCAGGGAGCGAGCCCGCTCCGCCCATCGAGAAGCGGCGTTCCAGAGGGAGGGGATCGCCACCGAGCCACCCGCCATAGATGAGCCGGATGTTGAGCTGGTCCTCTGGTGAGAGTCGGTTGTAGCGGCGCGCATCGAGGAAGGCGCGCCAGTAGTGGACGGCGACCGGAGTCGCCACCGAGTCGCGCGTATCCGGCGATGTCTGCCCGAGCGTGACCGAGCCGCTCCAGCCGTACTCGAGATCGAGCGATGCCAGCCACCCGGTCCACGGGTTCTTGTCGTCGTTCCGCGTGTCGAGCACCGCTCGACCGGTTGCTCTCTGAAAGCGCCCTTGGTCGAGCTGCGGATTCGGACGCCACTGGGCCCCGTTGTTGAAGAGGCTGAAAGGATCCTGAGCCGTTCGCGTCCTCCAGATCTCATCCGCCCACATGGCGGTGAGCGACACTGTCGGCACCGGCGACCAGCGCACCCACGCGTCCCCGCCTTCGCTCTGGTAGTAGTCGCGGTGGTCCTTGGCGAAGAGGAAGGAGACGAGGCTCACCTCGGTGTCCTTCAGCTGCCAGGTCTCGACTCCGTCGATGCGGCTGTGATGCCCGCCGCCGAAGGTGATCGCCGGGCCGGCGAACGTCACTTCGCCGCTCACGTCCCAGCCGAGATTGGCCGGGGTCCAGGGGAAGCCGTTCACCGACCGGTAGATGCCGAGGGCGGCGATCTTGTATTCGCCGAACGACGCCGGGCGACGGATCGACGGACCGAGGATGACCGGGAACCCCTCGACCCGGTTGTAAACCCCTCCCCGCAGCGTGAACCAATCTCGCGTGTGCTCCACCGTGCGCTCCCAGCGCCGGAACCAGGACTGGTGCACGCTGTCCTCGGCTTGCTGCTCGGCGATCACGAGATCGCCGCCGGTCGTGTGATAGCGGAGCCGCTCCGGAAAGACGGAGATGCGACCTCCCACCGAGTCACCGCCGGCGCGATCGAGGTGACCGCCCACGACGAACACATCTCCGGTGATGCGCGCCGAGGAGCGGAGGCGCAGGGATCCGTTGATCACCACCACCGTCCCACGCACCGTCCCCGCCAGGTCGGCCGATCCTTCGCGAACGCCTAACGAGCCACCGAGCGCGCTGTCCGCCGGGAGAGAATAGCCTCCTTCCTGATGGTGGGCGGCACCGTTGTAGAGAAAGGCGAGCTCGGCGGCCAGGTCATCATCGAGCCCGCGAATGACGGAGGTGTCGCGCGCCGTGGTGTCGCGTCTGGCGGTATCGCGGACCGTCGTGTCGGGGAGCTGAGCGCGCGCCGTACCCGTCGGGGACGCCGCGCCACCGAGCACGAGGAGTGCGAGCGCAGCCGCCCGGCGCATCGGTCGTCCGCGCATCACCCGCCGCCCCACTCGATCCCCAACCGGCGCATGCGGCGGTACAGGTTCGGGCGGTCGGTAAGGAGCCGTCGCGCCGCGTCCGCCACGTTCCCCCCCGACATCGAGAGCGCTCGCGCGATGAGCATCCGCTCGTAGTCGTCGAGCGCCGCGCTCAACGGACGGTCGAGCAGCGTCGGATCCGGGGGGGCCGCCGGGGATGCGGCGGCGTGGTCATCCACCGGCACGACCGATGCCACATCCTGCGGCGTGATCTCGTGGTTCGGGCGGAGGATCGCCAGGCGCTCGACGATGTTCGCCAGCTCGCGCACGTTTCCCGGCCAGCGGTAGCGGTGCAGGAGCGCCAACGCGTCGGCGCTGAATCGGGGCGCCGGACGTCCGCTGCGCGCTCGCCAGAGCGCGGAGAAATGGATCACCAGCGGCGCGATGTCGCCGGGGCGGTCGCGCAGCGGCGGGAGCGTCAGTGGAATGACGTTGAGGCGGAAGAGCAGGTCCTCGCGAAAGCTCCCTTGTGCGACACTCTTCTGCAGGTCCCTGTTCGTCGCCGCCAGGATGCGCACGTCGATCCGGATCGGCGATCCGCCTCCGACGCGCTCGATCTCTCGCGCCTCGATCGCTCGCAAGAGCTTCGCCTGCGCCTCCGCGCCCAGGTCGCCGACTTCATCGAGAAAGAGAGTGCCGCGGTCGGCGAGCTCGAAGCGCCCGATCCGGCGCTCGGCGGCGCCGGTGAAGGCCCCCTTCTCGTGGCCGAACATCTCGCTCTCGACCAGGTCGCGCGGGATCGCGGCGCAGTTGACGCGCACGAAGGCGCGGTCGCGGCGCGCGCTTCCGCGATGAATCGCCGCCGCCACCAGCTCCTTCCCCGTCCCCGATTCGCCGATGATCAGGACCCGCGCATCGGTCGGTGCCACGCGGTCGATCAGCTCGCGCACCCGCTGCATCTCGGGGCTCGCGCCCACCATCTCGCCGCCGAGACCCAGATCCTCGCGCAGTGCGCGAGCTTCCCGCTTCGCCTGACGCAGCTCGAGCGCCGATCGGAGAGTCAGCAGGACACTCTCCGGCGTGAGCGGCTTCTCGAGGAAGTGAAAGGCGCCGAGCTTGGTGGCGCGGACAGCATCGGCGAGGCCGGCCCGGCCGCTCATCATGACCACGGGGAGGTCCGGGTGGAGCTCGCGGAGCTTGGTGAGGGTGGCGATGCCATCGAGCGGCCCCGGCATCATGAGGTCGAGGAGCACAGCGTCAGGCTCGCGCTCGGCCACCGCGCCGACGGCCGACGCCCCGGCGGTCGCCTCGCGCACCGTGAACCCCTCGGCGGCGAGCAGAGCGCCCACCATCCGGCGGAGATTCGGCTCGTCGTCGACGATCAGAATCTCGGCCATCTCGTCAGGCGTGCAGGCGGTCGCCGATGCGTCGCGGCGCCGGTGCGGGTCGCCGAATGTCCGGGGGCGTGCGTCAGCGTTGCTGGCGCGGCGCGGGAAGCGGCTCGGCGTCGCCCGGCCGCGACGCCAGCAACTTGGCGGTGAATCGCTGGGCTTCCGCGATGCGCTCTACCTCTACGGCGATCGAGTCGACCGTCTGCTCGATCCGCTGCAGCCGCTGGTCGCTCTCCGCGCTCGACCGCGGAAGGGCCTTGTTGCGCTCCTTCGCCCGCAGCGCCATCCATGTCACCGTGAGCACCGTCGCGGCCACGATGGCAAGCGAAAAGATCGCGACAATGGCTTCGTTGTTTTCCACCGGATCTCCGGGTGAAGAGTCAGCCGCCCTGGACCGGATCGGTCGCGCGGGTATCGCGCGCCCTGTCGGCGAGGAGCTTCGTCGTGAACCGCTGGCCTTCGGAGATGCGCTCGACCTCGACGGCGATCGAGTCGATCGCGTGCTCCATCCGCGCGAGGCGCTCGTTCAGCTCGCCCGTCATCGGCGGCGCGATCGGCACACGGTCCATGCGGCGCGCCAGCGCACGTGCGATCGGAAGGCCCACGGCGACGAATCCGATGACGATGAACAGGACGATGGGGATCAGCTCTTCCGGCACTCTCATCATGTCACGCTCGCGGTGGATGCGGGTGTTCCGCGCCACTGGGTGGCAGCCGAGCGCGGGGTCCTGAGGCCATTCTGGACGGGGAGGAGGAATCGCACCTCGGTTCCCTGGCCGACGCTGCTCTGCGCGTCGACCATCCCCCGATGCGCCATCACCGTCTGCCGCGCAATGGCGAGCCCGAGCCCCGTCCCGCCCGGCTTGGTGGTGACGTAGGGATCCCAGATCGTGCTGAGACGCTCCGGAGGAATTCCGGCGCCGGTGTCGCGTACCGCGATCGTCACCGCCTCGCCGTCGGATCGCGACACGCGCCCGACCCGGACGTCGACGTGGTCTCCGGGCTGGCAGGCCTCGACGGCATTGATCAGGACGTTCGAGAGCGCGCGGGCGAGCGCGTCGTTGTGTCCGCGGAGGAGCGGCACGTCGTCGTCCACCTCCACCGACACCGGCACCTCGGCCGTGCTCAACGGGCGGGCGACCGCGCGCGCCAGCTCGCCGACATCCACGTCCGCCGGCGGCCCCTCGGGGAGGCGACCGAACTGCGAGAAGCTCCGCGCCATCGCCTCCAAGCGCTTCGTCTCCGTTTCCAACACTTCGACCACGTCCGAGAGCTCTGGCGCCGCGTCACGCTTGAGGCGCGATACGGCCAGGCCGATCGGCGTGAGCGGATTCTTCAGCTCGTGCGCCACCTGTCGCGCCGTCTCCCTGAACGCCTCCAGACGCTCCGCCTCCCGCTCCCGGGCGCGCGCGCTCTCCAACTCCCCCGCCATCGCCCGCATCCGTTCACGCAGAACGTCGAACTCCGGTGCGCCGCGCCGCGGCGGCCCGGCGGGGAGCGGCTCGCGACGGGCGATGAGCCCCGTCCACTCGACGATCTCCTTGAGCGGCCGACTGAGCTGCCGGCTCAAGTGCCCGGCCACCCGCGATGCCAACAGCGCCAGCACGGCCAGCGCCAGAAGTGCCACTCCGATCGCCAGCGCCACCACCCGCGAGGTCAGGAAGCCGAACCGCCGCGCCTGGAGCATCGAGGCCGACAGCTCTTGCTCGTGTGCATCGATCGCTGCACGCTGGCTCGGCGTCAGGGGTGCCTGACGCGCGGCCGCGATCGCGCGCTGCCCGGTCGTCCCCACGTGCTCCCACGCCGCGCTCCCGCTCAGCGTCGGCAGCGTGCGGCGGACGACAACGGCGCCGCCGAGCAGCAGGGCGCTCGCCGGCACGAGTGCGAAGAGGACGAGGTTGAGCAGAACGCGGGTGCGGAAGCTCAGCCGCTTCACTGCGGCTCCTTACGGAGGGTCGATGGGGTAGTTTCATGGACCGGCAGCCCCCGGGGCAAGGGCGCGAAGCCCCAGCGGCGCGTAACCCGGCCTTGCTCGCCCCCGTTTCGACGCGGAGCACGCATGCGGTCCCACACCACCTATCTCACCTTCGACACCGCCACGCGGCAGGAAATCATCGACATCACCGATGAGGTCGAGGCCTGTCGCGCAGCGGCGGGCATTCGGGAGGGAATGGTGCTCGTCTCGGCGATGCACATCTCGGCATCGGTTTTCGTTAACGATCACGAATCCGGTCTCTGGGCCGATATTCTCGAGTGGCTCGAGACTCGGATCGCGCCGTGGGACCCGGCGCACTATCGGCACAATCGCACCGGTGAGGACAATGCGGCGGCGCACCTCCGATCCCTCACCGTCGGCCACGAGGTAATCGTGCCGGTCACGGATGGCCGACTCGATTTCGGTCCCTGGCAGCGGGTCTTATACGGTGAGTGGGACGGGGAGCGGCCGAAGCGGGTCGTGATCAAGGCGATGGGGGAGTAGCGCACTTCCGTGGGGTCGCCGGCTCCCGGCTGGGGTCGCAGCCCGCCACCGGTGGCCCTGTTGGGATGGGGTGGATAAGTTTCAGGGATTGTGAGTCGCAACAAGGCCGAAGCCTGATGTCGCATTCGTGGAACCTGGCCCGGCTCATCGCGATGCGCGCTTCCGAGCAGCCCGATCGCGCGCTGGCGGTGACTGATGGGCACACGATGACGTACGGCCAGGTGAATGCGAAGGCGGAGGCACTGGCGACGGCGCTCGCCGAGCTGGGGATCGATGCCGACGACCGCGTGGCGATCGTCATGCCGAACCGCCCCGAATGGGTCATCGCCCTTCTCGCTGCCGCCAAGCTCGGCGCCACCGTAGTGCCGCTCAACCCCCGGCTGGGCTACCACGAGCTGAAGTACCAGCTGCGCCACGCCGAGGCGTCGGTCGTCTTCACGATGGAACGGCACGACGGTACCGACTTCCTCCAGCTGTTCGAGGAGATGATCGCCGAGCTGCCGGCGATGCTGTACCTGGTCGCCGCCGGAGATGAGGAGCTCTGGTACGACGATCGCATCTTCCGCTTCGAGGATCTCCTCTCGAGCGGCGAGGGTCGGCGGCGCACGTTCGCCGACATCGAGGACGATGCCGACCTCGCCCTTCTGTACACGTCAGGCACGATGGGGAAGCCGAAGGGCGTGCGCCTGTCGCACCGCGCGGTCGTGGAGTCGGCGGTGCGGACCGGCGAGGCACTGGAGATGGCGGCGGCCGATCGCGTCCTCGTCTCGGTGCCACTCTTCACCATCTTCGGCTTCGGCATCGTGGTGGGGACGATCGCCGCCGGAGCGACACTCGTTCTGCAGGATCGATTCGATCCGGATGGAGCGATCTCGCTCATCCGCCGTCAGGGCGTGACCGTCCTGCACGGGGTCCCCACGATGTATCAGCTCCTCATGCGCTCGCCGAGCTTCGTCGAGTCTGGGTTCAAACAGCTCAGAACGGGAGTGGTGGCCGGCGGCCCGGTGAGCGAGGAGCTGGTGCGGCGCATCCGACGCTGGTGCGACGTACAGGTGGCGTATGGATTGACGGAAACCGGGCCGACGGTGTCCATCACTCGGTTCGGCGACCCGGAGGAGAAGCGCAGCACCACGGTGGGGCGTGCTCTCCCGGGCGTCGAGATCAAAGCGGTGGACTTCGTCACCGGAGCGCTGCATGGGCCGGAGGCGGTCGGCGAGATTGCCGTTCGCGGGCCCAGTGTGATGCAGGGCTACGCCCGGATGCCGGCGGAGACCGCCCGGTCGTTCTCGCCGGAAGGCTTCTTTCTCACCGGAGATCTGGGAATCATCGACGAGGACGGGTATCTCCGTATCGTCGGGCGCACGAAGGAGACGATCGTGCGCGGTGGCTACCAGATCTACCCGCGTGAGATCGAGGACCAGCTGCGCGCCCACCCCGCGGTGGACGACGTCTGCGTGATCGGTGTCCCCCACGACATCATGGGGGAGCTGGTCTGCGCATGCGTGGTGCCCGTGGAGGGTGCGGTCATCACCGGCGGGGAGCTCAAGGAGTTCGCCCGCGACACGATGGCCGATTACAAACTTCCTGATCTCGTTCGCTTCTTCGATACCTTCCCCATGACCGGGAGTGGGAAGGTGAAGCGGCGAGAGCTCGAGCGCGTGGTCGCGCTCGAGCACACCGCATTGAGCTCGCACGCGTGAGCTCCTCACCAACTCAAGGTTCATGACACCACGCAATCAACGTCCGGCCGGCCCGCCACGGGCCGGCGTCGCGCCCATGCATCGCGGTCCGCAGGCGCACTCGTCAGGTGCTGCCGCCCACACCGCCGCCCCGGCGGTCTACGCGAGCACCCAGTTTCACGCCCCGAACGCCGCGCTCTTCATCGACTTCGATAATGTCACCATGGGGATCCGGTCGGACCTCGGCAACGAGCTCCGGCACCTCCTGGGGAGCGACATCATCAAAGGGAAGGTCGCCGTCCAGCGCGCCTACGCCGATTGGCGGCGCTACCCGCAGTACATCGTCCCGCTCGCCGAGTCCTCGATCGACATGATCTGGGCGCCGGCCTACGGCTCCTCGAAGAAGAATGCCACCGACATCCGCCTCGCCGTCGATGCGATCGAGCTGGTCTTCACGCGGCCGGAGATCGGCACCTACATCCTGCTGTCCGGCGACTCCGACTTCGCCAGCCTCGTGCTCAAGCTCAAGGAGTACGGGAAGTACGTGATCGGGGTCGGCATCCGGGAGTCGTCCAGCGACCTGTTGGTGATGAACTGCGATGAGTACTACAGCTACAACGCCCTCGCTGGACTGGTGAAGTCGGGCGAGGAGGAGACCGTCAAGCGCGATCCGTGGGAGCTGGTGGTGGAGGCGATTTCGCGCATGAAGCGCAATGGCGACGTGATGCGCTCCGATCGCCTCAAGCAGGTGATGCAGGAGATCGACGCCACGTTCGACGAGAAGAATCTGGGCATGGCCAAGTTCTCCCGCTTCGCTCAGGAGGCGGCGCAGCGCGGGCTCATTCGCATCACCAAGCTCGAAAATGGACAGATGGAGGTGGACGTCCCGTCCGATCGCGCTGCTGCCGCATCGGCAGCGGTCGCTCCGGCGGCGCCCGCGGGGGAGCGTGAACGCGCGAATGGCGATGAGGGGGGTGGACGGCGCGGCCGTGGTCGCGGACGCGGTCGAGGCCGCGGTCGCGGGGCGCGCGAGGTCGGCGCTCCGTCTGCGCCGCCGCCGGTTCATGCGGTGGCGCACCCGGTGGTCGAGCCGTTGCTCGATCACGTCGCCGCACCGGCGCTCGAGGTGGGGGGCGAGCGCCTGACGCGCGACGAGGCGCTCGATCTCGTGCGGCGGGCGGTCGCCGCGCTGGCCGCGGACGCTGATAGCGCCGTCCCGGCGGACCTCGTCAGGGAGAAGGCGCGCGAGCTGCTCGGCCGCGACAGCGAGTCGCTCAATGAGCGCTTCTTCCACCGGATTCTGCGCGACGCGCACGATGCCGATGTCGTCGATCTGCGGAAGCGCGGCGACGACTACGAGGTCGCGCCGTCGGGGACGGCCGCGCCCGTCGCCGAGCAGTTGACCCGGCTCGCTCCCGCGCCGGCCGAGCCGAGTCAGGCGGCACGGAGCGCCGCGAACGCTGCGTCCCTCCGCCGCGGCATCCGCGCCCGGGGGCGGGGGCCGATGGGCGAGCTCCCCCCCGAGCTGCTCTCCGTCGGCGCGGTCGGCGTGACCTCGGTCAGCACTGGGACCCCGGTTCCCGACGAGCCGGCGGAGGGTGGAACGGAGGACGAGGCGAAGGCGCCGCGAGCTCGGCGGGCGCGCGGCAAACGCGCCACCGCCGGATCGGGAGAGGCGGCCAAACGGCGGGGTCGCTCTCGCAAGAAGCAGACGGGCGCAGGGAGCGAGGAATGAGCGCGAGCGCCGCGCGGCTCGGCCCACGCTCGAGCGCCGGCGCTTCCCGTACTCGCCCCGCCGTCGGCGCGCCGCTTCCGCGCTCGTTCTACGCTCGTGATACCGAGCGGGTCGCGCGCGACCTTCTCGGTGCCATCCTCATCGCGGAGACGCCCGACGGAGTGGCCAGCGGCCGCATCGTCGAGACCGAGGCCTACCTCGGCGAGCACGACGGCGCCTGCCACGCCGCCGTCGGCCGGACAGCGCGCACCGAGTGGCTCTACGGCGAGCCCGGAACGGCGTACGTCTACTTCATCTATGGCGCACACTGGTGCGTGAACGCGGTCACCCGGCGCACCGGGTTGCCGAGCGCTGTTCTCCTCCGCGCGCTCGAGCCGATCGATGGGATCGCACTGATGCGGTGGCGCCGTGGAGACGATGTGGCCCTCCGCGATCTCGCCAACGGTCCGGGCAAGCTGTGCGCCGCCCTCGGCATCACCGGCGCCCTCAACGGAGCACGCCTCGATCGGCCGCCGCTCCGCATCATCCCCGGCGAGAGCGTCCGCGATGACGATGTCGCCGTCACGGCGCGCGTGGGGATCGCTCGCGCGGTCGATTGGCCGCTTCGCTTCCTGGTGCGTGGCAGCCCCTTCGTGTCGCGCGGGGTCCCCGGCCCGCCGCGGCGCCGCCGCCGCACGGCAAAGGCCGCGAAGCGGTGACGCGCCTCATCGTCCTCTTCGCCATGCTGGCGACCGCTGCCCCCGCGCAGACGGGCACCTCCACCTCCGCCTCCATGTCCCCCCCCTCCGCCGCGCTCTCCGCGCTCCCGCCGCGCGCCCAGCGCATCTGGCGTGAGGCGATCGTCATCGACACGCACAACGACCTCCCGACCAAGATCCTCGACGAGCGCTACGATCCCGATGTCCGGCACGCGGCGACCGAGGGACACACCGACCTTCCGCGTCTCACCGAGTCGGGGCTCACCGCCGTCTTCCTCTCGGCGTGGGTCGACGCCCCCTACGCCGAGCGCACTCCCGATGGCTCCTATCAACGGGCCCTCGCCTACTGCGACGCCATCCACGCCTTCGTCGCGCGCCACCCCGACCGCCTGCTCTTCGCCACGACATCCGCCGACGTCGAGCGCGCGAAACGGGAAGGGAAGGTAGCGATCTTCATCGGTGTCGAGGGCGGGCACGCGATCCAGAGCTCGCTCGATTCGCTGCGCACGCTCTACGCACGCGGCGCGCGCTACATGACCCTCACCTGGAACAACGGGAATGCCTGGGCGGGGTCCTCGATCGGCTCCAATGGAACGCGGACCGGCGGTCTGACGGACTTCGGGAAGGATGTCGTGCGAGAGATGAACCGCATCGGAATGCTCGTCGACCTCTCGCACGTGTCGGAGCAAACCTTCTACGATGCGATCGCCGTCTCGCGCTCGCCGGTGATCGCCTCACACTCGAGCGCGCGTGCTCTCGCCGACCACCCGCGCAATCTCACCGACGACCAGCTCCGCGCCATCGCGCGAAACGGGGGCGTGGTCAACGTGAACTTCTACCCACGGTTCATCGACTCCACGTACCGGAAGGCGGTCGATGCCGCCGAGGCGAAGGCGCAAGCCTACGGCGATTCACTGCGGGCGGCCCCCGGCTTCGATGCGGCCAAGGCGAAGGCGCTTGAGGACGCGCGGCGCTCCGAGCTCGTGGCCCAGATTCCCGTGACGCCGCTCTCGGTGCTCGTCGACCACATCGACCACATCGCCAAAGTGGCCGGCGTGGACCACGTGGGAATCGGCAGCGACTTCGACGGGATCCCCGTCGCCCCCGTCGGCATGGAGGACGTCACCGCGTTGCCGCGGTTGACTCAGGCGCTGCTCGACCGCGGCTACTCCGATGCCGACGTCACCAAGATGCTCGGCGGAAACATGATGCGCGTCATGCGCCTGGTGCTCGATCGTCGTCAGGCGTCGAACTGACGCAGGTGATAGTCGAGATGCTTGTACTGGAGCGCGCCCCAGCTCCGCCCTGAAATCGCGCCGAACACCGGACTCTGTGGCCACTCCGCCTCCGGCCCGCGGGCGCTGAAGCGGCCGATCAGGTCGCGCAGCCGCTCGACGTCCGCCTCCCACGTGGTCGGCTTCGTGCTCAGGTATGCCGGCGGCGCCTGTGCCACGCCGTGCGGCCAGGGGAGCACGTGAATGGCGAGCCAGTTGATGGGGGCGCGGGCGAAAGGTCCCCGCGGCGGCCCCGCATCGAGCTCGCCGAGTCCGTTGCGCAGGC
The DNA here is from genome assembly GCA_035623475.1 of Gemmatimonadaceae bacterium. Classification (GTDB taxonomy): domain Bacteria; phylum Gemmatimonadota; class Gemmatimonadetes; order Gemmatimonadales; family Gemmatimonadaceae; genus DASPTK01. Next base: position 15,087 of record DASPTK010000148.1, on the reverse strand, counting down.
CGCAGCCGACGTGACAGATCATCTCGGGCGCCGTGAACCTTCCCCAGCGCGGGCGACGCGTCGGGGTGAGCCTGTCGAGCCGCCGCAGAATGCTCTGTCTGTCCGTGTCACTGAAGAGCGAGCCCATGGCCTCCTGCGCGATCGGCGATCTCCCGGCCAGCTACCACCGCTCCGATCCCGGGACTCCCTTGAACGGTCCCACAAGATCCTTCGTCACCCAGCCGCCATAATACAGCCCCGGTTGGGGTGAGACGAGCTCGTCGCCCACCCAACAGCCGCTCATGCGCTGAGGATAGAAGGCGACATAGTCCCGAATCGACTCGAACCCCTCGTCGGGATTCGCGTAGCTCCAGGCGGCGTCTTTGGCGATGCGCGTGGACCCGCGCACGCTCCAGTAGCTCGCCACCCCCTTCCACTCGCAGAAGCTGGTGCGATCGCTCGCGATCAGGACGCCAGGGGCGATGTCGGCGGACGGCAGATAGTACGCAGGCGGGCTTCCCGTCTCGCACACGCGAAGGGCACGGTCGGAGCGCGCGATCGCGGCACCGTCGAGCTCCACGCGCACCATCAGAGGCACGGGCTCGACGCGCGGCGGACGAGGGAAATCCCACACCGAGCGCTGTCCGGCTCCCGGCGTCTCGATCTGCGCCGGTCGCTCGCGGGGCATATTGCGGTAGTACTCGCGCTGCTCGGCGAGTGAGGTGAAGGTCTTGGTCACACAGGCCTCGTTAGGTTCTCAGCGCTCCCTCGTGGCGTCGCGTTCCCTTAGATCCAACGACGAACGCGCGCTTTGTACCCGGTGTACTCGGCGCCGAATTTGCGCTCGAGGTACGCCTCCTCGCGAGCGATCACGGCGCGTTGCACGACCACCACCTCCGGGAAGAGCATGAGCAGCACCCAGAGGTTGTTGGTGACGAGGGCGATCCCCGCCTGGAGGAGGACCAGGCTCAAGTACATCGGGTTGCGCGTGTACATGTAGGGGCCGCGAAGGGCAAGCGAGGACGTCGCCCGCCAGGGATTGGGGGAGGTCTTCTGCCAGCGGAAGGTCAGGACGGCCCAGACGTTGAGGAAGAGCCAGAGACCGACCAGGAGCCACCCCATGAGCCGAACCGCCGGAACCGCGCTGCTCGGCGCGAGATGCGCCGGCCAGAGCCGGGCGACCAGCACGCCGGCCGCGACTCCCAGCAGGAAGATCGCCGGAGGGAAGATCCTCACTCCGGATCTGTCGGTTGGGTCAGTCGTATTGCTCATGAACCGTTGCGCTCCTTCGGGCGCTCCTTCATCGCCCGGTCGTCCTTGGCACACCGTTGGCACATCCCCCCGGCCATGTCACCGCACCGGTAGCAGAACTCCCGGCCGCACACTGTGCACGTCGCCAAGTTCTCTTCGTGGTACGTCTCCCCGCAGATCCCACAGTACTCCCGCATCGATCGACTCTCCGTCAGAGGCGCCGGCGCTCAGCTTTCGCGGCTGCAATCACATCTCCGTCGATGCGCCAGCTCGTGGTCGCCGCGGCAGCCACCGCGGTACGGAGCGACAGTACGCCTTGTACTCATCCCCGAATCGCCGCTGCAGCTGCGGCTCCTCGAAGAGCGTCACGAAGAGATAAATGATGATGGCGACCACCGCCATGTACGCGAGAACCACCGTCGAATGGAAGACGACCAACCACCCAGCGATCGCCGTGACAACGCCGACGTACATCGGATTGCGCACCCAGCGATAGGCACCGCGCGCGACCAGGTGTCTCGGTGGGTCGATCGGCGCCGGCGTTCCACGACCGAAGGTTGCGAAATCCCACACACACCAGAGGTAGAGCGCTGTGCCGGCGAGAAGAAGCGGGGCCGCCACCAGCGCGTCGCGAAGCGTCGTCGCCCCCCATCCGCCGTGGCGTGTACCGATGGCCACCGGGAGGTAGAAGGCGACGGTGCCCGGCGCGAGCACGGTGAACGCCAGATTCTTGAGGAAGAGGAGCATCGCCTCGAGCGTGACCCCTAGTCGCCGACGTCGAGAAACTCCAGTCGCGCGAGCTTGAGATGCCCTCTCTCACGATGAAAGGTGAGCCGGTACCACTTCCCGACATTGACGACGACGAGCCCCGGCGACCGGGTGAACGCGAGCTTCGAATCCTCGGCGTTGGGCTGCGAGTACATGTATCCGAGGTGCGCGAAGCTCTCGTAGGCGCGCCCGCTCTTCGATCTGATCTGGGAGCGCAGGTGCGCGACAGTCACGTGCTCGGTGGTGTCGCCATTGATGTCGTAGCGCACGAACCCGGAGTCCGAGATATAAGGAGTGAGGCTGTCGATGTTCGTGAAGTGAGCGGCCATCAGATCGAAGGGGCTCGATGCCGGCGGTGCCCCACGCGCCAGCGCGTCGAGGAAAGCCGTGACCGTCGCCTCATCGGCTTCCAGCGAGTCGGCCGCGGCGCCCGAATCGGTGGGCGCCGGCGGCGCATCGGCGCCGGCCGCTGCCGTGTCCGCACCCGCCCTGGACCGGCTCGATCTCGATCGTGCATCGCGACAGGCGACGAGCACCACCACCGTCGTCAGGCAGAACGCGAACGCCCTCATCCGTCTGTGCGGAGCGGCTCGTCGGCGCGGATCAGGAACCAGATGAGGCCTCCGATGGTGGCCATCGCCGCCGCCGACGCCAACGCGGCGGGCCAACCGAGCTTGGAGGAAATGATCGGCACGGCGAGCGCGACCACGCCGCCGGAGAGGTTCCCCCCGGTATTCAACACTCCGCACGCCGCGGGGGCGAGGCGCCCGGACACCGACATGGTGGCGGCCCAGGCCGAGCTATCGGTGAACTGTTGGCAGGCGAGACAGAGCGAGAGGAAAACGACGGCGACATAGGGGCTGGGCGCGGTGGCGGCGGCAAGGATGAATACGGCCGCCAGCACGAGGCCGGCGAGCGACGCCGCCCGGCATCCGAACGTGATGCCACGATGCCTCGTCAGGCCATCGCAGACGAGCCCCCCGAGCGTGGCGCCGACCGCCCCCACGATCCATGGAGCAGACGAGTAGAACCCGCCCTCGAGAAGCTCGAACTTTCTGACCTCGACGAGGTAGGTGTAGAGCCAGTTGAAGAAGAAGTAGAAGAGGTAGTTCGCGCAGAAGTAGCTGAGGGTGATGAGCTGGACCTGGCGATTGGCGAGCGCGATCCGCCACGAGCCTGGCGCAGGCGGCTCGACCGTGGTCGCGTCCCGGTGGGCATCGATGAGCCGCACTTCCTCGGCGTTGATCGCCTGATGCTCCGATGGGACGTCTCGCGCGTACCACCACCACCAGAGCGCCACCACCAACGCCAACGGTGCCGTGGCGACGAAGGAGGCGCGCCATCCGACGCTCTGGGTCAGCCAGGCGATGATCGGCCCGGTGGCGGCGGCGCCGAGAGTCAGTCCGGCGTTGCTCAACCCGTTAGGCAGCGCCCAGCCGCCGATCGGGAACCAGCGCCGGATCGTATCGCCGCCCATCACCGGGAAGAGCGGCGCCTGCGCCACTCCCATGAGGAAGCGCAGGGCGATGAGCGAAAGGAGGGTCACCGTGACCGGCGCGGCGCGACTCGGCACCGCGGCCACCAGGATGTTGAGCACCCCCCAGAGTGCGGTGATGACCGCCAACGTCAGCCGGCCGCCGAACCTCCCGCCGATCACACCGCCTGGGAATTGGAAGAGGCTGTAGCCCCACGCGAACGCGGCGAGCACCGCGCCGAGCTGGAGGTCGCTCAGCTGGAGATCCTGCCGCATGCTCACGCCGGCGACCGACATGTTCGTGCGCAACAGGTACGCGACGAAACCGATGGCGAAGAGCACCACCATCATCTTCCAGCGGACGCGGGTCGGGCGCGCGACCGCCGCCCGATCCCCCCCGAGCGCGACAGCGTCGGTCGCGCTCATGACATCCTTCGTCTGGCGTCGATGGGCGGCCGCCTCACGAGGAGGCGGGAGCGATGTTCTTGTTCGCCCGGAAGAGATTGTTCTTGTCCCAGCCGCTCTTCACCTTGACGAGGCGCTCGTAATTCTTCCCGTAGGCATCGTGGATGCGCTGGTCCCCCTCGTCCTCGGTCAGGAAGTTGATGTAGGTGCCACCGGTCGAGAAGCGGCGGAGGGTGCTCCAAGCCGAGCGCGCCCATTCGACGTTCGCCGTGTCGTCTTGGGGCGACTCCCACGCCGCGGCGATGTTCAAGACCGCCGATGCGTTCCGGTTGCCCACGGCGCTGTGCCCCTCGGGGAGCCGGTTGAGCGCTCCATCGAGCGGGAAGATGAGAATCGCCGAGTGGGGGGATGTGATGCGGCTGGCGATGTCGATGGCATCGGCGAGGAAGTCGGGCTCCACCTTGGAGAGATACTCGGATTTCCAGTAGTAGCGTCTCCCCTTCGGCTGAGTCCCGTCGAGCAAGGACTGCTGTGAGACGTACGTGCGGCGTTGGATGATGTCGCCGACGGGCGAGCGGAAGGACTTGATCGGCGCGAGCAGCTTCTCTCCCTCCGCGAGCGGTCCGGCGTGACAGGCGAAGAGCGCGATGATCGGCCGCCCGTGAATCTCCTTCGGGAGCCATGGTGCGGGGGGGGCGAGGCGCAGCCCGGCCACGCACGAGAGCTGCGGCGGCGCGTCGGCCATGAGCTTGCGATAGAGCTCGAGCACTGCCGAGGCCTCATCGGCGCGCCAGGCTATCGCGCCGGCCGTCACCTCCGGGCCCACCGGGTGGAGCTCGTACGCGAAGTTGATGACGACGCCGAAGTTCCCGCCGCCGCCGCGCAATCCCCAGAAGAGATCGCTGTTCTCCTTCTCGCTCGCCCTCACCAGTCGCCCGTCGGCGGTGACGACATCCATCCATCGTACCGTATCACTCGTCCACCCGAATTGCCGCGACAAGTATCCGAATCCCCCGCCCAGGGTGAGGCCGGCGATACCGGTGTTCGAAATGAATCCGAGCACGGCGGCAAGGCCGTACACCTGGGTCTCACGGTCTACGTCGCCGAGCAGGCAGCCGGCCTGTGCGACGGCGGTGCGCGCCGATGGATCCACGAACACGCCGCGCATAAGCGACATGTCCACCATCAGTCCACCATCGCACACGGCGAGGCCGGCGATGTTGTGGCCACCGCCTTTGATGGAGATCGGAATCTTCTGCTCACGCGCGAAGTTGACACAGGCCATCACATCCGGTGTGCCGCGGCACTGCGCGATGAGAGCGGGGCGACGGTCAATCATGGCGTTCCAGACCGATCGCGCATCGTCGTAGCCACCATCGCCGGGTCGGAGAAGTGCGCCGCGCAGGCGCGTCTTCAGGTCATCCGTCGCCTTACGGTCGAGTGCCACTTCCGCCGTTGCTGTCATCGGTGTGTCTCCGCCCTGCTACGAGATGTCGTTTGCCGCTCGGCCTCGACGGTCGTTACTGGCCGAGCTGGGTGAGCGCGAATCGAATCGGTTCGGCGGAGAGCCTCAGCAAACCGGCGAAGGGCTGGTTGAGCTCCAGGATCAGAAAGATTGCTGACGAAACGGAGAGAGCGCACAAGAAGAGCGCCGACACCACGGTCGCGTTGCGCGGCGCGAAGAGGCCGAAGCTCATGAAGAGAATCGTCAACCATCCGACGAGGATGATGAGGAATGGCTTTGGAACAGAACTCGTGGCGCCGGCGCTAACGACCCACCTCGCCTGCAACAGCTCATCGGAGATGTCGATCGCTTTGCTCTGGAGCCGCCGCTGCGCGTCGGTCTGTGGCGTGAGCGCCTCGATGCGGCCCTCGATCGCCTCGCCCCCGGTGGTGCTTCTGGTCGTCGTGAAGGCACCGTGCGGGGCCGAGGACCAGACGCGCTCGTATCTCTGCCGCACCATGCTCCGCAGCGAATCGCGGATCTCATGCGTCTCCGGACCGTAGCGCGCCAGAGCGCGGTCGAGGGTGAGGAGGAGGACGGCGGACTGCTTGACCGCCGACTCCTCGGCGTCGTACGAACTCTTCGACGAAGCTGTGACGAGTCCGAGAACGAGAGCGGTCATCGTTGCGGTGAGGCCCATCGAAACCTTCACCGAATCCGTTGACTGCTTGGTCAGATGGTGCTCGGGTGCGCGCTTGGCGTACCACATTCCGACAGCGACGCCGCCCAGCACGCAGGCGAGGGTGATCAAGCCCGAAAACAGTGGGGACATGCGTCGGATCTGTGTCCTGTCATGAGAGACCGCCTCGTCCTTCAGCGACTGCGCCAGTTGCGGAAGCGGAAACAATGCACCGCGAGGTCTCGCGGGGGCAACCACTCCACAGGGGCTTTCTCCGAGGCCTCCCGGGCGGCGCTCTGCGGCGATCTCTCGGGCCAGACGGGAGGATGCAAAAGAAAATGGCAGCGCGTTTGGAGCGCTGCCGTTTTCCGAACCGACTTCAGAATCGCGAGCTATTTCTCGCTATCGCGCGATTCGCCGAAGTTGTATCGAATGCCTGTCTCGAGGAACCAGGTCGCTCGCCCGGAGAAGAGGAAGTTTCCTCGCGCGGGCATCCACTGCACCTGACCGAAGACGGAGGCGCGTTTGAGGGCCCACTGTCCACCGCCCATGAGGAGGAACGAGGCGGTGCTGCGAAGTTCGGCAAGCCGGTCCGCTACCACCTGAGCCTGGTCAGGATCAGTGATGGTGCCGTTCACGTTTACGTGCTGGATGTTGTTGATGGCGAGCCCCAAGCCGACATAGGGGCGGAGTGTGCCAAAAGTGTAGGGGAAGGCGAGCGCGGCGAAGCTGAACTTCGTCATGTCTTTCAACGTGAGGTTGTAGAAGTTCCCCGCGTTGTCGAAGACGCCACCCGGCTCCGAGAAGAACGCCTCTTCCGCTGTCACATACAGGCCAGCGTGCGTGCGGGTGATCAGCCACTCCAAGCCAACGAGCGGCGCGTTGAATGTGGTGACGCCCGTGTTGGTGTTCATGTCCGCGACTTTGAATCCCCAGAACCAGGAGTTCTGGAAGTAGCGGCTGGATTGCGCCTGGCCGACCGCGGGCAGGAGCGCCAGGAGGGCGAGCCCGGACATCCACCGGACCGTGCGCATGATGGAATTCCTCATTCTGATTTGACCAGGAAGGGCCAGGGTGCGGTGTGGCGGAGCGGCCGCCTCCAAGATGTGCCTGGAGGCTCATGTCAACGACGATGGTCATATCAAGGGGGTCACAGAATGTGCCGCCCCCCCTCCGAATTGGCACCCCCCTGGGCCCCTCCGACGACCTGAGGTTTGCCTCTGGGGGGCCCGCCCGCCGACAGCCAGGAGGCCCTGCTCGCGGCAGGGACCCCTCCGGGCATGTTGCCCGTTCCGAGCGAGCGACTCTCCGCGATCGACGCCTGGACCAGGGGTTCACCGCGGCACCTGCGATTCCGCGCTTGACCATTGGGAGCGCTGTTACCAGCTTGCCGTTTCGTAGGCCGCCGCGCCCTGTGTTCACGCGACGCGGCTGCGGCATAGCGGTAACGCCCTCGCCCCGCTCCCCGTCCCCCGTCCCGCACCCCGGACCAGGACCGCTCATGAAAGCTGCCCCGGCGCCGCCCTATGTGGAGCAGTTCCGCAGCGAGGTTTATGGCACCGTGTTTGGCCGCCGAATGGACGCGGTGCACCGCCTCCACGCCGGCGACCGTCTGATCCTCGTTCCCGATCCCGAGGGCACCGACAACCCGGCCGTCTGGGTCCACGCGCCGGGCGGCGATGTCGTGGGGCACCTCCCCTTCACCGTTTCGCGATGGCTGGCCTCCTGGATGCTCGACGGGGGACGGTGCAGCGCGATGGTGGATCGTGTCGGGGCCGATGATATCGAGAGCTGGCGGCGCGTGATCATCGTCGTACGGCTTTCCTGATCATCGTCACGCCGGACGAGCGTCTCGAATCCGGGGAACGTCGACGATCCGAATCCCGGTGGACGGCCGGGATTCGACAGCCGACACGAGCGCCCGCACCATCTGGTCGAGCGTCACCAGCCCGAGGCGTCGCGCGCCATCGCGGGTCGACGGAAGGAGCGAGGCCGCGGCGTAGAGGGGGATGAGAAGCACCGGCCAGCGGTGGCCGGGACCGAGCACGTACCAGGGGCGGAGCACGGTGGCGGTGATGCCGGCCTCGGCGATCGCGGCCTCTCCCGCGGCGCGCGCGGCGACGTACGCCTCCATCACCGGCGCCGGCTGGGCGACGCTCACGTACACGACGTGGACATTCCGGGCCTCCTTCGCCGCCGACACCGTGGCGCGAATCGACGCCAGGTCGACGCGCGTGAACTCGGCGGCTTTGGAGGGGCTCGGTTGCGGCGTCCCGACGAGATGCACGATCGTGTCCGCTCCGCTCAGTGCCGCTGCCACGCTCGACGCCGAGAGGGCGTCGCCGGCGACGGCATCGGCGCCCGCGGGAACCCGTCCGGCGGACGCCGGCCGCACCAGCGCGCGCACGCGATGCTCGCGCGAGAGCAAGGCGGGGATGAGACGCTGTCCCATGTACCCCGTCCCGCCCGTGACCAGGACATCGCGCGCGACGTGCTGTGTCGGCGCCGCGTCTGCCGGCGCCTGACGAACGACGGCGCTCACCGCGCCCTCCGGCTGTGCGCGCGCGGTCGTCCCGCGACGCGACGCGCCGGAGGAGACGCGCCCCTGTCACGCGCGGCGATCGCCCTCTTCGATGCCATGTGCCGCCAGCTGTCCTCCATCAACTCTCGGAGATGGGCGCCGCGCACGCGCGACAGCCTGACGAGGATGGCCGGCCAGCCCCGGTAGTGGTCGGTGGTGAAGAAGGTGTCCGGGTTCGTGGCGAGCAAGAAATCACGATCATCGGGGTCGATCCGCATCGCGAGCGTCTCGCCATCTTCGCGGAGCCGCAGGAGCAACTTTCCCCTCACCTTGAGAGACGGCGTGCCGTACGAGGTGCTCTCCTCCACCTCCGGCAACGCGAGGCCGAGCGCACAAACGTCGCGCCAGGTGAGTGGCGCGGAGCTCCAGCCGCTCCGCCCTCCGGGCTTCTTGCGCGGCATGGGTTCCTCCGCCGTCATCAGCGCGCGGCCATCGGGGGCGGGGCGGTCACGACCCCGGGAGCAGGCCGACGGCTCTGCCGACACGGCGGAAGGCGGCGATGGCGAAGTCGAGGTCTTCGCGCGTGTGGGCCGCCGAGAGCTGGCATCGAATGCGCGCGTGCCCCTGGGCGACCACCGGATACCCGAAGCCGGTGACGAAGATTCCCTCGTCGAGCATCATCTCGCTGATCCGGATGGCGAGTGCGGTGTCGCCGACGATGATCGGCACGATCGGTGTCTCACCCGCCAGAGGCCGAAACCCCGCCTCGGCGATGGCCGCCCGGAAGTAGCGAGCGTTCTCGTGGAGGCGCGCCACGCGCTCCGGGTGCGCCTCCACTAGCTTGACCGCCGCCAAGGCGCTCGCCGCCACCGTCGGCGGGAGGGCGTTGGAGAAGAGCTGAGGACGCGAACGCTGTGTGAGGTAGTCGGCGAGCGCCGCCGGCCCCGCGGTGAACCCACCGGCCGCGCCGCCCAGGGCCTTGCCTAACGTGGAGGTGATGACATCCACCTGGCCGAAGACGCCGCAATGCTCGGCTGTGCCTCGCCCTGTCGCCCCGAGCACGCCTGACCCGTGCGAGTCATCCACCACGACGATCGCGTCGTGGGCCCGCGCCAGCTCGAGGATGTCGGCGAGCCTCGCGATGTCCCCTTCCATGGAGAAGACGCCGTCCGTCCAGACCACGCGCCGCCGCGCCCCGGCTGCGCCCTGAAGCTTTGCGCGAAGGTCCGCCATGTCGGAGTGCGCGTAGACGGCGGTGCTGCACTTGGTGATCGCCTTCGCCAGGCGGATCGAGTCGATGATCGACGCGTGATTGAGCGCGTCCGAGATGACGGCGTCCCCTTCCTGTACGATCGTGGCGGTCAATCCCTCGTTGGCGTTCCAGGCCGAGACGTAGGTGAGGGATGACTCCGTGCCCACGAACCGCGCCAGCGCCTCCTCGAGCTCTCGGTGGATGGTGAAGGTCCCGCAGATGAAGCGCACGCTCCCCGTTCCGGCGCCGTACCTGTCGAGGGCTGCCTTCCCGGCGGCGATGACACTCGGCTCGTCGCACAGACCGAGGTAGTTGTTCGAGGAGAGGATCAGGACCGATCCGCGCCCTTCCATCTCGACGTGGGTAGACTGCGGCGACCTGAGATAGTTCAATCGCTTGTAGACTCCGCTCTCCTTGAGCTGGCCGAGTTCGGAGGAGAGGGCGGTGACGAATGGCGTGTTCATGGGCGAATGGGCGGACGGTGGTGGCCGGGCAGGGATCGATGCGCGTCAGCGCGGCGCGTGCGAAACGCCGATGCCCTGACGGTCCATGACGGAGGCCTGCTGCCTGTCCTCGACATCGGCGAAGGCATGGTCGACCGTCGAACGGAGGCGTTCTTCGTAGTGGCGGAGCAGGCCCTGGCGCTCCTCGGGGAGGGCGGCAATCAGATCGGCGACCAGCGCCCTCATCCGCCGCATGACCTGCATGCTCCCGGCGCCGTATTGTCGGATCTCCTCGAGTCCGAGCGTCACGTAGTCCTCCCACGTCGGGAGCGGGATCACGACCCGAACCGCGCCGGAGCTGTCCGTGAGCGTGCCGATCTCCAGCGAGCGAAGGCCCAAACGAAGCAGAAGATCCTGAACCTGGTCGAGCGCCTGGACCGCCGTCGTTGGATCGTTCACCGCCGGCGACAGGGCGCGGATCGCGATGTCCACGAGCAGCCGCAGCGCGTACTTCGGATCCTGTGCGAACGTCCGCTCGCGGCCGAGGACGAAGCAGCTGTGAAGGCGGTGGTCCGATATCCGGTGTCCGCCCAGGAGACGAAGGAGCGGCGTCTGCTCCACCAGCGTGTCGCCCACCGTCGCCGCCACCTCGATCACGCCATTGGCGTCGATCGCCGCCCGAAGGAGGCCGTGGGTATCGTGGGCTTGCACCGTGCGTGGGCGCCCATGGTGAACCAGGACTTGGGTGACCGGCAAGGTCGCCCGATCATCGACAGCGGCCAGTGGCTCACCCGCGAGGAGTTGAGGAAAGAGCTCATCGATCACGCCTCGCCCCTGATCGCCGGTGAAGGAGAGCATGCGATTGACCTGCAGCCTGGTCAGCCGGCCGACGAGTCCCGCGAACATCCAGACGCTGGCGATCAGCAAGCCGACGACGATCCACGTGCTGACGAAGGGTACCTCCGTGGACTCGTGACGCCCCACCCAGGCGAGCGCGGCGATCGCGTAGATGAAAGTGGCGCTGAAGACACCCATGGCATGGGACATCAGGCGATCGGTCGCCATCCAGACGACGAGTCGCGGCGAGTATGCGGTGGCGCTGAACTGCACCATCACGAACGCCATCGAGAACACGATTCCGGTGAGGGCCATCATGCCCGAGGCGATCGAGGAGTAGATCGCCTGGGCGGCGCTCACGCTCATGCCGGCACTCAACCCGGGGAAGAGGCGTGTTTCGATGCGCGGTAGGAGAAGCCCCGCAGAAATCGCGGTCGTCGAGTAAACGAGTGGGACGACCCAAGGCGGCGCAGGCGGCCGGTACTTTCGAGCGAGCACGGGCGCTGCCGGGCGTCAGCTGACTTCGAAGATGACTTTCCCGGCCTCGCCTCCCTTGATCGCCGCGATCGCCTCATCGGCGCACTCCAAGGGGAAGCGGTGCGTGATCACCGGCGTCGGGTCGAAGGTCCCGGCGCGCAGGAAGCGCGTCATCTGGTGCCAGGTCTCGTACATGCGCCGCCCGGTCACGCCGTAGACGGTCACTCCCTTGAACACCAGCTGCGTCGCGAAGTCGAAGCTCATCGCCGTGGCCGGCACGCCGAGCATCTGCACCCGTCCCGCCGGACGCACCATCGCGAACGCCTGATGGATCGCCGCCGGCACGCCGCTCATCTCCAGCACGACGTCCACTCCCAGCCCGCCCGTCGCCCGCTTCACTGCTGCCTCCACGCCATCCGGGTGCACGACATCATGCGCGCCCATCTCGGCTGCCAAGGCGAGGCGCCGGTCGTTCACATCCGAGGCGATGATCCTCGACGCCCCGGCCGCGCGGCAGATGCCGACGGCGAAGATTCCTATCGGGCCGCACCCGGTCACGAGAACCGTCGCGCCCGCGATCTCCGCCGTCAGCGCCGTGTGAAATGCGTTCCCCATCGGATCGTGGATGCCCCCCACGTCGTAGCTGATGTCGTCGTCCAGGTGCCAGACGTTCGTGGCTGGCATCGCGATCAGCTCGGCGAAGCAGCCATCGCGGTCGACTCCGATCACCTTGGTGTACGGACAGGCGTGCGCGTTGCCGGTGCGGCAGAGAAGGCAGCGCCCGTCGACGATGTGACCCTCGGCGGTCACGCGATCGCCGACGCGAACGTCTCCCACCAGCCCGCCGACGGCCTCGACGTCTCCGGCGAACTCGTGCCCGACCACGAAGGGCGGTCGGCAGCGCCCACGCGCCCAATCGTTCCAGTCGTAGATGTGAACGTCCGTGCCGCAGACTCCCGCGCGCCGGACGCGGATCAGCACTTCGTCATCGCGGATGATGGGTTCGGGCACCTCGCGGAGCTTGAAGCCCGGACCTGCGCTCTCCTTGACCAGTGCTCTCACGGATGCTCCTCGCCGCAGCGGGAGAGGGAGGGAGAGAATGAGGGGGACGCCACGTGGCGCATCAGAACGTGGTGGCGATCTGTCCGCCGTCCACCGCGAGGGCGACGCCGGTGATGAAGCTCGCGCGCTCGGAGCAGAGGAAGGCGACGGCCGCCGCCATCTCCGCCGGATCGCCTGCCCGCCCGAGTGGAATGAGCCGCCGGCGCTCGGAGAGCACCTCGTCGATCGACCTGTGCTCGCGCTGCGATCGGACCGCGGCGAGCGACATCGCGCGGTCGGTGTCGAAGTGGCCGGTCAAGATCGTGTTCACCAGCACGTTGTCGTGCGCGCACTCGTTGGCCAGGGTCTTGGCGAATCCCGCCAGCCCGGCTCGCGCCGTGTTGGAGAGGATCAGGGAGGCGATCGGCTGCTTGGCGGCGGTCGAGCTGAGGAAGACCACCCGCCCCCACTGGCGGCTCCGCATCCCCGGGACGACGAGTTGCGCGAGCCTGATCGACGACAGAAGATTCAACTCGATGGCGCTCACGTACTGCTTGTACGTCGTCGACTCGAAGAGGGTCGAGGGCGGACCGCCGGCGTTGGCGACGAGAATGTCGATCGGGCCGAGGGTGCTCTTCGCCTGCTGAACCGCGCTCGCGATCGCGTCGTTGTCGGTCACATCGGCGACCAGCGCGATCGTGCGGGCGCGGGAGTCGCTAGTGATTTCCGCCGCTACGCGCGACACCTCCTCGGCGCGACGCGCGACCAGGGCCACCGATACCCCTTCGGCAGCCAGCTCCTTCGCGATCGCCCTTCCCAATCCGCTCGACGCGCCGGTGACGAGCGCCACGCGTCCTGCAATGCCGAGGTCCACTGATCAGCGTCTCCGTCCCTGCGTGCGAGCAGGGCTCGGCGCGCTGATGCGCCGGCACGAGCGCGACACGGCGCGGCCGGGTGCGGCGCGCGCGTCATATAATAGAAGCGCCGGCCGCCTCGAAATCGAGGGGCGGATCGCCGAGTCCCAGGTGAGTGGCGAGTCGTGCCGCGGCTCGCTCACCACTCGCCACCGCGCCTTCAATGGTAGGCGTCGTGAGGTAGTCGCCGGCAAGAGCGAGCGCACCTGGCAGCGCTGCGAGCGCCTCGCCGAGCCGTGCGTGCCGCGCCACGAGACCGGGAGCGGGAATCGGCGTACCGGGTGCCTGACGGTAGACCCGTGCGTGCACGACGCGCCCCCGGACCGCCGGAACGAGCGCCTCGACCTCGGGCAGCATGAGTGCGGCGAGGTCACCGGCCGCCGCGCCCGCGTGCCGTGCCGCCGCCGCCGGCGTCGGCCAGGCCAGCACCGCGCCGTGCATCGCGCCCTGCCTCAGCGCGCAGCCGCTCACCATCGTCGCCTCCGCAGCCGCCGCAAAGACGCCGAATACATCGCTCTCCAGCCCACCGTCGAGCACCAGCGCGAGCGTCCACGTCTCCCGCATCGGAAGCGCAGTCAGCTCCGCTGCGAGCGCGCTCGTTGCCGGAAGCACCGGCGCAACGAGCGCGAGCGCCGCGCGAGCATCGGTGGCGACGACGACGCCATCGGCCTCCCACCTCCGTCGGTCGGCCGACTCGGCGACGCCACGCGAACCATCCATTCGCAGGGAGGCGATGCGCACGCCGCACTCGTGCGGCACGTCGTCGAGCGAATCTGCCAACGCCACCGACCAGCCGTGGGCGGGCGACATCACATCGCTGTCGGCGAGGTAGCGCGCGAGCACCATGAGGAAGGCGAAGCTCACCTCACCGCCGGCGAAGGCGTAGGGCGCGTTGACCGGCAGCTCGGTGACGATCCCGGCAGCGTTCGTGCCGATTCGCGCGGCTACGAAATCGAAAGCGCTCGATGCGTCCAACTCCTGAGGGAGGCGTGTGGCGTCGGCGTCGAGATCCGCGTGCCAGCGGGCGAGCAGGGGGAGGAGGTGAGCGGCGACGCGGAGCCGGTCGAGCGGTGAGAGGCCACCGAAGGAGAAGAGGCTGCGGAGTGAGCCCGTCTGAAGGATGTGCGCGGCTCCGCCGCTCACGAACCGATCGCGCCCTGGCGCGCGGATCAATGGTGCAGGCTCGGCAACGCCGCCAGGTCGCGACGACCTCTGATTGCCCGGGGCCGGCGTCCTCAGGAGTCGCATCGTCCGCCGATACGTCGACGGGACGAGCTGCGCGCCGATGTCCACCGTGACGCCCGCCACGGTGTCGCTCCGGGCGCGTCCGCCGAGCCCCGGATGGTCGTCGAGCAGCATGACGTCGGCGCCTCGCGCCGCCAGTGCACGTGCCGCCGCCACACCGGCGAATCCGCCGCCAATGACGAGCGCTCGGGGCGTCACGCGAGGCTCGGCGCTAGAGCGGCGTCAGCGTTATGTGCGACAGGCGCGGCACTATTGCGTGCGTTTTTCACCGTTCCTATACTACGCGGCTGTCGACATATACGATCGCGAGAGGCGTTTGAGTGGCACCGACACGACGAGAATTTCTTAAGCATACCG
>DASPTK010000147.1:0-51853 GCA_035623475.1 Gemmatimonadaceae bacterium | reverse complement strand
GCGAAGTTCCGTCTGTGGCTGGCTCCCGGGCGCGGACGTATCATTATCCCAATGCCAGCTCGCCCCTCCAGGGTAGGCAATCGCCCGTGAGCGCAAACCTCCGGGACCAGCTCCAGGCCACACTCGGCAACGCTTACTCCCTCGAGCAGGAGCTCGGGGGCGGCGGCATGTCGCGGGTCTTCGTGGCCGTGGAGACGGCGCTCGGCCGGAAGGTCGTTGTGAAAGTCCTGGCGCCGGAGCTGGCCGTCGACGTCAACACCGAGCGCTTCCGCCGCGAGATCCAGCTGGCAGCGCAGCTCCAGCAAGCGAACATCGTTCCGGTGCACACGGCGGGGGAGCTCGGCGGGCTCCCCTACTACACGATGCCACTCGTGGACGGGTACTCGCTGCGCAGCCGGTTGGCGCAGGGCGTCCCGCTTTCGATCACCGAAATCGTCTCGGTGCTCCGCGACGTGGCGAAGGCGCTGGCGTACGCGCACGAGCGGGGGGTCGTGCACCGCGACATCAAGCCGGACAACGTCCTCCTCTCTGGCGGCACGGCGGTCGTCACCGACTTCGGCGTCGCCAAGGCGCTGTCGGCCGCCAAGCGCGACGGGACGCGGGGCGCCACTCTCACCGAGGTCGGCACGTCGTTAGGCACTCCGGCCTACATGGCCCCCGAGCAGGCGGCCGCCGATCCGTCGGCCGATCACCGAGCCGACATCTACGCCTTCGGCATCCTGGCCTACGAGCTCTTGGCCGGTCAGCCCCCCTTCCACGGCCGCTCTCCGCACAAGCTGCTCGCCGCGCAGATGGGGGAGACTCCGGAGCCGATCTCGTCGCTCCGCCCCGACACGCCGCCGCTGCTGGCGGAGCTGGTGACGAAGTGCCTGGAGAAGGAGCCGGACAAGCGGCCGCAGTCGGCCACCGATCTGGTCAGGGTGTTGGAGACGGTGACGAGCGGCGGCGGCCTGCCGGCGATGCCCGCCATCCTCTTGGGTGGGCGCCGTCGCCTCGGCCGCGCCCTGTTGTGGTATGCGCTGAGCTTCATCGCGGTGGCGTTGATCGCCCGCGCGGCGATCATCGCGATCGGCCTCCCGGATTGGGTCTTTCCAGGCGCGCTCGTGGTGATGGCGCTCGGGCTTCCGGTGATTCTCTTCACCGGCTTCGTGCACCGAGGAACGCATCAGGCGCTGACGGCGGCTGCGCTCACTCCCGGCGGCACACCGACGCAGCACTCGACCTTGACGAGGCTGGCGGTCAAGGCGAGTCCGTGGGTGAGTTGGCGCCGAACGGCGCTGGGCGGGGTCGCCGCCTTGACCGCCTTCGTGCTGCTCGTGGTCGGGTTCATGATCCTGCGCGCGTTGGGGATCGGCCCCGCTGGCTCACTGCTCGCGAGCGGAAAGCTCGCAGACCGCGACCGGCTGATGGTGACCGACTTCAACGTCCGAGGCGCCGACACGACGGTGGCGAGCGTGATCGGCGAAGCGGTACGCACCGATCTGGCGCAATCGTCGGTCGTGTCGGTGATGTCGCCCGCGGCGATCGGGGACGCGCTGGCTCGCATGGAGAAGCCGCCCACGACCCGCGTCGACCTCCCGCTCGCCCGGCAAATCGCCGCCCGCGAGGGGGTAAAGGCGATCGTCGATGGGGACGTCGCGCCGCTTGGAGCAGGCTACGTGATGGCCGTGCGGCTGGTGGCTGCCGATTCCGGCACCGAGCTCGCCGCCTTCCGCGCGACTGCCGGCTCGCCGCAGGACCTCCTGCCCACACTCGACAAGCTCACCAAACAGCTGCGGGGAAAGATCGGGGAGTCGCTGCGCACGGTGCAGGCCTCGCCTCCGCTCGAGCAGGTCACGACGACGTCGCTCGAGGCGCTCAAGAAGTACGCGGCCGGGGCGCGCGCGAACGATATCGAGACCAACGGCCCGAAGGCGATCACGCTGCTGTCGGAGGCGGTAGCCCTCGACACGACGTTCGCGATGGCTTATCGGAAACTGGGAGTCGCGTATTGGAACTCGGACATGAACGTCCAGGCCGATTCCGCCCTGTCGAGGGCGTATCGCCATCGTGAGCGGCTTCCCGATCGCGAGCGCTACCTCACCACCGCCTCGTACTTCGATAACGGCCCGGGGCAAGCCCGCTCGCAGGCGGCGGCGGCCTACGAGGCGGTTCTGGAGCACGACTCTCTCGACATGGTCGCAGGGAACAACCTCGCGGTCATCCTCTTCAATCGGCGGCAATTCGATCGGGCGAAAGCCGTTTACAATCGGGCAGTCCGGGCGGGGAACGGTTCTTTCTACGAGTACCAAGGGGTCTTCTGGTCGCAGCTGGCGATGGGCAACGCTGCCGGCGCCGAATCGGCCTACGCGGCCATGCGCACAAAATTTCCCGACAACAATTCGCTGCCCATCGCGACGGCGACGCTGTATTACGGGCGTGGGCAGATCGACTCGGCGGCTACACAGACCACCCGAGTGCGCACGAGCGCCTCGAACCCCTTCATCCGAGGCTATGCCACATACAGGTTGTCGGACCTCATGTATGTGCGGGGGCGTCTCGCCGAGGGGCAGCGACTCTATGCCGACGCGCTGGCGCAGGATTCGGCGCGCGGCGGCTCGCCTACACCTCTCGGCCTCCAGCTCGACTCTGCCTTGCTGGACATCTGGTATCGGGATCAGTCAGCGCGTGGGGTCGCGATTCTGGACGCGGCGCTCGTGCGCTCGCCGCTCAAGTCCTTCGACCTTCGCCAACGTCCGTACATGGACGTGGCTCGGGCCTACGCCATGGGGGGCCGCCCCGACCGGGCGCGCGCCGTGCTCGCGCAGTACGCGGCTGATGTGAAGGACACGACGTGGCAGCGCGTGTCGAGCCCCTGGCAGCACGCGGTGCTCGCCAACATCGCGCTGGCGGAGCATCGGCCTCTCGACGCCGTGGGAGAGTTCCGCAAAGCTGATTCCCTCCCCGACGGCCCCGCGGATCCGTGCGCAGCCTGCCTCCACTTCTACTTGGGCCGGGCCTTCGATCTCGCCAGCATTCCCGACTCGGCGATCGCCGAATACGAGCTCTACCTCACGACCCCGCGAATACTCGGGCCGTGGCCGCTGATAGATGCGCAAGGGCTGGCAGGAGTGCACAAGCGGCTGGGAGAGCTGTACGAGGCAAAGGGGGACCGGGCGAAGGCGGTGAGCCACTATCTCCAGTTCGTCGAGTTGTGGAAGAACGCCGATCCCGAGCTTCAGCCGAAGGTGGGCGAGGTGCGCGCACGACTGGCTCGGCTCAAAGACACCGAGGCGCGTTAGGCATTCGGGCGCGTGGCCGTGCAGCGATCCATCGACGCCCCGACACCGCTCGATGTGGATCCCGCTCTCCGAGGACTGAGATGCTCGATACACGCCTCCCGCGCGTTCGGCCGGCAACAGCGCTCATAGCGCTGCTGGCCGCTGCCAACGGCTCGGCCCAGACTGCGGTGCCCGCGAAGTCCGCGCCATACGAGGTCACCGACACCACGGTCATGGTGCCGATGGCCGACGGCCCGCGCCTCTGGGGCTGTCTCGTCAGGCCCAAGAACGCAAGGCGCGGCGAGCGCTTCCCCGCCCTCCTGTCGCTCGATCCGTACTCGGGCGGATGCTCGCGTACGCGTGTCGATGTGAAAGACTTCGCCGAGCAAGGGTACGTCGTCGCCTACTTCCATATTCGCGGGACGGGGCACAGCACCGGGCTCTTCCCGCCCCGCGAGTACTCCGAGGAGGAGCTGCGCGACGCCGTCGCACTCATCGATTGGCTGTCGAAGCAGTCCTGGTCCAGTGGCAAGGTGGGGATGTTTGGCGGCTCGTGGAGCGGGTTCAACGCGCTCCAGGTGGCGATGCGGCACCCCCCCGCCC
Organism: Gemmatimonadaceae bacterium; assembly: GCA_035623475.1. Taxonomy (GTDB): domain Bacteria; phylum Gemmatimonadota; class Gemmatimonadetes; order Gemmatimonadales; family Gemmatimonadaceae; genus DASPTK01. The sequence goes on along the minus strand of DASPTK010000147.1, from coordinate 47,990 downwards.
TCAAGGCGATCGTCCCCTTCGTCGCCACCGAGGACATCTACAACGAGGATGTCCACTACGCCGACGGGGTCTTCCGCTTCGACGATTACAACACGATGGCGGACCTCTCGCTCATCACCTCGCTCCCTCCGGAAGACCCCGTCGACTCGACGACGCTCGCGAACCGCTTCGATCAGACGCCGTGGAGCTTGATGTATCTCAAGCAGCAGCGCGATGGAGCCTTCTGGCGCCGCGACATCCGGCTCGACACGCACCCGGACACGCTACGCGTCCCGGTACTCATGATCGGCGGGTGGTACGACGGTTACCGCATGGCGATCCTCCGGGCGATGCAGCGCCTCAAGACGCCTAACAAGAGCATCGTCGGCCCCTGGCTGCACTGCGTCTGCGGGCCTCAGCCCCTGATGGACAACACCCGGGCGGTGCTCCGCTGGTGGGACTACTGGCTCAAGGGGAAGCAGACGGGTGTGATGTCCGATCCCCAACTGGTGGCGTACATGCGGCGGCCATACGTGCCGAGCCCGCACCCTGGCACGATCCCGGGCGAGTGGAGAGCGATTCCGACCTGGCCTCCGGCGGGGTTGACCGACCGCCGGCTCTATCTCAATCCGGATCGCAATCTCGACACGCTCGCGGCCGCTGCCGGCTCGGATCTCCTTCGCTACATCCCGTCAGGCGGAGTCCAGGTCGGCATCTGGTGGGGAGACCCGATGCCCGACCAGCGCGCCGCCGACGCCTACAGCCTTGTCTACGACTCGAAGCCACTCACCAGCGAGTGGCAGATGCTCGGCGTTCCGGTCGTCACGCTCCACGCGTCGGCCACCGCGCCGCACGCGAACTGGTATGTGCGGCTCTCCGACGTCGCGCCCGACGGCGCGGTCACCCTCATCACCGGCGTCGGAATCAATGGCACCCACCGCGAGTCCGACGTCACGCCGTCGCCGCTGACCCCCGGCCAGACGTACACGCTCAGCAAGGCGCTCCACTTCACCTCGTGGATCTTCGAGCCCGGCCACCGAATCCGGATCGCGGTCTCGAACGCCGTCTGGCCGATGTTCTGGCCCACGCCGTACCCGATGACCACCACGCTTCAGGTCGGCGGCGGGATGTCGACGGGCTCGAGCATCACGCTCCCCCTCGTCCCGCCTCAGAGCGCAGAGGCGGCGAAGGCAGCTGCGGCATCGGTTGCCAGCACGAACGTCGCCAAGGTTCCCGCCACACCACGCGACACGGCGAGGCAGGAGTCCGACTGGTCGGGGCCCGCCCACGTGCAGCGTGATGAGGCGACCGGCACGAATCGGGTCTGGTACAAGTTCCAGTACGCTGGGGACGAGGGAATGGTGCTCGGCGTCGAGTATCGCGTACGCGACGACGATCCGAGCCGAGCGAGCGTCGCCGGCACCTGCACCCTCACGGAGACGATCGGCGGGCACCTCATCGAGTGGCGCAGCCGCACCGAGATCGCCGGCGACTCCACCACCTTCCACTATCTGCACCACCGGCAGCTCTTCCGCGACAGCGTCCTCGTGCGCGAGCGGACCTGGAAGGGGGACGTCCCGCGGGACTTCCAGTGAGAGCTGCTCGCTAGAGCACTGTCGCGCGCGCTTCCCCAGGCGCGCTGACGGTCTCACGACACCTCCGATATCAACGCATCACCTCGCTTGAAGCGAGTCGTGGCTGTCAGCATCGTGATGGGTCAACGCGTCGCATGTCGAGCGCGATGACGCCGGTATCGCCACGAACGCGGTGTCGAAGATCCGACCCAACCAGGTGGTGCCAATGAGACAGTCGATCTACGGGGGAGCGGCAGCGCTCATCATCATCGCCACAGCGACCCAATGCGACTCGCAGGCGCGTAACACGGCGACCGCGGACGGCGGGAGCGCGTCGGTCGCCACCGCCGCCGCCGGCGAGACGAGCACCGATCCGATCGCGACGCTCAATCGGATGGCAGCGTTCCTCCACTCCCTCAAGGCCTTCCAGGTGCACGCCGTGACGACGAGAGACGACGTGCTCGAGGATGGTCAGTTGGTGCAGAACAACGGCACCGTCGACGAGCTGGTTCGGCCTCCGGACCGCCTGCGCGTCGAGATCAACACCAACAAGCAGCAACGAACCTTTCTCTACGATGGGAAGAATTTCACGATGTACGCCGAACGCATGGGGTACTATGCCACGGTGCCCGCCCCGCCGACCATCGCGCAGCTCGCCGAGCAGCTCCAGGACAACTACGACATCGAGATGCCCCTCCGCGACCTTTTTTCGTGGGGCACACCCAAGTCCAAGGTTCACGACATCTCGTCGGCCACCGACCTCGGCCCTGCGCCGATCGAAGGGGTGACCTGCGAGCACTACGCCCTTCGTCAGCCGGGACTCGACTGGCAGGTCTGGATTCAGTTGGGGGAGTACCCGCTACCGCGCAAGATCGTGATCACGACGACCAGCGACGACGCGCGCCCACAGTACAGCGAGGTCCTGACATGGAACCTCGCGCCCTCCTTCAATGAAGCCGCCTTCCAGTTCGTGCCGCCACCGGGCGCGAGCAAGATCGTGCTCGCGCGCGCTGACTCGTCGCACGGCGCCAAGGAATAGGAGACCATATGCAACGGTTCGTCAGGCATCTCATCGCGATCACCGCGGTGACGTTGTGTGTCGCCCCGATCGCGACGGCGCAGCGCGGGGGTGGGGGTGGGCATGGCGGGGGCGGCGGCGGCGGGCGGCCGGGCGGAGGGGGCGGCGGGCAACAGCGGAGCGCGGCGAGTAGCGTCAACCACTCCAACAACAACAACGTCAACCGCAACAACAACACCAACGTCAACAACAACACGAACGTCAACCGCAACGTGAACGTGAACCAGAACGTCAATGTCAACGTCAATCACGACGTCAACGTGTACGGAGGCGGCGGTGTCTACTACGGCGGCGGGTGCTGCTATCACCCGGTCGCGACCGCAGCCGCGGTGACGGCGACGGCGATGGTGACCGCAGCAGTCATCGGTTCGATGGTGACCACACTGCCACCGGCATGCAGTGTCGTCATGGTCAACGGGATCAGCTATCAGCACTGCGGCAGCGACTGGTACCAGCCGCAATTTGTTGGAACGACGACTCAGTACGTGGTGGTGGCGGAACCGCATTAGCTGCTCCACCTCGATCGCGTTGGCTGGCAACGCGCACCGCCCCGCCCGAGAGATTTCCTCGAGCGGGGCGGAAGGACATCTACGGGTTCGTAGCCCGGTCTGCCGCTGAGGTCGCAACGGGCTATCGATTGCGAGCACCGCTCTCGGAGGAGCCAACGAAGCGACCACGCATAGGGCGGCATCCGGAGATTCCCAACGCATCGGCGATCGGGGTCGCCATCGGTGCCCTCGCCCTCGGTGCGTGCGCGGTTGGTGCATGCGCCATCGGCGTACTGGCGATCCGACGCCTGGGCATCCGCCATCTCGCCGCCCGGAGGGTTCGCCTCGGCTCGGTGGAGATCGATGAGCTCTCGGTGCGACACCTTTCCGTTGCCGATCTCAGGGTGAGGGAGCCGCTCGCCCTCCCCGCGGGGTCTCCGGAGCACGCCCTTCCCGACTGATTGCTCGACTCGGAGCCAACAGTACCACGTCACGGAGGATCGTCATGTCTCGCGAATCACGCATGACCGCCGGTGTGCTGCTCGTCGTTCTCCCCTCCGTCATGTACGGCGGCGTGTCGCTGCTCGGCCTATTGGCTGGAGGCACCCCGGGTTTTGCCGACAATCCGGTGCGCCACGACCTCTGGCGGGCGGGACACGCGCACGCGGGGGTCTACCTCGTCCTGTCGCTCGTTATGCTCCGCTACGTCGATGAGGCGGAGCTGACCCCCTTTTGGAAGTGGATCGCCCGCACGGGTGCGCCGGTCGCCGCCATCTTGATCCCGGCGGCGTTCTTCCTGTCCGTCGCATCATCGGCGGCAACGCGGCCGAATGCCCTGATCAACCTGGCCTATGTCGGCGCCATCTTCCTCGCCGCCGCGGTGCTGAGCCTCGGCATCGGTCTCATTCGCGCCGCCCGGAGCACGGAATGACACGCGCCGCCCTTGCCATTCTGGTGCCTGCGGGCTTCGCCCTCTTCGCGAACCCATCGCGCCTGCCGCGCCACACTCTCGTGGCTCCGCGGCCGTACGAATCTCGGGAGACAGAAATGCCTGCTGCTACCGACAATGGCATCGTCACCAAGCCAAGTAGCCACTCGGTGGACGAGACGGTGGCCAAGCTCCAGTCCACGCTTCAGGCGAAGGGAGTGACGCTCTTCGCCCTGATCGATCACAGCGGCGAGGCGGCGAAGGTGGGGATGAAGTTGCCGCCGACCAAGCTGCTCATCTTCGGCAACCCGAAGGCGGGGACGCCCGTGATGCTGGCCGCGCCGAGCATCGCCATCGACCTCCCCCTCAAGATCCTCGTCTGGGAGGATGCCCAGGGGAGGGTATGGGTCTCTTACAACAGCGTCGCGTATTTGCAGCAGCGGCACGGTGTGCCGGAGAACCTCGTGCCGAACCTCGCCGCAGTCGAGGCGCTGGCGGATCAGGCGGCGAAGTAGCGACAGCAGATTTCGCAAGGCGGAGAGCGGGGCAACATTCGAATCCCGTCAAATCTCTTGCGCCACGGCGCGTCGTCCCGTAGAAGGGGGGCCATGACCAACCTCCTCGCTCGCGCCATCGCCCTGGCCCTCATCGCCGCGGCGCCGCTCACCGCGCAAGGCGCGCCCGCGTCAGGCACGGACGTGCTCACCCGCATGCACGATGCCTACGCCGGCAAGTGGTATCACACGCTCACCTTCGTCCAGAAGACCACTCAGCACCTTCCCACCGGCAAGGACACCATCTCGACCTGGTACGAGAGCCTCCGGCACACCGACGCCACCGGGACCCAGCTGCGGATCGACTTCGGGAGCCCGTCCCTCGGCAACGGCATCCTCTTCACTGCGGACTCGGCGTGGGTCTTCAAGGACGGGAAGCTCCTGAGAACGAGAGATCAGGGGAACGACTTCCTTCCGCTCATCGAGGGCGTCTACGTGCAGTCGGTCGAGCGCACGGTCCGTGAGCTCCACGGCACCGGGATCGACCTCTCGCGCGTCACCACCGGCCGCTGGGAAGGGCGAAGCGCGTGGATCGTCGGCGTGCAATCGGCGACGGACTCCGCGACCCCACAGTTCTGGGTCGACACGGAGCGAAAGGTCGTTGTCCGGATGATTCTGCACCTGACCAACCCCGAGCGGACCCTCGACATCCACCTCGATGACTACGTCCCCCTGGGGGGCGGTTGGCTGGCGACGCGGATCTGGATCGGGGTCGATGGCGCGATGATTCAGAAGGAGGAGTATTCGGACTGGAAGTCCGGTATTCCTCTCTCCGACGCACTCTTCAGTCAGGCGACCTGGATAACGGGAGCCCACTGGGCGACGGACTGAGGGCTCGAGCCCGGGGCGGACCTCGCACGCCTCATTAGTTTCCACGGCTCAACGCACCTCTCCCCCGGGGGCTCAATTGCACTGGTCCGCGCGGAGAACGCGCTCTAGCCCTTACTCGAGGCCCTCAACAGGCAGGCGCCCAAGGCGTCGCCAGCTGCGAAGCCGGTGCCTCACAAGTTGTCAGGCGAGCGGTGCTGTGCTTGACGGCCCCTTAGCCTAGGGACACATTCTCGCGCCTGCCATCGACGCGGCGCCATGACTGCTACTAGCCCCGCTCCCTACGCGCCCGCCGACGTGTACCGCCGCCGGACGGCCGGCGTGCTCGTCCTTCTGTCCGGGATCGCGCTCCTCATCGCTTGTGCTCCGCTCGTCGGTGGCATCCTGAGCGCGCTCGTTCTCGCCGTAGCGTTCGATACGCCCTATCGGCGCCTCGCCGCTCGCATCGGCCCCAAACGCGCCGCCGGCATCACCGTCGTGGCATGCACCCTTCTCCTTTTCATCCCCGCCCTTGCCATCGGCCACGCGGCGCTCACCCAGCTGCGCGCTCTCGACGTGCGCGAGAGCGACGCCATCGGGGCCATCTCCTCGATCTTCGGCGAGCGGGCCGGCGATGTCCGCGCGGCGTTCGACCGCCTCGCGGCCAACATCAGCGCGTCGGTGTCGGGCCTCGCTATGAGCTTCGTCGGTGGCGTCGCCAGCGGCGCGCTCAACACCTTCGTCGCCTTCCTCTTCCTCTACTTTCTGCTCCTATCCAGCGACGATCTCTGGGCGCGTGTCCGCGCCTACCTGCCGTTTTCAGAGGGGAGCTCGGATCAACTGCGCCGAGATCTGTACCGGGTGATCATGTCGACCCTCCTCGGCACCCTCTCCTCCGCCGTACTTCAGGGCGTGTCGGTTGGAGTCGGCATTCTCGTCACGGGCCTTCCCGCACCGACCCTCTGGGGCGTCGTCGCCGGGTTTTCTTCGATGGTCCCCCTCATGGGCACGGCCCTCGTCTGGGTGCCAGCCGCGATCCTTCTTCTGGTGCGACACCAGACAGGCGCGATGCTCCTGATCGTACTCTTCGGCTGGCTCCTTCCGACCACCATCGATCAAGTCGTTCGGGCACGAGTCTCGCACCGACTCGGCCACGTTCATCCACTCACGGCGCTGATCGGGGCCCTGATCGGCGTGAGGCTCTTCGGGATAATGGGGGTGGTGGCGGGTCCGCTCATGATCGCAGTTTTCTTCGAGTTGTTGCGCCTCTACGAGCGCGACTACGGAAGCTCACCGGACGGGATCGCCCCGTCGGCCGTACACTCATAGCGCCGCGCCTAGCGGCAGGAGTCAAGAATGGCATCTGACCTCATCCAGTCCGCGTACCGGCGCACCTGGTGGTCGCTGGTGTTGCGCGGACTCCTCGCGCTCGCGCTCGGCATCTTCATCCTCTGGCGCCCCGTCGACTCTGTGGCGTCGTTCGCCCTCTTCATCGCCATCTGGGCGCTCGTCATCGGTATCGTCGAAATCGTTCGCGCCATCGAGCTAAGGAGTCTCCTCAGCCACTGGTGGCTCCTGCTCATCAGCGGGTTGGTGAGCGTCGCATTCGGCATCGCGGCGTTCTACTACTATCCTGGGCTCTCGCTCGCCTTCGCCGTCGTCTGGGTCACCTGGTGGCTCCTCATCACGGGAGCCCTGGCGATCTATGCCGCCTACGTCGAGCGGCAGAACAACGAGTCGTGGGGCTGGACCGCCGCCGCCGGTGTCGCTGCGATCGTGGCGGCTGTCTTTGCCTTCATGCACCCACCGGCCACGCTCGCCGCAATCCTCGGGCTCATCGCCGCCTTCGCCATCGTGAGCGGGTTGATTCTCCTCGTCGGCGCGTTCAAGCTGTCGTCGGCGAAGCGCGACGTGACCGACCGGATTCGCACGGCCGCTACAAGCTGACGCGCACGCAAAGCTGGGACGTAACGCCGCGCCCCGCCCGGACATGCCCGGGCGGGGCGCCGTGTCTTCGGACGTACAGATGTCTTGGCGGCGTCCGCGCTTCCCCTACAGACGGCAATGAACCGCCTGATGGCCGATTCCGGCACGCGGGGCATTCTTGGAGCATGAGCGACGATGCACCGGCGGTGGACCGGAAGGACTCGCCCGCTCCCGTGGCGAACACGCCGAGCGCGACGACAATGCCCCTCGAGCCAACGGTTATCCCGAAGCGTCTTGCTCCCGAGCGTGGCAACGGCGCCGGAGCGACCGTCGAGCCCGAAGAGAGCTCAGCGGAGAGGGAGGTGCGGGTCGACGAACTCCCGTCTCCCCATCCGAAGAAGCTTCGCCGCTACTTGCCGCTTGTCTTGGCCGCCATTGCAGCGTCGCTGGCCGTGCGTGCCGGGGTGCGGTGGTGGCAGGCGCGCAAGAGCGCCCTGCCGAGCGGAATCGTCTACGGTAACGGCAGGCTGGAAGCGGACGAGATCGACATAGACACGAAGTTCGCCGGGAGAGTGGCCACGCTCTATGTGAACGAGGGCGACCTCGTGCACGCTGGCCAAGCCGTAGCGCGGATGGACACTCGCGATTTGGAGGCATCGCGCCGCACGGCCATGGCATCGGCGCGTCAGGCAGCGCGTCTGGTGGATGAAATGCGCGCCACGATTGCGCAACAGCGCACGGAGGTGGCGCTCGCCAAGAAGGAGCTCGACCGATACCAACAGCTGGTCGACCAGGACTACGTCACCCGCGAGGCCTTCGACCAGCGCCAGCAGGCGTACGAGGGGGCCGTTGCCGCGCTCTCGGCAGCGGTCGCCAAGCTTCATGAGGCGCAACAGGCCCACGATGCCGCGCAGCACGTCGTCGAGCTGGCTGACGTGAACATTCGCGACGACACTCTCGTGGCGCCGCGTGATGCACGCGTGCAATACCGCATCGCCAACGTGGGAGAAGTGCTGCCAGCCGGTGGTAAGATCTTCACCCTGCTCGATGCGACGTCCGTGTACATGGACATCTATCTGCCGACGGCCGACGCCGGCCGAGTCTTCCTCGGGGCCGACTCACGCATTCTGCTCGACGCCTATCCCACCAAGCCGATCAAGGCCGCCGTCTCCTTTCTTGCCACGGAGGCGCAGTTCACTCCCAAGGCAGTCGAGACCAAGAGCGACCGGGACAAGTTGATGTTCCGCGTCAAGCTACGGATCGACTCCACTCTCCTGCGCGGCCGCGAAGCGGCGGTTCGAACCGGGCTCCCCGGAGTCGGTTACGTGCGTGTCGACTCCGGCACGGCATGGCCACCACAGCTCCGCGGACGGGACGCCACAAGACCAGCGCCCTGATGAGCGCGCAGGCGGCCGTCGCTCGCGTGAGGCGACTCGAGCACCGTTACGGTTCTGTCGTGGCGCTCGATGATGTGACCGCGGAGATCCCCGCGGGATGCATGGCCGGACTGATCGGTCCTGACGGTGTCGGTAAGTCCACCCTCCTCGGCCTCATAGCCGGCGCGGTCGAGATCCAGAGCGGCGAGGTGGTCGTTCTCGGCGGCGACATGGGGGACCGCCGGCACCGGCGCGTGGCGTGCCCGCGCATCGCGTACATGCCGCAGGGCCTCGGGAAGAATCTGTACGCGGACCTCAGCGTCACCGAGAATCTGGACTTCTTCGCCCGCCTCTTCGGGCAGCCGCCCGCGGCGCGGAGGCAGCGCATACACGAGCTGCTCGAGAGCACCGGCCTCGCCGACTTCCCGGATCGACCGGTTAGGCAGCTGTCCGGCGGCATGCGGCAGAAGCTCGGCCTCTGCTGCGCGCTGATCCACGACCCGGAGCTCCTGGTGCTCGATGAGCCGACGACCGGCGTCGACCCCCTCTCGAGGCGGCAGTTCTGGGAGCTAATCGCGCGGATACAGGCGCGCCGGCCCGGGATGAGCGTCATCGTCGCTACCGCGTACATGGAGGAGGCCGAGCGCTTCGACTGGCTCGTGGCGCTTGATGGTGGCCGGGTTTTGGCGGCGGGCACGCCGGGCGACCTCGAGCGCCAAGGGGAGACATCCTCGCTCGAGGAGGCCTTCATCGCCTTGCTGCCGGAGAGGAAGCGCGCGGGGCACCGCGCACTCACGATCCCCTCGCGAGCACCGAGCGGCGGCGCGCCGGTGATCGTGGCCCGCGACCTGACCCGCAAGTTCCGGGATTTCACGGCCGTCGACCGCGTCAGCTTCACCATCGAGAGGGGAGAGATCTTCGGCTTCGTCGGCTCGAATGGTTGCGGCAAGACGACCACCATGCGAATGCTCACCGGCCTGCTCCCACCGACCAGCGGTGAAGCCTTTGTCTTCGGCCAGCCAGTGACCGCCGGCGGCATGCAGGCCCGCGAGCGCGTCGGCTACATGTCGCAGTCGTTCTCGCTCTACACCGAGCTCACCGTCAGGCAGAACTTGGCGCTGCACGCGCACCTCTTTCACCTCCCCCGCGTACGTGCCGAGAAGCGCGTGGCCGAGCTTCTCGACCGATTCGGGCTCGGGCCCTACGCAAGTCAGGGTGCGGCGGACCTGCCGCTCGGCATCAGACAGCGCCTCTCGCTCGCCGTGGCGGTCGTGCACGAGCCGGAGATGCTGATCCTCGACGAGCCGACGTCCGGCGTCGACCCTCTCGCCCGTGATGCCTTCTGGGAGCTCCTGATCGATCTCGCCCGGCGACAGGGCGTGACGATCTTCGTTTCCACGCACTTCATGAACGAGGCCGCGCGCTGTGACCGCGTCGCGCTGATGTCCGCAGGCCGCGTGCTCGCGGTCGACCCGCCCGCCGAGCTCGCCCGCGGCCGTGGGGTCTCGACCCTCGAGGAGGCGTTCATCAGCTACCTCGAGGAGGCGGCGCCGAGCGCGGACGACCGCGCCGACGCCTCCCAAGTCGCGACCTCCGCCCCCGGCAAGGCGGCATCGACGGCGTGGGTGCCGTTCAGCCCTCGCCGCCTCTTCGCGTACACCGCGCGCGAGACGCTCGAGCTGCTGCGGGATCCGATCCGCTTGAGCTTCGCCGTCTGCGGAACGGCGTTCCTGATGCTGATCTTCGGCGCCGGGATCTCCACCGACGTGACGAACCTGACCTTCGCCGTCCTCGACTACGACCGATCGCCGGAGAGCGTCGCCTACCTCGAGGAGCTTCGCGGGTCGACGTATTTCACGGAGCGTCCTCCGCTCGCCAACGACGCGGACCTCGAGCATCGGCTGAGAACGGGGACGATACGGGCGGCGATCGCGATTCCACCGCACTTCGGCCGTGACCTCCAGCGGGGGACACCGATGGAGATCGGCGCCTGGATCGACGGCGCGATGCCCTTCCGAGCGGCCACCATTCGCGGCTACATGCAGGCCGCCCACGCGCAGTTTCTGAGCGACTGGAGTACCCGCAATGGCAGCCCGATCGCCGATGCTCCGGCCGTGCTCGAGGAGCGCTTTCGCTACAATCAGGACTTCGACAGCATCTACGCGATGGTCCCGGGGACGATCGCGATGCTCTTGGCACTCATCCCGGCGATCCTGATGGCCCTCGCCGTCGTGCGCGAGAAGGAGCTCGGCTCGATCACCAATCTCTACGTGACGCCGGTGACGCGCTTCGAGTTCCTGATCGGGAAGCAGCTTCCTTACATCGTCCTCTCCCTCGCCAACTTCGCGCTCCTCATGATGATCGCGGAGATGGTTTTTCGAGTGCCCTTCAAGGGAAGCTTCTCGACGATGCTGCTCGCCGTGGTGCTGTACGTGACCGCGACCACGGGCTACGGGATGCTCATCTCGTCGTTCACCCAGACGCAGATCGCGGCCCTCTTCGGCGCGACGATTCTCACGGTTCTGCCGGCCACTCAGTTCTCCGGCATGATGGCACCGGTCTCGACCCTCACCGGCTTTCCGGCGCTCATGGGGAAGGGGTTCCCGATGACCTATTTCCTACGTGTCAGCGTCGGCACGTTCACCAAGTCGCTCGGGTTTCAGGATCTCTGGGTCTACGTCGCTGGCGTGGCAGCGTTCATCCCCGTGTTCACCATCCTGAGCATCGCCCTCCTCCGCAAACAACGCCTCTAGAGGACGCGATGCGCAGCCTGTCGACGATCTTCTGGCTCGGGATGAAGGAGCTGCGGAGCTTCTTTCACGACTCGGTGCTTCTGGCGCTCGTCATCTACGCCTTCTCGATCGCCGTCTATGCTCAATCGCAGAGCAGCTCGCAGGAGCTACACAATGCCTCCGTGGGCATCGTCGACGAGGATGGCTCCGCGCTCTCACGGCAGATGGCATCGGCACTCCTCCCACCGTACTTCAAGGCGCCGCAACCGGTGGAGGCCCGGGACATCGACCGGCTCATGGACGTGGGGCAGTACATCTTCATCATCGACATCCCGCCTCACTTCGAGCGCGACGTACTCGGAGGGCGCGCTCCGACCGTCCAGGTGGACATCGATGCCACGGCGATGGTGCAGGCCGGCCTCGGCTCGGGATACATCCAGCAGATCCTGAGCACCGAAATCGACAACTTCGTCACTCGGAACGAGGGCACCTTCCTCTCGCGGTCGCAAGGGACCCCGATGAGCCCCGCCACGCTGGCAGTGCGCGTGCTCTACAATCCGAACCTGACGACAGCGTGGTTCACCAGCGTGATGGGGATCATCGCCAACGTCACGATGCTGGCGATCATCCTGTCCGGCGCCGCCGTCGTGCGCGAGCGCGAGCACGGCACGATGGACCACCTCCTGGTGATGCCGGTGCGGCCATTCGAAATCGCCATGGCCAAGGTATGGGCCAACGGCCTCGTCATCACCGTCGCCGTCGGACTCTCGCTCGCCATCGTCGTGCGGACCCTTCTGGCGATTCCCGTTGCCGGATCGATTCCCCTCTTCATGAGCGGCGTCGGACTCTACCTCTTCTTCGCGACCGCCATTGGGATCTTCCTCGCCACGATTGCGCGCTCGATGCCCCAACTCGGGCTCCTCTACATGCTCATCGCCATGCCGATGAACATGCTGTCGGGTGCGAATACGCCGCTCGAGAGCATGCCGATTCTGCTCCAGCGGATCATGATGGTTTCCCCATCGACGCACTTCGTCTCCTTCGCCCAGGCGATTCTCTACCGTGGCGCGGGCTTCGACGTCGTATGGCCTGAGTTCCTGGCGGTCGCCTCGATCGGTGCCGCGTTCTTCGGCCTGTCGCTCTATCGGTTTCGCTCGGTGGCCGCGCTCTCATGACCCTCCTCTTCGCGCTCTTTCTCGTCGCGCACGGGCTCATCCACCTGATCGGCTTCGCCAAAGCCTTCGGCTTCGCTCAGCTCCCGCAATTGACGCAGCCCGTCTCACAGACATTCGGTGTGCTCTGGCTCGCCGCCACGCTCCTCTTCCTGGCGTCGGCATGGGCGCTCTTCGCCTGGCCGCGAGGTTGGTGGGTGATCGGGACATGCGCCATCATCGTCTCAATGGTGGCAATCGCGCACTCGTGGTCGGACGCCCGATATGGTGCGCTCGCCGATGCAGTGGCGCTCATCGGCGTGGTCGTCGGCTTCCTTGCCTCCGGGCCAGGGAGTCTTCGCGCCGAGTACGAGCACGATGTCGATCGTGCCCTGTCGCGCGCGACCGCCCAACAGCCGGTGACCGAGGCGGATCTCGAGCACCTCCCCGAGCCGGTGAGGCGATACGTTCGCGCGAGCGGCGCGGTTGGATACCCTCGCGTGCACAACTTCCGTGTCCGGATGCATGGGAGGTTTCGCGGGTCGCGCGACGCACGATGGTTTCCGATCCGGGCAGAGCAACACAACTTCGTCGATGAGCCGGCGCGGTTCTTCTTCTTGAGGGGAGCGATGTTCGGGATTCCGGCTGTCGCCTACCATCGGTACGTCGGCCCCTCGGCGACGATGACGGTCAGGGCCGCCGCCCTCGTGCCGGTGGCTCGCTCGTCTGGCCGAGAGATGGACGAGGGCGAGACGGTCACGATGCTCAACGACATGTGCATGATGGCGCCCGCCACCCTGATCAGCCCGAGCATCGATTGGGTCGCCGTCGATTCGCGCACCGCCCGAGCGACGTTCACGAACGCCGGCCATAGCGTAAGCGCCGAGCTCACGTTCAACGAGCGGGACGAGATGACCGATTTCGTCTCCGACGATCGATATCAGACGTCGCCCGACGGACGGACGGCGACGAAGCTCCGGTGGTCGACGCCGATCGAAGGCTATCGTGCCTTCGGTCCGTTCCGTCTCGCGTCAGGCGGCCAGGCGCGTTGGCACGACGCTGCGGGCGATTGGGCCTACATCGACCTCACGATCGATGAGGTGGAGTACAACGTACCCTCGCGGTGAGGCACACGGAGCGCGGTGGAGACGTGGGCGCACGGCTGGCATCGGTGGCGATCGAGTCGTCGCGAGTGAGGGCCGCCTACTCCCCCGCTCCGCGGCACGCCACTAGAGTGTGATGTGTGACCCATTCGGCTGAACCTTCTCCCCCGCCGCCAATGACACCCGGCGCGCCCGTCCTCCGAACGATGGCGCTCACGAAGCGCTTCGGAGCGCTGCTGGCCGTCGACTCGCTCGATCTGAGCGTGGCTGCGGGGACGATCTTCGGACTCCTCGGACCGAATGGCGCCGGTAAAACGACGACCATTCGAATGCTCACGACCCTCCTTCCCCCGACATCCGGCCGCGCCGAGGTGGCTGGCTTCGACATTGCGCGCGCGCCGGCTCAGGTGCGGCGACGGATCGGCTACGTGCCGCAACTACTCTCCGCCGACGGCGCGCTCACCGGCTACGAGAACCTTCTCCTCTCGGCGCGCCTCTACGACGTACCTCGCGCGGAACGGCAGGGTCGGATCGTCGAGATACTCGACTTCATGGGGCTCACCGAGGCCGCCGGCACTCTCGTCCGAACGTACTCGGGCGGGATGATCCGCCGCCTCGAGCTTGCCCAGGCGATGCTCCACCGGCCGACGTTGCTCTTCCTCGACGAGCCGACCATCGGCCTCGATCCGATCGCGCGACGTGCCGTCTGGGAGAGGCTCCGCGAATCGCGGCGGCAGTTCGGGATGACGATGGTGCTGACCACGCATGATATGGAGGAGGCCGAGGAGCTGTGCGACCGACTCGCGATCATGCACGCGGGGCGCATCGCGACGGAGGGAGCGCCGGACGAGTTGAAGAGGCGCCTCGGCCCGGACGCGACGCTCGACGACGTCTTTGTCCACGCAGCCGGCGTTTCGATCGACAAGGGAGGCACGCTCCGTGACACAGTCAGCACACGACGCACGGCCACTCGACTCGGCTAGGCGGATCGGCGTCCCGCTCGCGGCGGCGCGTGCATTCGCCCTGCACTCGGCGGCGATTCTCGCCGTCGAGGCGCGCAAGATGCTCCGCGACCCGACCGATCTCTTTACGCGGGCCGTGCAGCCGCTGCTTTGGCTCGTCATCTTCGGCCAGGTGTTCACCCGCACACACGCCATCCCCACCGGTTCGCTCACCTATCTGGAGTTCATGGCGCCCGGGGTGCTCGCTCAGAGCGTGCTCTTCACCGCCATCTTTTACGGTATCGCCGTCATCTGGGAGCGCGATCTCGGTGTCGTCCACAAGCTCCTCGTGAGCCCGTCACCGCGGGCCTCACTCGTGCTCGGGAAAGCGATGGCCGCCGGGATCCGCACACTCTCGCAGGCCATGATCATCGTTGTCCTCGCGCTCGTGATGGGAGTCAGGGTTCGCCTGGAGCCGCTCCCGCTCATCGGCCTCGCCAGCGCGGTGATGCTCGGCGGAGCGCTCTTCGCGACCTTCTCATTGATCATCGCGTGCATCGTGAAGACTCGCGATCGCTTCATGGGCATCGGCCAATTGCTCACGATGCCTCTCTTCTTCGCGAGCAACGCGATCTATCCGGTCGACTTGATGCCCTCGTGGCTCAGGGTGGTGGCTCAATACAACCCGCTGACCTACCTCGTGAGCGCGCTCAGAGCCCTGATGGTTGGAGGTGGCGTGGGCGGGCCCGGCTTGTTGCTCGACTTCGGGGTTCTGGCGCTGGTGTTCGTCGCACTGGTGACGCTCGCCGCGGAGCTTCTCCCTGGAATCGTCCGCTAGGCTCGATGCTCGCCGACGAGCTCCTCCCCGTCTTTGACATTTCGGACTCCGTCGCGACGGTCGTCCGAGCGGACCTGGCGACGACCTGGGACGCGCTCATGACGGTCGACCTCATCGAGGTGAGCCGCCGACGCCCGCTTGTCGCCATGCTGGGCGCGCTTCGCGCAGCCCCCGCTATCGTCAGCGACCTCCTGCATGGTGAACCCCCGAAGAGGCCACCGAAGCAGCTTCGGCTACACGACACGACGAAGATCCCTATCAAGGAAGGCGGCTGGCTGCTCGTCGGCGAGCGACCCCAGAACGAGATCGCTCTCGGACTGGTAGGGAAATTTTGGCGGCCAGTCATCGAGTTCGCCGACGTCACCGTCGAGCAGTTTCGCACTTTCGCCGCGCCGGGGTTTGCCAAGACGATCTACTCGCTCTCCGTGCGCCCACTCGGCGACGGCAACACGCTCCTCACGGGCGTAATGCGCACAGCAACCACCGATGACCAAGCGCGACGGTGGTTCAGGCGCTACTGGGCTCTCGGAGTCGGCGCCGGCGCGCATCTTCTTGTCGACGGCCTTCTCGATGTGACGCGCGAGATGGCCGAGGAGAAGGTGGGCGCCGGGGACTCCGGGGCAACCGTGCGCAGCTGACTCTCCCGAGCTCGCCTTCACGTGGAGAAGCACAGCCGCGGAACGCGGGTGACATTGCAGCGCACACACTACATATTCGCGGGCCCGCGGCACATCCGCGGCTCGTCGGAAGAATGCCGAGGTGGGAGATGACAGCGACGATTGCTGACGCCAAGGAGTCTGAAACGCTCGAGACCGCTCCCACGAGGTTCGTCGAGGCGGGCAGAATCCGGTTCGCTTACCGAAGTTTCGGAGGCGGCGCGAGAATTCCGCTGATTCTTCTGCAGCACTTCTCGGGGAACATCGACTCCTGGGACCCGGCCGTTGTGAACGGCCTCGCCGCCGGTCGCCCGGTCGTCGTCTTCGACAACACCGGAGTCGGAAGGTCGAGCGGCCAGACGCCTGACAACGTCGCGCAGATGACCGCCGACGCGACGGCCTTCATTGCCGCGCTCGGGCTCCAGCGAGTCGACCTCCTCGGCTACTCGCTCGGCGGCTTCATCGCGCAGACGATGGCCGCCGAGCGCCCGGCGCTGGTCAGGAAGCTCCTGCTCGTCGGCACCGCGCCGCGAGGGGGGGAGGAGCACCTGCTCCAAGTCCTGGCGGACGCGAACTCGCGCAAAGGATCGGACGATACGAGACTCCCGCTCTTCTTCACCCGCTCCGAAAGTAGTCAGGCCGCCGGGCGCGCCTTCCTGAAGAGGGCGTGGACGCGGACAGTGGATCGGGATCCGGAGAGTGGTTCGGCGATAACCAACCCGCAGGCGAAAGCCCTCATCACCTGGTGTGCCACCAAGGATCCCGACAACTCCCTCTTGGGCGCGATCGACCAGCCGGTGGTCATCGTGAGCGGAAGCGACGACACGATGCTCCCCGCGGAGAACGCGTATCGGATGTTCAAGCAATTGAAGAACGCTCTGCTGCTTCTCTATCCCGACTCGGGACACGGGGTTCTCTTCCAGTATCCCGACTCGTTCGTCACGCAGGCGAGGCTATTTCTCGACGCCTAACTCTCTGAGACAGGTGGGATCATGACGGCTGGAAAGAGCGGCATCAATCCGGCGGTAAAGCCGAGCGGCACGGGTTGCGTCGAGTGCCTGGAAACGGGCGGATGGTGGCTTCACCTGCGCCGGTGCGCGGAGTGCGGCCACATCGGCTGCTGCGACAATTCGCCGAGCCAACATGCCACGAAGCACTACCACGGAAGTGGCCACCCGATCATCGCCAGCTTCGAGCCGGGAGAGGACTGGTTCTACGACTATCGCTCCGGAGATTTTCTCGAGGGATCCGCGTTGGCTCCTCCAGACTCGCACCCTCTCGACCAGCCTGTGCCCGGACCGGCGGGCCGCGTCCCGCACCGGTGGGAGGCCCAGCTTCACAGGTAGAAGCGCTACTGCCCGCGCGGCACGTCCTTGGGCTTCTCGCTGAGCAGCTTCGTCGTGTAGCGCTGCCCCTCGGAGATTCGCTCCGTCTCGAGCGCGATCGCGTCGATCGCCTGCTGCATCTGGTCGAGGCGCTCGCTGATGCCGCGAATGTCGGGCTTGTCGACCGCGCGTCTCGACTTGAGCTCCATGCGAGCCAGGAGCAGCACCGAGCCGCAGACGGTGAAGACGGCGATGAGGGCGCCGATGATGGCGAAGAGACTCACGTGGCTCCCGCTTGGATGGTTGCACTCCGTGGGTTGAGCACTACCGGCCTTTCCGCACTGCTCTGTCCCTCCCTACGTGCCGCTCCCGCTAGCGGTGTCCGTAGCGAGCTCAGCATTGCAGCGGCACGAACCCCGCGCGGCGGCGAATAGTCGAGCGCCGACCCGCGCACAGCGGGCGTGAAGAAAGCTGTAAGTGCCGCACCAGTGAGTGACAAGCTCCTCGACGAGGCGCATATTCGCCGCCTTCCTGCAGTCAGGCTCGCTGCGTCGGAGTGTGTCATGGGCACTTTTGTATCGAATCTGCGTTATCGCGCCTCCTCTCTCCCCACCCTTCTCACTCTGCTCGCCCTCCCCGCCGCCCTCGGCCTCCTCGTAGGCTGCGGGAGCTCGAGCTCGCCCAACCTGACTCCGGCGAACGTCCTCTTCATCAACGCCTCGCCCGATGCCCCGCCACTGACCCTTCTCATCGATCAGCAGCAGAGCGCGTCCGGAGTGGCGTATCCGAACGCGGCGGAACCCTACGTTCAGCTCGCGCCCGGCACGCATCAGTTCACGGCGGCGGTGACATCGAGCAACGCCCAGATCTTCAATGTCTCGCTCACGCTCAGCCCGGCCGATTTCTACTCCCTCTTCGCCACCGATTCGGCCGTCGACATCCAGCCGCTCTTGACGCTCGACAACTTCGGCTCCGTCAGCGCGTCGCAGGCCGGAGTTCGCTTCGCTCATCTTTCGCCTAACACGGCCCCGGTCGACGTGGCGATCGCCAACGGCGGTGCGGTCATCGGTCAGAGCGTGGCCTTCCAGCAGGCCGTGTCATACTTCGGGGTCGCGCCGGGGACGTATTCCTTCGTTGTCGTTCCGGCGGGTGGTGACGTGCCTCTCGCGTCCTTGAACAACCTCACCATCGTGGCAGGCAGCTACTACACCCTGTGGCTCGGCGGCTACACGTCGAACGCGACCTATCCGCTCGCTATTCACGTCATTTCCCACCCGTGAGGTGCCGGTGAGACCGGGGGTGTAGCGAGCCGGTGGCCGGCCAGAAGCCTTCACGACTCCCGACGACTACGACGATGCCACTCACCACGCTCGACCCGAAGACTGCTCTCGTCCTCATCGATCTCCAGAAGGGGATCGTCGCCCGACCTCTCGCCCACTCGGTCGCCGGGGTCCTCGAGAACGCCCGAGCCCTGGCGGACGCCTTTCGCGCTCGGGGCCTGCCGGTGGTTCTCGTCAATGTGGCGGGGAGACCTTCGGGGCGAACGGAGCAGTCCTGGGGAGGGGATCGCCCACCGGATTGGGCCGATCTCGTCCCCGAGCTCGGGGCGCAGCCGACCGATCACCTGGTCACGAAGTACTCGCCGGGGGCGTTCACGAAGACCGGCCTCGACAGCCGGCTGCGCGGCCTGGGGGTGACGCAGATCGTGCTTGCCGGAATCTCGACGAGCATCGGCGTCGAGTCGACCGCTCGTCAGGCGTTCGACGACGGGTTCAACGTCACCTTCGCCGTCGATGCCATGACCGACATGAGCCTCGACGCGCACAACAACAGCCTCAGGATCTTCCCCCGTTTCGGCGAGACCGGCACCACCCGGCAGGTGCTCGATCGTCTGAAGAGCCAGCGCGCCTGACGCCCTCCTACAGATTCGACAGAACATTCATGGCGAGTGTCTTGGCGATCTGCATCGCCTTCTCGCCCTGGAATCCTCCAACGCGCACCTGGAAGGTGGATGTACCCTTCCTCACGCTGAGCGCCGTGGTGGTCCCGGCGCCGGTGATGTAGAAGGCCTCATCGCCAACGCCCTTGACTGGCGTCATGGTCGCGCCGTTCGCCGGCGTCTTGCTGCGATCGAAGGCGTCGGACGTCACGAGGGTCAGCGTGACCTTGGGCCCGTTGGCCGTCGCTCCGCCCGGTGGCGCCCATGCGCACATCTTCGGGTTGTTGTAGACGACTCGCCTCCCCATGTCCATGGTCAAGCCGAGGGCGGCACTCACCTGCGCCTGCGTGAGGAGAGAGCACGCGTCGTTCGGGTCGGTGTGCGACACGGGCCTGACGGGCGTGCCGAGGAGGAAGGAGCTCGCGGCAATCGCGATGATGGCGGACGTCGCTTGCATTGGGGTCGCCCCGGTGGAGGTCTGCGATATCATACGCACGGATTCGCCGCCGAGTCACGCCAGCGACGGACTCGGAGGGCGCGTCACGCGGCAGCTGTCCCAAACAGGCGGTTTCCTTTCGGGCCTCCACCACGTCGGAAAGGGTAACGGGTGACACTCGCCTGAGCCTCAGCGCGAACCGGGAATTGGCCGTGAGCCTTACCGCTCCGCTGCAAACGCCCCAGACCCAGCCATGAAGATCAAGACGCTCATTGTCGGTGCCCTGTCCGTCATCTTCGGTGTCCCCGTGGCGCTGATCCTGACCATCGTCGTGACGGTGCACTTCCTGAACCGGACCAATGGCCGGCTCATCTCGTCAGGCCAGGAGCGCGAGTACCTGCTCTACGTGCCGCGCAGCTACGATCGCGCGAGGCCGACGCCCCTCATCATCAGCATGCACGGCGCAGCCGGCTGGCCGGCGCAGCAGAGGAACCTGACGCACTGGAACCGCCTGGCGGACTCCCTGGGCTTCATTGTCGTCTACCCCGCCGGGACGGACCGGCCGCCGATCTGGCACGTGGAGCGAAGCGCTGGCCTCGAGAGAGATGTGAAATTCATCTCCGAGTTGATCGACTCGCTCGAGGCCTCCTACAACATCGATTCGACGATGATCTTCGCCAACGGCCTCTCCAATGGCGGCGGGATGTCGTTCGTGCTCTCGTGCCGGCTCTCGAATCGGATCGCCGCCGTCGGGCTCGTGTCGGCCGCGCAGACGCTGCCGGCGAGCTGGTGCACGAGCGACCAGCCGGTGCCGATGATCGCCTTTCACGGGACGGGCGATCCGATCGTTCCGTACGACGGTGGCCAGCTCGGAGATCCGTTCAACCCGGCGAAGGTGCTCTTCCCTTCAGTGCGGAGTTGGGTGACCGCCTGGGCTCGGAGAAATCGGTGCGCGCCGAACCCGATCGACTCCGTGGTAACTTCGGACGTGACGCGCTCCGAGTACACGGGCTGCGCGCATAACGCGACCGTCGTGCTCTACAGCGTCGATGGCGGCGGCCACGCGTGGCCAGGTGGGAAGCCGCTCCCCCGGTGGTGGGTCGGTCGGACGACGAACACGATCGACGCGACAAAGACGATGTGGGCCTTCTTCAAGGACCATCCGCTTCGAGGCACGCAGGTCGTGTCGCGTTAGGCGCGATCACCCGCGGGGGTGCGGCTCAATACGGATCGAAGGAGAACTTCTGTCCGCCGACGCTTGCCTCGAACATCGCGCCGCCATTCTCCTGCGTGAACACGACGACGCCGTTCTTGTACGCCGCGTCCGCGGACGCGCCGGACGCGAGGGCGACCGCCGACGTCTGTGCGGCAAAGGTGAGATCCCCCTTCTTGAACTCGTCGAGGGGCTTCGACTTCTGGAAGAATATGATCTCCGAGTAGGATTGCCCGCCGAGCTGGAGACCCACCGTGATCTGGGAGAGCTTGGTCTTCCCGATCGCCTTGCCACCCACAATCAGCTCGCCCGACCCGGCCGCACCACCGATGCCGACCGCCCCCTTCCCCACCGACGGGAACACGGCGTAACCGACGGCGCCATCGAAGAACTTCTTCATCCCCGGGTCCTTCTTTTTGTAGGCGGCGATGGTGTTCAGGACGTCCTGGTGGAGGTCACCCTCGACGCGCTTGGCCTCGGGCGCGCTGATCGCTGGCAGCGCGAGCAGCGTGATCGCGAGCAATCTTGTCCGGTACATGACTTGCCTCTGATGAGATGTGCCAGCAGTCGAGAGCCTTCGGCAGCGCCGGTGGCCTGCTTTTCCGCCTAATGATGGCCCGCACTGGTGAGCTCGGAATCAGGGATTCGCAGCTTCCGTGCCCGGGTTGTCCCGATGAGAGCGAACCCTAGCGAGATCCGACCGTTAGGGTCGGACGGACTGTGCCGCGTTGCGCCACGCCCCGCGCCTGTTCACCCCGCGTCGAGTGCCTGGCGGATCATCGCCGTCGTTGCCCGCCCCGCGTCATCGTCGGTGACCAGCTCGATCTCCGACGGCCCATTCGCGCCGAGACCCAGCTGGACGGCACGCGCGATCTGCTCCTGCTCGAAGATCCCGCCGCGACTGACCTCCGGGGTCGTGCCGTAGTGTCGGAGTAGGGCCACTCCGACCGCGTCGACGGCAACGCGATCGACTCCCGCCACCATGACCTCGGGACGAACCGTCGAGCCGGAGTCGGGTCCACCGGTCACGAACGCCTCGACGCCATCCATCACGACGAGCGCCGGTGCATACGCCGCGTTGACCTCGGCGATCATCCGGCGCTGGTCGGGCGTTCCGTGGAGCTCCTGCATGTAGTTGTACGAATCGCCGGGCACTTTCTTCGCCACCAGCCCCACCGAGTTCTTGAGCGAGAGGGTGAAGTGGCCTCCGTAGCGATGCGTCTTGAGGCAGCAGGTCTGCACGATGGCGCCGGCACCGAGCACCACATTAGGCAGCGAGAAGCCACGCGACCAGTGCATGCCGGGGACCGTCATCGCAGTCCAGGCGGTGCCGGGCTGCTCATCGAGCACGACCGCGTCGATGTGCGCGTCCTTGGCGAGGGTGAAGATGTCCTTCGTCTCCATCACCTCACGCGTATTCCCCATCCCGCTCCGGTCGCCGACGGTGATCGGTCCGGCACCCCGCGAGCGCAGCTGCTCGATGAGCGCGCGCAGCGTGTCGGGATGCGTCGACCCCGGCGTCGCGTCGGCGCTGTTGAAGTTCGGCTTGAGGAAGACGGTGCGCCCGCCGAAGGAAGGAAGCTCTAGCAGCTCGATCGCCCGCACCACACCCTCTGCGCGATTGCTCGTCTTGATCACCGCGACCCGCGACGTCCGCCCCGGCGCTCCCGTCCAGAGCTCGGACCACACCCACGGCGGTGTGGCCGCCAGTGCGCCGAAGGCGGCGCTTCGCCGGATGAAGGTGCGGCGCTTCATGAAGCCAAGATACTACGAACGGGCTGGCTAGGGATGTCAGGAAGCTGAAAGCAGGCTCTCGAGCGGCCGTGGCGACGCGTGGGCCGGCGAGGCGTGCGTGTCACGCTGTCGACGCCGAAATCAGCCTCTCCATTCGGCGGCGCAAAGCTCTCGCCGCGCGTCTCGCGCTGGACCGCCTGGACAGGCGCCCATATGTTTTCGTCGACCCTAACAAACCCGACGGTGAGCGGGGACCTCCGCGATCAGTTGCAACGATCCCTCAGCGCCGCGTACACGATTCAGCGCGAGCTAGGCGGCGGTGGGATGTCGCGTGTCTTCGTCGCCACCGAAGTCGCGATCGGGCGCCAGGTCGTGCTCAAGGTCCTACCGCCCGAGCTCTCCGCCAGTGTGAACATCGAGCGCTTCCGGCGCGAGATCCAGCTCGCTGGGAAGCTCAGCCATCCGCACATCGTCACCCTCCTGAGCGCCGGGGTGGCCGACGGCCTGCCGTACTACAGCATGCCCCTCGTGGAGGGGGAATCGCTCCGCGCGCGCATCGAGCGTGAAGGAGCGCTGCCGATCGAGGATGTCGTGCACTACCTGCGGGGTGTGCTCTCCGCGCTCGCCTACGCGCACGCGCACGGGGTCGTGCATCGCGACGTGAAGCCGGACAACGTCCTGCTCACGGGTGACCTCGCCGTGGTGACCGACTTCGGTGTGGCGAAGGCGTTGCGGGATTCGACCGAAGGGTCGGGCGCGCTCACGTCGACCGGGCTGGCTCTCGGAACCCCCGCCTACATGGCACCGGAGCAGGCGCTCGCAGATCCGAACGTCGACCATCGCGCCGACCTGTACGCGACCGGCGCAATGACCTACGAGATGCTCACCGGCCGGCCCCCGTTCTCCGAGCGGTCGCCACAAGCCTTGGTGGCGGCGCAGCTGACGCAGCCCCCCGATCCGTTGGAATCGAGGCGCGCGGACGTGCCACCGGCTCTGTCGTCGCTCGTGATGCGCCTGCTCCAGAAGGCACCGGCGGACCGACTGCAGTCCGCCGACGAAGCGATTGCCGCGGTCGATGCGCTGGCCACCACGCCGCGTGGCGCCGCCCCCGCGAGCACCGTTGTTCAGCGCAATGTGTCCACCCCCCGGGCGATCGCACTGTATGTGGGCGCCTTCGCCGCGGCACTGGGCGCCGCCTGGGGCGCCACGACAGCGATCGGCCTGCCTACCTGGGTGCTCCCCGGCGTCGCCATCGTCATGGCCCTCGGCGCCCCGGTCATCCTCCTCTCTGTGCTCGCGCACAACGTGCCGGCCCCGGCGGCCGGCAGCGGCGTCCCCACCGCGGCCCGCCTCGCCAGCGCTGCCCGCCCCTATCTCACCTGGCGTCGCGTGGCGTTAGGCGGTGTCGCGAGCATGGCGATCTTCATCGCTTTCGTCGGCGGCTACATGCTTCTTCGAAGCCTCGGGATCGGGCCTAGCAAGTCGCTCTTGGCCGCCGGCGTGCTGAAGGAGAGGGACAGGGTCCTCGTCGCGGATTTCGGTTCCCCGGTAACCGACTCGACCTTGGGGACGGTCGTGGCCGATGCCATCCGGACGGACCTCGAGCAAACGCGGGTAGTGTCGGTGGTGACCCCCGATGCGGAGCATGCGGCACTCGAGCGAATGCGGAAAGCGCCCGGGACGCGCGTGGACGTCGCGGTGGCGCGCGACATTGCGCAACGCGAAGGGATCAAGGCGATCGTCGTGGGCGATGTGGCGAGCGTCGGACATGGCTTCATCATCTCGGCGCGCTTGATCGCGGCACAGGCAGGAGACGTCCTTGCCGCGTACCGGGAGAGCGCCGAGAATGCCGACGCGCTGATCCCGGCCGTCGACCGAGTCTCCCGCCACCTGCGGGCGAAGATCGGTGAGTCCCTGCGCACCGTGAACAGCGCGCCACCGCTCGAGCATGTGAGTACCTCGTCCATCGAGGCCTTGCGGAGATACACCGAGGGCGAGCGCGCCTACAAGATCGATGGCGACCTGCAGAGAGCGAGAGTCTCGATGCTCGCCGCCGTGGCGCTCGACTCCAACTTTGCCATGGCCTATCGAAAGCTCGCCGTCATTTATGGCGCGATGGGCTCTGGCTGGGAGGCGGAAGCGAACAGCACCTTGGATCGGGCGTACGATCTTCGAGACCGGCTCCCGCCGATGGAGCAGCATCTCACGGCCGCCTCCTATTGGTCGCTCGCCGGCAGATACGATCGGCCGCGCGCGATCGCGGAATATCAGGCCGTCCTGAGCGTGGACCCGGAGAACCAGACGGCTTTCAACAATCTCGGCGGGCTCTACGACGACGCGCGCGACCACATCCGCGCACGCGAAGCGTTCGAGCGAACCATCGCCATCGACTCCTCCCCCTCCGTTCCGTACTGGAACCTCGCCGAGACCCGGTACGAGCTCGGCGACACCGCAGGGGCGTTCGACGCGATGCGCATGCTGGAGCGTCGCTCTCCAGGAAACCAGGTCGTGCCGGGGGTGCGATTCGAGCTTTACACGATGATGGGCCAGTACGATTCAGCGCGCGCGCAGACGCGAATTCTCGAGGGGATGCAGTCGAGCCCGGATGCGCAACTGCTCGCGATCGACCAGGCCATCATTCTCGCGACGATCGGCGGACGGCTGCGCGAGGCCACGGACGCGGAGGCCCGCCGAGCCGCCCTCGCTGCGCAGCTGGGCGACTCGTTGGCGCCGGTGGATATCGCCGATGCTCGGGCGTCGCGCCTCAGCTGGCTCTTGGACCGCCCCGACAGCGCCGTCCGTGTGCTCGATGAGAGCGCGCAGCGGTACGAGCTTGCATCGCGCCCGCCGATCGCGCGGCGATACCTCGAACGTGCGCTGGAGTACGCCCGCGCTGGGCGGCCGGAGCGGGCACGCGCGCTCATGGCGGAGTGGGACGCGAACACCGGGCCGTTCGCGCGTGAGCGCACCTTCTCCGCCGACGTCACGCGCGGATGGATCGCGCTCTCGGAGCGACGCCCCGATTCGGCAATCGCGCTCTTCCGGCGCGCGAATGACGCCTCGTGCGAGGCGTGCGCGCTGGCCGAACTAGCGTTTGCCTACGATCAGGCTGGGGAGCGAGACTCAGCGATGACCATCGCTGAGCGATACTTCATCGTTCACGATACCCAACGGATCCATGCGGACCCGCTCTGGCTCGCGTATCTCCTGAGACGGCAGGGCGAGCTGTACGACGCAGGCGGTAACGCGGAGCGGGCGCTCTGGTGCTACGGCAAATTCGTGGCCCTGTGGGCGCATGCCGACGCGGAGCTTCAGCCGCAGGTTGCGCGCGTTCGCCGGCGCATGGCGCAGCTGGCGGCGAGAAAGGGATAGGACTCGGTCGATGCTCGGCGCGGGCTGACGGCGGCCTGGCGCGGGCATCGAGCGATTGACAACGAACGGCCTGGCGCCCGCGGTATCCGGCGCTTGAATTCAACGTCTCAACGCGGGCGACACTCGATGTGGCGTTGTACAGAATGCACCGGAGGCAATCCATGAACCCTCGCCTGCTCGGCGTCGTGGCCACCCTTGCGACCGGGGCGATCATCGGAGGTTGGCGCGCGTTCGACCTCGGCGGCGCCACAGCGTGGTTCAACTCGAAGCCGCTGACCGTTCAGTCGCTCCGGGGGAAGGTGGTGCTCGTCGACATCTGGACGTATTCCTGCATCAACTCGCTCCGGCAGTTCCCCTACGTCATGCGGTGGGCCGCGAAGTACAAGGACGCGGGCCTGGTCGTGATCGGCGTCCACACCCCGGAATTTCCGTTCGAGCACGACCACGCCAACGTGGCCTGGGCCATCGACAATTTTCACGTCACGTACCCGGTCCCGATGGACAACGACTACGCGATCTGGCGCTCGCTCGATAACGAGTATTGGCCGGCGGACTACCTGATGGACGGCCAGGGGCGCGTGCGCTACACCCACTTTGGCGAAGGCAACTACGCCGAGTCCGAGCGGATGATTCAGCAGCTTCTGAAGGAGAACGGAGCGACGAACGTGCCGGGTGGGACTGTCACCATCACAGAAACAGATATCGAGGCGCCGCCGAGTCAGTCGATCGAATCGCCGGAGACGTACATCGGCTCCCGGCGCGCGGAGCACCGCGTCGACCCACTGCCGGCTACCCTCGGGCTGAATGAATGGGGATTGGCGGGCTCGTGGAACGTCGGCGCCCAAAGCGCCGTGCTCGACCGGTTGCCGGGGGCGATTGTCTTCCGGTTTCACGCGCGCGACCTCCACCTCGTGATGGGGAGCTCGATCGGGAAGCCCGTTCGCTTTCGCGTGACGTTGGATGGCGCGCAGCCGGGTGAGGCGCACGGAGTCGACGTCGCCCCGGATGGCACGGGGGTCATTCGCCAGGCTCGTCTTTATCAGCTCATCCGGCAACCGGGTCGAGTGCAGGATCGGACATTCCGCATCGAGTTTCTCGATCCCTACGCCGAGGCGTACGTATTCACGTTCGGCTGAGCTGGCATGGCGGCTGCGGGCATGATACCGAGTCTCGTCAGGCAGAGCGAGTCGGGCAGAGCAAGTCGGCTCTCTCGATGCGAGCAGAGCCTTCGCTCGAGAAAAGAAAACCTTTGCGAGCGCCTCCACTGGTTGGCGATCGGACCGGCGTCTATGATCACGCCCCCTGCCATGAGGAGCCTCAGGTGAAAGCATCCGTTCTGCACGAGTATGGCGGGCCGTCCGTCATGCACTACGAGGACTACCCCGACCCCGCTCCCGGTCCCGGTGAGGTGCTCGTCCAGATCGCCGCCGCAGGGATCAATCCGATCGACATCGCCGAGCGAAGCGGCGGCACGAAGGACTGGCGGCCCCTTCGGTTCCCGGCTGTGATCGGCCGGGACCTGTCGGGGACTGTCGTCAGGCTCGGCCCGGGAGTGGCTGACCTGGCCGTTGGCGACCGCGTCTGCGCCTGGGCGGAGCACACGTACGCCGAGCTCTGCACGGCGAGTAGCGCGCTCTTCGCGAAAGTGCCCGTCGACATGGATCTGGCCGACGCGGCCGCCCTTCCGCTGGTGGGCGTCACCGGCAGCCAGCTCATCTCCTTGGCTGCCGGCGTGACGTCCGGACAGACCGTCCTCGTGTCGGGTGCGGTGGGAGGCGTGGGCCGCTCCGCGGTCTTCACGGCGAAGAAGCTGGGTGCGACGGTGATCGCGGGCGTCACGGGCCGGCAACTCGACGAGGCAAAGCGCATCGGTGCGGACAGGGTGGTCGCGCTCGACGACGACACGGTGTTCGCCGCCATACCGCAGGTCGACGTCGTCGCCAACACCGTTCGCGGAAAGACGGCGGAGCAACTCATGGGGAAGGTCAAGCCGGGCGGGACGTTCGCGTCGGTCACGGGCGCGCCGGCAAATGCGAAGGACTACCCCAAAGTGAAAGTGGTGCCGTTCGTCTCGAAGCAAGACAAGACCACGATGTCCGCGATCATCGAGGCCGTGCGCGCGGGGAAGCTTGCAATCCCGATCAGCCAGCGGGTTCCGCTGCGCGACGCTGCCAAGGGAATGGCTGCTGTAGAGGCTGGCTCGGGCGGCAAGGTCATTCTGCAACCGTAAGGTCGCCCGCCCGGGCCCGTCGCGAAGCGATCTCCCCGGGGTCGTTCGCGTGCTGCGCCGCCTGTTCGATGGCGCGACAGCCGACCGCGCCTGGCGAGGTTGCCGAGTTTGGTTGATCTTGGGCGTTGCGGGACGTTGAATCTGCCGGGCCTGACGTCCCGCTCGAGGTCGCGGAGGCGGCACCAGAGCGATCCCTCCCTCTCCGAACGGTCGAGTTGATCACGCCTGCGCGGACCGGCGCGGCACCAGGAGCCCACCCATGTTGTGGTCCAAATCCCATCTGCTCGTTGTCATCGCCCTTGCGTCCGTATTTCTGGCGGGGAGTCGCGGCGCGGTCGCGCAGGCTTCGGCGGATACGTCGGCGCTGCAGTGGTCGGCGCCACCAGTGCTGCCGCCAGGAGCTCGCATGGCCATCGCCAAGGGCGATCCCACCGCTCCTGTGGAGTCCACTCTCTACCTCTCGATGCCTGATGGCTACCGGATCCCGCCGCACTTTCATCCGAGCTATGAGCATGTCGAGATCAAGGAGGGAACGCTCCTCGCCGGGATGGGAGATGAGATCGACGCGAAGAAGACCCATCCGTTGACCGTCGGCGATTCCGCCACCGCTCCTGCCGGGATGCACCATTTCTCGATCGCCAAGGGGCGGACGGTGGTGGCGGTGACGTTCATCGGTCCGTACACGATTACGTACTTGCACGCCTCGGACGCTCCGGTGTCCCACCATTTCCCGTTCGGCTACTGAGGCGCGAGGTTCCCTCGTGCCTCGTGGAACCGGTCCCGCCCGCGACGCGTAGGGTCGACAAGTAGAATCGTGAGGTAGTGGCGGCGGACCAGCTCTAGTCAGGTCACCGGCCTGCCAGCTGACTCATCGCCACCATGCCGTGACGCCTCCGTCGTGGGAGGGTGTATGCAGGACGTATCGACATTCCGCCTCTATCTCTTGCGAGCCACGTATCTCCTACTCGTTGTCGGACTGGGCATCGATCTTTGGCCGAAGATCCTTCACCCACCCGAGAACCTCGAGCACATGCGCGGTGTGGTGTGGAGTCTGCTCACCGCTGTCTCGCTCCTTGCGATCCTCGGCCTGCGGTACCCGCTCAAGATGCTCCCCTTGCTCTTCTTCGAGCTCGTCTGGAAGAGCATCTGGGTCCTGGCGATCGGCCTGCCGCTCTGGTCCTCAGGCCGTCTCGATCCGGCGACACGGGATACCTGGAACGCCTGCCTCATGGGGCTCGTGATCTTCTCGTTGGCAATTCCGTGGCGATATGTCCTGGCGAACTACGTGATGCAGCCGGGCAATCGTTGGCACCGAGGCTCGCCGGCGCTTAGCGCGGAGGGCGGGTGGCGATGAAAGCGTCGGCGTTCGCTGTTGGCCTCTGCATTAGCGCCGTGGGGATCCTCGGCGTCGCGGCGCCGAGCGCCCTCGTGTCGCTGGCCCAGCGCTTTGTCACTCCGGGCCCGTTCTACGTCGTGGCCATGATCCGAATCGCCTTCGGCATCCTTCTCATCTCTGTCGCTTCTGCCACTCGCTCGCCTCGCGCGATTCGCATTCTTGGCTACGTGATCGTGGTGGCGGGAGTTGCCGCGGGGATCGCCGGAATGTTCGCCTTGGCGCCGGCGCGCGAGAGCGTCGCGTGGTGGCTGCAGCAGCCGTCGGGCGTGTGGCGGCTCACCAGCTGCCTGCTCGTGCTCTTGGGCGGCTTCGTCGCCTACTCCTGCGCGCCCATCCGGCGGAGCGCGTAACCAGCCCGTCCGCAGTCGAGTCGGCGGCCGAACGGCCTAACGACGTCCTGACGCTTCGCTGACGATGGCGGGCCCTGCCGCCTGCGGCAGCGCCCATATCTTGCCCAAGCGCGGGTTGCCCTCCACGTCGGCTGGCAGCGCCGCATTTCCCATTCGCCTAGGGAGACCACCGTGAACGTACCGCCTTGGCGCGGGTCATTCGTCGTGCCCGGTCTACTCCCGTTGCTCGTAGCGTGCGGTGCTGACCGCTCGGCGCAACGCTACGGCTTCATCGCCCTCCTGGGGGTCGACACGATCTCGGTCGAGAGCGTAACTCGAAGGGGCAACACACTGGTGAGCGACGAGGTCGACCGATTCCCCCGCGTGCGGCAGCGACACACTCGCCTAGACCTCAACGCCGATGGGAGCATCCGTCGCCTCGCAATGGACGTGACCACGCCGAGCGAGCCATCGGGCCAACGCCTGCGTCACGTCACGGCCGATGTCACTAGAGACTCCGTCCACATCTCGAAACGCGACAGCACCGGCACGAAGAACCTCGCGTTCGCAACGGGCGGCACCATCGCCATGGCGCACTTGCCGCAGATGTACAGTCTCATCGACCTGTACTTCGCCGTCGCCCTCCAGCGTGCCTTGACAACCAAGCTCGCACCCGGCGACAGCGTGCGACTCCGTCAGTTCTACATCGACCGCGAGTTCGACAAGTTCCCGCTGCATGAGGGCTTCGTGCGCCCACTTCCTGGTCGAAGGGCCGAGCTGTGGCACGATTGGTTGGCCGGCATCGGCGAGGAGACGTACGACTCCAGCTTTCACATGCTCACGTATTCGGGCATGCGATCGACCTACAAGGTGCAGGTACACCGGCTCGCCGAGCCGCCTGACTCCGCTGCGATCGGCGCGATCGCCACGCGCTTTGCTGCGCTCGAAGCGAGCAACGGTGGCATGAAGCAGCTGAGCGTGAGAGACACGACGCGCGCCACTATCGGCAACGCTGCCTTCATGGTGGACTATGGCCGCCCACTCGCGCGTGGACGCGTGCTGCTCGGCGATGTTATTCCGTACGACTACGTGTGGCGGACTGGCGCCAACGCCGCGACGCAGTTCTCGACTTCGGTGCCAATCACGCTCGCGGGCATGCGTCTGAGCGCGGGGATGTACACGCTCTGGACGGTTCCGAGGAGGGACGGAGCCGACCTGATCGTGAACAAGCAGGTTGGGCAGTGGGGCACGATGCACGACGGCTCGCAGGATCTCGGCATGGCCGCCATGGAAGTGCGGACGGTCTCGACGCCCGTCGAGGAGTTCACCATCTCGATCGAGTCAGCGGACGCGCGTCAGGGCAGACTGGTGATGGAGTGGGGGTCGTTCCGGTGGTCGGCGCCGATTGTGGTTCGCTGAACGCACGGGATAGGGATCGCCCGGGCGGTTGGATTCTAGCCCCGAGCGGCGAGACTGATTTTGCCGAGCCGCCTACTGTCTATTTCCGGTGCGCCACCGACAGCGCATAGACGGCCGAACGGAGGGTGATCAACGGGTCGTCCGACAACCCGATCCCATCGGTGAGGTTGATCGGATTGAACGCCAGCGTGCGTTGGAGAGCCGCGTTGTCGGGCGCCACGGTGGTGAGCGTGACCACACCTAACTCCACCAGCTTGCGATCGTCGGGCCAGGGCAGCGACCCATCGGATGTCTGATCCCCCGGATTGGCGAGCTGCACCAAGACTTTCAACTTCACCGGCCCCTTCTTGAGGCGCTGTGGCAGCTCGTCGAAGAGGAAGTTGGGCGGCGTCTTGGCAGCCGCGTCCGGGTCCAGGTATTTCGACCCCGCCTCCGGCACGATCTTGTAGCGCCCCGCCTGCCTAACGCCCTTGGCGTTGACGAAGATGAGCGCATTGTTCCCATACCACGTCTCGGTAGCGAAGCTCTCCGGCAACGGCTTTGTGTCGCTGACAAATTTGAGAGCGTGGGGATGGCTCCCGAGGAACTTCTCGATCGGTGTCGGGTGGGAGCTCGTGTCCTGGGTCGCGACCAGGGCGTCCAGAAAGGCGGCGAATTCCTCGCCCGTGCCCACTACGAAGCCGTTGTGCGAGTTGGCCACGATGTCTGTGTAGGCGCCGTTCGCGAGCGAGAACCGGATGGCGATCCCGCGCGGGGCCGCATTAGGGCTGTTGTCGGGGATCGTGGGAATTCCAGTCCCGTCCGAGAAGCGAACGATCACCGGCGCGCTGGGCGCCGCCAGGTGCGGCGCGCGACTCAGCGCCGTGGCGTCCTTGGCCGGCACGAACGTGCCGGTGACGATGATGCCCTTGGCGTGGGTCAATCGGTATCCCACCGGCGCGTTGAAGAGCTTGAGGAAGTCGTCGGCGATACGTTGCGGAACGCTCTTGGCTGGCGCCTGGGATGTCACCGGTGGCGCGGCAACGACCGCCGCGATCACCTGGGCGAAGGCTATCGTGCGCATCGTCATGGGCAGGGCTCGCTGGGCTGGGGTGCCGCGGCAGAGCGGCACTCCTTGTACTAACACGCCGGGAGCGATTCCGGAACCATGCGTAGGAGGCGACCGTCCTGCTCATAGGTTGCCTGCGCCGACAGGCCTCGGGGACCGGCACGTGACGGCACCGCACGCCTCGGTGCTCGGCGTTGTCAGACGCTTGCCAACGGCGGATGCCCCGAACCTCCCGGAGAGCACGCGCATCCCAGTCAACGGGCCCGGTCGACCTCCGACCGGGTTGCGGCCCCTACCCACGGGGATTCGCGACGAAATACGCCTTCGCCAATTCCTCGGCCGCCGCCCTCGCCCAGTGCTTGAGCTCTTTGTTGATGTCAGCGGTGCGGTCGACAGTGCGGATAAACCCGATCTCTATCCAGGTAATAGCCGGCATGCGGCTGCTTCCAATTTCGGAACCCAGAGAAACCATCCGCACAACGTCGAGTGTATACGTGTAGCTGTACCCGAGAAGGCGTTTGTCGGTGGTGCGGATAGGAAGCAGCGATAGCTCGAACACTACGCGGGCCGCGCCTGCTTGCGCGTCCGTCGCGACCGCCACTCCGGCCGCTCGCAGCACCTCCTCGATCGTTGTCCGCAAGGCCGTTGTGTCCAGGACGCCCGGCATCTGCTCCGGCTTGTAAGACAGACCGATGGCAACCGAAAGAGCCGGTGCGCCATCGAGGCCGTGTGACCACACAAGTCGCGACTGTTCGAGAATCGAATCGGGCACATTTGCTGCCTGCGCTGCCAGTGCCTGCGTCAGGAGAAGGCCGCCGAGCAGCGGGAGCGTCGACACGACGATGCGGGCACCGTTTCTCCTCCGGTTTCGCCCGCTGGCGCCGAAGCGATTACCCGCCGAATCCATGGTCTCGTGCCCAGAGAACAAGCTCCGTTTGGGATGAGACGCGGAGCTTCTTGTAGATGTTCGCGCGGTGCGTGGTGACGGTTCGAGGTGCGATGCCCAGCATCTCTGCTACCTGCACCGTGGGCAAGCCACGCGTCAACAGCCGCACGATCTCCGCCTCCCGGCCTGTAAGTCCGGACAGCCCAGTGGCGAGGGACTTCGCGGGGGGCCGCATGTTGAGAGCGCGCATCTGCTCACGTGCAGCTGCCAGCTCTGGGCGCGCAGAGAGGCTAACGAACACGTCGTGAGCGCGCTGCAATTGGCGTTTGGCCTCGTCCACGTCACCCAGCGTCACGAGATGCCGGGCGGCCTGACGACGAATCCTGGCTCCATCAAAGACTATCGGAACGCGCTCGACAGCGTCGGCGGCGTCAAGGATGGTGTTCACCAGCTCGCGTGTCGTCCCTTCCCGTTGCATGATGGCAAACGCTTCGCCGGCTCGCGCTAGGGCACGGCCGATCGGCGACTCGAGGCGCTCGGAGTCTCGCGCCAACCGCCGAGTGTAGGCGATCGCTTCTTCCGTCTCCTGCATCCAGAGCAAGCACTCCGCGACGAGGAGAAGCAGCCGATACACTGACCACGCCTCGTAGCCCGAGCGATCGGCGAGTGCGAGCCCCTCGAGGCCGAAGCGGAGTGCTTCGTCGTATTCCTTTCGGGAGAGGTGATAGCGTGCCATGCCCATGAACGCGCGCACCTCGGCGTGGATGTCGCGCGGACGCGGAGTGGTACCCGCCCCTGAGCGTTGCCAGGCTTCTCGCAGACAGGCCTCCGCTCGCTCGTACTCGCCCCGCTCGACGTAGAGGACGCCGATCCACACTAGCACGCGGGGGACGAGGGTGTGCTGATTCACTCGCCGAGCGAGGGCAATGGACTTCTCCCCAAGTGCGATGGCGCTGTCCCACTTCCCTACCGCGGCAAGGTATTCCACCTCGACTTCGTCGGTGCGGAGACGGAGGACCGGGGAGTTGAGCTCGTCCGCGAGACGACTGGCTTCGTCCAGATAACGGCGAGTCTCGACGCCATCGCCGGTGATGCCGCTCACGATGGCCAGAGCCCAAGCAGCGGACCACGCCAGCTCGGGCTCGCCGATCTCCAGCGCCAGCGCGCTCACGCGGGCCGCATGAGCGCGGACCTTGTCGAGCGACAATTTCCAAAGGTGGAGAATCATCAGCAGTCGGTGAGCGCGCGCTTGGAGGCCGACATCACCGAGCCGTTCGGCCAGCGCCAGCCCGGCCGTCAGCTCCTCCGACGCCTCGGCGGGGCGACCCACGGCTTCGAGGCAGCTTCCCTTGCCGAGGCGCAACTCCGCCAGCGGCGACTCCGCGCCGGCGCTCTCGGCAGCGGCGATGCCCGCGTCGTAATGCGCGAGGGCATCCTCGTGCCGCCCGCACCAGTAGCACGCCAACCCCATGTTCCGCTCGATCGTCGAGACGGATGCATGGTCGCCCGTCTGCTCCGCTTCCGTGCGAGCGCGCTCCCAGAGCAAGAGCGCGCTGGCATAGTCACCGCTTCGCTGGCGCGCCCGGGCGAGATCCTCGACCAGGCGTCGAGCAACTCGGCGCCGATCCGTCTCGGACGCGGCGATTGCAGTCCACTCCTCGGAACTTGCCGTCGCTCGTTCGAGCTGTTCCAACGCCGCCTGCAGGTAACTCGCGGCCTCGATATTCGCGTGCTTGCGCAACGCTCTGTGGCCGGCCTCAACGAGATACTTCACGGCCTTGCCGGTCAGATCGGCGCGCGCCGCCCGAGCGAAGTGGTAGGCCAGATGCTCGACCTGTGCCGGGTTCGCACCGAAGTGTCGTTCCAGTGCCTGGGCGACTGACGCGTGCAGCAACCGCTTGTTGGCGAGTCCCAGGTCGCCATAAATCGCCTCGCGGACGAGTGGGTGAGTAAAGTCGTAGATGATGTCAGCTCCGTCGGCACGCTCCTCGATCAGCCCATGCTCGCGCAGCTCATCGAGCGCGGCCGTCAGCTCGTCCGCTGAGAGGCCGCTGGCCGATCGCAAGACATCGTACGACACACGCGCGCCTATCACGGCGGCGAGCTCCGCAACCGACCGCGCCCTCTGCTTCAACGCGCGCATCCGCATCACTTGGGCGTCGCGAATGGAGGCGGGAAGTTGAAGGTCTTGCACTTCCCAGCCGAACCAGGTGCCGTCACGCTCGTATAGCTGACCGCTCCGAACGAGTGATTTGAGCGTCTCTTCGATGAAGAACGGGTTGCCCCGCGTCCAGCCATAGAGCAGCGCCGCGAATTGACGTATGGCGCGCTCCGACGCATGGAACGTCAGGCGCAGGAGCTCGTCGACCGCACTCCGCTCCAATGGCTCCAGGCGCAATGGGTGGGCCGCACCCATTGCCTGCAGCGACGAAACGGTGTCGCGCAGCGCCGCCGTCGTCGTGCGATCCCCTTCGTTGTACGTGCCCAGTATTGCAACGCGGCCGGAGGCGATCTGTCGCCCGAGAAAGTGGAGCAACTCGAGCGAGGAGGGATCGGCCCATTGCAGGTTCTCGACCACGAGGAGCAGCGGTTGGGTCGCCGCCAACTTGAGCAGCAACTGAGCCACATGCCACAAGCGGCGCGTTTTCACCTCGGCCGCCTCCCCAGCCGGTGGCCGCGCGGCACCCTCAAGGCCCAGAGCCGGGATCATTGCCGCGAGCTCTCCCATCGCCCCACGCGTCAGGACGGTGAGCTTCGCCGGATCCATCCCGCGAAGGAGGGGCGTCAAAGCATCGGCGAAGGGCGCGTACGGAACGCTGGCTTCCACTGGATACGCGCGACCGTACGCCACGAGCCAGTCGTCTCGTCGCGCGTGCTCCTCAGCCTCCTGGGCAAGGCGAGTCTTGCCGATGCCTGGGTCGCCTGACACGAAGAGCGCACCGCCGCGAGATGCTGCAGCGTTGCGCAATGTATCGACCACCAGCGCGATCTCTGGCGCGCGTCCCACCAGCGGGAAGCGGTGCGGAAAGAGCTCGAAGGGATTCATGGCCTACCCGTGTTCTTGCCGCTCCTGGGTCGCGGCGACTCCGTCCCCAGGGCATTCCTCGCGCGCAGACACGGGCGCGCCCGAACTGAACAATGCGGTGAACCCTCCTTCTCGCTCCCGCTGGGCCGAGCGACCTCTACCGTACCAATGTAGAACTCTTTGTGTCGGCCCGCAATCTGGCCGGCGCTGACTCGTCGCCCACCATCCGCGCCTGACGAGGCTCCCGGCCACCTCGTCAGGAGTGCCCACGACGTCGCGGTCATCTTGGGGGTTCTCCGGCGTCCGCGGTCACGCTCAACCCGAGACTCGTCATGTCGCGCTGAAGCTCACGGTCTCTCATGTCCGGGCGCGGCCACTGGTGGGCATCGTCGGGCACGAAGGGCCCCGAGAGCGACGCCATCCCGCCGTCGGCGATCGGGTGTCCACTCGTGTTGTCGTACTCGGCAACAATGCGATAGCAGTGACCGGCCTCAAGACGGAGTGCCTCTTCGTGGAATCCGAAGATGAAGCGTCCGACTCCTTGAACGTGGCCCGCAGCGTCGCGCTTCGCCTCCAGTCGAACGAGAACCTTGCCGCTCTCTGCGTCCTCGAGCCTCACTTCGCGCGCGTAGTCGTGCATGTGTCCTCCGGCAACGACAAGCCCGCCCGTCACCGGTTGCACGAATTCGTAACGGACCGTGGAGCGGCCGAGCGGCAGGTCGAACTGCGTTGTGCCGCCCACGGTGTTGTGGACGTCCGCGTAGAACGGAAACACCTCCGTCGGATGAACCGTCCCGCGAGGGGCCCACCGCAAAGTGAGAATTGCCCGCGCATGGTGAATGTCTCTCGCCCCGCCGTTGTGGAGCCTCAGAAAGAGGAGAAATCGCTCGCCGGTGTGCGCTGACGCTCCGATGTATCGAGGGAGGGCCACCGGCTCCGTCTCGCCACCCACCGCCAACAGCCGTTCAAACTCCCCGTACAAGAGAGCCCGACGTTCCAGGTCGACGAGGCCGATGTGATGAATCAGACGGTGCGGGAGCGGGCGGCCCTCGTCATCCAACACGTCGCCTCGCCAGCCTTGAATCCACCCATCCGCCGGCCAAGCGATCTGGAATGACACGTCCTCACCTTGATGTCCGGACATCTCCGGCATCGCAGGGAGGTCCAAGGGTCCGGCGATCAGGCGAATCTCACCGTGAGTGGAGTCGACCTCTACCCGTAGCGTCGGCAATTCGGCAACCCGACCAGGGGCGATGGCGCGGTGCTCTCCCTGCACGCTCGTGTTCTCCGGCGCGAGCTGAGCGACGACTGGCGCCGACAGACAGGCGGCGCAAGCGAAACCCACAACGAGTAGCGCGATCCGATTCTCTTGCATGGTCCCCACCTCCGTTTGAGCCTGGAGCGACGGAGGCGTGAGTCAGGCGAAGCGCCCCCGTTTCCCCGCGCATCCATGTTGCGCGCGTGGAACGAGGCAGCCCATCGAGCGGTCGACGTAGACAAGGCTGATTGTGAGCGTAGCAGTGACGTACGCGCGGTAAGCTGGCGGCGTAGACCGGTTCGGGCTTGTCCACGGCGCCCCTCTACGCCGTGTGACGTATGGAGCGGCGGGCGCTGGGCGCCTATCCTCGCCGCATCAGCGTGGTGCGAGGAGGCAGAGCATGTCGAACGGTGGCGAGTCCTTGGTCGAGCGCATCCTGGCGTCGGCTGAATGGCGCCGAGGCAGCCCGTGGAGAAGCATGCGGCAAGGCCTGGCACATCGATCGTTGCACGTCCACGTCGAGAAGCAGGTCATCCCCTTCATCGATCATTGGTACCGGCCACTCGCCGACTACTGGAACCTCGTGGCACTCGCGTACTTGCACGACATCGGGCAGCCCCTGGTGCGCTCGCCGGAGGGTCGTCGGCAGGGCGACTTGCACTCATTAGTGTCAGCGCGCGTCGCGGTATCGTTGGGTGCCCCATCCCGACTGGTAAGTGTTATCCTGCGCCACAATCGTTGCTTCGCCTACTGGCGTCGGCTCTTCGCCGGGGACGGCCAATGGCACGGCGACCGCTGGAGCTCAGCTCTCCAAGCGCGTTTTCTCCGGCACTTCGGCTTTGGCGCGGTGGACCTGACGCTCCTGGTTTTGTTTCAGCGCGCCACGAACGCATACTCGCGGCCGCCCGTGAGTCGTGAAAGCACGGATGCAGTGTACTGGTTCGAGCGGCGCCTCCTTGTTGAGGGCCTGCTGAGCGAGCTGCCAGTCGCCGCACAGGACGCGCGCTCTCCCTGGTCGAATAATGCGTAGAAATACGCTGCGCCGAGCGCACTGCTACGTTCGACGGCGTATGTTCCAGCTCTCCTCGTCAGGCGATCGTGTGTCTCACAATGATCCTCGGCGCGCCATTGAGA
The DNA here is from genome assembly GCA_035623475.1 of Gemmatimonadaceae bacterium. Taxonomy (GTDB): domain Bacteria; phylum Gemmatimonadota; class Gemmatimonadetes; order Gemmatimonadales; family Gemmatimonadaceae; genus DASPTK01. Next base: position 9,115 of record DASPTK010000147.1, on the reverse strand, counting down.
TCGGACGATGACTCCCATCGTCGCGCTCCAAGCGAGCCCGGTCCCTGAAAGGAGACGCTATGATTTGCACCTGCACTCTCCGTGTCACCATCGCCGTGGCATTCCTTTGGTGTGCAGCGTCGGCAACGACCGCAGCGGCTCAGCGGTTGGACGACCTGGACTCCGCCGCCAGCTCGCGGCGAGGAATACTGTTGGCCGCCGCGCTTCCCAGCGCGCGCGATACCGACGCGGTCCCTCAGATTCAGCTCGGAAAGGACTACCGGAGCGAGGGCAAAGCACTGACCATCTCGTTGGTGAGCACGTTCGGGCCCCAGGTTGTCGCTGTGGCACTCGGCACCTACGGCTATGGCTCCAGCTACGGGGGCTCGGTGTCCACCGCGCAGGTCGGCGCTTTCTTCGCCCTTGCCGGAGCCGTCGTCGGACCGGCCGCCGGCTACTGGTACGCGGGCAGCCCCGACTGGAAGGTCGGTCTTGCTGTTCGAGGCGGCCTGTTGGCGGCGATTACCGCCGTCGACGCCACCACGAAGTGCAACTTCTTCTCGAACGACTGTGACGCATTGTACGCGGCGAATCTCGTGGGCAGTCTGGCGATCCTCACGTCCGAGATCATTGATCTCGCCAAAGTGAAGGGCGCCACGCGCCGGGCAAACGAGCGTCGCGCGTCACGGCTCAGCGTCACCCCTCTCGTGCTCCCGGGCAAGTCGACGCGCTTCGGTGCGTCAGCATCAGTAGCCTTCTAACCACCTGAACGTCCGGCGCCCGGCCTAACTCTCCGGACGCCGGCGTTCCGGTGGTCACGGCGGGAGTTCCACTGACGGCAATAGCTAGTGGCATCGACTCAAGCTTGATAGGAAGCCGCATCACGACTTTGGCGGGTAGGGTCTCTGAGGTCCAGTCCTAGCCGCCCGATACCTACGTCAATAAGGCCGGCGATCTACGTCAGTGTACGGAGTCCCTACCCATTCATTTGAACTACCGACCTCACGCTTGTCAGGCGGCTCGTCAGGCGCCTGAAAGACAGGCAAGATGTCTCACTTCAGAGGTGAAGCAGCGCGATCTGTCCTGGGGCATCTGGCTGTTCCTCCGCCACGGGCCGCACTTGTCGCTGGCACGCAGGCACGCTACGAGGTAACGGAGCGCGTCGCTCGGGTGCGGTGACCCGTACTGTCGAGGCAGGTTGCACCGCTCCTGGGAACAGCGACAGTTTGTGTCTGTCCGCAAGACAGGAGCGAACGATGCCCAAGACGATGGATCCACAGACACGGGTGGAAAAAGGATCGGGACGCGGCGCGACCGGGACGGCAGAACAGGCGGCGTCAAAGCTCCTGGGCAGTGAAGTTCGCGAGGGCTACGCGCAGATCGGCGACCAGCGGTTGCACTACGTCGAGGCCGGGGAGGGACCGCTCATCGTCTTGCTGCACGGCTTCCCCGAGTTCTGGTATGGCTGGCGGCTCCAGATCATGCCGCTCGCAGCGGCGGGATTCCGCGTCGTCGCGCCGGACATGCGCGGCTACAACTTGTCATCGAAGCCGGATGGCGTAGCGGCCTACGACTTCGACCATCTCACTGCCGACATCGCGGGTCTCATTCACGAACGTGGCGCCCAGTCCGCGCGCTTGGTCGGTCACGACTGGGGGGGAAGTGTCGCCTGGGCCACCGCGATGAGTCACCCGGAGGTCGTAGACCGGCTGGCCATTCTCAATGCGGCTCACCCGCGGAAGCTGTCGGAGGGACTGCATCACCCGGGGCAGCTGCGAAAATCCTGGTACTTCTTCTTTTTCGCCATCCCGGGAGTGCCTGAATCTGTCGTGCAGGCCAACGATTGGCACTTCTTCCGGCACTTCCTGAACGATGCCCACCCGGCGTACACATCGGAGGAGATCGAGCGCTACATCGAGGCGTGGTCGCAGCCGGGAGCGGCGACCGGGATGATCAACTACTACCGGTCCTCGGTGCGAACCCCGCCGAAGCAGGCCGAGGCGGCGCTCCGGCCAATCAAGGCGCGCACGCTGGTCATCTGGGGGCAAGGTGACCGGTTTCTCGGCGAAGAGTTGGCCGAGCCCCACCACGACGACGTACCCAACCTCGATCGCGTCGAGCGCCTGCCTAACGCTTCGCATTGGGTGCATCACGACGAATCCACGCGCGTCACACAACTGCTCACAGACTTTTTCGCGCCGGCTAAGTGAGCTGGCGCGGGGAGGGATCTCTGTGAACTGGGTGGCTGGCATGGACAATATCCGCGGCTGGACGCGCACTCCGCTGAGGGAGGTCGCAACGCGATAGCGTACTTGCGCTACGACCTCGCACCATCGGCCGACCTCATCCGATGCGAATCGCCCCGCTCGAGCACAGTGGTCGAGCGGGGCGTGTTATTCGGTTCGATGGGCCTGGGTAGAGTTGAACTACCGACCTCACGCTTATCAGCCGCCTAGAGCGGCGCCCTGTTTTCCTGCAAGTTGCCGTATTTCCCTAGGATAGCGCGCTACCGGTGCCGGGGCTGCGGGGTTCTTTGCAGGAGTTTGCCGGGGTCAATCGTTCCAGCAACCGTTCCAGACCTTCGGTTTCTTGGGTACTCGGCTGGTTGGTTACTGCAACTCCCTCCCGCCACCTCGTCCGTCTCATGGTACGACAGAGATTTGCGGATCGCGCGGAATCTGGACGTGATGAAGTGGTCCGCTGCCTTGAGGAATGCTAGCCGGGCTTCTGTCGCCGCCGTTCGACAAGACGACGCGCGACCCGGGCTACATCAAGGGATACGTGCCGGGGGTGCGGGAGAACGGCGCCCAGTACACGCACGGGTCGCTCTGGGCGGTGCTCGCGACGGCCATGCGCGGCGACGGCGACCGCGCCTTCCAGCTCAAACAGATGATCAACCCGCTCACGCACGCGGGCTCGCAGCGCGACATCGAGGCCTACAAGGTGGAACCGTATGTGGTGGCGGCCGACGTCTACACGGCGGACGGCCAGCTCGGCCGCGGCGGATGGACCTGGTACACCGGATCGGCGAGCTGGATGTACCGCATCGGTTTGGAGGCGATCCTCGGCTTCACGAAGCGCGGGGACTCGCTCGTCATCCAACCATGCGTCCCCGCGCAGTGGCCGGAGTATCGAATCGAGTATCGATACGGCACGAGCGTGTACGCGATAGCCGTGCTCGACCCGGCGGGCCTGAGAGGTCGCCCGCCGGCGGTGAGCCTCGATGGTGCGGCGCTCGAGGGGAGTCGCATTCCGCTCGTGGATGACGGCGCTCGGCACGAGGTGGTGGTGAGGCCGCTGGCGAGCCAGGGGCCCCACCCACCCGGCGCCTGACGGGCGCACTCAGCCAGCGGTCACCTCAACCTGCTCGTAAACCTCGAACCGGGGGGCGCCAATGACGCCCGCCGTCGCCATCGCTTTGCCCAGCTCCGGGTTCGACGTGAACGCCTTGGCATCCTTCTCGGCGTTCCAGCCCGTCACGACGAGAACCTCGTTCGGGTCGTCCGTTGCGCGGTTCACGCGCGAGAATGTCGCGCCGGCCGCCGTCGGCGGGAACGCGTCGTAGGCCGACTTCCAGGTGGCGTAGTCGCGCACCTTGTGCTTGATCGCCATGACAAACATCGCTCTCTCCTCGCTGTGGGTTGAAGGGGTGACGCCATCCGTGGGCGGGTACAGCTCGCGGCGCACGAAGTCCTCGAGCGTTCGGTAGGCGAAGCCCGGGATCTCATCGGCGATCGCCAGTGGTTCACCGAGGAAGGTCTCGCGCCTGAAGTAGTCGAAGAGCTCGGCGTACAGCTCTTTGTGCACATCCGACAGCGGGTAGCCGTCCACGGCTGCCCGCGTGCCGCCGGGGAACTCCTGATAGCCGATGGTGCGTCCGGTAACGGTCTGCACGGCGCGGCCGATCGCCGCCGCGCTGACACCGCCCGGCTGATGCACATCGAACGCCCGGTTCGTCGGCCCGCGCTCGATCAGGGCGACGGCGGCCCTCACCACGTCGTTAACGTCAGTCGCCGCCCAAACCCGGTCCGCCGGCCACGGCATGCTGAACATTCCCTGGTCGAGCCACGGCTTGGCGCCGAACAGGTTCTGCAGGTACCACGCCGGCCTGAGAATCGAGAACGGCACGTCGGAGTTTCGGAGGGCGACCTCGAGCGGCGTCTTGTTGTCGAGAATCCGCGCACCTGTGTTTCCGCGATCGGCGTGCAGGGCGGTGTGCATCACGATGTGCGCGACCCCGGTCCGGGCGGCGGCGGCGATCACGCTTCGCACCACGGCCTGCTCGTCGGCGAGCGGATTCTCGCCGGCCATCGGCGGCGTCAGGTAGACGGCATCGGCGCCGGCGAGCGCAGCGGCGGCCGCGGCCTCGTTCCGGAGGTCGACGGCCACGATTCGGCCCGCCGCCGAGCGTCCCGGATTTCGCGACAGGCCGATCACCTGGTGCCCCGCCTCTGCCAGTGCGTGGGCGACCCGGGCGCCGATCGTTCCCGTCACCCCAACCACCGCGACCGTGCGCATCCCGCCTTCGAGATTCCGAGGCTTGCGTTGAGTGGGCATCTGTCCGGACATGGCAACCTCCTGCGTGAAGTGATCGTGCGGAGCGGTACGCCGAGCGCTTGTCCAAATATGTCGTGTCAACAATTATCGTTGTAACAGATATTGTCCGAACGATACGGCTGCATCATTGAGATCCGCTGGTCAGGGGTAGGTGCCCATGCCGTCGAGCACGTCGGCCAGTAGCTTCGTCAGCTGCCGGAGCTTCGGCTGACTGACATGGCCGATGAGTGCGCGCGGCATCTTCTGTGAGTGCGGGTCCAGCTCCCGCAGGAGGTCGAGCCCCTTCGGAGTGATGTGCACATCGACCACCCGCCGGTCCTCCTCGCTGCGCGCGCGCTTCACCAGGCCGCGGGCGTCCAGGCGGTCGACGAGCCGGGTGACGTCCGGCTCGCGGGCGATGGTCCGTTCGCCGATCGCGCCGCACGTCAGCGCCGCGGGGTGGCTTCCCCGCAGGATGCGCAGCACGTTGTACTGGCTGGTGGTCAGGTCGGCCGCTGATTTGAGGAACTGCTCCCACGGTGCGACCAGCCGGGCCGCGACCATGCGGATGCCGAGCATCGCCTCCTGCTCCGCAGAGGAGAAGGAACGCTTTTGCTTGAGCTGCTGGGCGATGCTGGGGTGCATGGGCCTCATATTACATGTTGCAACAAATGTTGTCAAGAGGAGCAATCTGAGACCGGCCGGGGCGCCCGCCCGTGGAGCTCATCGCGCCGATGAGCGGGCGGACGGCACCACATCCTGACGACCGTCGAGGCCATCGACGATTCCCCGTTCCTGCCCCATGTTGTCGTCGCCCAGAAAGACGGGCGCTCGAGGATTCGCGCGCGGCTGCCTGGGCCCGATAGATGGCACGCGAGTACGCTGGACTTCTCTGGAAGCGGATCGCCAAGGCAGCCGGGCTGCCGAAGGGCCAACGTTACGGGTGGCACGCGCTGCGGCGAATGTTCGCGACCGAGTTAAAAGAGATGCCGCTGCGCGATCTGGCGCATGCGGGCGGCTGGAAATCAGTACAGACCATTTTGGTCTGCTATCAACAGCCGGACCTTGAGCTACAACGCCGTGCGCTCGGTCGGCGCACCGGCTGAATCGTTCTAGCAATCGTTCCAGACCAATTCGCGCCAATGAAACACGAAGCCCCGCACGCGCACTAAGCGAATGCGGGGCTGACACTTCTAAAGGATGGGCCTGGGTAGAGTTGAACTACCGACCTCACGCTTATCAGGCGTGCGCTCTAACCACCTGAGCTACAGGCCCCACGGAATAGTCTTTAAACCTAGACACCCCAGCCACTTCGGTCAACGAACGACCCCGACGCTCCGTGCACGGTCACAGCGGACGGCAGGCGCCAGCCGCCGGCGCGCAGGAGCACCCAAGAACGGCCGGTCGCTTCCCCCTACCCCACTGCACCGTTTCGTACCGAGCGCCGTCCGACCCCAGGATGCAACCCTTGCACCCACCCGTCGGACGGCCATCATCTCCAATGACGGTCGTCCCAACAGATTAGACTGATTATCCCTGCGCCGGCATCCTATGTCGTCGCTGGACTTTGTCGCCTCGGTCCACACAGGCAGTCACCTCCACCCCGGAACCGACGCCACATGCCCGCATCAGCTGCCCCGAAGCTGCGTACCACGTCGCCGGCCAAGTCGGCGATCGACTTCATCGCCGACATCCTCGGCGACAAGGCCGACTACTTCCTCAAGTTCAAGGTCCCGAAGATCTCGCGCGAGCGGCTGCATCTCCCCGGGCCCGACTTCGTCGACCGGATCTTCCTCCAGTCCGATCGCAACAACCGGGTGCTGGGGAATCTCCAGTGGATGATCAATCACGGTCGGCTCGGAAACACCGGCTACCTCTCGATCCTTCCCGTCGACCAGGGGATCGAGCACTCGGCGGGCGCCAGTTTCGCCAAGAACCCCGACTACTTCGACCCGGAGAGCATCGTCGAGCTGGCGATGGAAGGCGGTTGCAACGCCGTCGCGTCGACCTTCGGCGTGCTCGGGCTCATGAGCCGGAAGTACGCATACAAGATCCCCTTCATCGTCAAGATCAACCACAACGAGCTCCTCACCTTCCCGAACAAATTCGACCAGATCCTCTTCGGCACGGTGAAGGAAGCGGCGGACATGGGAGCGGCGGCGGTCGGCGCCACGATCTACTTCGGGTCGGACCAGGCGGACCGGCAGATCGTCGAGATCAGCCACGCCTTCGCCCACGCGCACGAGATGGGGCTGGCCACCGTCCTCTGGTGCTACCTCCGCAATAACGCCTTCAAGAAGGACAAGGACTACCACGTCTCCGCCGATCTCACCGGTCAGGCGAATCACCTCGGTGTCACCATCCAGGCCGACATCGTCAAGCAGAAGCTCCCCGAGAACAACGGCGGCTACAAGGCGCTCAACATGGGCGACTCGAGCTACGGGAAGTTCGATGAGCGGATCTACACCGAGCTGACGAGCGACCACCCGATCGATCTCTGCCGCTATCAGGTCGCCAACTCCTACATGGGACGCATCGGCCTGATCAACAGCGGCGGCGCGTCGGGGAAGAACGACCTGCAGGACGCGGTGATGACCGCCGTCATCAACAAGCGCGCCGGCGGCATGGGCCTCATCTCCGGGCGAAAGACATTCCAGCGGCCGCTCAAGGAAGGCGTATCGCTCTTCCACGCGATCCAGGACGTCTACCTCTGCCCAGAGGTGACGATCGCCTGAGAGCGCCTAACGAGCATTACGGCATCGCCGTGCTCTCCGTCGCTCCGTCAGGGCGAGCGCGTGCCCGCGTTGCTCGTCCGTTGCTATGACTTTCCGGCTCAAGCTGCTCCTTGGCTTCTCGGTGATGATTCTGCCGGCGCTCTTCATCGGTGCCGAGGCGATTCGCACCAACGCGCTCGAGCGCGCCGCGCTGGAGGAGCTCGGCCAGCACATGGCACGCACGACGACCTACGCCGAGCTGGAAGGCGCCATCTTCAACGAGAGCGCGACAGTCTGGCGCTTTCTGACAGGCATGGATCCCACCGCCCGGCAGGAGTTCCGGCTCAATAGCGACGTCGTGAATTACTGGCAGCAGAGGTGGAGGGCGGAGCTCCGGCCCGAGGAGATGGGGCTCGCCGACACGATGCAGACCATCCAGGGTCAGATCAGCGCCCTCGCCGCCCAGGTGTTCGCTCTCTACGATTCCGGCAAGCGCGTGGAGGCCTACGGGCTGGCGCAACGCGAGCTTCGCGACCGACTCGTGCCTGTTCTGACCGCGGTGAACCGCGACGTCTACCGGCAGGTGCGCGAGTCGAGCGTGCGCGGAGCCTACTCGCGGCTGGCGGACATCCTGGCTGCCCAGCGACGAGCGCAGCTGGCGATCCTTGCTCTCGCCCTCGTTGCCGGCCTGGTGACGTCGTGGGCGATCTCCCAAGGGTTGGCGCGCCCCATCAGCGAGCTCAGTCGCGCCATGGGCGTGGCCGGGAGCGGCGATCTCGCCTATCGAGTCAATGTCCGATCGTCGGACGAAATCGGCGATCTCGCGCGCTCATTCGCCCAGATGACCGAGCGCCTCACGCAGTCTCGCGCCGAGTTGGTCGGCCTTAACTCGGAGCTCGCCGCCAAGGTTGCACTTCTCGAGCGGACGCAGGCCAAACTGGTCCAGTCGGAGAGATTGGCTTCCGTCGGCGAAATGTCCGCGGCCGTGGCCCACGGCATCCGAAATCCCTTGGCGAGCCTCCGAGCGGCCGCGCAACTCGCCCAGCGCCACTCGGAGTCCGGACCATCACGCGACTACCTCACGTCGATCATCGACGAAGTCGATCGCCTCGATCGACGTGTCAGTCACCTCTTGAGCTTCTCCAGGCCAGCCCCCTTTCATCCGCTGCGCGAGAGTGTCAACCGACTCGTAGAGGAGTTGGTGGTGACGGTCGGCGAGCTCCTTCGGGAGCGCGGGGTGGAGCTTCGGCTCGAGATGCCACCCGTCCCGCCGGTGCGGGTCGATCCGATGCAGGTGGAGCAGGCGCTTCTCGAGATAGTGTCGAACGCGATGGATGCGATGCCTGACGGGGGGCGGCTGCGCATCTCCACGCGCTCCGAGCTCGGCGCGGACGGCCCCGGCAGCGTGGTGATCGAGATAGCGGACACCGGCGGCGGCATTCCGGAGCATCTGCTCCCCTCGGTCTGCGACCCGTTCTTTACCACACGCCCCGAGGGCACCGGCCTTGGCCTCGCGGTGGCGAAGCGCTTCGTGGAGCAGAACGGCGGGCGGTTGGAGATCGAGAGCACGCCGGGCACCGGGACCGTGGTCCGCATCCGACTCCCCGCGACGAAGGACGACCCGCAGAATGTGGACTCGGCGCCGACCACGTCCGGAGCCGCCGCAGGATGAATGCCTCACTCCCCGATCGCCGCATGACCGCATCCACGGTTCTGATCGTCGACGATGAGCGCACGCTCGCACGGTCGATGAAGGCCTACTTCGCCGAGTCCGGCTATGAGGCAGAGGTGGCAGGCGCTGGCGAGCAGGCGTTGGAGATGCTGGAGCGCCTTCACCCAGACGTCGTGTTCACCGACCTCCGGTTGCCCGGGATGAGCGGACTCGA
>DASPTK010000146.1:0-7563 GCA_035623475.1 Gemmatimonadaceae bacterium | reverse complement strand
GAACTCGCGGATCAAGAGCGTCTCGCGATTCGGCGACGGCGGTCCCGGGGCGAAGGGGAAGGCCATGTCGGTGCAGTTCGAGCTCGACGGCCAGGATTTCGTCGCTATCAATGGCGGCCCGCACTTCACCTTCACCGACGGGATCTCCCTCGCCATCAGTTGCAGGACGCAGGACGAGACCGACACCTATTGGCAGAAGCTGACCGATGGCGGAGAGCCCGGGCGCTGCGGGTGGCTGAAGGACAAGTTCGGCCTCTCCTGGCAGGTCACACCGGCAGCGTTGGGGGAGCTCCTCGGCGGCCCCGAGCCGGCGAAGTCGAAGCGGGCGGTGGAGGCGATGCTCAAGATGAACAAGTTCGACATCGCCGCCCTCAAGAAGGCGTACGACGGGGAATGAGCACGGATCGCAGCGGCGGCCAGCGCCGGCGCCCCATCGCGCTTCGGGTGTCCACTCTCGGGCTCACTCTTCTTCTTGCCGTCGGCGGATGCCGGCGAGTGAGCGATGCCGATCCTCGCCCGGTGCGGCAGATCATCGAGGAGAACAACGCCAAGGCCGAGCGATGGTACGCGGCGGGGCAAGCGGACTCGCTGGCGACGCTCTTCTCCGAGGATGTCTGGCAGATGCCGCCTAACTCGCCGCCCTTGGTCGGGCGCGACTCCCTTCGTCGCTTCTGGTCGACGGCGATGGGGTGGGGCCACTGGACCTTCCATCTCGTGACGCAGGACGTCGTGACGAGCGGAAATGTGGCGGTCGAGCGCGGGCGCTATCTGGTGAGATTCACCGGAGGTCCACAGGCTCCGATGCCATCGGTCGTGGACTCGGGCAATTACGTCGTGCTCTGGCGTCAGGACCAGGATGGCACGTGGCGGGGCGTGTGGGATGCACCGGTGAGCGTGATCCCGCCGCCGGGACAGGCGGGGCAGTAGCGCCGACAATGGCTACCACCACCCTCGACGCCGTCCGCCCGATCGCGCTCGCCGATATCGAGGGGGCGCGGGCGCGGATCGCCGACACCATCGTCCGCACCCCACTCGTCAGGCTCGAGCTCGGGCCGGACTACCCGGACATCCGGCTCAAGCTCGAGAACCTGCAGCCGATCAACGCGTACAAGCTCCGCGGGGCGGCGAACGCGGTGGCGATGCTCTCCGACTCCGAGCGCCGGCGCGGTGTCTGGACGATCTCCGCCGGCAACGCGGGGCAGGGGGTCGCTTACGCGGCGAGGAAAGCCGGTGTCCGCTGCACCGTCGTGGCGATCGAGACGGCGCCGATGGCGAAGCTCGAACGGATGAAGGCACTCGGCGCCACGATCGTCGCGGTGCCGTACGAGCGAGCGTGGAAGGCGCTCGACGATCGAGCGTATCCCGGTGTGGAGGGGACCTTCGTGCACCCCTTCGACGACCACAACTTCATCGCCGGGCACGCGACGATGGGCCTCGAGATCCTCGAGGATGCACCCGACGTCGCGGCGGTGATAGCCGCCATCGGAGGCGGTGGGCTGATTACGGGGGTAGCGAGCGCGATCAAGGCGCACAGGCCGAAGGTCTCGGTATGGGGTGCCGAGCCGGAAACGGCGGCGCCGGCCGCGCGCTCATTCGCTGCCGGATCGCCGCAGCCCTTCCCGGAATGGAAGGCGACGTTCGTCGATGGCGCCGGCGGGCAGAGCGTCTTTCCGCGGATGTGGCAGCGAATGTCGCCGGTGGTCGACGGCTCGATCGTCGTGACCCTCGACGAGACGAAGCGAGCGATGCGGCTCATGGCCGAGAAGGCACGCGTCATCGCCGAGGGCGCGGGAGCGCTGGCACTGGCGGCCGCCCTCACCGGGAAGGCCGGACGCGGCCCGATCGTGGCGATCGTCTCAGGCGGCAACATCGACCTGCAGAAGTTTTCGGAGCTGATCGGGTCTGTGGCAGGCTGATCACAGAGATGACGAGACCGTGCACCGTTGCTACGTTTCAGCGCACGGCGAGCTCAGCAGCTAACCTGCGGAGCACCCGTCACTCGTAAGGAGGCAAGGTCCGTGAATGCCAGTGAATGGCGGGTGTCTGGTTCGTACTTCGAAGCATGCAACTGTGACGCGATCTGCCCCTGCCGTCGCCAGGGAGGGATCAAGTGGACGACCGGCTCGACGTACGGCGTCTGCGCATTCGCGCTCTCCTGGTTCATCAAGGTGGGGCACGCCCGCGATCTCGATCTTTCGAACCTCTCGGTGGTGCTGGCCGGATTCTATCGCGATGACGAGCCGGGGAAGCCGTGGCGCGTCAGCCTCTACGTCGATGAGCGCGCGACCGCCGCGCAGCAAGCGTCGCTCGCCGACATCTTCCTCGGCCGCTCGGGTGGGACTCCCCAGCGCAACTTTGCCGGTGCGATTCGCGAAGTCCATGCGGTGCGCCCCGCCAAAATCGAGCTCGATCATCGGCCCGGACGCTGGTTCATGCGCGCGAACGACTACGTGACCGTCCGCGCCAGGTCGCCGGTGGCATCGGAGATGCCGGTCACCTGCGGCATTCCCGGACACGACCAGCCGGGGGAGGAGGTACTGGCCGACGTGATGCGCGTGGCCGACGACCCTTTGCAGTGGGACGTGCGCGGCCGGTGCGGCTTCGCCTCGAACTTCGAGTACATCGCCGACCCTGCCTGACGATACGCTGCCTCCAGTGAGAGATCGCCTGATCGTGGTGGCCGCGCTTATCGCCATCACCGCGCTGGGGTGGTTCGGTCTCTCACGGTTCGTGTCGTCGCCGGGCATCGGTGCGCGCGACATGGCTATGACGATGTCGAATTCCGGCGGCTGGAGCGCTGCCGATTTCCTCCTCACCTTCACAATGTGGACGGTCATGATGGTGGCGATGATGACGCCAGCGGCTGCCGCCACAGTGTTCGTCTTCGGCCGCGTCGACTACCAGCGACGCGCCGACCGCGCTGCCTTCACGACGACGATAGCCTTTCTGGCCGGCTACCTGGCTGCGTGGACCGCCTTCAGCGCGATCGCCACGCTGCTGCAGTGGGGGATGCATTCGGCTGCTCTGCTCTCAGCCGATGTCGTCCGCGTGACGCCACGCGTCGGGGGTGCCCTACTCATGGCGGCCGGCGCGTATCAGCTGACGCCGCTCAAGGACGGATGCCTGAGCCGCTGCCGGGCACCCTTGGGCTTTCTGCTCACCGAATGGCAAGAGGGAGCGTCCGGTGCCTTCGTCATGGGCGCCCGCCACGGCCGCGCGTGCGTCGGCTGTTGCTGGCTCGTGATGACGCTGCTCTTCGTGGCCGGCGTGATGAACCTGCTCTGGGTCGCCGTCATCGCCGTCGTCATACTCGTGGAGCGGGCGGCGCCGGCGGGGAAGTGGCTGGGGCGAGTGATGGGCCTGGTCGCGATGGCTAGTGGCGCGTGGATGATGATTCGAGGCGGAAGCGCCTGACCGTGGCTGTGTCCAATTCCACCCCCACGCCCGCTGCCACCCCGACCCTGCGCCGGGTCATCGGCGTCGCCGGCCTGGCGGCCGCGATCTTCAACATTACCGTGGGGGCGGCGATCTTCGTCCTCCCCGCACACGTCGCCGCGTCGTTAGGCGCGGCGGCGCCGATCGCCTACATCATCTGCGCGGTGGCGATGGCGCTGCTCGCCCTCTGCTTCGCCGAGGCGGGAAGCCGAGTCTCGCGGAGCGGCGGGCCGTACGGCTACATCGAAGCGGCGTTCGGCCCCTACTTGAGCTTCGTGTGCGGCGTTCTCCTCTGGGTCGGCATCACGCTGGCCATGGCGGCGGTTTCCACGGTGTTCGCCGACGCCGTCGCGGCGCTCGCGCCGAGCCTCGGCGGGAGTGTGCCGCGTGGGATCCTGCTGGTGGTGATGCTCGGCGCCCTCGCGGCCGTGAATGTGCGTGGGGCCGACGTCGGCTCTCGGCTGAGCGCGATCTCGACCGTCGCCAAGATCGCGCCCCTGGTCGCTTTCGTTCTCCTCGGCGTCCCCCACGTACAGTCGGCGAACATCGCCATCGCCGCTCTGCCACCGCTGTCCACGCTCGGCCCGGCGAGCCTACTCCTCATGTTTGCCTTTCTCGGGATGGAGGCGGCGCTCCAGGTGAGCGGCGAGGTTGCCAACCCGGCGCGTTCGGTGCCTCGAGCGATCGCCCTGGCCCTGTTGGGCGTCACTATCCTTTATATCTCGATCCAGCTGGTTGCCCAGGGAGTGCTCGGTGCGGCGCTCGCCGCTCCGGAGACGGCGAAGGCGCCGATCGCGGCCGCGGCTCAGACCTTCGCCGGCGCCGCCGGGTCCCGGCTCATTCTGGTCGGGATGGTGATCTCGATCTTCGGATTCATGACGGCGACGATGCTCTCGACGCCGCGGACGCTCTTCGCCCTTGCCGCCGACGGGTACCTCCCGCGCGCTCTGGCACGCGTGCACCCGGAGTATCGCACGCCACACATCGCCATCGGCGTGGAGGCGGTGATCGTCGCGCTGCTCGCCCTGTCCGGCACATACGTCAAGCTGGCCGTTCTGGCGAACGTCACCATCCTGCTCGTCTATCTGGCCTGCGCGATCAGCGCCTGGAGGCTGCGGCGGGTCAACGTACGCGCCGAGGGCGAGCCTTTCGTGATGCCGGCCGGGAATGTCGTCCCTTGGCTGGCGGCGGCGCTGGTCGTCGCGCTTCTCGCCAGCGCGACCGCCACCGAGTGGCTGGTCACCGGCGCGGTGGTCGCGGCGTCGACGATCGGGTTCTTGGCCCGGGCTCGGCGTGCCCGCCGACAATCTGCCGCCGCTTGACGCCCCAGGCGCAACCGGCCATAGTCGTGGAGGCGTCCGATCCACGCCCAACCTCTCGTTGACTCCGCCCCAGCCGGAGTCGTGTGCGAGGCAAAGGGGGGCATACTCCCGGATCACTATCGTCGGTCCTTTGCGTCATCACGGCGCGCTGCTGGGGAGAGGCCCGTGGTGCACCCAAGGGAGACATGACGATGCCTCGCCACAAGGATCTCAAGCGCCTCGTTCGCGCTCGCATGCGCAAGACGGGTGAAGCCTACACCACCGCCCGCGCGCACATCATGCGAAAGCCCAGAAAGAGAGCCGTCGCACCGCCGGCGGCGCGCGTCGCTGAGCCGCTCACGCCGGTGCCGCCGCGCGAGTACGCCGCCCTCGCGGGGATGAGCGACAGGGCGGTGAAGGAGAAGACCGGCTGCACCTGGGAGCGCTGGGTGCGCGCGCTCGACCACCACGGAGCGGCGACGATGTCGCACCGAGAAATCACCGCGCTCGTGAGCAGCAAGTACAAGACGGAGGACTGGTGGTCGCAGATGGTGACCGTCGGCTACGAGCGCATCAAGGGACTCCGCGCTCACGGTCAACGGCGCGATGGCAGCTACGAAGCCACCAAGTCCCGCACCTTCAAGGTGCCCGTCGGTGTCCTGTTCGAGGCGTGGGCGAACCCAAGCCTTCGCCGGCGGTGGGCGAATGGTGCCTCGGTGCGGGTGCGAACGGCGACCGCGCCCAAGTCGATGCGGCTCGACTGGAATGGAGGCGGCATCGTCGCCGCCGGCTTCTTCTCGAAGGGGAAGGCGAAGAGCGTCGTCGCGGTGTCGCAGGCGAAACTCCCCGACCGAGAGACGGCGAACCGCCTCAAGCGGTACTGGTCGGAGCGACTCGACGCGCTCGGGGGAGTGCTGGTCGAAGGGTAGGGATACCCGATCCGGGGGCGAGGGGCCATCCGCTCGTCCCCGGATCGTGCAGGTCCGTTGCAGTCCGCGCTCGATTCGTCAGGCAGGGGAGAGCGATGCGAAGCTGGAAGCGAGCACTCTGGGGTCTCGCGGCGTTGGCTGGGAGCGTGGCCTGCAGCTCCCGGGTCGGGAGCGACGCGGCTACCGCCGCCCCCCGCGCCGACACGCCGACCAAGACGCTTCAGGCCACCGTCGCCGTCGGCGACTCGGGGATGGTGGTTTCCGCCGCTCCCCTGGCCACCGAGGTCGGCGTCCGCGTTCTCCGTGCCGGAGGGAACGCCGTCGATGCGGCGGTCGCGGTCGCCTTCGCGCTCTCGGTGGTCTATCCCACCGCCGGCAACATTGGCGGTGGCGGATTCCTCCTCGCGCGCATGGGTGGCACGTCGTCGGCGGTCGACTTCCGCGAAGTCGCCCCGTTGGCCGCGACGCGGGACATGTATCTCGACTCGACGGGAGAGGTGACCGACGCGAGCCTCACCGGCGCGCTCGCTGCCGGCGTCCCGGGGAGCGTGGCCGGCCTCTGGGCGGCGCACCAGAAGCTCGGCTCGCGGCCCTGGCGCGAGCTTCTTCAGCCGGCGATTGACTTGGCCGACAGCGGCTTTGCCGCGGATGCGGCGTTTTCCGAGGATCTCTCCGGCGAATGGCCACGTCTCGCGCTCTTTCCGAGCAGCGTCGCGCTCTTCGGAAGCCACGGGAATCCGTGGCCCGAGGGGGCGACCTGGAAGAGCCCGGAGTTGGCGCGCACCCTGCGCTTGATCGCCGAGAAGGGGCCACGCGGATTCTACGAGGGGGAGACGGCTGAGAGGATCGTCACCCAGATGAAGCAGAGCGGCGGGAGGATCACCCTCGAGGACCTGCGCCGCTATCGGCCGAAGTGGCGGACGCCCGTCGGCTTCGACTACCGCGGCTACCACGTCCTCACGATGCCGCCATCGTCGTCAGGCGGCCTGACGATCGCGCTCGTCTTCGGGATTCTGGGCGGGCTCGATCTGCGCGCGATGGGATGGCACTCCGCCGAAGCGATTCACGCGGTGGCCGAGTCGGAGCGGATGGCCTTTGCGCGCCGCAACACGCTCCTGGCAGATCCCGACTTCTACCCGACCCCCAGTGCGGCCTTCCTCTCCCCGGACACGGCGGCCGCATTGCGGGCGAGCATTGCCCCGGTCGCGTCCAAGACCGCACCACCGGCGCCCCTGCCCGGGACGGGACATCACACGACCCACTTCTCGATCGTCGACGCCCACCGGAACGCGGTTTCGATGACGACGACGCTCAACGAGTCGTACGGATCGGGGCTCGTCGTGGCAGGCGCCGGGTTCCTGCTCAACGACGAGATGGATGATTTCACCACCAAGGTTGGCGCGATAAACGCGATGGGACTCCGGCAGGGAGATCGAAATGCCATCCAGCCGGGGAAGCGGATGCTCTCGAGCATGACGCCGACGATCGTGCTCGACAGCACGGGAGGCGTCTTCCTGGTCGTGGGCGCCGCCGGCGGCGCACGGATCATCACCGCCGTCGCGCAGATCATCTCGAACGTCGTCGATTTTCGGATGCCGATTGGCGAGGCGATGGCCGCGCCGCGCTTTCACGCGCAGGACTACCCGGACTCGCTCCTCATGTCCGATGTGGGGTACTCCGACGACGTGCTGCGCGCCCTCGGCGAGCGCGGGTATCACGTGGAGCTCGTCCCCGATCGCGGGTGGCAGCTTGCCTGGGCGCAGTCGATCCTGCGGTCGGGGGGTCGGTGGGAAGGGGTGAGCGAGCCGCGCGGCAGCGGATTTGCCGCCGGCTACTAGCGACTGCTCTCGCTCGCGTCGCTCTGCCCAGTCGCGCCGGGAGTGGGTATGTTCAGTCCC
>DASPTK010000145.1:0-7849 GCA_035623475.1 Gemmatimonadaceae bacterium | reverse complement strand
CCCCTTCGCTGGACTGTTGATCTCGGGGGGGCACACGCTCCTGCTCGATGTCGAGGCGTGGGACCGCTACACGCTGCTCGGAGCCACGCGAGACGACGCCGCCGGTGAGGCGTTCGACAAGGTGGCGAAGCTGCTCGGCCTCCCCTATCCGGGCGGCCCGCACGTCGAGCGCCTGGCGCGCGAGGGAGATCCGACGCGCTTTCGATTCAGTCGCCCGATGCTCCGGTCGAATGCGCGCGTCCAGGATGATGACTACTACGACCTTTCGTTCAGCGGTCTCAAGACGGCGGTGAGGCTGGCGGCGCGCGACGTGAACCTGGACGAGGCTCGCGCGGACATCGCGCGCGGCTTTCAAGATGCCCTCATCGAGACGCTCACCGAAAAGGTTGCGCGCGCGGTGAAGGCCCGCGGACGACGTCGCGTCGTCCTCGGCGGTGGTGTGGCGTGCAACCGGTCTCTCGTCGCCTCCCTGCGCGAGGCCCTGGCTCCGCTGCAGGTCGAGGTCTTCGCCCCGTCACCGCGCCTCGCCGCCGACAATGCGGCGATGATCGCGCGCGCCGGACTCTTTCACTTCGAGCGCGGGGAGCGGTCGCCTCTCGATCTCTCCGCCCACGCTACACTCCCGCTCCCCGGACTCGTCGCCGCGTGATCATCCATCATCCCTTCATCATCCACTTCGGGCCGCTCACGCTCACCGGATTCGGGCTGGCGGTCCTCTTCGCCTTCGGCATCGCGCAGGTGATCTCACAACGTGAGCTGGCTCGGCGCGGGGAGGATCCGACACCGATCTCGGATCTGATCCTGGCGGCCGTCATCGGAGGGCTCCTCGGCGCGAAGATCTACTACGTGATCTTGAAGGGAGACATCCACGCCTTCCTGAGCCGCGGCGGTTTCGTCTTCTGGGGCGGATTGGTCGGCGGAATTCTCGCCGTGATCTTCACGATCCGATACAAGAAACTCGATATGTGGAAGATCGCCGATCCGGCGGGGATGGCGGTCGCCGCCGCCTACGCGATCGGACGGACGGGTTGCTGGGCGGTAGGGGACGACTACGGGCGACCCTGGCAGGGGTTTCTCGCCGTGCAATTCCCCGACGGCGCGCCCCCATCGACGGCGCTCAATCTTCAGAGCGAGTTTGGTGTACAAATTCCGCCGGGCGTCTCGCCGGACACCGTGCTCTCGGTCTATCCGACGCAGCTCTTCGAGGTTGCGATGGGCGTGACGATGTTCATTATCCTCTGGCGGATGCGCGACCACCGGCACGCGCCCGGGTGGCTCTTCGGGGTCTACATGGTGCTGGCGGGGATCGAGCGCTTCTTGATCGAGTTTCTTCGCGCGAAGGATGACCGCTTTCTGGGAATCCTCACGGTAGCGCAGCTACTCGCGTTGCTCTTCATTGCCGGTGGCTTTCTCTGGATGTGGATGCGGCGCGGTCCGACCATGGCGTCGCCCGCCCACGCCGGTCAGGCCTTGGATGCACGCACGTCGGCGCCTCCGCCGCGCCGCGTGTAGAAGAACCTTGTCGCGCGCCCGCGATTCGGGCGCACCTGGAGATCAGTCGCCGTGCCACACTCCTCCACCGCTGTCGCCGCTGCCCTTCTCCTCGCCGTGACCGCCTGCGGCTCGATGCACGTCGAGACCGATCACGATCCGACTGCCGATTTCACGCGGTATCAGACATTTCTCTTCCTTCCCTCCGCGGCGAACACGGCACGGAGCACCGAGTTCATCTCCCCCTTCCTGGGGAAGCATGTCGAGGCGGCGATCATCAAGTATCTCGGGGAGAAAGGACTCGTGCCGGCGCAGGGGCAGAACCCGGACCTCTATGTCGGCTACCACTCGGTGTCGTCGAGCGAGGAGGGGCGCCTGCAGGTCGATCTGATCGACGCGCGCACCAAGCAGCTCGTCTTTCGTGGCAAGGCCGAGGATGAGATCCTCGATCAGCAGGATGCGATCGACAAGATCGACGAGGCGGTGAAGCAGATCTTCTCCGACTACCCACCGAAGCCGGGCAAATAGCGCGTGACCGGCGAGCCCTGATTGCGCGAGCTCCTCCGCCGTCTCCGCTTTCCGCATCCGCTCGTCCTCCTCGTCATCGGCGCGCTCCTCGCCGCCGTCCTGACGCACATCCTCCCCGCCGGCGAGTACCGGCGGGTCGAGGACCCGGTCCTCAAGCGCCTCGTCGTCGTCCCCGACTCCTATGCGCCGGTCGCGGCGAGCCCGGTCTCGCTCTTCGGCGCGCTGGTGGCGATCCCGAAGGGTATGGTCGATGGCGCGTCGATCATCTTCTTCATCTTCCTCATCGGCGGCGCCTTCTCCGTGGTGGACCAGACGGGAGCGCTGCGCCGCGGCGTCGATTGGCTCGCTCGCCGAATCGACACACGCGCGCTCCTCGTGATCCCGATCGTCTCCGTCTGCTTCGCCGTCGGGGGCGGGCTCGAGAACATGGAGGAGGAGATCATCGCCCTGGTGCCGGCGCTCCTCCTACTCGTCAGGCGGCTCGGCTTCGACGCGCTCACCGCGGCGGCGATGAGCGGTGGGACGGCGATGGTGGCGGCATCGTTCAGTCCGGTGAATCCCTTCCAGGTGCTCCTCGCCCAACAGCTGTCGGCCGTTCCGGCCCTCTCCGGTGCCGGCTTTCGCACGGCCTTCCTGGCGATCGCGTTGGCGATCTGGATCGGCTGGACGATGCGTCATGCCCGGCGCACGCGCACCCAGCCGGAGCGAGAGCCGAGCACACAGGGCAGCGGAGGGTTCAGCCTGCGCGATGGGGTCGTGCTTGGCCTCGTGATCGCCGGTTTCGCCGTCTTCATCCTTGGCGTGACGCGCTTCGGCTGGGATTTCGATCAGGATGGCGCGCTCTTCTTCGCCGTGGGCGTGCTCGCCGGCTGGATCGGGGGCCTCGGCCTCTCGGGCACCGCCACGGCATTCGCCAAGGGTTTCGCCGATATGGCGATGGCGGCGCTTCTCGTCGGCTTCGCGCGCTCGATATCGGTGGTGTTGATGGATGGTAAGGTGCTCGACACGATCGTGCGGGGCCTTCTGGCCCCGGTGGCGAGCTTCCCCCTCACTGCGGCCGCGGGCGCGATGGTCGGTGTGCACCTCACGGTGCACGTGCTCGTGCCGAGCGTGAGTGGGCAGGCAGCGCTCACCATGCCGGTGATGGTGCCACTCGCCGACTTGCTCGGCCTCTCGCGGCAGGTGGTGGTGCTCGCCTATCAGTATGGCGCCGGTCTCTGCGAGCTCTTCACGCCGACGAACGGGGCGCTGATGGCGATCCTCGCCGCTGCCGGCGTGGGGTTCGGACAGTGGCTGCGCTTCACCATCCCGGCGCTCGTCGCCCTTCTCGGCCTCGGCCTTCTCGCCATCGGCGTGGCGATCGCCATCGGGCTCACCTGACGACAGTGGGCGCCCACTCTCCACACACGGACGCGCGGCCGAGTTGCCGGCGATGCGCGCGATGCTCGTTAGGTCCCTGAAGAGCTGCTCGGCCGCTTGACGTGCACCGGGCCGTTGGTGGTAACGGCGCGAATCGTCGGTCCCCCCTTGCCCAGATCCGTCGAGATGTGGCGGCCCAGCTTCCCCTCAACCGTGATGGGGAATCCGATCTCGAAGGGGCCATTCACCGTCCCCGTCTCGAGGTGTGCGTTGTAGCCGTCCGGTACCGAGAGGGTGACCGGGCCGTTCGTCGTCTCGGCGTCCAGGCCAGTGCCGTCCCACTTCGAGCCGGCCAGGTCGACGACCACCGGTCCATTTGTCGTCCGCCCCCGCACGGTCCCGGCCACCTCATCGAGTACGACCGGGCCGTTCACCGTCGTCAGGTCCAATGTCCCGTTCACTCGGGTCGCCGCGACCGGCCCATTGTGCGCCTCGAGAGTGAGACTCGACTTGCGCGGGACGGACACGACGAAGCTCACGCTCCACCACTCGCGATGCCCCGTCATCGGACCCTCGGCACGGATCGACCCGTCGGTCGACACGATGCGAACCTGGGAGGCGATCTTCTTCGCATCATCGAGCGTTCGCGCATTCGTCTGAATGCGGGCCTCGATGGCGATGCTGTCGCGGTCCCACCCCTGCACTTCCACGCCGCCGTTCTCCCCCGCATCCGCCCGGATCGCCTTCCCAGTCGGCTTCATCGCGGACTGGCGGACCTCACAGTAGCGCTCGGAGTCGTCGCCGCCATTCCA
Organism: Gemmatimonadaceae bacterium; assembly: GCA_035623475.1. Taxonomy (GTDB): domain Bacteria; phylum Gemmatimonadota; class Gemmatimonadetes; order Gemmatimonadales; family Gemmatimonadaceae; genus DASPTK01. The sequence continues at coordinate 3,659 of DASPTK010000145.1, read as the reverse complement.
GTCCTGGCAACGCGATACCCAATCGCGTGCGTCCCTCTCGCGCTGCGCGGCCAAGGGCATCGCGACCACCGATGACATGATTGCCGCCGCGATGGCGACGCGGACCTCTGGACCTCGCATACTCGCCTCCTCCAATGAGCCCGTTTGAGTCTCAGCACGCAGTCCGACAGCGACCGGATAGAAAAGGTTTGCAGGGCGCCCCTCTGGCGTATATATCCGTGGCGGATATATTCCGCGGACCATGAGCCCCTCGACACGCCATCACCCCGCCTCACCGGAGCCCGTTCCGCTCACCCCCGCGGTGCTCCACATCCTCCTCGCGCTTGCCGAGGGCCCGCGCCATGGCTACGCGATCGCCCAGGAGGTGGAAGAGTTGACGGGCGGGGGCGTACGGATGGGCCCGGGAACGCTCTACGGGTCACTGCAGCGGCTGCTCGCCGCCGGACTGGTGGACGAGACAGCGCAGCGTCCGCGCGCCGAGGCCGACGATGAGCGCCGGCGCTACTACCGGCTGACCGCGGGGGGCCGTCGCGCCCTCGAGATGGAGCTCAAGCGGTTGGCGGCAGTCGTCGCCGCGGCGCGGCGGAAGCAGCTCCTTCGCGAGCCGGAGCCCGCATGAGCGGCTTGCCACAAAGCTCGCCGACGAGCCGGCTCGCGCGAGCCATCGTTCGACTCTACCCCGAGCGCTTTCGCGCCGAGTACGGCGAGGAGATGGCTCGATTCATCGACGACCTGCGCTCCGAGCCGCGCTTCCGCGGCGGTCGCGGACGCGCCGCACTCTTCGCACACCTTGCCCTCGACTCGGCGTGGTCGGCGGCGCGCGAGCATTGGCGCGCCCTGGCGGCGGATCGCCGCGCAACCGGCATTCCGCCGCACATGCAGCAGCCCACGGAGGAGAAGATGGACACGCTGCTCCAGGACCTTCGATACGCCGCCCGATCGCTCGGCAAGCGCCCGATGTTCGTGGCCATCGCCGTGCTCACGCTCACGCTCGGGATCGGGGCCAACACGGCGATCTTCAGCGTGGTCGACGCGGTGCTGCTTCGCCCACTCCCCTTCCCGGGCGCCCAACGCCTGACGACGCTCTGGGGGCAGCACAATGGGGAGAAGCAGCTCGACCTCTTCCCGATCAAGGATTTCGAGGACATCCAGGCGCGGAATCACACCTTCGAGGAGATGGGGCTGGCACGGAGCCAGAGCGTGAACCTGACCGGAACCGAGGCACCGGACCGCCTGATCGGCGAGTTCACGACCGCCAGCACCTTCCGGCTCTTCGGCGCGCGGGCGGCGATCGGCCGTCTCTTCACCGATGAGGAGACCGCCGAGGGAACGGGACAGCGTGTCGCCGTCATCTCCTATGCGGTCTGGAAGAATCGATTCGGTGGCGATCCGAGCGTCGTCGGTCGCACACTCACCCTCGACGGGCGCCCGCACGTCGTGATCGGCGTGACCGACTCGGCGTTCAACGATCCGTTCGGAAGCGCGCTCGAGGTCTGGCTTCCGATCACGTCGGCGCCGCAAGCGAACTGGTTCGAGCGGGGGAACGGCACGATCTGGGGCTTCGGCCGGCTCAAGCCCGGAGTGACGCTCGATGACGCGAAGCGCGATGTGGCGGCGATCTCGAAGCAGCTCGAGGCGGAGTACCCTCAGGCCAATGCCGGGCGAACGATCACCATCCTCCCGCTCAAGGAGTACGTCGTCGGCGATGTGCGTCCGATCCTGCTCATCATTCTTGCCTTCGTCGGAGTCGTCCTCCTCATCGCCTGCGCCAACGTCGCCAACCTCCAGCTGGCGCGCGCCGCATCGCGGACGCGGGAGATGGCGCTTCGGGCGGCGCTCGGCGCGGGACGTTCCCGGCTCGTCAGGCAGCTCCTCACGGAGAACCTGCTTCTCTCCGTGGTCGGTGGGGCAGCCGCCATTCTGTTCGCGCACTGGGTCATCGGCATTCTGGTGAAGGCGATCCCCGGTCGGCTGCCGACATTCGGCGCCATCGGCGTCGACAACCGGGTGCTCGCCTTCTCGATCCTCGTTACCGTCGGCGCCGGCTTGCTTTTCGGCGCCGCGCCGGCGATTCGCGCCGCCAGAGCCGATCTCGCGGAGTCGCTCTCCGCTCGCGCCTCCGATGCAGGCCGGGGGGGACGCGTGGACGCGCGGAGCATCTTCGTCGGCGTCCAGCTCGCGCTCAGCATCATGCTCCTCGTCGGGGCCGGTCTCCTGACGCGCAGCCTGTCGGCGCTCCAGCGCGTCAACCCCGGCTACGCAACCGACAACCTTCTGACCGCCGAGTTCCGGTTGCCGGCGGCGAAGTACACGACGAAGCCGGAGATCAGGCAGTTCATGAGCAGCGCGCTCGACCAGATCCGCGCGGTGCCAGGTGTGAAATCGGCGGCGCTCGTTCAGGCCGTTCCGTTGAGCGGGAACTGGGGAAACCTCTCCTACGCCACCGAGGCGCAGGGGGATCTCACCGCGGCAACGGCGCCCACGGGGCAGATGAACATCGTGAGCGACGGCTACTTCCGGACGATGGACATTCCGATGTTCGAGGGGCGCGACTTCGACTCCCGCGACCGGGAGGGCGGAGAGAGGGTCGCGATCGTCAATCGGGAGCTGGCGCAGCGCGCCTGGCCCGGAGAGTCGGCCATCGGGAAGCGACTCAAAGTCTTCGACGAGCAGGATGTGTGGGTGACGGTCGTGGGCGTCGTCGGAAACGTCAAGCATCTGACGTTAGGCGAGCCGATGACCGCACAACTTTACGCCCCGATGCTGCAGGAGATCGGGATCTTCAACAGCGTCGTCGCCCGCACCACCGGCGATCCGATGACGCTGGCGCCGAAGGTGCGCGAGGCGATCTGGTCGGTGGACCGCGACCAGCCGGTGTGGAAGCTCCGCTCGATGGAGTTCCTCGTGGCGCGCGATGTGGCGACGCCGTCCTTCACCACGACGCTCACCGGCTCCTTCGCCCTGCTCGCCCTCCTGCTCGCCGCTGTCGGCGTCTACGGCGTGATGTCTTTCACCGTCGCGCTCCGGACGCGCGAGCTCGGGATCCGCATGGCCCTCGGCGCACAGCGCGCGACGGTGGTGCGCCTCGTTCTTCGGCGCGGACTCACGATCGTGGCCATCGCGCTGGCAACGGGACTCATCGGGTCCTTTGCCGCCGCGCGGCTTCTTCGGAACCAGCTCTTTGGCGTGACCGCCACCGATCCGGTGACGTATGTGGCGGTGCCGCTGCTCCTGGTGGGCGTCGCGCTCCTCGCCTGCTACCTGCCGGCGCGGCGGGCGGCGAAGGTGGATCCGGTGATTGCGTTGAGGTCGGAGTAAGGCCGACCTAGCTAGCCGTCTTGAGCGCCATCCGCGGCTCCTCCCCGCCGACGCCCGCGGCGGCCCGCACCCGCGCGGCATTCTTGCGCCCGTACCCGAAGTAGACCGCCAGCCCGATCACCAGCCAGGCGATCAGGCGGATCCAGTTCGATTTGGGGAGCGCCGCCATCTGCCCCAAGCAGAGGAGCGCGCCGAAGATCGGCACCCACGGGAGCCCAGGCGTGCGGAACGGGCGCTCTAGCTCCGGTGACCGGCGCCGGAGCAGCAACACGCCGACGCACACGATCACGAACGCCAGGAGCGTCCCCATCGCCGTGAGCTGAGTCAGCACGCCGATCGGG
>DASPTK010000144.1:0-13332 GCA_035623475.1 Gemmatimonadaceae bacterium | reverse complement strand
CGTAGACGCGGAGCTCGAGCAGCTGCGCGTTGGCGAACTCGAGGATGTACTGGATGTCCGTGTCCTCCGCCGCCGGCTCGACGATCAGCGCGTTGTCCCAGGTGAGGATGGCGAGATCGTCGTCGTAGTAAGAGAAGCGGTGCGGGAGAAGCTCCTTCCGTGCCGCCGCCGACAACTCCCGCCGCTCGTTGAGCAGGAGCGGGATGATGTCGTCGTCGGGGAGTGCGCTCGGCGGGACCTTCCCGCCCTGCGGATCGGCGAGACGCGTGATCCGGAAGACGACGTAGTCTTCGGTCACCGGCGCGATCGCACGGCGCTCGATCGCCGGAGCGATCCGGTCGACGAGGAGCCGGAGGTGCTGCTCGAAGATCGGCGTGAGGTTCACGCTCACGTCGAGCGCGTTGCCGAAGGAGGCGTATTCGGTCCACGGCATCCCTGGCGGCGCGGAGACGCGGAGGCGGAGCGACACGACGCCGAAGTCGAAGATCCGCGCCGAGCACTCGGCGTCGACCGCGCGCGCGCCGACGGACATGCGTTCGGTGCCGAGGATGACGGTGATCGGCGGGTTCTTGATCTGGATCGCCTGCGCCTCGCCGCGCACCGGGCGCACTCGCTCGGGGGCGCTCGAGGCGAGGAGGTCGAGGGCGCGGTCGATGTGGATCTCATAGCCGACGTCGTAGAGGCGATAGACGATCGCCTCTCCATCCACGCGCACGCGATGGAGCGCGACTCCGTCCGCCGGCGAGGAGGGGGGGGAAGCCGCCGGGCTCATCGCCCCGGGACCTTGGCGCGTTTCAGTCGACGAGCTTGTTGTCGCCGGGAGGGGCATGATAGAGATACTCCGCAACCGGGCGCCCGCCGATCACGTGCTCGGCGAGGATCCGTTCGGCACCCGCGACGTCGACGTTGGCGTACCAGACATCATCGGGGTAGATGACCACCATCGGGCCATGGCCGCACTGGTTCATGCAGCCGGCGTGGTTGATACGAACGCGGCCGCGCAGTCCGGCCAGTGCGGCGCCTTTCTTGAGGGTGGCGTGCACCGCCTCCGACCCCTGCGTGGGGCAGGTGTCGCCAGAGGTGCAGACGAAGACGTGATGCTGGTATTGACCCATCACGTAATGTACGATGCCCCATGGACCGCAGCGAGCAGCGCACATCTCCCGAATCGGCGGCCGGGGCCGCGCCGGAGCCATGGTTGCGCGGTCCGGTGCCCGGCATCCCACCGATCTTGATGCCGGCGGCGCATGCACTGATGCAGGCGGCGGAGGATATTCCGCGCGCCGCTTCGTCGCTCACGCCGCACGAGCTATGGGCGCGCCCTGGCGGAGCGGCGTCGGTGGGATTCCATCTCCGCCATGTGGCCGGAAGCATCGACCGGCTTCTCACCTATGCGCGCGGAGCGTCGCTCGAGAGAGCGCAGATCGCCACGATGCGAAGCGAGGGAGAGCCGGGAGAGCCGCCGGCGGATGCGGCGACGCTCCTCGCCGGTGTATCGACGGCGATCGAGCGGGTGCTCGGCGAGCTTCGCTCAGCGCGCACCGACACTCTCTTCGAGCCGCGGGGAGTGGGACGCGCACAGCTCCCGACGAACGTCTTCGGCCTCCTCGTGCACATCGCCGAGCACACGCAGCGACACAGCGGCCAGATCATCGCCACGGCGAAGATCGTTCGCGCCCTCGGGCTCGGCGCCTGACGAATGGCGACGATCGAGGACTTCGCCGCACTCGACATCCGGGTCGGCACCGTGATCCGCGCCGAGCCCTTTCCGGAGGCGCGGAAGCCGTCGCTCAAGCTGGAGATCGACTTCGGGCCGGAGGTGGGGGTGAAGCGGTCGAGCGCTCAGCTCAAGAAGCGGTACACGCCGGAAGAGCTGGTGGGGCGGCAGGTGGTGGCGGTGGTCAACTTCCCGCCGCGGCGGATCGCGGGATTCTCGAGCGAGGTGCTGGTGCTGGGAGCGATGCCGGAGGCGACGGACGTGGTGCTACTGCGCGTGGATGCGGCGGTGGAGAACGGGGTGCGGATAGGGTAGCGCTCCCACGACGACGCCAACGTTCTGGCCTTGGCGTGTCGCATCGAGACCTTAGTCAAGGACTAAAGGCCTTCCGCGCGAGGCGATCCCTTTTCAGGGCCACTGTCCCGGTGCGCAGCGCTACGCGGCGACTTGCTGGTAGGTGAAGGCAGGGATTCCCGTGCGCTCGGTGGCATGCTCGATCGTCAGCGCGACGATCTGCCTCTGCGCGTCGAGTTCGAGGAGCGTATTTTCGTCGAGGTCGCGTGTTTCCGCGATAGGAGCCGCCTTGAATTCGATATAGAGGGTATCCGTATCGGCGAAGAAGGTGACCTTCATGGCACGAAGTCTCGATCGAAGAAAGCGTTGTGGATCGTCTCGCCGTCCGCGAGCAGCGCGACCCGGAGATAGCGGTTCTGCATTTCTGGAATATTATCACTGAGGTGGCCCATGATGCGTCGTAAGCGCGCGCGCAAGCTCGCGCCCATCCATCCCGGCGAGCTCCTGCTCGCAGACTTCCTGGAGCCGCTGGGGCTCTCGCAGTATCGGCTCGCACAGGATATCTCGGTGCCACCGCGCCGCATCAATGAGATCGTTCACGGTATGCGCGCCATCAGCGCGGATACCGCAATTCGCTTGGCGCGCTATTTCGGAACGTCCGAGCGCTTCTGGCTCAACCTGCAGGCCAGGTACGATCTCGAGCTACAGCGCGACGCCCTTGGGCCCCGCCTCAAAAAGGAAGTTCGCGTGCTCGACCGTGCTGGCTGAGGCACGATGACTCCTCACCCCCCATCCAAGTGCGTGGAACCTTTCGTGGCAGCGACTGAAATGCAAAGTTGACTCAGCTACTTTCTTTTTCTTTTGCTGGCCCTGAAGCGGGGAGTCTCGAGAAGGATGCTGCGATTCCTGCAAATGCGGCGACGCTAGAGCCTGAATCAACGATCCGCCCTCATCCTCGTGACCCGATCCCCACATTCGCGATCCCGTCGTCAGCTTGACTTCCCCCGCCCCTCCTCGTACTACTCCCTCTAATGCGAGCCGAACCCTGTTGCGCCTGCACCTGTTGCTACGCCCTCGCCAGGCGGCGGGACGAGCACGCGCGCATGGGGTGATTCCTCACCACTTCGCCTGCACTCGTCCGGCCGCCCAGAGCGGCCGGTTTTGTTTTTGCACCACGCTCTCCCGCCCCGCCAACGCGCTCGACCCGCCGCGAACTCGGCGGCGTGCGCCTGGCTTAGTGGGATGAACACCGCACCCCGAACAGAGGAGAAATCCATGTCACCGGCCACCGCGGTCGCCCCCGACCAGAACATTCTCAAGAAAGGCTACGCCAAGCCCGACGTCCTCGTCTCCACCGAATGGCTGGCGGCGAACCTCGACAACCCCAAGATCCGCGTCATCGAGAGCGACGAGGATGTCCTCCTCTTCGACCTCGGCCACATCCCCAACGCGCAGAAGATCGACTGGCACGCCGACCTCAACGACGACACCGTTCGCGACTATGTCGACGCGAAGCACTTCCAGGAGCTGCTCCGCTCCAAGGGGATCGACGACTCCACCACCGTCATCTTCTACGGCGACAAGAACAACTGGTGGGCCTGCTATGCCTTCTGGGTCTTTCAGCTCTTCGGCTTCACCAACGCCAAGATCCTCGACGGTGGACGCGTGAAGTGGGAGCAGGAGAAGCGGCCCTTCACCACCACTCCGGGCACCTTCCCGCGCACCAACTACACCGCCCCCGCGCGCGACGACGAGAAGATCCGCGCCTTCCGCGACCAGGCGCTGGCGCACTCGAAGGCCGGGAAGCCCCTCGTCGATGTTCGCTCGCCTGACGAGTACTCCGGCAAGAAGACCCACATGCCCGAGTATCCGCAGGAAGGGGTGCTCCGCGGCGGCCATATCCCCGGCGCCAAGAGCGTTCCCTGGGCCCGGGCCGCGAACCCGGACGGCTCCTTCAAGACGGCCGACGAGCTGCGCGCGATCTATGAGCAGGAGCAGGGGCTCAAGAAGGCGGACGACGTGATCGCCTACTGCCGCATCGGCGAGCGTTCCTCGCATACCTGGTTCGTCCTCACCTACCTCCTCGGCTACGACCGCGTGCGCAACTACGACGGAAGCTGGACCGAGTGGGGGAACGCGGTGAGGTTGCCGATCGAGAAATGAGTACGACCGAGACCGGGGCGCGGCCGCAAGAGGCAGTAGCGCCGCGCCCCCCGAATCGCGTCGTGGCCGTGTGGCGGGGGGATGAGCTCTTCGACACCAGCAAACCCGGCGGGCCGGTGGCGCGCATCGACGGGCACGGCAAGGAGGGGCAGGGGCCGGTGGACACTCTCCTGAGCGCGGTCGCGACCTGCTCGGCCATCGACATCATCTCCATCCTCGCCAAGCGTCGCACACCGGTGGAGTCGTTGCAGATAGAGACGGTCGGTACCCGAGCCGATGCCACACCGCGCCGGTTGGTCCACGTTGTCTTGAAGTACACGATTACCGGCGCCGGCATCGAGCGCATTCACGCACTCCGCGCGATCGAGCTCGCCGTCACCAAGTACTGCTCCGTTGGCGATTCGCTCGACCGCAGCGTCCCAGTCGAATGGGAGCTGGTGCTCAACGGGGAGAGTTGAGTCGCCCAGAGTCGCGGAGCCCCGTGTCCTCAACCGTCTCGAATCACCGACCCCTCGCCGGCAATGCGAGGATCGACGCCGCCATCGGACGCACTCCGGTGGTGCGCCTGACACGTGTGGTCGAACCGGAGATGGCCGAGGTGTGGGTCAAGATCGAGGGGATGAACCCGGGCGGCTCGATCAAGGACCGGCCGGCCCTCGGGATGATCCTCGACGCCGAGCAGCGGGGGATCATCAAGCCGGGGGACACGATCGTCGAGCCGACCTCGGGGAACACCGGGATCGGCCTCGCCCAGGTCGCATCGGCACGGGGATACCGGCTCATCCTCTGCCTCCCGGCGCAGATGAGCGACGAGCGGAAGCGCACCCTGCTCGCTTACGGCGCGGAGCTGGTGCTCACCGATCCGGAGCGGCGGATGCTGGCGGCGATCGAGGAGGCGGAGAAGATCCGGGAGCGCACCGGCGCCTGGATGCCTAACCAGTTCTCGAACCCGGCGAACCCGCGGATTCACTACGAGACGACCGCCCCGGAGCTGTGGGAGCAGATGGATGGCCGCATCGACGCCTTCGTCTACGGCTCCGGAACGGGAGGGACGATCAGCGGCGTCGGCCGCTTCCTCAAGGAGCGCCGCCCCGATACGCTGGTGGTGACGGTCGAGCCGGCGCGGTCGCCGGTGCTGAGCGGGGGCGAGCGTGGCCAGCATCAGTTCCAGGGAATGGGCCCCGGCTTCGTCCCCCAGAATTTCGACCGCTCTGTGGTCGACCGAATCGTCACCGCTTGGGAGGAGGATGCCTTCCCACTAGCCCGTCGCTTGGCTCGCGAGGAGGGGCTCTTCGTCGGGATGTCGAGCGGCGCCATCGCCTACTGGGCCCTGCAGGTCGCCCGCGAGCTGGGGCCGGGGAAGCGCGTGGCGATGATCTCCCCTGATTCTGGAGCGCGCTACCTCACCACGGCGCTCTTCGACCAGGACTGACCGCGACGTCGGCGCGCCTGACGAGTCAGCGCGTCGGCGCGGGAGCGAGGCGCCGCGCTCGCAGCTCGCGCAAGAGGAGCGGGAGCCAGGCTGTGTACTCCGCCGGAGCCACCGCGATCGACGCCTCCAGCTCCGGGAGCGACACCCACCGCCACTCGGACACCTCGGCCGGGTCCGGCGCCGGAGCGCCGTCGAACTCGCCGACGTAGACGTGATCCAGCTCGTTCTCGACTAGCCCACTTCCGACATCCGCTCGGTAGCGAAAGGTGAGCACCTCGCGCAACGGGCAGTCGATCCCCATCTCCTCGCGCAGGCGTCGGCGCGCCGCCGCATCGACCGCTTCCCCCGGCCTCGGGTGCCCGCAGCAAGCGTTCGACCAGAGCCCGGCCGAGTGGTACTTCGTGAGCGCGCGGCGCTGGAGGAGTATCCGGCCAGCGCTGTCGAGAAGAAGAACCGAGAAGGCTCGATGCAGCGCCCCTGAGCGATGCGCCGCGAGCTTCTCCTCGCTCCCGACGTCGCGATCCTCGTCATCGACGAGAACGACCTGCTCCGGCTCTGGCTGCCTCACGACACGCCCGTTAGCTTCGCCGCTGGTCGCATTACTCGGTGGAGCTGAGATGTCAGAGAAAGACCGGCCGCTCGAGGGACGAGTCGCATTGGTCACCGGCGGCGGCCGCGGGCTCGGACAGGCCTACGCTACCACGCTCGCCGCCGCGGGCGCTAGCGTGGCCGTCTCCGCGCGCTCCGCCGATCAAGTGGCCGAAACCGTTGGTGCGATCGAGCACGCCTCGGGGAGAGCTCGTGGCTATACCGCCGATGTCGCCGATCCCTCGGCGGTGAAGACGCTCGTCGCGCAAGTCGTGCGCGACTTCGGCCCGATCGACATCCTGGTCAACAACGCCGGCAGTGGCGGCTCGACCGGCCCATTCGCCGAGGGAGATCCGGACGTCTGGTGGCGAGTGCAAGAGGTAAATCTTCGCGGCGTCATGCTTTGCACCCACGCCGTGCTTCCAGGCATGATCGAGAGGAAGCACGGACGGATCATCAACATCTCGAGTGCCGCCGGGCTCGCGCCGATCCCCTACCTCTCGGCGTACGTGGTGAGCAAGACCGCACTCATTCGATTCACCGAGATCGTGGCGGCCGAGGTGCGCGACGCCGGCGTGGCCGTCTTCGCCATCTCGCCCGGGCCGGTACGCACCGCGATGTCGGAGGAGGTGCTCGCCACCGAGGAGGGCCAGCGCTGGATGCCCTGGTTCCTGAAGATCTTCGAGGAAGGGCGGGATGTGCCGGCGCAGCTCTCCGCCGATCTCGTGCTGGCGCTCGCCCGCGGCGACGCCGACACTCTCTCCGGTAGATTTCTGAGCATTCGCGACGACCTCGCTGCGCACGGCGAGCGCCAGCGCAACGGAACCCTATCGCCGGAAAGTCTCACCCTCCGACTTCGCGGAGTCGACCCGTGAACAGAATCGCGCGCCCGCGCCGCCCTCCACTCGCGGCCCTCGCTCTCGTTCTCCTGCTGCCGGCGGCGCTGGCCGACCATGCCGCTCGGCCGGATGCACACCCCATCGCTGCCGCGAGCGGCGCACCCGACAGCCTCCGCTTCACCGCGCTCTTCACGGCGCACGATGCCGGGTACATGACCCTGCGGAGAACGGCCGACACGGAGCGCTTCGTCTTCGAGTACAACGATCGCGGACGCGGGCCGCACTTGGTGGAGCTGCTCAACACCAACGCCGCCGGGCTCCCCACCCAGATCGCCATCGACGGTCACGGCTACTTCAAGGACTCGGTGCGGGAGCGCTTCGGCTACGACTCGAGCAGCCAAACCGCGTCGTGGACGAATGACGTCGAGGGAAGTGGGAGCGCGCACGGCCCACTGCACTTCTACCTCGCCGCCAACGGCACGCCGGGGGAGCTGGCCGTTCTCGCTCGCGCTCTACTCGCCGCACCGGGACAGCGCCTCCCGCTTCTCCCCGGGGGCGAGGCGTCGCTGGAGCTCGTCACCGCGCGGCTCGCGCACAACTCGTACGGCGATGGCACTCCCGCCAAGCTGTACGCGATCGGCGGCCTCGGGCTCTCTCCTCAGTACATCTGGCTCGATCCGAGTGGAGAGCTGTTCGGCGGCCTCTCCTCGTGGTTCAGCATCGTGCGCGCGGGGTGGGAATCGGCCGTCCCCGAGCTGCTCCGAATACAGGACAGCGCCTCCAACGCCCGCTTCCAGTCGCTCGCCTCCACGCTCGCTCACCATCCGCCTAACGGCGCGGCTCTGGTGATTCGCGACGCGAATCTCTTCGACGCCGAGCGGGCGACGGTCGTTCCGCACACGACGATCGTGGTCGAGGGAAATCGCATCAAGAGCGTGGGGCCTGCGGCGAGTATCACGAGCCCGCCTGGCGCGATGGTGATCGACGCGGCCGGCAAGATGGTGTTACCGGGGCTCTGGGACATGCACGTGCACATTCAGCCGGGAGACGATGGGCTGATGCACGTGGCCGCCGGGGTGACATCGGCGCGCGACATGGGGAACGACACGACGGCTCTCCTCAAGCTTCGGAAGCTCATCAACAGCGGCAAACTCATCGGGCCACGGTTGGTGATGGCCGGGATGATGGACTCTCCTGGGCCCTACCAGGTGCCGGAAGGGATCTTCGTGACGACCGAGGCGGAGGCGAAGGCGGGGGTCGATCGCTACGCCGCCCTGGGCTTCGAGCAGATCAAGATCTACAGCTCGATGAAGCCGGAGCTCGTGCCGACGATCGTCCAGCGGGCGCACGAGCACGGACTGCGCGTGAGCGGACACGTCCCGGCATTCATGACCGCCGAGCAGGTGGTGAAGGAAGGATTCGACGAGATTCAGCACACGAACTTTCTGATGCTCAACTTCATGGACACCGTCCGCGACACGCGGGCCATGTCGCGCTTCACCGCGGTCGCGGCCGACGGCGCCACGCTCGACTTCAGCTCGGCGCGGGTGCGGAACTTCCTTCAGCTGCTCCACGACCGGCACACGGTGATCGATCCGACCCTCGCCACCTTCGAAGACATGTTCGTCGGGCGACCGGGGAAGGTGTCGACCAGCTATGGAATGGTGGCCGATCGGTTCCCCGCGCAGCTGCGCCGGTCCCTCTATGGCGGCGGTCTTCCGGTGCCGGCCGGCATGGACGGCCGCTACGTCGCGTCCTATGACGCGATGGTGAAGATGGTGGGGGAGGCGTACCGAGCCGGAGTGACGATCGTCGCCGGCACCGACGCGATGCCGGGATTCACTCTGCACCGGGAGCTGGAGCTCTACGTGCGCGCCGGGCTTCCTCCGGCCGAGGTGCTACGCATCGCCACCCTGGGAGCGGCGAAGGTGATGAAGCACGATGACGAGCGGGGATCGGTGGCGGTGGGGAAGCTCGCGGACCTGATCATCGTGCCGGGGGACCCGACGCACGACATCAGCGATATCCGGAGGGTGGAGACGGTGGTGAAGGACGGGGTGGTGTATAGGTCGAGCGAGCTCTATGCGGCGCTGGGGATCAAGGACTAGTTAGACCCTCGCACCCTGCCTCGCGAAGCTTCTCCATGATGCGGGCGCGCAAGACGCCCGGCATTCGGTCTTCCTTGCGGGTCGCAGCGAGCGCCTTGAGAAAGGCGCGCTCGAAATCGAAGTGGGGGAAGCAGCCGGCGCACGCCGTGAGGTGCGTCTGAATGTCGCGCATGCGCTCCTCCGTCAGCTCTCCGTCCAAGTAGTCCCAGAGCTGACTGACGACCTGCGTGCAGTCAACGCTTCCGCAATCCAGTTTCTTCATCTCTCTCTCCTCCTTCAACTGCCGTGGCGCCCGTCGCCCGAGGGCAGCATCCCGGAGTCGCGTGCGTGCGCGAGTAGCGCCTCTTGGAGGAGTCGCCGCCCGCGGAAGAGTCGTGAACGAATGGTGCCGACGGGCACATCGAGGATCGAAGCGGCTTCCTCGTACGACTGCCCGTCGACGTCGACGAGAAGAACCGTCGACCGGTAAGGCTCGCCCAGCTCCGAGATGGCGCGCTCGATGGCCGGCCCGAGATCGACCGCACCGAACACATCATCCCACGAGCGTGACGGAAGATCAGCGTGTGACTGCACGGCAGCAAGTGTTTCCAGCTTGGCGTCGTCGCCCCCCGTGTCAACAATCCGCCGCTCCCGTTCCCGGTTTCGTAGATAGACGTTCCGGCAAATGGTGAAGAGCCACCGCCGCGCGTCGCTCCCCGGCTGGAAGGTGTGCCAGGAGCGATAGGCCCTCAGGTAGGTCTCCTGCACGAGGTCATCGGCGTCCGCGTCGTTCCGGGTGAGCCACTTGGCGAACCGATAGACGTCGTCCATCCACGGGAGAGCCTCCCGCTCGAAGCGTTGATCCTGCTCTTTCTTGCTCTCCTCGGGGGCCGCGGTCATTCGATATACCGAACGGAGTCAGGGACCGCCTTCCAGGTTCCAGAATCCCTGGTCAGGGTGCTGTCTTCTGGACAGGCCTGGCAGGTCTTGCAGGCGAATTGGACGTGCCTCATAATAGACACGAGAAGGGTGGGGTGATCCACCCCGCCCTTCTGCGCGCAGTAATACCGGTGCGGCCGCGCCGGCAATAATCACCTTTCTCGCGAGAGGCTCATCATGCGGTGGACCAAGCCCGAGTTCGAGGTGGTCGAAGTAACAATGGAAGTGACCGCCTACGTCGCCCGGCGCTAACACTCACGAGAGGCCCGCTTCGGCGGGCCTCTTCGTTTCTACATGCACGTAGTTCTGCTGGGAACCGCCGCGGGCGGCGGATTCCCGCAGTGGAATTGCTGGTGCCCCACCTGCACGACCGCCCGGACCTCCCCACAACTCGCTCGCCCTCGTCGCCAATCCTCGGTTGCCTTCAGCGCCGACGGACGCCGCTGGTTTCTCGGTAACGCCAGCCCCGACGTCCGCGAGCAGATCGCTGCCCTCCCTTCGGCCAACACCCCACCGAAGAACGGCGTCCGCTACGTCCCGATCGAAGGGATCATGCTCACCGACGCCGAGCTCGATCACACCCTGGGGATCGCGCTGCTCCGCGAAGGGCGCTCCCTGCAGGTTGCGGCTCCCCCTCCGGTACTCGAGACGCTGATGGAGGACTCGCGCGTCATCCCGGTCACCCAAGCCTTCGCCGAGGTGTCGCTCATCCGGCTGGAGCCCGGCATCGCTACCCCGCTCCCATACCGGGATGGGAAGGAGAGCGGGCTCACCGTGGAGGTCTTCCCGGTGGCGGGCGACCCGCCGCGATTCGCCAGGCACCAATCGCCGGGCCAGACCGTTGGCGCGCTCCTCCGTGACACAAAGTCGGGAGGCGCGGTGGCCTTCGTCCCCGGATGCGGAGCGCTCGACGCCAAGCTCCTCGACCGGCTGGCGACGGCCGATCTCGTCCTCTTCGACGGAACCTTCTGGACCGACGATGAGCTGATCGCCCTCGGGATCAGCGACAAGGCGGCGCGCGACATCGGCCACCTTCCGGTCTCCGGCGCCTCGGGGAGTCTCCTTCAGCTCTCCAAGCTCCCGAGCCGGACCAAGGTGTACACGCACATCAACAACACGAATCCGATGCTGGTCGAGGGCTCGGAGGAGCGAAAACAGGTCGAAGGCGCCGGTCTCACCGTCGGCATGGATGGAATGGCCTTCGAGGTCTGAGACAGTCGAGACAGGCGGCCGAAGGGGGGGCCATCGATAAGGGACTCGCGTACAACGTCGTAGGGTAGCTCTCCCTGGTCCGGCCGCTGGAAGGACGGGTATACTAAGGAGAGTCCTCACCGAGGACTCTTCCCTAAAGTTGAGGCGGCTTCGTGTCCTCATCCCTGCTCGTACAACCCGTCATCGCTACCCCGCCGGCGCCACCGATTCCGGCTCTCGAACGCCCGCTCGAGCCCCAGGCGCTGGTGGTGGCGCTTCGCTCGTTCCACTCCTCGTACTATGTCGAGCACCCGTTCCATAGACTGATGCACGAGGGGAAGCTCTCCCAGAGGCAGCTCCAGGGATGGGTGGCGAACCGGCTCTGCTACCAGCGCGCCATCCCGAGAAAAGATGGGGCGATCATCTCGAACTGCCCGGTGCGGGAGGTGCGCCGCGAGTGGATCCAGCGGATCATCGACCACGATGGTGTGCGCGAGGGGGAGGGGGGGATCGAGCTATGGGTCAAGCTCGGCGAGGCCCTGGGCGTCCCGCGGGAGGAGATGGAGGACGAGCGGCACGTGCTCCCGGCGGTGCGCTTCGCCACCGAGGCCTACGTCACCTTCTGCAAGACGAAGCCGTGGGTGGATGCGGTGGCGTCGTCGCTCACCGAGCTCTTCGCGCCGGACATCATGCGGCGTCGCCTCGAGTCGTTCCCGGTGCACTATCCGTGGATCCGCGCCGAGGCGTACGACTACTTCAAGAGCCGTCTGGTGCAGGCGCCGCGCGACAGCGCCTACGGCCTGAAGATCGTCACCACCTACTGCACCACGGTCGACCAGCAGGCGCGTGCCTTCGAGGCGCTCAAGTTCAAGATCGAGATGCTCTGGGTGATGATCGACTCCATCCACAACGCCTATCGCGAGGACTGAGCGACGGTGCTTGGTCCCGACTCGCGTCCGGCGCTCTGGAAGTTCGCTCGCGTGCAATACGACACGGTGCGTGAGAGAAATGTCTTGCAGTACCCGGAGGGAGCGTTGTTCCTGAACGACACGGCGACGGAGATTCTCGCCCTCTGCGACGGCCGTCGCACGCTGACCGAGATCGCGACCGCGCTCGGCGAGAAGTACGGCGCCGACGTCAGCGATGACGTGACCGCGTATCTCTCGCAACTGGCCGATCGGGAGCTGGTGCGCGATGCCGATGTCTAGGCCGACCACCCTGCTGGCGGAGCTGACGCATCGCTGTCCGCTGCACTGCCCCTACTGCTCGAATCCGCTCGCCCTCTCGCCCTCGGGCAGCGAGCTGACGACCGCCGAGTGGCTGCGGGTGCTGACCGAGGCCCGCGACCTCGGCGTGCTCCAGCTCGGGCTCTCCGGCGGCGAGCCGCTCGTCAGGCGCGACCTCGAGGAGATGGTGGCGCACGCCCGCCAGCTCGGCCTCTATTCGACGCTGGTGACCTCGGCGCTGGGGCTCACCCGCGAGCGCGCCGTGCGGCTCAAGGAGGCGGGGATCGACCACGTGCAGATCTCCTTCCAAGACTCGGAGCGGGAGAGCGCCGAGCGGATCGCCGGGACGAAGAGCTGGGAGCAGAAGCAGAACGCGGCGAAGTGGGTGAAGGAGCTGGATGTCGCCTTCTCGGTGAACGTGGTGCTCCACCGCGGGAATCTCGACCGGCTGGAGCAGATCATCGACATGGCCGGCGCGATGGGGGCCGACCGGCTCGAGCTGGCCAACACCCAGTACTACGGATGGGCGGTGACGAACCGCGCCGCCCTCATGCCGACCCGCGACCAGATCGTCCGCAGCGAGGCGATCGCCGATCGGGCGGTCGAGAAGTACCGCGGAAAGATGCAGATCGTGTACGTCCTGCCCGACTACTACAGCGAGTTCCCGAAGGCCTGCCAGGGCGGGTGGGGGCAGCTCTACATCGTCGTCGCCCCCGATGGGCGCGTCCTCCCCTGCCACGCGGCGTCGCAGATCACCTCGCTCACCTTCGACACCGTGCGCGAGCGGAGCCTGAAGTGGATCTGGGACGAGTCGAGCTCCTTCCAGGCCTATCGTGGCGACGCGTGGATGCAGGAG
>DASPTK010000143.1:0-52406 GCA_035623475.1 Gemmatimonadaceae bacterium | reverse complement strand
CGCGTTGCGGCTCCCGCATCCGGCGGATCGTCCAGGGAGGCCGCTCCACTTACTACTGTCCGCGCTGCCAGCGTGCCTGACAACCGTCGCGCGCTCGGGCGCGGCCGTCCGGGATAGGGACATGCGCAAGTGGCTCGCTCCACTGTTGATCGTCGCCTCCATCGCCTTTACGGCGGCCGTGTACCCCGAACTCCCCGACCGCGTGGCCACGCATTTCGGGCTCAACGGCCCGAACGGGTGGTCGCCGCGGGCCCTCGCCGCCGGACTTCTCCCCGCCATCACCATCGTCGTCTGGGGGATCCTTCTCATCGCGCCCAAGATCGACCCGCGTGGGGCGAACTACGCCCAGTTCGCCGAGACCTATGAGAACCTCATTCTCATCATCGTCGGCGCGCTGGTCGTGCTTCATGTGCTCATGCTGGGCTACGCGTTAGGCTGGCCGATCTCGATCACCCGGCTCATCCCGGTCGTCATCGGCGCGATGATCGTCGGGATCGGCACGCTCCTACCGAACGCGAAGTCGAACTGGTTTTTCGGAATTCGGACGCCGTGGACGCTCGCCAGCGACCGCGTCTGGGACCGGACCCACCGCGTCGGCGGCTGGCTGATGGTGGCGGCCGGCCTCCTCATCGCCATGATCGGAATCGCCTCCAGCGACGCGTGGGTCTGGTTCCTCATCGCCACCTCGTTCGCTCTCCTCCTCTCGCCGGTGGTCTACTCCTATTTCGCCTGGAGAGAGGAGCGCGAACATGGCTGAGGGCCGTCAGTCCACCGCCTCGAGAATCGCCCCCTTGAGGTAACCGCTCTCCGGGATCGTCAGGATCTCCGGATGATCGAGCGCCTGCCCGCGCATCTCGCGTAAGGCGATACGTCGGCCGCTGTCGGCCGCCGCGCGCTCGAGCACTCCCAGGAAGAGCGCCCGCGACAGGTGGTGGCTGCAGCTCGCGGTGAAGAGGAGTCCTCCCGGGGCGAGAAGCCGCATCCCCCGCACGTTGATCTCCCGATATCCGCGCAGGGCCCCCTCCACCGAGGCGCGCGTCCGTGCGAACGCCGGCGGATCGAGCACGATCGTGTCGTAGCGCTCACCAGCGCTCTCGCGGGCCCGCAGGAACTCGAAGACGTCGGCCTCGACGAACTCGATGTTCCGCAGATCGTTGAGCGCTGCGTTCTCTCGGGCCCTCGCCATGGCGGCGGATGAAGAATCCACCGCCGTGACCGACTCTGCTCGGCGGGCCAGGTGCAGGGCGAAGCTTCCGTGGTAGCTGAAGCAGTCGAGCGCCCGCCCCCGCGCCAGCTCGCCGATGCGCGATCGATTCTCCCGCTGGTCGAGGAAGGCCCCCGTCTTCTGCCCATCCCAAGGGGCCGCCAGGTAGCGAACCCCGTCTTCGCTCACCTCGATCGTGCGCGGCACCTCGCCGTGGAGCACCACCGTCTCGCGCGGAAGGCCCTCGCGTGCGCGCACCGCCGCATCGTTGCGAGCGAGAATTCCCTTCGGTCGCTCGAGCTCGACCAGCGCGGAGACGATCGCTCCGCGAAAGCGCTCGACGCCGGCGCTCAAGAGCTGCACCACGAGCCATTCGCCGTAGCGGTCGCACACGAGCGAGGGGGCGCCGTCGGCCTCGGCGTGAACGAGGCGCATCGCGGTCGAGGCGCTGCGCAAACCTTCGCGGCGGTGGAGAGCTGCGGCGATCCGATCGCGCCACCAGGCGGCATCGATCGTGGCACCGGGGTCCTGGTCGAGTCGGCGCAGGGAGATCTCCGACTGCGGACTCCAGAGCGCCCAGCCGAGGGGCCGTCCCGCCGCGCTCTCGACGAGCACCGCGCCCGCCTCACGCTGCGGCGCTCGGGCGACATCACTGCGAAATATCCAGGGGTGGCCCCGCTCCCACCGACGCGCCCCCGCCTGACTCACCTGCGCGTGCGAGACATCGATCGGCTGCTCCACGCGGGCGGTCACGGCGTCGGGCCCGCGCGCGGCCCGGTGTTCCCGGCGGCCATGATCAGATCGCGCATCGGCGGCACGATCGTCAGGTGCAGGAGTCCGCGTGGTTGCGCCGCCTGGTCGAGCAGCGCCAGCTGGCGTGCCAGCCAGTCGCTCGGTGGGGGGGTGCGGCGCCGGAGAAAGTCGATCGCCTCGTCGCCCGACGTCGCCATCGTCGCCAGTATCGCCGCCGCGCTGTCGGCGTCGCGGGCCAACGGAGCCTGCGCCGCCAGCGCGTGGATCTCGGCGGCGGCTGCCCTCCAGCGGCCGAAGGTGCGTGACAGGCTGTCACGGGCGCCCACCGCACCCGCTGAATCCTGCAGGAATGTCGTCACCGTGGCTTGGATGTCGCGCGCTCCATTGGGGTCGGGGCGGGCGATATCTCCCGGCGCCACGAGCGGCGTGAGCTGGTTGGCGCGGCGGAGGTGCTGGCGCTGCTTGAGGCTCACCGGCTCAGCCACGTCGAAGAGGATGTCGAGCGGGCCGGTCAGATCGCTCGCCGCCATCCGCCGGAGCATGCGATCCGGCCCGCTCACCTGCTCTGTTCCCGCCTCCTCCAGCAGCACGTTGACAGTCGTCAGGCGCCGATAGAGCTCGTTCCCGTCGGTCACGGCGCGCGGCGACCAGAGTCGCTCGGCGACCGCGGCCGTGCGCGGCCAGAGGCGTGCGTCGATCGTCTCCGACCAGACCAATTCCCCCCACATGCACACTTCGCCGCCCAATACCCGCGCCGCCTGCGCGCTGTCCAGCCCCGCGTCGGCCGGGAGCGGGTCCACCGCGTAATGCGCGAGGGAGGGCGACATGGCGTCCAGATAATAGCCGGCGGAAAGAATCCCGGCGTACCCCTGTCGCACTCCGGCAATGAGAGACTCCGGGCCACGCCACGATTGCACGACGGTCGACTTGGGGAGATCGGGATGCAGGATCTCGTCCCACCCGACCATGTGCTTGCCGTGGGCGCGCAGAATCCGCGACAGTCGTCGGTTGAATACGGCATGCAGTGACGGCGCGTCGCTGACGTGGAGGCGCCTCATCGCGCGCCGGATCGAGCGGTTCTCCGTCCAGAGCGTGCCATTCACCTCGTCGCCGCCGATGTGCCAATACGCGTCGGGGAAGAGCGGCGCCATGTCCGACACGAATCCTTCGATGAAGGCATAGACCTCCTCGCGCGTCGGGTCGAAGGCGGCGTTGAAGACGTCGAACTCTCGGGCGATGGCCCACGGCCCCGGCGTACTGGCCAGGCGCGGATATGCGACCAGCCAGCTCGTCGTGTGCCCCGGCATGTCGAATTCCGGTACGACGCGAATCCCGCGGTCGCGTGCGTAGGCGACGACATCGCGAATCTGCGCGCGAGTGTAGTACTCGCTGTCCGAGCCGAGCCGCTGGAGCTTCGGATAACGCCGGCTCTCGACGCGGAATCCCTGATCGTCGGAGAGGTGCCAGTGGAGCACGTTGAGCTTGACCATCGCCATCGCGTCGAGATTCCGCTCGATCACCGTCACCGGCTCGAAGTGGCGTGACACGTCGATCAGGAGGCCTCGCCAGGGGAAGCGAGGGCGGTCGCTGATCCGGCCGAGGGGGAGAAAGAAGCCCGTGCTGTCGCGCTGGATGAGCTGCAGAAACGTCTCTAGGCCGCGCAGGGCGCCCACCACCTGCGGCGCCCGCAGCACCGCCTGACGTGACGAGAGGTCGAGGGTGTATGACTCGTTTTCCCCGAGCGTCGGGACGGCGGGGCCGCTCCGCTGAACGACGACGACCAGCGCGGCGCCGGCCGTGTCGCGGCGAACGGTGCGCGAGAGCGGCGCTCCCATCCGCCGCTCGAGGCGCATCGTGGCCCGACGCAGAGCGCGCGTCAGGCGCTGATCGGAGAAGCGGGTCGCGACGGCGAAGTCCGCGCCGAGGGGGAGGCGGCCGGGCACGAGGTCGAGGTGCTCGGGGAGGGGAAGGAGCTGCCGGGTGGCCGCGGCGACATCCACCGACGGCGCGGCCGAGGGCTGTGAGCTCGCCGGTCCCGCGACGAGAGCGCCGAGGATCGCCGACCCCGCGAACAGACCTGTCCTCACGACGCTCCGGCGAGGGCGTTGCGCAGCGCTCTCGCTGCCACCTCCGGATCGGGGGCGCCGAAGATGGCTCGGATCACCGCCACTCCGCTCGCCCCCGCGCCAAGCGCGGCGCGCGCGTTGCTGGCGTCGATACCGCCGATCGCGACCGCCGGGAGATCGCACACCCTGATGAGGCGGCCGAGCTCCTCGACGCCGATGGCGGCTCCGGCGTCGGTCTTCGAGCCGGTCTCGTAGACGGGTCCAATGCCGACGTAGTCGGCGCCACGGGCCTGCGTTGCTTCGGCGTCACTCCCCGCCGATGCGCCGATGATGAATGTCTGAGGAGCGATGCGCCGCACTGCCTCCACGGAGAGGTCGTCTGCGCCGACGTGCACGCCGGCCGCGCCGGCGGCCAGCGCCACGTCCACACGATCATTGACGATGAGCGGCGTGCCCGATGGGAGCGCAGCGATGAGCGCGCGCGCCACTTCCACCAGTGTCCGGGCATCCTCATCTTTCAGGCGCAGCTGAACCATCGTCGCTCCGCCGCGCACCGCGGAGAGAGCGCGCGCCACCAGCCCATCACGGCCGTCCCGCAGATCGTCCGTGATGGCGAGAAGCCTGAGGACCTCAGGAACGAACATGAAGCGCCGGCATGGCTGAGCGCGCCGTGCGGGCGATTCGCGGCGCCACGACGGTAGACGGGGATGAGCCGACGCTCATCCGCCGAGCGACCCGCGAGCTTCTCGAGCGGATCGCGGCGCGCAACGGCATCGCCCCCACCGACGTGGTGAGCGTGATCTTCACCGTCACCAACGACCTGACGAGCGAGTTCCCCGCGCGCGCAGCCCGGGAGCTCGGGTGGTCGGACGTCCCGCTTCTCTGCACGATGGAGATTCCCGTTCCGGGCGCCCTTCCACGCTGCATCCGTGTGCTCCTTCACATCGAGTCGACCCGCGCGCGCGACGCGCTCGAGCACATCTACCTGGGCGGCGCGAGAATCCTGCGGCCGGACCTGCTGAAAGATTAGCGCGCGACGCCCCGCCCGCACTCCCGACCACGCTCGATGCCCGATCGGCCGGTCCGCCGGCCGGCCGGAGTCGTGCCGCTACCCCTTGCCGCGCTCGCGTCGCTCCCGGCGCGCCTCGCGCACCGCTTCGGTGTGCGCCTTGAACGTCGTCCGAAACTCGTGGTGCCCATCCGGGCTCGCCACGAAGTACAGATACGGGACGGCAGCGGGGTAGAGCGCCGCCTCGATGCTCGCCTTCCCCGGCGAGGCGATCGGACCGGGAGGGAGACCGGTGTGCCGGTAGGTGTTGTACGGCGAGTCGACCTCGAGGTCGCGATAGTACACGCGGTCCCGATGCAGACGCAGCGCGTACTGCACGGTGGGGTCCGCCTGCAGCGGCATCTGCGCGCGCAGACGATTGTGGTAGACGGCCGAGATCACCGGGCGCTCCTCCGGGAGGCGCGCCTCTCGCTCGATGATCGACGCCAGGGTGACGATGTCGTGCCGGCTCATGGCGAGCTGCTGCAGCCGGTCGTCCCACGCCGGCTCCCACACATCCTCGAACCGCTTCACCATTTCGCGGACGGCGGCGCGCGGCGAGGTGCCCACCGAGAGGATGTATGTATCGGGAAAAACGTAGCCCTCGAGGGTCGGTGTCGGAATGTCGAGCTGTCGCAGCAGCGCGCTGTCCCGCATCGCGCTCTGCACCGAGTCCTCGGGGGCGCCGATCGCCTGCGCCAGGGCGGGGACGATACTCGTCAGGCTCCACCCCTCGGGGATCGTCAGCTTGTTCTCGATTCCCTCGCCCTCACGGAGCGCATCCACCAGCTCGCGCCAGCCGGCGCCGCGCTTGAGCACGTAGGTGCCGGCCTTGATGTCGCGGTCTCCGCCGGTGACCTTTGCGTACAGGCGGAAGAGCATCGGCGTGCTGACGACGCCGGCGTTGGCGAGCGAGTCGGCGGCCGCACGAAAGCTCGCCCCGGGCGGGATGGTGACCCGCACCGGCACTCCGTCGGTGGCGGCGCACCCGGCCAGCAGGACGGCGGCGGCGACCATCGCCGCACTCCGCCGTCCCGCCTCGTCAGGTCGCCATGCCGAGCGCGTGCTGCAGAAGCAGCGTTGCCGCGAGCGCGTCCACATCGCCTTTTCGACCACGCGTCGAGCCCCCCATCTCGCGGATGGCGCGGAGCGCCGCCGCGGTGGTGTACCGTTCATCGACGAGCGAGACCGGGAGTCCGGTACGACGCGACAGCTCGGCGGCCACGCGCCGCACCTCGATGGCCCACGGCGTGTCGTTCCCGTCCGCCCCTAACGGCAACCCGACCACCAGCGCGCTCGCCTCGAGCTCCGCTGCGCGCCGTGCCATCTCGGCGATCGGCGGTCGCTTGCCGGCGCGTCGCACGATGAAACCGGCAGGAGAGGCGATCGTGCGCGTCGGATCGCTCAATGCCAGGCCGATGCGGCGCTCCCCGTAGTCGATCGCCAACACCCGGCCTCGTTCTGGCCCTCGCTCCCCCGACGCCGGCGGTGCCACGCTCGCCTACCCCTGCGCCATCGTCGCGAAGAACTCTCGGTTCGTCTTCGTCCGCTGCATGCGCTGCAGGAGAAACTCGATCGCCTCCGTCTCCGGCATGTCGCCGAGAAAGTTCCGCAACAGGTAGACGCGGTTGAGCTCCTCCTTGTCCAGGAGCAGCTCCTCCTTCCGCGTGCCCGAACGCTGGATGTCGATCGCCGGGAAGACCCGCCGGTCGGCGATCTTCCGGTCGAGCACCAACTCCATGTTCCCCGTCCCCTTGAATTCCTCGAAGATCACTTCGTCCATCCGCGATCCTGTCTCGATGAGCGCCGTCGCAATGATGGTGAGCGACCCGCCCTCGTCGATGTTACGGGCGGCCCCGAAGAACCTCTTCGGCTTGTGGAGCGCGTGCGCGTCCACGCCACCGGAGAGGATCTTCCCCGAGTGCGGGATGACGACGTTGTGTGCCCGCGCCAGCCGGGTGATCGAGTCGAGCAGGATCACCACATCACGGCCGTGCTCGACGAGGCGCTTCGCCTTCTCGATTACCATGTCGGCGACCTGGACGTGGCGATCCGCCGGCTCGTCGAAGGTCGAGCTGATCACCTCCGCCGACGCGACGTTCTCCTGCATGTCCGTCACTTCCTCCGGTCGCTCGTCGATCAGCAGGACGATGAGCGTCACCTCGGGATGATTCTCGACGATCGAGTTCGCGATCTTCTGGAGCAGAATGGTCTTCCCCGCGCGCGGCGGTGCGACGATCAGGCCGCGTTGTCCCTTCCCGATCGGCGCGATCAGGTCCATCACCCGCATGCTGATGTCGCCGGTGGAGTTCTCCAGGCGAAGTCGCTTGTCCGGATAGCGCGGACGCAGGTTGTCGAAGGCGATGCGATGCTTGGCGTGGTCGGGGTCGTCGTTGTTGATCGACTCCACCTTGAGCAGCGCGAGATAACGCTCGCCCTCCTTCGGCGGACGCACCTGACCGGCGACGGTGTCGCCCGTCCGCAGATCGAAACGCTTGATCTGCGATGGGGAGACGTAGATGTCGTCTGGTCCGTAGAGGTAATTCCAGTCCTGGCTGCGAAGGAACCCGTATCCTTCCGAGAGGATCTCGAGCACACCTTCGCCGCGCAGGACGATGTCCGCATCGAGCAGATTCTGCTCGATGCGAAAGATCAGATCCTGCTTTCGCAGTCCCGAGAAGTTCGAGATATTGAGGTCCTCGGCCATCGAATGCAGCTCGGCCACGGACTTCTGCTTCAATTCGGCGATATCCACGGACGTGTGCTTGGGCTAGTCGAAGGCGCGCGACGACTGATTCGCCGATTCGGGGCCGTGCAGCAGCACGCGCCACGCCTCGTCAGCGTCGAGAGGTGGAGAGGGTGGAGATGGTGGTGAAGCGGAGAGGCTCGGGAGCGCGCTGTGGGGGGTGGCCAAAGTAACCCTCGTCAAAATGGTGGTCAAGTGTGATGGAGAGCGTCGTCGCGCCGTACTTCGCCTATTGGCGGCGCGTCACTCTGGGCGATCGCGAGATCGTGGAAGGACTCGTGTTGCCGGAACACGCCGGTCCGTCACCGGCGCTCGCGCGGATATTGGCAGGGTGGGATGGCCACTACTATTGGGAGAGCGCTGGCGGCGGCCGATGGCTCGTCCTCGTTCACGAGAACGCGCCCCCGCGTGAACGCGTCTGGCTCCACGCGGCGCTCTTCCTCATCACACTCCTCAGTACCACGATCGCCGGCGCCGCATTCTCGAGTGCCGGCGACGACTCGTCGATCGTTCCTTCGGCCGCCACACTGCTCGCCGGCCTCAAGTTCTCCTTGCCCCTCGGCGCGATCCTCCTCGCGCACGAGTTGGGCCACTACGTCGTCGCGCGTCGATACCGCGTCAACGCGAGCCTGCCGTACTTCATTCCCTTTCCCTCTCAAGCCAGCCTGCTGGGCACGCTAGGCGCCTTCATCCGTCTTCGCTCCCCGCTCTTCGACCGACGCACGCTCTTCGATGTGGGGATCGCTGGACCGCTTGCGGGGATGGTCGTCGCCATCCCGGTCCTTCTTCTGGGATTGGCGACGAGCGTGAGCACTGCCGGACCGACGCTCCCTTTGGCGCACCAATATCTGGTGGCCGATGGCGCGCGATACTACCTCGGTGACTCGCTCTTAATGTGGACGGCCCGAGCGGTGATGGGTCACGGTGGTGTGATTCTCTTGAGCCCCCTCGCCATCGCCGGCTGGGTAGGGGTGCTCGTCACCTCGCTCAATCTCCTCCCGCTCGGCCAGTTCGATGGCGGTCACATCTCCTATGCGCTCTTCGGGAGGAGACAGGAGTGGGTCGCGCGCGCCTTCTGGCTCGCCCTCCTTCCCCTGGGGCGCCTCTGGTTCGGGTGGTGGGTCTGGGCCGGACTCGCCCTGCTCCTCGGACGCGGGCGACTCGGTCACCCGACCATCATTGCCCCCGAGCGCCAATTGAGCCCGGAGCGGCGTCGCCTCGGACTCCTGGCCATCGTCCTCTTCCTCGTCACCTTCATGCCGAACCCGCTGGCCTTTCGCGACATCCCCGGCCAGAACACGCCTGACGAGACGGCGCTCACGCCTCGCGCGTCCGTCGCGCCGACGCCCGCCTTGGCTCTCGCCGCACGGGTCGCCGGACGCGCGCCGCTACGCGGCCGTTGCCCAGCACTCGATCTCGACCCGGGCGCCGAGCGCCAGCCCGCCCGTCCCGAAGGCGCTCCGTGCGGGCAGGTGCATGGGGAAGAACGTGACGTACACCTTGTTCATGTCTCCCCACTCCTTGATGTCGGCGAGCATCACCGTGCACTTGACGACCTTGTCGAGTGACGAGCCGTTCTTGGTGAGCGCGGCGCGGATGTTCTCAAGCGCCTGACGAGTTTCGGGACCGATCCCGCCCGCCACGAGCTTCCCCGTGCTGTCGGTGCCTAGCATTCCCGACAGGTAGAGCATCGGCGGCACTCGCACGGCGGTGGAGAAGGGGGCGCCCGGACCCGCGGGAATCCATTGGGCGCCCTGGGCGTGGGCCGCGCCCGCGAAGATCAGCAATGCGACGAGGGATGCGAATCGTCCAGTCATACGACCTCCCGCTAGGGTGAGTGTCCGGTCGTTCTCGCTCGACGCGAGGGCCTGGCTCGTTGGCCCCATCGCGTCAGGCAAAGCGCGTCGTACGCCAGAGGGTGACGCTGCTGACGCCCAACAGAAGAAGCATGGCGACCGCCAGGGCGGCGGCCCAGGGCCACCGAATCGGGAGTTGGGGAGGGGTGGCGATCGATGCCAACGCCACGAATGCCGCCGTCGCCCCCGCCACGACCACGAAGTCGACGACACTTCGCGGCGGTCGCGCGCCGGGCTCGCCCCCCATGCCGCGGGCCCTCGTGTACTCCGGATCCACGCCGTAGCGGCGGGCCTCACGCGCCGCCGCGTCGCGCCAGCGCTGGTGCTCGCCGCCGTCCGCTGTCGCCCACGCGATCCCCATCGCGCCGAGCACCATCGCCAGCGAGCCGCCGACGACCGCTACGTACACGCCCGCCGGTTGCGCGCGCAGCTCGCCGAAGACGAGCACTCCCCAGAGCAGCCCCCAGAGCTGGTTCGTGTTCGAGAGCGGGATGCCGCGACTGATGCCGACGTACTTGGCCGCGTACTGCTGAAAGAGATCTCCCACCACCCACACGAAACCCCCGGCCAGGAGCCAGAAGAGCGATCCGCGAATCCGCATCAGCTCCTGCCAGAGTGCTCCCGCGCTCCCGGTGTCAGCCAGGGCGAGCGTCCCCATCGTCGCCAGCTCGCCGACGGTGAAGAAGGTGAGAAACGAGAGTGGGCTCATCCCGGTCAGGTAGGCCTTGCGATACGGGATGTACATCGTCCCCCACAATGCTCCCGCCGTGAGCGCGGCGATCACGCCGCGTACGGCGTGAGCAGGAGTCGTCTGCGCCGCCGAGGCCGCAGCGACGAGCGACGCGGCTGCCAGCATCACGAATGCGCCGCCAACCACGCTGGCGCTGCGTTTCGCCTTTGTCCCCCGTAGCTCGTTGAAGAAGAGAACGCCCCACGCGATGCCGAGGACGCTGTTCGTGTTCCAGAGTGGGAACGCGATACTCAGACCCACATCGCGTATGGCGTAGACAGTCAGCGTGTTCGCGACCGCCCACAGACAGCCGCCAAGCACCGCCCACACGACAAGGTGCGGCGCCTGCGCGACGTCGGCGCGCACGTATCGGGTGCCGTGCACGAGCGCCGGCAGACTCCAGCGCGCGAGGAAGACGCCGAGGACCATCCCGAACGAGATGAGCACGGGCGAGATCCCGGCTCCAACGAGTTTCGTCGGAGCCTCGGCGGCGCCGAGCCATGCGCCGGCGGTGAAGCCGCACATGACGCCGACGGCTTGCAGGCGGCGAAACCGCTCGCTGTCGGCGGAGCTGACCGGCGCGCTCGCGAGACTCACAGCGGCGAGCGCCACGTCAACGCACCCAGGCGAGCACCAGCAGCCCGCCTATCAGCGCAGCCACCGGCACCCAGAATTGGACGTCGCCGAGCATCGCCATGATCCACGGGCGACGCCCGTGGTCGGGCGGCGGTTCCCCCTTCGGTGCCGGCATGGCGGAGGAAAATGCGGGTTCCGCACATCGCGCGCAACGCGCAAGACCTGCCGCGCCGCTCTTTCCTCGCAGCCTGGCCCACCATAGCTTCGCGCGACGCGGAGCGTTACTCGCCTCGTGACGTCGTGTTCGCGCACCCATCTCCTTGCTCACACCACCGGCGATGACCACGGCCGCACCCCACTCATCCCTTCTGGCGTCGGAGCCTGTACAGCTCAAGAAAGTGATGGGGCTCAGCGATGTGGTGATGTTCTACATCGCCGCTGTCGTAGGGCCGCGCTGGATCGCCGTCGCTGCGGCGGCGGGCCCAAGCTCGCTCGTTGTGTGGGTGGGCGCCGCGCTCCTCTTCTTCGTTCCACTCGCTTTCGCCGTTCTCGAGCTCTCCTCGAGATTCCCCGAGGAGGGCGGCCTCTACATCTGGAGCAAGCGCGCCTTCGGCGATTTCTCCGGATTCATGACTGGCTGGATGTACTGGGCGAGCAACCTGGTGTACTTCCCCGGGCTCCTCTACTTCGCTGCCGGGAACGCGCTCTTCATCGGCGGAAGTAGCTGGCAGGCTCTCTCCTCGAGTGCACCCTACTTCATCGTCGCCTCGCTCGTCGGCCTCGCGATCGCGGCGGTGCTCAACATCATCGGGCTCGACGTCGGCAAGTGGCTGCACAACCTCGGTGCGTACGGCACCTGGATTCCGATCGGGCTCCTCATCGTGATGGGTCTCATCGCGTACGCTCACTTCGGCTCCGCCACTTCGTTCACCGCCGAGACGATCACGCCGAGCACCCACCTCACGGACATCATCTTCTGGTCGACGATCGCCTTCGGTTTCGGGGGGCTCGAGTCGGCATCGCTCATGGGCGAGGAGATACACGATGCGCGGCGGATCATCCCACGCGCCGTCTTGATCGCCGGGATCTCGGTGGCCGCGATCTACATCCTCGGCACGATGGCGATTCTCCTTGCTTTGCCGAAGAGCGAGGTGAGCGGGCTGCAGGGGATCATGCAGGCGATCGCCAAGACCGGTGACCGTGTGGGCTTCGGCGCGGCGCGTCCTCTCGCCGCGGTGATGATCACGATCGGGAGCCTCGGCGGGGTAGGGGCGTGGCTGGCAGCGTCTGGCCGGCTTCCCTTCGTGGCCGGGATCGACAAGGTGCTTCCACCGGCCTTCGCCAAGCTGCACCCGAAGTGGCGCACACCGTATGTCGCTCTGATCGTTCAGTCGATGATCGCGGGTGTGTTCGCTATTCTCGGCCAAGCCGGGACGAGCGTGAAGGGTGCCTACGATGTGCTTGTGAGCCTCGGGGTGATCTCCTTCTTCATCCCCTATCTCTTTCTGTTTGCGGCGCTCTTCAAGGTGCAGAGCATCCCCGTGCCGCCTGACGCGATTCGAGTTCCCGGGGGAGGTCCGGTGGCGCGGTTGATGGCGGTGACGGGCTTCGCGGTAACGGCGCTCTCGATCGGACTATCGGTGATCCCGAGCGACGACGAGCCGCAAAAGACGCTCGCGGTGGTGAAGATTGTCGGCCTGACGCTGGTGCTGGTGGTGGTGGGACTGGTGCTCTACGGGTCGGGGCGGCGGCGGCGGGTGGGGTGAGAGGGTCGGGAGCCCCGAGACGCGGACGGGCCAGCGAACCGACTGCGGATCGCTGGCCCATCGAGAAGTGTTGATGACGCGCGAGACGGGATTCGAACCCATGACCTTCGGCTCCGGAGGCCGACGCTCTATCCAGCTGAGCTACTCGCGCTCAAGTGGGCCGCTCGGCGGCGCCCACCACAAACACAAAAGGAGCACCGAGGCTCCTTTCCCCATGGTCGGGGCGAGTGGATTTGAACCACCGACCTCCTGGTCCCGAACCAGGCGCGCTAACCGGACTGCGCCACGCCCCGCCGACCTACATATTGACACCGCGATCTGCCACGCGCCGACGTCGATCCGACGACAGGTCGCACGGACGCGCGACGCACGGCCTGGCAAGTCACGCGGAGCATAGTAACGTACGGTGCAACAAGAACTTCGTCAACGCCCAGCGCGTTGGAGCAGCTCCCTTCCCTCACCCTCGGCACTAGCCCGCGGAGAGCGCACTCGATGACCCAGAAGCCGCAGTCGCTGGGTGTCTTCGCGCTGGCGATGATCAGCACCGCCGCCGTGCTGACGCTGCGCAATTTCCCCACCATGGCGATGTATGGGTGGGCCTCCATCGCCTGGTTCGTGTTGGGCGGCCTGCTCTTCATCGTGCCGCTCGCACTCGCCGCTGCCGAGTTGGCGTCGGGGTGGCCGGAGGACGGCGGCGTGTACGCCTGGGTGCGCGAGGCGTTCGGCGAGAGGTGGGGCTTCGTCGCCGTCTGGTGCGCCTTTTCGCAAAACCTGATTTGGTACCCTACCGTCCTGTCCTTCATCGCTGCCACTCTTGCCGCCGCGGTCAATCCAGCGTTTGCCCAGAGCAAGACGTTTCAACTTGTGGTGATGCTGTCGTTCTTCTGGCTCATCCTCGGTCTCAACTTGCGTGGGACACAGATGACGAGTCGGCTCAGCACCTTCGGCACGATCGCCGGCACGCTCATACCGGGGTTCTTGATCACGCTCCTCTGGATCGCGTACACCCGCGCCGGGAAGCCGACCGCCATTCCGTTCACGCCGAGCGCACTCGTCCCCGACATCTCGCCCGGGAATCTCCCCTTCCTGGCGACGATCGTCCTCATGTTCGCCGGGATCGAGATGATGGGCTATTACGCGACGAGCACGCGCAACCCGCAGCGCGACTTTCCGAAGGCGACTCTCCTGGCGGTCGTCTTGATTGTGGTCGCGTCGATCTTTCCGACGCTGGCCATCGCCTGGGTCGTCCCGGCCAAGGACATCGACCTCAACGCGGGTATCGTGCAGGCTCTGGAGCGTCTCTGTGGGGCCCTCGGAGTCGCCTGGCTCGCACCGGTGAGCGACATCCTCCTTCTCGCCGGTGCCGTGGCCCTCATCACCGCCTGGGCGGTGAGCCCGGCGCTCGGACTCGGCGTGGTGGCGAAGGCGGGACTCCTCCCCCCCTTCTGGGGCCGACATAACGCGAACGGCATTCCCGTCGGCGTGATGGTCTTGCAGGGAGTCATCGGATCGATCTTCACCGTTCTCTACGTCGCGATTCCGTCGGTCAATAGCGCGTACTGGATCATGTCGGCGATCACCACGGAGGTGTTGATCGTCATGTACGCCCTGATCTTCGCCACCGTCATTCGCCTGCGGTACGCGCAGCCCGACCGGCCGCGCCCGTATCGAATCCCCGGCGGTCTCATTGGAGTCTGGCTCGCGGGGGGCACCGGACTCCTCGCCATCTTCCTCGCGGCGTACGTCGGCCTCTTCCCCCCGGCCGGCACGACATTCGTGAGCGCCCCGGTGTACGTAGGGATCATGCTGGCGGGCACCGTGGCGTTGTCCTTCACTCCGTTCGTCTTCCTTGCGCTGCGCAAGGAGTCGTGGCGGCCCGCCGATGCCAGAGCGCCTACGCAGAGTGCTGCCTAACGAGTCGCCTGGGGCTTCCCCTGATGCCTGGGCGACGGAGGAAGAGATCGAGTGTTTGAGAGCGGTGTGAAGCCGAATGGGAGATCGGCCTGGATTCTGACCATTGCCGCCTGCCTCTTGTTCCCGCTCATGGGGTTCGTGGCGTACGCCATGGCCAAACCGGTTTCCTGGAACGGACCGGGCAAGCTGGGTGCAATCGCGCTCCTCTTCCCTCTGCACCTGCTGGTCGTGTCCATCGTCACCGCGGCGCTGGCGTTTCTCGCCTGGAGGGCGCGCGCCCTCATCGCCCTCCTCTTCTTCGTGGCGACGTCGCTCTTGACGATCGGAATGGCGCTCGCGCCGACGATGTCCATGTGGGAGGAGGCGCGACGATTGAACGTCAACCTCTCGCTCCGGGACTACGCGAAGAACGCCCTGCATCTGAACAGGGGCTCCCCGCAGCAGGACCGGAGTGTGGTCTACGGCGCAACTCCGGATGGCACGAAGCTGGTCCTGGATGTCTGGAAGTCCAGTCAACCGAACACGGAAGCGCTGCGCCCCGCCGTCGTCATCGTGCACGGCGGTGCATGGAACCATGGCAACCGCAGCGAGACGCCTGACTGGAATCGTTGGCTCAACGAGCTTGGCTACCAGGTGTTCGATGTCGAGTATCGGATGCCGCCGCCCGCGCGCTGGCTCGATGAGGTCGGGGATGTGAAGGCGGCGTTGGCGTGGGTCGCGGCGAACGCTGCCACGTACCGGGTCGACACGTCGCGCATCAGTATCATGGGACGATCGGCGGGGGGGAATCTCAGCATGCTCGCGGCGTACAGCAAAGGAAGCCCGCAGCTTCCGCCGACGCTGGGAGCGTCGCCCGTGAGGATTCGGGCCGTGATCAACCTCTACGGTCCGAGCGACATCCCCTTGCTCTACCGAATCTCCAAGAGCGCCGGATACGTGCGCCCGAATATCCAGCGCTACATCGGCGGCACACCCCAGGAGTTCCCCGATCGTTACCGCGCCGTCTCTCCATTGACCTACGTCAGCGCGAGTTCCCCTCCCACCATCATGATCCTCGGCACCAGCGATCGACTCGTCTCCATCGACCAAGCGATCGAGCTCGATGATGCGCTGACCAAGGCCGGTGCGACGGACGAGATGTTCTTCCTCCCCGCAACCGATCACGGCTTCGATGCGAACTGGGGGGGATTCGGTACTCAGATCGCGCGCCAGAAGGTCAAGGACTTCCTGCGGCGTTACGAGTGGCGCTAGCCGCCCGAGCTCGCGAGCACGGGCTCCGGTTTGGCGTGTTCTGACGGCTCGCGCCGGCAACGGCACAAAGGAGAGTTCTCGGCCGCACCGTGACAGAATCGTTGCGCTGCATTCATTCCCCGGCGCCGTCATGGTGCGTTAAGGTTGGCCGCCTTTATCGGAGGCCTTCATGACGACTGCAGCGCCCGTCGCACCCACCATCGCTCCCGCTGCTCCGACCTCGTCAGCCGCCGTCGCCGAGAAGCTGGCGCGAAGCCCCGGACGCTTCGGGATCGCTGCCTTCATCGTTGCCTTGATTCTGGGCCTCGTCTACGTCATCGCGCGGCTGGTCTCCGACCTCTCGGCAAATCCGCTCCCGTCTGCGCTCCCCTACATCGGACTCGGGGTCGCCCTCCTGATCGCTCTGGGCTTCGAGTTCGTCAACGGATTCCATGATACGGCGAACGCCGTCGCGACCGTCATCTATACGCACTCCCTTGAGCCACATATCGCCGTCGTCTGGTCGGGGATGTGGAACTTCGTTGGCGTGCTCGTCTCGAGCGGTGCCGTGGCGTTCGCCATCATGTCGCTCTTGCCGGTCGAGCTCATCCTGCAGGTCGGGAGTCGGGCCGGCTTCGCGATGGTCTTCGCCCTCTTAGTGGCGGCGATCATCTGGAATCTCGGAACCTGGTACTTCGGCCTTCCCTCGTCGAGCTCACATACCCTGATCGGGTCGATCATCGGCGTGGGGATCGCGAACCAGCTGATGTCGGTAAAGCAGGCGACGAGCGGCGTGGACTGGGGACAGGCGGCCAACGTCGGAAAATCGCTCCTCTTCTCGCCCCTCATCGGCTTCGCGGTAGCGGCTCTGCTCCTTCTCCTGATGAAGAAGCTGATTCCCGATCCGCGACTCTACGAAGCGCCGAAGGGGACGGAGCCACCCCCCTGGTGGATCCGCTCCCTCCTCATGCTGACGTGCACGGGTGTGAGCTTCGCCCACGGCTCGAACGATGGGCAGAAGGGGATGGGGCTGATCATGCTGATCCTGATTGGGATCGTCCCCAGCACCTACGCCCTCAACCACGCGGTGCCGGCGAGCCGGACCGCCGAATTCGTCGCCGTATCGCGCGAGGCCTCCAACACGATCGCTCGGTATGTGCCGCCGGGGACGAACATCGCCGATCCCCACGATGAGATCGAGGCGTACGTGCGGACGCGCCAGATGACGCCCTCGGCGCTCCTCGCCATGCGCCAGATCATCGGCGACATCGGGAATGAGCTGGCGATCTACAAGGACATGAACAAGGTGCCGGCGACGCAGACGCGGAACTTCCGGAACGACATGTACCTGACGAGCGAGGCTCTGCGCCTGATGAAGAAGTCCGGCAATCCGAAGATCTCCGCCGCCGACTGGCTCTCCCTCGACGCCTACAAGAAGCAGATCGACCTGGCGACGAAGTTCATCCCGACGTGGGTGAAGGTAGCGGTGGCGATCGCGTTAGGCCTGGGGACGATGGTGGGATGGAAACGCATCGTCGTGACCGTCGGAGAGAAGATCGGGAAGGACCACCTGACCTACGCTCAGGGCGCGGCCGCCGAGCTGACGGCGATGGCGACGATCGGCGCCGCCGACGTGATGGGGCTCCCGGTGAGCACGACGCACGTGCTCTCCTCGGGGGTGGCCGGCACGATGGCCGCCAATCACTCCGGGCTCCAGTGGGGCACGGTGCGCAACTTGATCATGGCGTGGGTGCTGACGCTGCCGGCGTCGATCGTGCTGGCCGGCTCGCTCTTCTGGCTCTTCCGTACTATGGTGGGCACGGGCGCGTGAGGGCGTAGTGCTGGCTCGGGGGCCCGTTGCCCACTCCAAGACGAGACGGCCACGGCGCGGATGCGGTGGCCGTTTCTCCCTTAGGCATTTCGTCGGCGACCCTCCGTCCCTCGGAAATCGCCACCCCGTTAGCCGACGGGCCGATCGGCGAAGAATAGGTGAAGGAGCCTGCCCTCCCCGAGTCGGCGCCCGAGCTCCCAGGTGGCAAAGAGGGGGATGCCGGCGAGAAACATCATCGCGGCATGAGCCGCTCTCACACCGCGCTCCTTGCTCAGCACCTCATCCATCGCGATGGAGATGCTTTCGCCATGCACCAGCCCCTCGATGAAGAGCTCGAGACTCGAGAAGAGGAGCACGAAGATCGCGAAGATGAACGCTCTGTAGAGTGTGGGCACGGCGAGTGGCCGATCGTGGAAATGGTGACTGACCTTGAACAGGTCCCCGATGATGATCACCTTCGCAATCACCAGGGCCTCGATCAGGTTGTATCCCACTTTCAAGCCCCCAAGCATCGTCCCGGAACACGCCAGCGCCCTGTAGATGTCGAGGGCGGTGAGGGTGACGAAGACATAGAGCGTTACGAAGCCGATTAGCTTGAGCTCCTCCTCAATCCGGCTCTTCTTGCTTCCGCTTTTGTGTTCTGATCCGGTCATGGCGCGGGTACCGGTGGAGGGGCGCCTGCGGGCGGATGTGTCGCCAATGCTAGATTCGGCGAAGATGCGGTGCGGCGGTTGTGTTGTCGATCACGGCGTCCTCGGCGTGGAGGCGAAAGCCGGCATTCCGCTCTAGCCGTCGCAGAAACGAGAAACGGCCGCCCTCGAAGGCGGCCGTTTAGCGGATTCGGGTTCTGCGTTGTGTGGCGTAGGCTGAGCGCGCCCGGAGAGACTCGAACTCCCAACCTTCTGATCCGTAGTCAGATGCTCTATCCAATTGAGCTACGGGCGCCCGACCGAGCAACGTAGTCCGCTGGGTCTGACCAAGCAACGCTTTCCGCGCGGCTTCGTGTCCAATCCCTCGGTCCGCGCTCGTCTCTTGTATGGGCGGTACAAGACTCGAACTTGTGACCTCCACGATGTCAACGTGGCGCTCTAACCAACTGAGCTAACCGCCCGTTACTGACTCTTGGGTCCGCCTGGCGTTCGCCGCAACCACTCGCTCGGAACTCGGAACAGTCTGCCGGAGTTCCTAAGGCGAGGAGAGCGGGAAACGGGACTCGAACCCGCGACCCCAACCTTGGCAAGGTTGTGCTCTACCAACTGAGCTATTCCCGCGGGCGGACTAGCTGGGTCTATCGAGCTCTTCGGTGGGACTCAGCGGGACGCCTCGGCGCTTACCAGGTGGAGGCGAGGGGAATCGAACCCCTGACCTCTTGAATGCCATTCAAGCGCTCTCCCAACTGAGCTACGCCCCCTGGCGCCCTGGCCACTTTTTTCCGCCAGGAACCCCGAATGCTAGCCGGGGTAGGAAACCTAGTCAAGGAATTGCCACTGGCGGTTTTCGCGACAAGGTGTATTTTTGCTCGGCCCTATCACGCCCGAGGCACTCTTTGTCACGGGGCGGGACCGGGCTCCAGTGGACAGGGGGCGTTCTCCTTTGTCCCGGACACGCACCACCCCTCACTCTCGAGGCTTACGTAAAATGACCGAAGTCAAGCGCCGTCGTCGCCGCGCCGCGCCCGCTGGGATCGCGCCGAACGAGCCGGAGCGCGATATCCTAGATCAATACCTCTATGAGGTTAGCACCTATCCCCTCCTCAAGGGGACGGCGGAGTTTGATCTTGCCCGGAAGATCCGCGCTGGTGACCAGGACGCCCTCCAGGAGCTGGTGAAGCGGAACCTCCGCTTCGTCATTTCCGTAGCGAAGAAGTACCAGAACCGCGGACTCCCCCTGATCGACCTGATTGGCGAGGGGAACGTTGGGCTGCTCACCGCTGCCCGGAAGTTCGATCCTGACCAGGGAGTCAAGTTCATCTCCTACGCGGTCTGGTGGATCCGCCAGGCAATCCTCTCCGCCCTGGCGCGCCAGGGGCGGACGGTTCGTGTACCCTTGAACCGGACGGCTGACCTCTCTCGGATCATCAAGGCCTCCGAGATCCTCCGGCAGAAGCTCCGTCGGGAGCCGATGCCGGAAGAGCTCGCTCACCTGACGGGCCTTTCGGTGGATGTCGTCCAGTCGCTCGCTGCCCTCAACACCGGCGACGTGCGGCTCGATGCCCCGATGGACCCCGATGGCGACCGGTCGCTCATCGAGCGCTTCGTGGCCGACGAGATGCCCGACGCCGAGGAAGAGGCGATGAACCGCTTCGTCACGGACGAGATCGAGCAGGCGCTCGGTACTCTCCCGGCGCGCGATGCGAAGGTGCTGCGTCTCTACTTCGGTCTCGACGGTGGGCGCGAGCACACCCTCGAGGAAATCGGGTCGATGCTCGGCGTCACGCGCGAGCGTGTGCGTCAGCTCCGCGACCGCGCCCTCAAGCGCCTGCGCGAGGGCGATGTCGGGCGAGCCCTGAGCTCCTTCGCCGCCTAACAAGCCCTTTCGGGCCAGCACGATAGAGATACGAACGGGGGCGCGATGCAGATCGCGCCCCCGTTTGCTTTGGGGACCCGCGGCGGGCGACTGGCCACGCCGCCGCGCCGGCGCGCATGGCTATTGGGAGCTTGGCTTCGACCGTCCCGCCACCCGCTTCGTCCAGACGACGATCACGCCGCAGCGCGAATCGGCCACTTGGTACTGCACGGGCGCCTCGATGGCGCTCCGATAGATCTCGATCGCCGCGATGTCCGCCGGGTTGAACATGGCGTCAATGTCGTTCGAGGCCGCCAGAAGCGGCGAGCCATCGACGATCCAGGCCACCGGGCACCCCATGCCGGTGACAGCACGCGTGATCTGCACGAAGTACTCGCTCCCATCGAAGACCACTGACACGCCCGGGATCCCGCGAAAGATGTCGGAGAAGCTGATCGGAGCCTTGTTGTGGATGTCTTCCTCGGTGATGTACATCCCGAGCCCCTTCTTCTTTCGCTCCTCGAACCCCGCCATATCCCCCGTCGGCTTCGCCTTTACTTCTACCTGCGACAGCACGGTGGCGCGCGAGTCGAGGGTCGCGGCGAGCGTGTTCTCGTGCTTCGCCGACAGGTCTACGGTATATCTGCGCGGCAGGTACGAGAGCAGCCTCACCTCGAACGTTTGGGTCCCGGCCGGAAGTCCGGCGAGGTGAAAGCGTCCGCGACTGTCGGCGTGGGCCCCCAGCGTCGAGCCGAGGAGGAGCACTTGCGCTCCCTCGAGCGGATTCCCGTCGGCGCCGACCACGGTGCCGGTGAGCACAGCGTCCCCCAGCTTGACCGTGGAGTCGATCAGCATCGTGACGGTCCCCGGAGGTGGAGTGCCCGCCGCACGAGCGCCAGCTGCCGCCGGTGCAGCGCCGGCGCCTGACGGCGCCGCTGCGCCGCCTGTCGGTGCACCACCCGTCGCTGCTCCCGCAGCGGCGGCGCTCGTGCCGGCGGCCGCGCGCTGCGACGCCACGGTCTGCGGCCGATCGCCGACGAGGAAGCCGCGGTTGATCAGGCGAAACGGCGGGAGCTCCATGTCGATCCACCCCGTCGCCTTTCCGTTCAGGCGAGCCTGGGCCCTGAACGGGAGTCCGGGGGGCACGCCGCACACGCGATAGCTCCCGTCCGACATCGAGCGCGTGTTGAGCGCTTGCGGGATCTTGGAAATCGACGAGTTGCCGATCTCCGTGGCGGTCCACATCACGACGATGAGCGCGCCCGCAAGCGCACCTTCCGTCTGCGCATCGCGGACGACACCCATCAAGATGCCCCGTTTTCCGCTGAGCGTGCTGTCGGGGCAGAGCGCAGCGAGCAGCGTCGCCGCTGACGGCACGGCGAGGTCCACGCTGACGGGCTCTCCGCGCTTCGTCGACACCTTCTTCGGCGGTGCGGCGATGCCGAGCGAATCGAGCAGGGGGTGGAAGAACCCGATCGAGTGCAGTCCTTCGGGGATGCTGTCGAGGTTGAAGGCGTAACGTCCTCGCGCATCCGTTGTCGCGGGCGCCGCGGCCCCGGAGATGAGGACATTCGCCCCCGCGAGCGGTTGGTCGTGCAAGCTGTCGTAGACCACGCCGCTCAGGGTCGCCATGGGTGAGCTGGGCGCCGGGCTGGCCGGTCCGGGAGCGGGCGGCGCGCTCTTTGTGGGCGCGCTCGGCTTCGCCGGCGCCTGTTGGGTCTGTGCAGGCGAGGAGAGCGCGCTCAGAAGGAGCGCGGCCGAGGTCACAATGCGTATCGTGCGCATGGAAGCAATCTTGGTACCCGCGCGAGACCAGGAAAGGTGCGCGCCGTTGCCGGGGATGTGGTGCGAGGACAGATTAGCCCGTCCTCCCGTTACCGAGCGTCGTGATGGCATCGGCGACGCTCCGGCCCTCGTGACCCGATCGCTGATGATCAAGCTGGACAACATCTACAAGCGATTCGGTCCCAAAGTGGTCCTCGAGGGGTTCTCGCTCGAGGTCAACGAGGGCGACGCGATGATGATCATCGGCTACTCCGGCACGGGGAAGTCGGTGGCGATCAAGCATATCGTCGGCCTTCTGATCCCCGACAAGGGCACGGTCTTCGTCGACGACGAGGAGGTTCCGAAGCTTCCCCGTCGGGATCTGTACGCACTCCGCGGGAAGATCGGGTACGTCTTTCAGTTCGCGGCGCTCTTCGACTCGATGTCGATCGGCGAGAACGTCGCCATGGGGCTCCGTCGTCAGGGGCGCTTGAGCGGACCGGAGATCGACAAACGGGTCGCTGAGGCCCTGGAGCTCGTCGACCTCCCCGATGAGCAGAAGCTCTTCCCCGCCGAGCTCTCCGGCGGGATGCGGAAGCGCGTGGGGATCGCGCGGGCGATCGCGCTCCGCCCGAAGTACATCCTCTACGATGAGCCGACCACCGGTCTCGACCCGGTGACCAGCGCGGTGATCGATGAGTTGATGATCCGGATGCGGAAGCAGCTCGGCGTGACGAGCGTCGTCATCACCCACGACATGCGGAGCGCGTACCAGGTCGGCACGAAGATCGCCATGCTCTACGAGGGGCGGGTGCGGCAGGTGGGCACGGTCGATGAGATCCGCAACACCAAAGACCCGGTCGTTAGGCAGTTCATCGAAGGCCGGGCTACTCTGGACACCGATTCGATGCGCTCGCTCTCGCGCCACTGATGGTTCGGACCCGAGCGACTTCTGAGACGTCCGCCGGCGGCGTCGTGTACCGCATGGTGCACGGCCAGCCGGTCTTTCTGCTGATACGGGACAGCTACAAGAACTGGGGCTTCCCGAAGGGTCACATCGAGGAGGGCGAGCCGCCTGACGAGACGGCGCTCCGGGAAGTGGCCGAGGAGACCGGACTGAGCGACCTCTCGGTCCGAGGGGAGTTGGGAGCCATCGATTGGTTTTTCCGCTTTCGTGGGAAGCTGATCCATAAGACTTGCCACTTCTATCTCATGGAATCGGCGAGCGCCAAGACTCACCCGCAGCGCGATGAGGGGATCACCGCTTGCAAGTGGCTCTCGTACGACGATGCCAAGGAGCACGTCTCCTACGAGAACGCGCGCGACGTGCTGGCGCGGGCGCTGGCGTTGGTCGAGCGCCTTCCCGTCGAGCGTTGACGTGCGATGATCACGACCGCCGAGCGTCCACGCTCTCGCGCCCGCACCCGCGCCGGGCGTGCTGTCGCGGGGGGCACGGCCCCCACGGCGCGGGATCGGGCTCGCGTCGTCGCGTACGTGGCGCGCGAACGCGCACGCACGGCGCTTCGCGCCGCGCTGTCGCGCCGGGCACGTCTCGTCGTGACCCGGTCGCGGCGAGAGTTTGCCGGCGCCCTGCAAAGCGCCTTCACCGACCTCGCGGTGGTCGATATCGGAGTTCCGCACGAGGAGGGGCGCCGATGCGCCCTTCTGGCGCGCGACTTCCCCAGCATCGCCTTCCTCGGCGTGTCTCCCTTTCATCCCGTGGACGCGCCACTCATCGCACAGTGCGGGGAGCTCGGGTTCGCCGATGTGCTGGCAGACTCCGTCGACGACGCTCAGCTCTCGCACGCCGTGCGCCTCCACGGGTACTCGGCGCGCTTCGCGCGGGCGCTGCACGATCCGCCCCCCAAGCTGGAGCTTCGGCAGCCGCTCCAGGTCGACGCCTGGCGCGCCATCGTGGCTCATCCTGGCCACACGATCAGGACGGAGGTGGTCGCGTCGACGCTCGGTGTATCGCGGGAGCACCTGAGTCGGACCTTCAGCGCCGGGCGGGCGCCCAACCTCAAGCGGGTGATCGATCTCGTGAGGCTGATCGCGGCCGCCGAGCTTGCCAAGAATCCGGGCTATGACATCCCGGTGGTTGCCCGGCTTCTCAACTTTGCTTCTGCGTCGCATCTTACCGGCGCCGCTCAACGCTTGATCGGGACGCGGGCGAGTTCGCTCTCGTCGCTCAGAGGCGTGGACCTGGTGGAGCGGTTCGTTCGCGGCCGGGCGCGGAGTCGCGCCTAGGGGTGGTCTCGGGGCGGGGATGTGGGGACGAGGACAGAGGAATAGGAATGGCGCCTTGTCGCTCCTGGCGCCTTGTGATAATTTTCACAAGCGGCCCGCAGGCCTCAGTGCTGCTCTGCTCCGAGCCAACCTCAGCCGGATCTGTTCATGCCCTCCGACACCACACTTAGGCCCGCCGAGATCCGCGATATCCTCCTGCGCGAAATCGAAGCGGCGGATCTCCAGGCTCTCGATGTCGAGGAGGTCGGCTCGCTCCTCGAGGTCAAGGACGGGGTCGCCCGTATCTATGGCCTCACCAAGGCCATGTCCGGTGAAATGCTCGAGATCACCTCCTCCGAAACCGGCGAGCAGGTGGCCGCCCTCGCCCTCAACCTCGAAGAAGACAACATCGGGGCCGTCATCCTCGGAGACTATCTCAAGCTCCGCGAAGGGGACGTCGTCAGGCGCACCTCGCGCGTGCTCGATGTGCCCGTCGGCGAGGAGCTCATCGGACGAGTCGTCGATCCGCTCGGCAACCCGATCGACGGCAAAGGAGCGATCACGACCAAGTACCGGCGCTTTCTCGAATCCCCCGCTCCCGGAATCATCGTCAGGCAGCCGGTGAAGGAGCCGCTCCAGACCGGCATCAAAGCCATCGACTCGATGATCCCGATCGGACGCGGACAACGCGAGCTCATCATCGGCGATCGCGCCATCGGAAAGACCGCCATCGCCATCGACACGATCATCAATCAGAAGGGCACCGGCGTCATCTGCGTCTACGTCGCCATCGGCCAGAAGGCGTCGACCGTTGCCGGCACGGTTGAGAAGCTCCGCGAGACCGGCGCCATGGCCTACACGATCGTCGTCTCCGCCACCGCCGCCGAGCCGGCGCCGATGCAGTACATCGCGCCGTACGCCGGGTGCGCGATGGCCGAGTACTTCATGTACAACGAGGGGAAGGCGACCCTCGTGATCTACGACGATCTCTCGAAACAGGCGGTCGCCTACCGGTCGATCTCGCTCGTGCTGCGCCGGCCGCCGGGTCGGGAGGCCTATCCCGGTGACGTCTTCTACCTGCACTCTCGCCTGCTCGAGCGCGCCGCCAAGATCAGCAACGATCCCTCGGTGGTCGACGGGAAGGTGATTCTCAAGCCCGGCGGCTCGCTCACCGCGCTCCCGATCATCGAGACACAGGCCGGCGACGTCTCCGCGTACATCCCGACCAACGTCATCTCGATCACCGACGGCCAGATCTTCCTCGAGGCCGATCTCTTCAACGCCGGCACGCGCCCCGCCATCAACGCTGGTATCTCGGTGTCCCGCGTCGGTGGCTCGGCGCAAGTCAAGGCGATGCGCACCGTAGCCGGCAGGCTCCGCCTCGACCTCGCACAGTACCGCGAGCTGGAGGCGTTTTCCGCTTTCGCCTCCGATCTCGACAAAGCCACCAAGGCCCAGCTCGATCGTGGCGCGCGTGTGGTCGAAGTCCTGAAGCAGCCGCAATACAAGCCGATGCCCGTCGAGCAACAGGTCATGATCATCTACGCCGTGACCAACGGCTACCTCGATGACGTCGAGGTCGAGCGCATCGGCGAGTGGGAGCGTGGCTTCCACGAGTTCATGCACGCCCAGTACCCACAGGTCGGAGATCGCCTCCGCAACGAGAAGGTGCTGTCGAACGAGACGGAGGAGGACCTGAAGCGGGGGATCACGGCCTTCAAGGCGGCAGCGGGGAAGGCCGACGCCTCCAAGGCCCAAACAGCCAAAGCGGATGCGCCGAAGGGCGGGGCGCCGAAGGCGGACGCACCGAAGGCCGCTACGCCGAAGGCGGAGCCGCCGAAGCCGACTCCGGCCGCCGCGCCGAGCGCACCGGCGCAGACGCACTGAGCTCCTCGCCGCACTAGCGAGAGGTCATGGCCAAGGGTCGAGAGCTGAAGGGGCGGATCAAGTCCGTCCAGGGTACGCGCAAGATCACGCGCACCATGGAAATGGTGGCGACGTCGAAGCTCAAGCGCGCGCAAGATCGCGTCGTCGGGGCGCGGCCGTTCGCCAACGCGCTGACGAAGGTCATCGCCGACCTCTATTCCCCGATTCTCGCCGAGAGCTTTCCGCTGCTCCGTCAACCGACCAAGCCGAAGCGCGCGGCCGTCGTCCTGCTCACCTCGAACCGCGGGCTCGCGGGAGCGTTCAACGCCAACCTGATTCGGGATGGTCGCGAACTTCTGACGCGGCTCAAGAAGGAAGGGCTCGAGACCGAGCTTCACGTCGTAGGCAAGAAGGGCCTCGGCTACTTCCGCTTCCTCAGCGCTCCAATCGCCAGCTCCCGCATCGACATCGGTGACGCCCCGACGCACGAGAACGCGCGAGAGCTCATCGATCCGCTGATGGAGGCCTTCCTCACCGGCAGGCTGGACGCGGTCTACGTCATATTCGCCAAGTTCAACTCGGTGCTGTCCACGCCACCGACCGAGGTGCGCATTCTCCCGGTCACACCGCCCGAGCGGTCGGGCGCGGTGCCTGACTACCTGCTCTTCCCGAGCGCGCACGGAATCCTCGCCGAGCTCCTTCCACTGTACGTGCGAAGCGCGATGTACAGCGCTTTGGTGGAGACGGCGGCCTCGGAGCAAGGAGCCCGCCGCACTGCGATGAAGAGCGCCACCGACAACGCCGACGCCCTGCTCAACGTGTTGCAGCGCACTTTCAACCGGGCACGTCAGGCTCAGATCACTCAGGAAATCGCCGAGATCGTCGGCGGCGCCGAAGCCCTCGGCGGCTGACCACGATCCTCTTCGACTAGCGAGAACGGACCATGGCAGAACAGAACACGGGCAAGATCGTGCAGGTCATCGGACCGGTGCTCGACGTCGAATTCGATGCGGCGCATCTGCCGGAGCTCTACAACGCCCTCACTGTCGACCAGCCGAGCGCCAGTGGCGCGAAGGTGCACCTGACCGCCGAAGTGCAGCAGCACATCGGGCGGAATCAGGTGCGTGCCGTGGCGATGTCGTCGACCGACGGCGTGGAGCGCGGGATGACGGCCGTCGATACCGGTGGCCCGATTGCCGTCCCCGTCGGTGCGGCTGCACTCGGACGAATCCTCAATGTGCTCGGCGAGCCGGTCGACCAGGGCGCGCCCATCCCCGCCGATGCGCCCCGGTGGCCGATCCATCGTCCGGCGCCGAAGTTCGTCGATCTCGAGCCGACGACAGACGTCTTCGAGACGGG
Source organism: Gemmatimonadaceae bacterium (assembly GCA_035623475.1). Taxonomy (GTDB): domain Bacteria; phylum Gemmatimonadota; class Gemmatimonadetes; order Gemmatimonadales; family Gemmatimonadaceae; genus DASPTK01. The sequence continues at coordinate 24,966 of DASPTK010000143.1, read as the reverse complement.
GATCAAGGTCATCGACCTGATCGCCCCGTTCGTGAAGGGCGGAAAGATCGGGCTCTTCGGCGGCGCCGGCGTTGGGAAGACGGTTGTCATCCAGGAGCTGATCAACAACGTCGCCAAGGGACACGGCGGGAAGTCGGTCTTCTGCGGTGTGGGAGAGCGCACCCGCGAGGGGAACGATCTCTACCTGGAGTTCAAGGAAGCGAAGATTCTGGAGAACGTGGCGCTGGTCTACGGGCAGATGAACGAGCCCCCCGGCGCGCGCCTCCGCGTCGGACTCTCCGGCCTCACCGTCGCCGAATACTTCCGCGACGTCGACAAGCAGGACGTGCTCGTCTTCATCGACAACATCTTCCGCTTCACTCAGGCCGGATCGGAGGTGTCGGCGCTGCTCGGCCGCATGCCGAGCGCCGTCGGATACCAACCGACGCTGGCGAACGAGATGGGCGACCTCCAGGAGCGGATCACATCGACCCGCACCGGCTCGATCACATCGGTGCAGGCGATCTACGTTCCGGCCGACGACCTCACCGACCCGGCGCCCGCGACCGCGTTCGCGTTCCTGGACGCCACCGTCGTGCTCTCGCGCGGACTCACGGAGATCGGGATCTACCCCGCGGTCGATCCGCTCGCCTCGAGCTCGCGGATCCTGTCGGCCCAGTACGTCGGCGATCGCCACTACAATGCGGCGTCGGAAGTGCTCCGCATTCTGCAGCGCTACAAGGAGCTCCAGGAGATCATCGCCATCCTCGGCATCGACGAGCTTTCCGAGGACGACAAGCGGGTCGTCGCCCGCGCTCGCCGTGTGCAGCGCTTCTTGTCGCAACCCTTCCAGGTGGCCGAGCAATTCACCGGCACGAAGGGCGAGTACGTTAAGCTCGAGGACACGGTGAGCTCGTTCGAGCGTGTGGTGGCGGGGGAGTTCGACAGCCTGCCGGAGCAGGCGTTCTACATGGTGGGTGGAATCGAGGGAGCCATCGCCAAGGCCAAGACTCTCAAGGCGTGAAATGCTGACCGTTTCGCTCATCTCTCCGGAGCAGATACTTTTCGACGGCGAGGCGCGCTCGGTAGTCGCCCCGGCGTTCGACGGCGAGGTCGGGATTCTCACCGACCATGCGCCCATGATGACCCTGCTCGGGCGCGGCACCCTGCGCGTGGAGGCTCCCGCCGGTACGCGACGCTTCAGCGTCGAGGGCGGATTCCTCCAGGTCGTGCAGAACCGCGTCCGGGTAGTCACGGAGAAGGCCGCGGCCCTCTGAGCCCGGCGCGCGGCTTGCAGAACCGAAGTTGACGTGTTCGCTGCTGCTCGGCGTTGGCGGTCGGGCAGACCAGTCCTGCCGGTAACATTCGGGAGATCGGATGACAATTCGCTCGTTGCGTTGGGCTACCGCTCTGTCGGTCGTGGCGGTGGGGATGCCCGGTGTGCGCGCGCTGGACGCGCAGGCGTACCACTACCCCACCTTCCAGACGTCGCAAATATCCGTGCGCGATTTCAACTTCGCCGTGGCCGGGGATGGTGACTATGGGACGATGGGTCTCGCACAGTGGCGCGAGGGGATCGGGAAGAGCACGAATCTGAACTTCGACGGCGGGTTGAGCTCGAAGGACGGGACGACGCTCTTCTTCGTCGGCGGCGGGGTCGTGCAGTCTCTCGTCCACGCCACGAAGGACACCCCGATCGATATCCTCGGAACCGGCGGCGTGTACTTCACCTTCGGCAACGGGACGCTCTTCCGTCTCCCTCTCGGCGTCGTGATCGGGCACACCTTCCCGCTGACTCAGACGATGGCGGTCACGCCCTACGCGTCGCCGCGCCTCTCGATCGACCTCGGAACGTCGCAGTGGGGGAACGCGCTCAACGTCAACTTCGACCTTGGGGCGGAGCTCGAGGTGACGAGAACGATCGGGTTGCGGCTCGGCTTCACCTTCGGTGCGGTGGCTGACGGACCCAACAGCGCCGGCTTCGGGTTCAGCATCGCCTTCCGTCCCGGCGGAGCGGTGAACGCGGCCCCTCCCCCCGCGCCGGCGCCCAAGCCCCCCGCTCCACCCCCAGCGCCGAACGCGCCCCCGCCCTGATCCCGGCGGAGCCCTAGCTCGTTAGGCGCCGTCGAGCAGCCGGCGCACCAGCGCCGCCGATCGAGCGGCCGCGCCGAGCCCGCCCTGCACGACGGCGCGCGCGCTCGACCCGGCGGCGGCGCGCGCCCCCTCATCCCCAAGCCACTCGGTGAGCTGGCGCACCATCCCTCCCGCGTCGCCGACACTCGCCGCCCCCCCCACCGCGAGCAGGGCGGCGGCGTCCCGGCTCCCATGTCGGCGCGCGCCAATCACGACCGGCGCTCCGAATGCTGCCGGCTCGAGCACCGAGTGGAGGCCGGCATCGTGAAAGCCTCCGCCGACGTAGGCCACGTCGGCGAGGGCGTAGAGGTCCCCCAGCACACCGACACGGTCGACCAACACCACGTCGGCCGCGCCGGCGTCGGGCGCGCCAAGACGCGCGAGGGCGAGTCCGGCCCCCGACGCCCAGCTCTCGACCGCCAGAAGATGCGCCGCTGTTGGCTCGTGCGGCGCGATGATCAATCGCGCACCGGGCACCCGCCCCCGGACGGACGGCCACGCAGCGAGGAGCACGATCTCGTCAGGCGGCCACGTAGAGCCGGCCACCAGCGTCGGTCGGTCGCTCACGAGCGGCGAGAGGAGGGCGCCGGTGAGATCCGCTCTGGACGCCCGCTCCCACACCTGGTCGTAGCGGGTATCGCCGGTGACGCTGATCGCCCCCGGCGCGACACCCAGATCTACCAGCCGCTCGGCGTCCGCCATGTCGACCGCGCCTACGAGGTCGAGCTGCTGGTACGCGTCGCGAAGGAGCGAGCGGGCGAGCGGCGCGCGCCGCGCCGATTCCTCGCGAACCGTCCCGCTCACCAGCCCGAGCCGAACCCCGGCCAGCCGCGCCTCGCGGCTCAGAGCCGGCCAGACATCGAGCTTGCTGAAGACCAGGGCGCGCGGCCTGAGCGCGCGAACCGCGGCGCGCGCATCCCCCGGACTGTCGAAGGGGAGGTAGTCGGCGAAGTCCACCGGCAGCCGGCGAGCGAACGCCTCCGCGCTCGGAGAAAAGTAGGTGTACGCGAGCTGCAGTGAGGGCCGCTCCGCTCGGAGGAGTGCGAGCACCGGGCTCGCCTGCAGCCCCTCTCCCACCGAGGGTGCGTGCATCCAGAGGAGGTCTCTGGAGGAGTCGCGGCCGCTTCGACCCCACGCTGCATAGCGAGCGCGGATCCCGCGGCGTCCGCGAAGGGCACGAAGAAGCTTCGACTCCCCCGGCGGCACGAGCGCGGCGGCGGCGCGGGCGACCTGCACCGCCCCCCCATATCCGAGACGCAGCAGCGCGTTCACGCCGCCGCGCCCTCTTCGATCACGGCTTGGCGGCGCTGCCGGCGCGCGCCAGCGCCGCGTCGATCGTCTGGCGGAAGGTCGCCGTCGGCTGAGCGCCGTGAATCGTCGCGCCGCCGATGAGGAATGTCGGCGTCGATTCCACGCCGGCGTCGGTCGCCCGATCGACGTCGGCCTCGATCAGCGGACGCACCGCATGCTGCGCGACACACTGCTTGAAGTCGGCGGCCGGCACCCCCGCGGCCACCGCCAACGAGTCGAAAAACGGCTGTGGGTTCGCGCTCGACTCCCACCGGTCCTGGGTGGTGAAGAGCGCATCGTGCATCGGCCAGAAGCGATCGTAGGCGGCCGCACACATCGCCGCTTCCGCCGCCGGCCAGGCGTTTTTGTGTGTCGGGAGGGGGAAGTTGACGTAGGCCAGCCGGATCTTGCCGGTGTCGACGTATTCGTGCTTGATCGCCTGATAGCTATCGTCATGCCAGCGCCGACAGAAGGGGCACTGAAAGTCGCTCACCTCCACTACCCACAGAGGAGCGGCCGCTCGCCCCATCGTGCGAGCGTGATCGGCGCGACGCATGAGGACCGTGTCGCCGGCGAGGGTCCGATCGACGCGCGCCGCGCTCGGGACCGTCGAGCGGGACGCAGCCTCGTGGGCCTCCCCTCGCGTGCATGCGAGGAGGGAAAAGAGCGCGGCGACGCGGATAACGAGAGGGGAGAGACGCACGCTCGACCTCAGAAGTCGGTTCCGAATCGGCGAATGGAGTTCGTTCGCCGATCGATGAGATACGCGTAGTGCTTGTACGTGACCAGTGTGGACGTGAAGCCGAGATCCCGAGCGATACCGAGCGTCCGAGGGACGGGGCCCCCGAGCTCGGCGACGTAGACGCCTTCCGGTCCCTCGGCGATGAACATGCGCTTTCCGTCGAGGGCCACATCGTAGGCGAACTGTCCAGCCGACCAGACGCTCTCCTGGCGGGGGAGGGAAGGGTCGGTGCCGTCGAAGACTCGCACGCCGCGCTCCCCCAGCGCCACCGCGACAGTGATCCCATCCACCGCCAGGCGCCGCGCTCCCGCATCGACCGAGGTGCTCCCCAGCCGGACCAGCGAATCACCGGAGAGGTTGAAGGCCTCGAGCGCGCTGTCGGTGACCGCCCAGAGGAGCGCCCGAGTCGTGTCCAGGGCCAAGTCACGCGCTGGGCTTGGAAGGTCGACCCCCGGCCACTGCCGCACCGTGTCCGCGTTCACAGGAACGACCTCGATTCGCGAGTCGACCGCCGCGTAGACCCGCTGCGACGTAGCGGTGACAGCCATGACATCGCCCGACCTAACGAGCCCGCCGGGTCCGCGCCGCGGGGGGTAAAGGTAGAGTCCCGCCGACGATCCGACAGCCAGCCAATCGCTGTGGGGACTGAGCGTGACCACCTTTATCCCCTTCACCCCCGTGGCCCGGCGCGTCCACGGCACAAAGTCGTGGGCATCGATGAAGAGCTGGACGCCGGTCGTGCTCCCGACGACGACGAAGGAATCCACGACGGCGAGCGCGCCCGGGTCTCCATCGATGTCCGAAGAGATATTGGGAGGATTGAGCTCGGGGAGCCCCTTGAAGCGCTGCTCGTAGACCTTGTCGAACTGGCCGCCGATGAAGTAGCCGGCCGTTCCTCCGACGACCGCACCTACCCCGATGAAGATGCCTGCATCGGTCTTGGCACCCTTGGCGAAAAGGAACCCAAGGAGACCCCCGCCCAGCACACCGAGTATCGTGAACGCCTTCTTCTTCGAGCTGTGGTTCCCCTGGCTGGCGGGCTGCTGAGCCGGCAAACCCGGTGCTGCGACGTGGAGCGCGGTGAGGAGCGCCACGGCGTTGGCAGCCCGCCTCATCGGCCCTGCTGGAGCTAGGCTTGGCATCGGACGGCAATATATAGAATGAGTCCGGGCTCGAAGCCTCAGGTTAGAGGTGTGGGGGGAAGGTGATGTCTAACACAGAGTTGCTTGACACGGCTCTGACACGAACCTAGGTTGGCACCCGGTTAGACCCGGCCTCCCCGGTCGGACGCTTGATCGGTAAGGCCGATGCTCCATCGGCCGTTTTTCCATCTCTATCCCGGAGGTATTAGCGACCCACTCTATCGAGTTTGGCCGAAGCGGAGGCTACTCCGCAGGTAGACAACACCACCCACGTCTGCAATGAAAGTCCACACACCTTTTGGAAGGGGTGTCAAGGAGGAAGCATGAGACGTTTGGTTCGGTCTGCCCTCGTCCTCGCAGTTGCGGCTCTCGCTGTGCCGACTCTCGCGTCGGCTCAGGAAGGCGCAACCGTGAGCGGAAAGGTGACCAGCGATGCTGGCGCCCCGCTCAATTCGGCGAGCGTGTTCATCGAGGGGCTGAATATCGGAACTCTCACCAAAGAAGATGGGCGATACAGCTTTACGGTTGCGGCGGCACGCGTCACCGGACAGCAGGTCACGATCACCGCTCGGTTGATCGGGTACAAAGCCAAGTCCAGCGTCATCACACTCAACAACGGGCCGATCAGCCAGGATTTCGTGCTCGAGGCCAACCCACTGCGCCTCGGCGAAGTGGTAGTCACTGGCGCCGGCACGGTTTCCACGCGCGAGAAGCTCGGTACGGTCGTGACGTCGGTCGACTCGTCGCAGGTCACCAACAGCCACGAGACGAACGTCGTCAATGCGATCGCCGGTCAGGCGCCGAACGTGCAGGTCGTGTCGCAGTCGGGTGAGCCCGGCGCGTCCTCGTATCTGCGCATCCGCGGCGTGAAGTCGCTCTCGGGCGACGCGCAGCCGGTGTTCGTGGTCGATGGCACGCCGATCGACAACTCCACCATCACGACCGAAGACCCGACGGGTGGCACCGCGGCCGAGAACAGAGCGGCCGACATCGACGCGAACGACATCGAGTCGATCGAAATCCTGAAGGGCTCCGCAGCGGCCGCGATTTACGGCGCCCGAGCCGCCGACGGTGTCGTGCTCATCACCACGAAGAGCGGAAAGTCGGGAGCCACCCGCGTTTCGCTGCGATCCAATTATTCGTGGGACGACGTGAATCGCTCGATCCCGCTCCAGACCGACTACGGCCAAGGGAGCGAAGGTGTCGCGCCCGTGTGCGGCGGACCTGATTGCCGCCTGACGAGCCTCTCCTACGGTCCGAAGCTGGACGCGGGGACACCGACGTACGATCACTTCGACGAGCTGTTCCACACCGGGCACCTCTGGGAGAACAACCTCAGCATCTCCGGTGGAAACGATCGGACGTCGTTCTTCATTTCGGCTGGCTACAACACGCAGACCGGAACGATCGTCGGTCCGCTCAACAGCTACGATCGCACCACCGTTCGCCTGAAGGCGTCGCATCGTGTCATCGACAACGTGAACGTCACGGGCAACTTCGCCTACGTCGATGCCTCGGGGAACTACGTGCAGAAGGGCTCGAACGTCTCCGGCCTTCTGCTCGGCGGAGCTCGCACGCCGCCCAACTTCAACAACCTGCCGTATCTCGACACAACGAGCGGGCTACATCGATCCTACCGCTTCCCGGAGCCGTCGCCGACGTCGCTGACAGTGGGGCGTGGGTACGACAATCCGTTCTTCGTGCTGAACCAAGACCCGAATACGGCGGACCTCAACCGAGCCTACGGCAACCTGTCGATCGAGTGGCAGGCGTGGGACTGGTTGAAGTTCCAGGATGTCGTGGGCGCGGACTACTACGCCGACGATCGCCTGAACGCTCTCGCGTTGACGTCGTCGGCATTTCCGACCGGCGAAATCTTCCGGGGCGACATCACGCAGCTGCAGGTCGACCAGACGCTGTATGCAATAGCGAACAAGACCTTCAATCCGGACTTCGGATTGTCGTTCACCGCGGGCTGGAACCTGAACAGCCAGAACTACACGCAGAACTTCGTTGAGGGGCAATCGCTCCTCGCTCCGCAGCCGTTCGCGCTGCAGAACACCGTTGTGTGGGTGCCGCTCGAGTACAAGTACTTGATCCACACCGAGTCGTACTTCGCGCAGGCCACCTTCGACCTCTACAACCAACTGTACCTGACCGGCGCGATCCGGAACGACGGCTTCTCGACGTTCGGCCAGAGCGAGCCGCGGGCCTGGTATCCGAAGGCCTCGGCGGCGTGGACGTTCACCAACCTCTGGAACCCCGACCAGAAGGGCACCTTGAGTTACGGAAAGGTGCGCGTTGCGTACGGCGAGACGGGGAAGCCACCCGATCCATATGCCACCCAGACGACGCTGGTCGCCGGCAGCAGCTTCGGAACCGGCTACGGTGACAACCTGAATGCGTCGCAGGGCTCGTTCGGCGGTCTCTTCACGTCGTACAATCGGGGGAACATCAACCTGCTTCCTGAGCGGCAGAAGGAAGTCGAAGCCGGGTTCGACCTCGGGTTCCTCGATCAGAAGGTCGACTTCGGCGCGACGTACTATCAGAACAACGCGGTTGACGTGATCCTGCCTGTGCCGATTCCGCCGAGCACTGGCGCAGGGACGCAGCTGGAGAACGGTGCTCACCTCCGGAACATCGGGTGGGAGCTCACCCTTAACGCCCGTCCGATCACCAACAAGGACGTCGCGTGGGACTTCGGCCTCCAGTGGTCGCAGAACCGGACCCGCGTCATCAGCCTGAGCGGTGCGGACTTCGTCAGCAACGTCGCGCAGTTCGGCGGCACGTTCGCCGGCGCGTACGGCGCAGCGACGGTCGGCAACACGATCGGCCTGCGCGGCAATGACTTCGTCCGTTGCGGACGCGGTCTCACGAACATTGCCGACAACCTCGGCAACAACATCGCCGATGTCGACGCGGCGTGCGGCAATGCGCCGAAGGGCGCGCTGTTCATCGACGCCACCGGCTTCCCGGTGTTCGACCCGACCGATCGCCCGATCTCGAACCCCGATGCCAACTGGCTCGGGTCGTTCCACACGACGCTGCGCGTCCAGAAGTTCACGATCACGATGCTGATCGACCACAAGCAGAATGGTCAGATCTGGAACGGCACGCGCGGTGCGCTCTACAACTTCGGAACCCACAAGGACACGGACATCCGTGGCCAGACCCGTACCTTCGGCAAGGACTACATGCAGGGAGCAGTCGCCGGTCCTGGCGCGGGGATGCAGGTCACCCTCGATCAGGACTCCTGGTTCAACGGCGGCAACGGCTCCGGCTTCATTGGACCGGCAACGTTGAACATCGAGGACGGCACGTACACCAAGATTCGCGAGATTTCGGTTGGATACACCATCGATCAACCCTGGGTATCCAAGTCCCTCGGCCTGAGCAGCATCGACGTCCGTCTGGCGGGCCGGAATCTCTACACCTGGACCAACTATGATGGCATCGATCCCGAGGCCAACCTCGGTGGCGCAGCGGTCACCGTGCAAGGCATCGATTACTTCAACAACCCCCAGACTCGGTCGATCGTGTTCTCGATCGGCTTGAATCGCTAGGAGGCTCCAGATGAACAAGTATCTGAAGCTAGCGATTTGCGCCGCGCTGCCGATCGCCGTGGCTGCCGGCTGCAACAGCTTCCTGACCGGCACGGATGTGACGAAGAACCCGAACAATCCGACGATCGGAAGCGCGACGAATGGCCAGCTGTTCATGTCGGTTCAGGTGAATAACTGGCAGTATGAAGAGGGCGACCTGGCGCGCTTGGTTGGCATGTGGATGCAGCAGGTGCGCGGCGTTGCTCGTCAGGCACTCGGTATCTACGGCCAGTACACCAGCGTCAACGAAGGAACCTACGACGCCGAGTTCCAGCGGCCGTACGTCGGCGGTGGTCTCACTGACATTCGGACGCTGGAGTCCGGTGCCCGCGCCGCCGGGGACAGCGTTTTCCTCGGCGTGGCGGAGATCCTCGAGGCGTGGATGATCGGTGTCACGGCTGACATCTGGGGCGACATTCCTTACACCCAGGCCAATCAGCCGACGACGTTCCCGACGCCGAAGCTCGATTCGCAGGCGGTGGTGTACGACAGCGTGCAATCGCTGCTCAGTCAGGCGATCACGCACCTGTCGCAGGCCGGGGCCGGACCGGGAGACCTCGATTTCGTCTACAACGGCGACCCGACGGCTTGGACCGCGTTGGCTCACACACTCAAGGCGCGGTACTACCTGCACACGGCCGAGAAGCTCGGCGCTCCCTCTTACGCGTCGGCGCTGACCGAGGCGCAGCAGGGCATCCAGTCGAACACCGGCGACTACACCGCGTTCCACTCAGGGAACAAGGTGTTCGAGTCCAACGATTGGTTCCAGTTCATGGATCCCAACGGCGGAACAGGCCGTGCGGGCGACATCATTGGCGCCCTGCCGCCTCCGGCTCCACAAGCTCCGATGTACCTGCTCATGAACGCAGCTGCCGATCCACGGACGCTGACCTACTACGATCCCACGAACTCCGCGACCGGCATGAACAGCGACCGGCTGTCGCCGACTTTCTCGCAACCGTTCGTGACCTACAACGAAAACCTCCTCATAATGGCCGAGGCCCAGTACCAAGCGGGTAACGCGGGGACCGCGCTGGCCACTCTGAATCAAGAGCGCGCGGCGTGGGCTGCGTCTTGGACGCCGCCGTGCGGCGGCTGCGCCCCATGGCACAATCCGATTAGCCTTGCGCCGGTCAATGCGGCCGGGGCGGCAATTCTCACCGCGATCATGACCGAGAAATACTTCACGCTCTTCCAGAACATCGAAGTGTGGAACGACTACAAGCGCACCTGCGTCCCTGCTCTGACGCCGACCGGCGGAGCGGCCGCCATTCCGGGCCGCCTCTACTACGGAGTCACAGAGCGCCAGACGAACCCGAACATTCCAGCGGTGGGGGCTCAACCGGCCCGCAACTGGAATGATCCAAACCCCTGCACCTGACATCCCGCACTCGGGGATGAGGTGACGTGAAAGGCAGCCCGGCGAGGGACTCTCTCGCCGGGCTGCTTTTCGCGTCAGCGGTGTACTCACTTGACGCGTGGGGCAACTGAGAACGATCTTGGTGCGATGCCGACCGGAGAGGCGCGAATGCGCGTAACCTTGTTCGCTGTTTGTATTTCGGTGCTTTGCGGCTGCTACGCGAATGCCCCGCTCGAGAATCCTCATCCCGAGCCAGGCACGAAGCTTCGCGTCACGCTCACCGACGCCGGCGCGGATTCTCTGGCGCGCTACCTCGGGCCCGGAGTGACGAACGTCGAGGGCAAGCTCATCCAGAACTCCGACTCGGCGATTCAGCTCTCCGTGAGTAGTCTCTCGATGAGGAACGGCCAGGAGCAATTCTGGAAGGGCGAGGCTGTCACCCTCCCGCGCATCACGATTTCTACCATCGAGACCCACAAGCTCTCGTATCTGCGCACGGGACTTCTCAGCGCCGGAATCATCGCGGTGGCGCTCTCGATCAAGCTCACTGGCGTCGCGAGCGGCGGGAGCAATGGTGGCGGTGGCGGAGGCCATCCGCAGTAAACTCGCAGCGGCCCGTCGGCAACTCGCAGCTCCCGTCGCCCCTCAGGAAACCCTCCCGAGGGGCGCGTGCTTTTGCTCTCGGCAAGCGCACCCCCCAAGCGATACTTCCCTAGCGAGAGCGACCTATCCCGAGGCCGGGCGACCGCCGTGGACCGGGCTGTCGTTCGCATCCCCCCGCCGACCTCGGGGTCCCGAGAGCGGATCCCGTCGAGACAGGAGACGTGCGCCGTCTCGGAGTCCGTCGCTGCACCGGAGTGACATTTGACCTCCGCACGGTGATACGAGTCCTAGTGCAGGCAGGGGACCCAGCTGTATCTGGAACAATATTTGACGTTTTCCAATGCGGGCTTGCATCTTCCACGCTGGCGTAACGTTAGCAACGGGCAAGCGTCCATTGAGTGCCTCGCGGACACCCGAAGGTTTGGCGGGTGATCGCTCTGCACATCTGTTCGCAATTCTGTTTCGCCTTTCCCATTATTTCGGAGGACGCATGCGCAGGTTGCGGTCGAGTGCTCTTCTATTGAGCGCACTCGGAGCTGCGCTCGCCGCCCCGGGGTCGCTCTCCTCACAGGCTCCGCCGCCGGCGGATTCCGTGCATGTGACTCCACGCTATCCCGCCACGCTCAACTTCGGGACGGGGCTCATCAACATCCCGACGGCGTGGGTCTCTCAGGAGTCAGGGGACATCTGGGTCAACCTCGGCGCCCGCAACATTCGTTACTGCCAGCCCCCCTGCATCGCCAGCACCGCCGACAACTGGAACACAAACCTCGCGATCGAAACCCACTGGAAGGACCGCTTCACCGTCGGGATCTCGATCTACAGCCAGAACCCCGAGTGGGGCTTCTTCGGCCAAGGACTCGTGCTGAAGGAGAAGCAGGGCGAGTGGTATCCGTCCGTCGCGATCGGGCTGCGCAACCTCGGGCCTTATCCGCACGAGGATCGCTACCTCGTAGGTCACGACATCGACATCGACTCGACCGGGTTCACGAAGGAAGTCACCTCTGGGTACTCGCACGGATTCAGTACCGCGCCGACTGTGTATGCCGTGGCGACCAAGAACTTCGCCAACAACATGGGGAGCGTGTCCCTCGGCTACGGAAGCGGCTTGTTCTACTCCGATGGTGGCCTCGGCAAGACCTACAATGACAAGGGCACCATCGTTCGCGGCCTCTTCCTCGGCGCCCGTTATGCGATCCAGGCGTCCGACTCCTGGCTCGTCAACTTCATGGTCGACAACGACGGGTTCGATTGGAACGCCGGTGTTGTGGGCGATTGGCGCGGCATATCGATCGGTCTCTACGGAACCGAGCTGGAAGAGGGCAACATGAACCCCGACAAGGGGTCTCTCTACAAGGTCTACAACTACGCCAAGCTGGCGCTCGCGATCGGCTTCAACGGAAATGTTCACGAGATCGCGCATGGATCGGTGCTGCGGTCCCAGGTGAACGAGTTGCAGCAAGAGCAGTCGCAGCTGCGCGCCGAGATCCAGCGCCGGAATGAGCATATCGCCGACCTCGAGTCGCAGCTGTCGAAGGCTCAAGCCGGAGAGCTGGGCGAGGTGGCCAAGAGGAAGGAGCAGCTCGACTCGCAGATCCAAGAGGAGCGCGAGGCGATCAAGCGCGCTGAGGAGCGGTTGGAGCAGCTCCAGGGCGGACAGAAGCCGCCGACACCACCTGCTAGCGGCACCACGCCGCCCAAGCGCTAGTCACACACTTCGGGGCAACGTCGATGCTTACGAATTCCCGTCGTTTCGCCGCTGCGCTCGGGCTGTCCCTCGCCGTCGCAGCGCGTGCCGGCGCGCAGCAAAGCTACCCGCAGACGCTCTACTTCGGCGAAGGCCTGATCGACATCCCCGTCGCGTGGATCTCACCGGTGAGTGGTGATTTCGCGCTGAGCTTTTCGGGGGTGACCTTCCGGAACACCGCTGCCTCACCGCAATACGGCGCGCTCAACGGGCTCAACACGAATGGCGCTGCCGAATTCTCCTTCTTCGGGCGGGTGGGGATCGGGATCGCGTTTTACTCCGACAACCCGGAATGGGGCTTCTTCTTTTCAGGCTTGTTGCTCGACCAGGAGCAGTTCCGCCACAAGACCGGCTCGATCCGGTGGATGCCGAGCGTGGCCGTGGGCCTTCGCAATGTGGGTCCCTACGACCACATCGACCGGTACACCATTGGCTACGACCTCACGCGTGACCCGGCTACCGGCTCGATCACGGACAAGGTCGATACGCTCCACCACAACTTCAAAACCGGCGAGACGGTGTACGGAGTAGTCACGAAGTCGTTCGCCTTGAACGAAATCAAGCCGGATTGGTCGAACACGAACCTCAGCTTCAGCGTCGGGTTCGGCAACGGGCTATTCAAGGACGACGGCGGGCTGGGTCAGATCTACAACCAGCATTCCTGGGGCGGATTCTTCGCCGGCGTGAAGGCGGACTTCTTCCCGGCCAAGAACACGCAGGTGTCGGTGATGGCCGAGAACAACGCCTGGTCTTACAACCTCGGGAGCTACATCGAGTGGCGCGGGCTTCGGGCGAGCGTCTATTGGTTGGACATTGGGCAGAGCCAGAGCGACACCGTGACAACGCCGGGAGCGAAAAACATCTACGGCTACTCTAAGTTCGCCTTCTCCCTTGGATGGTCGAGCAACGTGCTCGGTCTCGTGCATGGCGATCTGCTGCAGAAGAAGGTCGACGAGCTCGAGGCAGAGCGGAATCAGTTGCAAGCCGAGATCGCGCAACGGCAGCAGCGGATCGTGGCGCTGCAGCTGGAGATCAATCGATACGAGGCGCAGAACCTGTTGGAGCTCGAGCAGCGCAGATCGCAGGCCGAGACGGAGCTTCGCTCGGAGCGCGAGGCGCTACAGAAGCTCGAGGACCGGCTGAAGCGCCTCGAGCAGAACGCTCCTCCGGGCACGACGCCGCCGCAATAACGGCGGCCCTACATCCCGATGCTCATGAGAACGCACCGATTTACGTCGCTTCTTTTCGCGTCCCTGCTTGCCGCGCCCATCGCTCGGGCGCAGCAGCCCGCCGGCGGCGCCGCCCCGGCCGATACGATATCTCCCCAGCAGCAGGCCTATCAGCAGCGCAAGAGCGAGTTGGTGAAGGAGCTGCAGACGTCACAGGATCAGCTCAGCGATGTGCGCGCGCAGCGCGTGCAGCTCGAGGCGCGGATCGAGACGGCGCTGGCCCAGTCGATGCAGCAACGCTCGCAGGCGCTGATGATGAGCAACGAGCAGAGCTCGCTTCTCCAGCTCGACGGCATGCTGACGCAGGCGCAGGACAACATGGTGGCGCAACGCGACCGGATGCGCTCGCTCGGTGATGCGGTCAAGCACCGCGTGGGGGCCGTGCTCGTTGTGCTCCTCAAGGCCGATTCTGTCGCGCCCGAGGCCTTGGGTCCCCTCGAGCTCAAGGTCGATCAGGTAGTCGCGTCGACACGTACCTACTCGATGGCGGCCGGCTACGCGCTCCAGCAGGGCGCGGTCGATCAACTCTGGCGCTCGGAGCTCCTGCCCACGGCGCACGCGGTCAAGGTCGAGATGACACTCGGCGGAGTGAAGGTGTCACAGAGCCTCAACGTCGATACCAAGGCGGAGACGGTGACGTACGTGCAGTTCACCGTACAGAACGGCCAGCTGGTGCCGGTCACGTGGACCGCAACGGGCACCGCTCCGTATTGAGCCGCGCCTCGTGATGACTGTTCGGACGACCATCGCGCTGTTGCTGGCCGGTGCGGGGCTCCCCGCGGCCGCGCAGCAGCCGACTCGAGATTCGACGAGCCGGCCTCCCGACACGGCGGCCCGTGCCACGGCTGCCGCGGCGGCGCCGGCAACGGCGACGTTCGACACGTCGGTCAAGTACGTCGTTCCGCAACCGGATCAGCCACGGGCCATCGATATCGAGCTCCGTATGGCCCTCTACGACCTGACCCAGGATCGGCCGCTCTCCGCGCTCTCGCGCCTCGAGTGGCTGCGTTCGGTGGTCGGAGCGGTGACGACCCCCGCCGCTCCTCCCGGCGCTGCGACTCCGGTTGCGGCTCGCCCCGGCGGGGACACGGCCGCGGCCCCGGCGGGGCAGGCTCCCGCTGCTGCGCGCGCTCCCGGTGCCGACAGTGCCGGCGCGACGGCAACCGCCGTTCCGGCTCCGGCGCAGTCGTCTTATCACACGCGCAACGATCTCCTCTTCCTGCTCGCGCAGACGTATTACCGCCTGGCGATGATGGACGAGTTCCGCGCCACCGCGCAGGAGCTTCTCAACGCGCATCCGGATAGCCGTTATGCAGAGATGATCCGGTCGCAACTCATGCTCGACGCGTACCGCCGGGGAGATTACGCTAAGGTGCAGGAGTTGGCCGGAACGGCCGAGGGTTTCGGCGATCGCCCGTTGATCTCGCTCGTGATCGGGCTCGCTGCCTTTCAACGCCAGGATTGGCCCGCCGCCCACACCGCCTTCCAGGCCTCTCGTGCCGCCGGCGGCCCGTACGCGCCGTACGCGCAGTACATGGACGCCCTCACGACACTCGGCGGTGACTCGACGAAGATGGCGGTCGCCCTCGATTCCCTGCGACCGTTGACCAAGGACACCACGGCGCTCGGCGACCAGGCCAAGGTGACGGCGGCGGAGCTCTCGCACCAGCTCGGGAGATACGACGAGGCGGCGGCCTTCGCGGGCGCCGTGCCTCCCACGAGCGGTGTCGCTGCACAAGCGCAGCTCACGAGGGCGTGGGCGCTCTATCGCGGCGGCAAGCTCGACTCGGCGTCGGCATCCTTCGCCGACTTCGCTAAGCGCTATCCCGAGCTTCCGCAGCGCGACGAGGCTCGCCTCATGATCGGGCAGCTGATGCTCGAGGCGAAGCGTCCCGACCTGGCCGACACGTACTTCCAGGCGGTGGCCGACTCGATAGGCGACGAGGTCACCGCGTTGCAGCCGCGCACCACGACCTCGATGACCGACGCCAGCCGCGCGCTCGTGAGTGCCCGTCTCGCCGGTCTGGCGTTCGTGTCCGACCCACCGGGCGGGAAGACCTTGGTGGCCCCGGATGCGCTGGGCGCCCACCCATCGCTCCTCCTCGCGGCATTCGAGGGGCAGCCGATGCCCCCGGCCACCACGGCGCCGGCCCCGGATGTCCTCACGCTGCCCGATATCGAGAAGCGGCTGTCGGTGCTCTCCACCACCACTGGGGCGGACTTCCCACAGCGCGTGCTCTTCACTCCTCCGTCGTCCCCGCAGGTGACGGCGACGTACATCGATCGCTCGCAAGCCCTGAACAGCGCCGATCTCAACGTCGCCCTGGCCGGGTACCGGCTCACCGAGGGGTTGGCCGTGCAGCGCATGCGTGTCTTCTCTCTGCTCACCATGCAGGAGCTCCTGGCCGCCGGGAACGAGAACATCGTCAGCGTGACCAACCAGGGCGACCAGATCCGCGACTCGCTGGTGCGCATGAATGCCCACCTCGACAGCGCACGCGTCAACATTCGGGCGGCGTTGTATCGGCAGGTCCGCGCGACGCAGGCGATGGCGGAAGAAAATCAGCGCCTCCTCGACAGCACTCGTCAGGCACTCGGCCCGGCCGCCGTCGCGGCGGACTCCGGCCTGATCGCGACGGAGCGCCAGACGGCCGACGCATATCGCCAACTGGCGCTCATCGTGGGAGGCGGTGTCGATTCGGCGATCGCTCACCACCCGGTGTTCGCGCGCCGCGACTCGGTGACCAAGGATCTCCGCTCCTTGCGCGACGTGCGCGATCAGGCGCAGACGATCAACACCGAGAACGCCGCCGTCGTGACCGCCGAGCTGGCCCGCCTCCAAGGGCCGGAGAGCGATCGCGTGCGGGCGCAGCGGGCGACGCTGGCCGCCGCCGAGCAGCGTCAGGCGAACGCCGAGGCTCAGCTGATCTCGTTGCTCGACGCCGAGCTGCGCGCGCGGTCGGCGGGGCTGGTGGCCCTCCTCAATCGTGATCGCGAGGCAGCCGACTACGGCTCGGCGAGCGCCGCCTTCTTCCGCGCGATCGACGCCGGCGCTGGCGGCACGCCCGGCTCGTCGGTGGCGTCCCCGACCACGACCGCCGGACCGGCCCCCGGCTCTACCCCCCCGAGGCGGTGATCGCATGACGACGACGCGATCCCTCATCTGCGTGGCCCTCGCTGCGGTTTGCGCGAGCACCGCCGTGGCGCAGACCTCGCCGAAGCTGGTGGCCGGCAATACCGCGCCGGCGGACGCCATCCGCGATGCCGCAATCGACAAGCTCACCGGCTTCCTCACGCGCCACCCGGATAGCCCGCTGCGTCCCGACGCGCTCTTCCAGCTGGGCGAGCTCCTCGTGCGGCGCGCCGATGACCAGTTCGCGGCGGCGCAGCGGACGGCGAATGAGTCGGCGAAGGACGCCCCCGAGCGCCCCGACTACACCCCGGCCATCGCTCGCTACGAAGAGCTGGTCAAGCGCTTCCCGAACTTCCCGCAGCGCGATGCCGCGGCCTACACTCTCGGCACGCTCTACTTCTCGTCCCAGCGCTACGCCGACGCCGTGACGATGTTCGAGATGGTCACGAGCATGCCGCAATCGCACTTCCGGCCGGAGGCGTACTTCCGGCTCGGCGATGCGCAGTTCGAGATCGCATCGAAGCAGAAAGGCGCGGCCCGCAAGGCAGGGTTCGTGAAGGCGGCCGCCGCCTATCAGAGCGCGACGGAAACCGCGCCCAAGGGCGGGGACATCTATTTCCTCTCCCTCTACAAACTCGGCTGGTCGTATTACAACCAGGCCACACAGGTCAACCAACCTGAGTATCAGCAGGCGGTCGACGTCTTCGGGCGATTGGTGGCCGAGTACGACGCGCTCACACCAGAGCAGCAGGCGCGCTTGGGCCTCCGGAGCGAGGCGATCGAGTATATGGCGGTCAGCCTCACCCAGGTGGGCGGCGCCGAGGCAGCCAATCGATACTTCGCCACGCACCAGGGCGGGAGCACGTACAAGCTCACCCTGCTGCGCAGATTGGCCGCGAGCCTTCGCGACCAGGGCGACTTCGGCAAGGCGGTGGAGGCGTACAAGGCGGTTCAGGCCGAGGCGCCCACCGATTCGGGCGCGCTCGAGGTGCAGCAGTCGATCATCGACATCTACCAGAATCGAGTTCTGGAGCCGGATCAGGCCCAGCAGGCGCGCCTCGATCTCGTGAACAACTTCGCGCCCGGTTCGCCGTGGGCCGCTGCCAATCCATCGGCCGTGGCCGAGGCGCAGAAGGCGCGCGAGGACGCGCTGCGACAGAGCGCGCAGTACAGCCTCTCGAAGGCCCAGAAGGACAAGAAGGGCGACAAGACCAGGTTCGCCGACGCCTCCTCCCTGTACGGTCGCTACATGACCGAGTTCTCCGGGTCGGATAGCGCGCAGGCCGTGGACTTCCTCTACGGCGAGGCGCTCTACGGCGGGGGCGAGTACTTCAAGGCTGGCGCGGAGTACTCGCGCGCGGCATACGGACTCAAGGGCGATCCCAAGCTCGCGCAGCAGGCGGGTCAGAACGCGATCGTCTCCTTCGACTCCGCGGTCGTGCGGAACAAGGGCGATCGCGGAGCGCAGGACTCGCTCTTCACTACCGTCGATCGCTACGTGGCGGCCTTCCCGGCGACCGACGTCGCGAAGAAGGCGTTGATCCAGAAGGGGAAGCGCGCGTCGGAAGCGGAGCGGTGGGATGTGATGGAGCAGACCTTCCGCACGTACGCCGAGAAGTACCCGAACGACGCGTATACGCCGACGGCGAAGAAGCTCATCGGCGACGCGCTCTACAAGGAAGGGCAGTACACCGAGGCGCAGGGGCAGTGGGAGCTGGCACAGTCCTACGCCGCGCAGAGCGGTCGCAAGTCGCTCGTCGATTCGATCAGCAAGCTGCGCAACGCCGCGGCCGTCAGCTACGGCGACTCGCTGGTGAAGGCGGGTGACTATCGTCAGGCAGCGGAGGCCGTGTACGTCGCGTATGCCGACCGCAATCCGGGATCGGAGAAGGCGCCGGACGCGCTGCGCAACGCGATCGAAGTCTACATGCTCGCCGACAGCACGGCGCGCAAGAGTCAGGACTTCAAGGCCTCGCAGGCGGCCCAGGAGCGGGCGCTCGAATTGTCGAAGCGGCTCGTGACGCAGTATCCGAATTACAAGTACAAGGTGCAGTACCAGGCGCTCCAGGCGCAGCTTCTCTCCTCGCTCGGTCGGCGCGACGAAGCGGTCGACGCCCTCGGCGGCCTGATTCAGGAGAACCCGACCTGGTCTGGTCGACCCGACGCGATGGTTCGATATGCGGTGATGCTCGACTCGATCGGCAAGCCGAAACAGTCGGCGGTGGCGTACGCGCAATTCGCCGGCGCCTATCCGAAGGATCCACGGGCGGCCGACGCGCAGTTCAACTCCGCGGTGACCTACCTGCAGGCGGGGGACACGGCGGACGCCGCCCGCGCCTACGGCACCTTCGCCACCAAGTTCCCGAAGGACAAGCGCGCCGGCGAAGCGCAGGCCTCGCGAGTCGCGCTCCTCAAGGCGGGCGGAAATGTGGCGTCGGCGAACGCCGAGTTGGCACGTCTGTGCACCAAGCCGACGCCCGAGCTCAAGGCCTCGTGCGATGAGCGCGTCGGCCAGTCGGAGTTCCAGCAGGGTCAAGCGCTCTTCCCGCACTATCAGCGGATGAAGCTCGTGATCGCGAGCATGGGCAACCTCACGCGATCGGGGATCGATCGTCTGTCGAGGCCGAAGAAGGAGATGCTGACGCAGATGAGCGGGCACTTCACGAAGTCGATCGCGAGCGGCGCGCCGGAGTGGGTGGCGGCGTCCTCGTACTACTCCGGCCTGGCGCAGTGGGAGTACGGCAACTTCATCGCGAACGTGCAGCTTCCGAAGGCGCTCACCGACGAGCAGCGCAATGGCGCTCAGGCGGCAGCGGCCAAGCAGGCGGATCAGTACTACCAGGCGGCGAACAAACTCTGGCAGGCGCTTGTTGACAAGGCAGGGCAGGACAAGTTCGACAACCCGTGGGTGCAACGCGCCCGCGATGCGCTGCAGGGGAAGGTGGACGCGAATCCTGGTGAGGCGAAGGCCGGGGGTGGGTTGTGAGGCGTATCCCGCGGACCCCGCTCCGCGTCCTCTTGGGGAGCGCGGTGCTTCTCCTGGCGCCGATGGTGGTGGCGGCTCAGCAACAGCAGCAGCCGGCACCGGCCAAGCCGAAGCCGCCAGTGCGTCGCGGGCAAACGATCGAGATTCGTGGTCAGGTTCCGACGCCGCAGGTGGTGACGGTCCGTCCGCGAGAGATTCCGGTGTACGGTCGGGATGTTCTGGGAGCCCGCTACGACACGCGCAGCTTCTGGGCGAGTGCGACGACGGGCTATCAGATGGTGCCGCAGCGGCAGCTGACGGGTGGGACGCCGCTCGACTCGATTCCGCCCGGGGTGGCGAAGTTGGGAGCGCCGGCGGCGCCGGGTGCGGCGGCGCGGGGTGCGGCGGCGGCCGAAATCGCCGGGCTCACGACGGAGGCGATCGCGGGGGCGCGTTCGGCGGAGATCGAGTCGATGCGTCACGAGCTGGCGATGCGTCGCTCGCGCCTCGACTCGCTCCAACGGTTGCAAGCGGGTGGGGGAGCGGCAGGACTTCCTCCCAACGCACCCAAGGCACAGATGTCGGCGTCGGACTCCGCGCGCCGGGCGGCGGAGATCGATGCGATTCGGAAGGAGCTGCAGTACCGCCGGGCACGGCTGGACTCGCTCCAGCGTGTGGTGGACCAGATCGGCAAGCAGAAGAGCAAGAGTGCGCCCAAAACGCCTAACTAGTCGCCGCACGGGTGCGGTAGCGGCAAACGTCTCGACCTGAACTTCCTCGGAGGACCCGCCTCGATGCGTACGATGCTGGAGTATTTCCGGAACGGTGGACCGATCATGTACTTCATCCTCGTGGTCGCGGTGATCGGCCTCGCCGTGTTCCTCGAGCGATTCTACACCATCGTCATCCGGTCCAAGATCAACGGGCGAGCCTTCATCGAGCGCGTCATTCAGCTCGTCCGGGCCGGCAAAGTAGACGACGCGATCAAGCTCTGCTCGCAGTCGAGCGCCGTGCTCCCCGACATGGGGGTGCTCATTCTGCGCAGTCGGAGCCGCGATGAGGCCGACCTGCAGAACGTGGCCGACGCTGCCGCCCTGAGCGTGCTCCCCCGGCTCACGCGCCGGCTGCACTACCTTCCGATGCTCGCCAACGTGGCGACGCTGATCGGGCTGCTCGGAACGATCTTCGGTCTGCGCGCCGCGTTCTCGTCGGTGTCGCTGGCCGCGGCGTCGGAGCGAGCCGGTGCACTGGCGGCGGGCATCGCGATCGCGCTCAACGCGACCGGGTTCGGCCTCTTCACGGCCGTTCCGCTGACGGTCGCGCACGCGTATCTGGTGAGTCAGGCGGAGGGGATCATCGAGCAGGTGGATGAGTTCCAGGTTCGCTTGATCAACGCGCTGATCGACCGTCCGGACGTTCGCCTCGGTCACCGGTAGTCGCCCGACCGCTGCCCGTGATGTGCATGCGGGCGGCGCCGTGGCGTCCACACTGTAGGCTCTAAGCGGACCGAATTCGCGTATGGCTTCGATCTTTCACCGAGCGAAACAGCGTCGCGCCGAAACCGCGCCGCTCACGGCACACGGGAACATCAACCTGGTGCCGCTGGTCGACATCCTGACGTCGATCGTCTTCTTCAGCCTCCTGACGCTGCAGACCGAGGCGAGAATGGCGCTCACGTCGTTCGACCTGTCGCTGCCGCCGGTGGTCGTGAACACGCCCGAGGACTTGAAGAAGCTCAAGTCGGAGAAGGACGTGCTGAACCTGCTCGTCGCGGTGCGCGTCGACAACGACAAGCTGACCGTCGAGCACTCGGAGGAGGGCGGCTTTCACCGTGTCATCCCAGGGCTCGATGAAAACGCGCTCAACGCGCTGCAGGCACTCATGACGGAGATCAGGAACAAGTACCCGCAGAATCAGGACGTGACGGTGATCCCGTCGGACGATGTGAGCTACGCCAACATCGTGCACGTGTTGGAACGCATCCGGCTGGCCAGGTTCACCGGCATCTCGCTCAGCACGCGCGCGCGCAACGGCGCGCCGGGAGCGTGAGGCGATGAGTCGCGGTCGGGAGATGCGCGCCCAACGGCGCGCGGCGCAGTTCGCCAAGTTCCGGATCACCGAGCTGAACCTCGTCCCTCTCGTCGACACCTTCGTGTCGATCGTGTTCTTCGCGCTCACCACGGCGACCGTCGGCGAGCTTGCGCCCGTGGTTCCCGGCGTCCGCCTGCCATCGGCGGAAGTCGGCGCGCCGGCGCTCCAGCAGCTCACCCTCGGCATTGGCGGACAGCTCACGCTCGCCGGCAAGCCGCTCATGAGCACGATGGACGCGGCGCGGGTCCCGTCGAACATGCCCGATCAGCCCCTCCTGATTCCGGCGCTCTACAGCGCGCTCAAGGTGTCGGCGGATTCCATCCGCCGCGTCAAGAACGTGACGCCCGACCAGGCGCTCGATATCCCGCTCGCCATCCAGGGCGACAGCAGCATGCGCTACGATCTGCTCTCGCGCGTCATGCAGACGGCACGCATCGCCGGCTTCAAGAATCTGTCGCTGCAGGTGAACAAGAAGGGTGGCGCGACGCCCGCGGCCCCCGCGGCCCCCGCGGCCCCAACCCCCGCGCCTGGCGCGACGGGGAAGGACTAGGAGGGGGCCATGACCGCTCCGGCGCCGCAGCGCCCTCTCCGGGGGTCGGTGGACGAGACGTCCTTCACTCGCAACATGCGCTACGAGATCGCCGACGCCGAGGGGCGGGCGATCCTCTGGTCGTACGCCATCTCGATCGGCCTGGGCCTGCTCTGGATCCTGTTGGTGATCTTCGTTCCGCCACTGCCCAACGCGATCAAGCTGCTGGCCACCGACGAGATTCCGGTGGACGTGACGGTCACCGACGTGCCGTTGCCGACCCCGACGCCCGCTCCAGCCGCTGCCGGCAATCCGGCCGGCCCCGCTCCCAAGCCGGGCGGGGGGAAGACGCAGGGCGAGGACGAACGCCGGCAGAAGCAGATCGAGAACGCCTTCGGCGGCGCCCCCGCCAACAACAGCGGTGGGATGGTGGGGGACGTCTCGAACGCTCTGCGCGGCGTCGATGTGCGCTCCGCGTCAGGCGGCTCGCCGGCCATGCAAGGGAAGGCGGTCATCGGATACGGCCAGGGAGGCCAGGGCTCGCGCACTCCGGGACGCGGCGGGCTGGGCGAAGGCCTCGGCGTCGGGACTGCCGGCGGACTCGGCGGTGTCGGGGGAGGAGGCGGCGTGGGCTTCGCCACCGTGGTTGTGGCCGCGCCGAGCGTCATCCACGCCGAAAAGATCGGCGGTCCGGGACGGAACGTCTCCGACCTGGGCGACTACGTCCGCAACAAGAACTCGCAGCTCCAATTCTGCTACAGCGAATACGGCCTCAAGCAGAACCCAGGGCTTGCCGGAACGGTCACCGTCGCGATCACGATGACGGGCGCCGGCAGCGTAACCGGCACCGATATCACGCGCCGCACCTGGTCCGGCCCCGGGGCGAGCGATGCCGAGAATTGTATTCGGCAGAGGATCAACGGCTGGCGCTTCCCCAACTCGGATCAAGGCGGCGGTACCTACAGCTTCAGCTTCTCCTTCTCGAAGTAGCGACGAAACGGCCCCCACTGCGGGGCCGTTTCCTCTTCTCACCGCAGTCGCACGCTGTCGCGGGAGCCCGCGCGCACCAAGTAACGCGTCGCGCGAAGGACGAGCGAGCTGTCGCGCCGGACGGCCACCAACCACCACACTCCCGCTTCGAGGGTGAGCGACGCTCGGCGCGCGACGACCGGCGCGGTCACCGCGATGCGCCCGCCACTCGCAGAGGCGCGCTCGATGGCCGACAGCTCCGTGGGAAGATGGGCACCCGCCTTGTCCAGGCCGGCCCGGAGCTGATCACTCTCGTGCCGCGCGTGGTCGCGCTCGACGCGGAGCGATTCGGCCCCTCGCGTCTCTCGTTGGTGCCTCTCGTAGGCGGCGGCGTACGAGGTCGTGCGTCGATCGGAGTCGCGTAGCGCTACCGCCTGGGAGTTGAGCGTGGACCGTTCGCGCTGAAATCGGCGATCGAGCGAATCGGCGGTCCACCTGAGGCGCCAGTAGCGTGCAATGCTGTCGCCGGCCCCTGTGGCGACGGCGGAGGACGCCAGGACGGTCGACGGATCGACCGGCGAGGCGAGCACTTCCACCGCATCATCGCCCTGTGTAGTATCGGTGACGACAACGAGTGTGCCGCGCGTGGAACATGCTGCGGCGCCCACCACGGCCACGAGAGAGGCAGAGCGGCGGTATCGTGCGAAGAGGCGTGCCCCCCCGTGCGGCATAGAGCGCTGCAAGCTATCGGCGCCCTCATCGCGCTGCAACCGATTCAGCTGCCGCCTCCGCGCGGGTATGTGAACGACTTCGCCGGCGTCATCCCGGCGGAGAGCCAAGCTCAAATCCAGCGCATCATCGACGACGTTCGCGCCAAGTCAGGCGGCGAAATCGTCGTCGTCACGCTCCCGAGCATCGGCCAGCAGAACGAGGCCGATGTGGCGCGTCAGATCGGCCGCGCATGGAAGGTCGGTCGCGCCGGCAAGCCTGGTGATCCCGCGCGCAACACCGGGGTCATCATCCTCATCGTCCCGAAGGAGTCCAGCGCCGATGGGCGCGGCCACGTTCGGATCGAGACCGGATACGGCGCCGAGGGTTTCATCACCGACGGCACCGCCGGCGAGATTCGCGACGAAGCGATCCCTCTCTTGCGTCAGCGCGACTACGGCGGCGCGACCGAGCTCATGACCCGGCGTGTGGCCGAGCGTTTCGGCGACGAATTCCACTTCACGCTCGACAGTACGCTCGCACCTGCCCCCGTCGTGCGCTATCCGCGCAGCGCGCCATCGCCGGGAATCCCGGGGCCGCTGCTCTTCGTGCTCTTCCTTATTCTCTTCCTCATTTTCGTGAGCGCAGCGTCTCGAGGCCGACGTGGGTGCGGTGGGTGTCTGCCGATCTTCATCCCCGTGGGTAGGGGAGGCTGGGGTGGCGGTGGTGGAAGTTGGGGTGGGG
>DASPTK010000142.1:0-11023 GCA_035623475.1 Gemmatimonadaceae bacterium | reverse complement strand
TCGACGCCAGCGCCCTGATCATCTCCCTCGACACCGGCCCCCTCCACATGGCCGTCGCCCTCGCCCGCCCCGTCATCAGCCTCATGGGCTACAACAACCCCAAACGCGTCGGCCCCTACCGCCTCTTCCACGACCTCATCGCGAGCACGTACGGCGAGGAGCTCACGCCCGAAGGGGAGCTCGCGACGGAGAGCCGTCCCGGGCGGATGGCGCTTCTCGAGGTCCGCGACGTGCTCGAGAAGGTGCAGCGCTGGCGTGAACGCTACGCGGGCTGAGCTCTCTTCAGCGCGACGACGACGAAGCTCGAATCCAGATTCGGCATCCCCCGCGACAGCCCCTCCCGCAGACGCGAGAGGACATCCGGATGGGGACTCGGCTTCGGATCCCCGTGGACGGCCAGCACGCGGAAACCGAAGCGGCGCTCCAGCAGAGGCACGAGCGTGGCGGGCGCGAAATAGAATTGGTGGTGCCAGCTGTCGTAGTGGCGGCCGCGTCGACGGCGCCTCATCCCCGCCTTGCCGAGCGCTGTCTTGAAGGTCGATGACACGCTCTCGATGTTGGGAACACCGAGAAAGAGCACGCCATTCGGCCGCAGCACGCGCTCGCAGAACCGTAGATAGTCGGCGGGACGCTTCGGGTGCTCGAGC
This sequence comes from Gemmatimonadaceae bacterium, assembly GCA_035623475.1. Lineage (GTDB taxonomy): Bacteria > Gemmatimonadota > Gemmatimonadetes > Gemmatimonadales > Gemmatimonadaceae > DASPTK01. The sequence continues at coordinate 10,376 of DASPTK010000142.1, read as the reverse complement.
ACCTGATCGAGATAGACGCAGTCGAATGACTCGTCAGGCATGGGCAGCGAGAAGAGGTCGCCGGCGTAGATCGTCGCGCCCGTCGCGGTCGCCGCCTTGGCCGTGCGCTTCGGATCGACGTCGAACCCCTCCACACTCCACCCCCGCTCCTTCGCCACCCGGAGCTCGACGCCATCGCCGCATCCGACCGAGAGGAAGCGCCCGGGACGAACATACTGCTCGATGAGGGAGAGGTTGCGCTCCTTCTGCGCCCGGCGCCTCGCCCAGCGCGGGCCGCTCGTCGGCTCGTCCGCGTAGCCGCCGTACAGCTCCGCGAGATACGCGTCGGTGTACTGCGGGTTCATGAACTTCACCCCACACTCGTCGCACCGAGCGATGACGGCCCCTCGCATGTCGTGGTCGAAGTCGCGGATCGCGGTGGAGCGGCAGAGCGGACACGCGGTCAAGGGTGGGTCGTACGCGGGAGCGCTCACTCGGCGGCCCGGACTGGCGCCGCCAGCATCCCGAAGCGATACACGATGCCGTGACGGTGCAGCAGCGAGACAAGAAGTGTCAGCGACAGCCCCATGACGGCGAAGTAGTCCCCCTCGATCCGCCGAACGATCGTCGCGCCGAAACCCTGGATGCCGTACGCCCCCGCCTTGTCCATCGGCTCGCCCGTTGCCACGTAGTCGGCGATCTCTTCGTCGTCGAGGGTCCGGAACTCCACCGCCACCGACTCGATCGCTGACTCGGTTCGCGCGTTGACGGCGACGGCCACCGCCGTGTGAACGGTGTGCACGCGCCCGCTCAGGCGCCGCAGCGTTCGCACGGCCTCGGCGGCGTCCACCGGCTTCCCCAAGACCTCTCCGTCGACGACCACGATGGTGTCTGCCCCGATCACGACCGAGCTCGGGTTGCGGGCCGCCACGACCTCCGCCTTCGCGCGCGCCAGACGCTCGGCGTGGGCTGGCGGGGACTCGCCGAGCAGGAGGGACTCATCGATTCCGGCGGGCACGACCGTGTGAGCGATGCCGATCATCGAGAGGAGCTCGCGCCGCCGCGGCGACGACGAGGCGAGGACGACGCGCGCCGTCACCGCTCGAGCCAGAGGGTCACCGGGCCATCGTTCACCAGGTCCACCTCCATCATGGCGCCGAAGTCGCCGGTCTCGACGCGAAGCCCCTGGGAGCGCAGTGCCGCGATGAACTTCTCGTAGAGCGCCGACGCCACCTCGGGCCGCGCCGCATCGATGAAGCTCGGCCGACGCCCGTGCAGCGCATCACCATACAGCGTGAACTGGGACACGACGAGGACGTCGCCGGCGACGTCGGCCAGGGCGCGATTCATCTTCCCCTCGGCATCGGCGAAGAGCCGCAGGCCGGCGATCTTGGCCGCCATCCAGGTGACCTGATCCTCACCGTCGCTGTGCGTGAAGCCGACGAGAAGACAGAAGCCGCGGCCGATCTTCCCGGTCACCGTCCCGGCGATTCTGACCTCGGCTCGGGAGACGCGCTGGAGAAGCACTCGCACGGCGCTCAGTCCGTGCCCGTGGTCAGGCGTGTCGCGCCGACGGTACTGCCTCGCGCATCGCCGCCAGCGTCAGGCGCAACCCATCCTCGAGCGACACCTCTGGCACATAGCCGATCAGTTCGCGCGCTCGGTCGAGCGAGGCGAGAGAGTCGCGCACATCCCCGGCGCGCACGGGCTCGTGACGCGGCTCGACGGTCGCGCCGACCAGGGATCGAATGCTCTGCCAGAGATCGAGTAGGCTCACCCGGCTCCCACAGCCGATGTTGCACACCTCTCCGAACGCGGGCGGCCCGGCAGCGCACGCCTGCAAGTTCGCGCGCACGACATTCGCGACGAAGGTGAAGTCGCGCGTCTGCCGGCCATCGCCAAAGATAGTCGGCGGCTCGCCGGTGAGAGCGGCCACCAAGAACTTCGGCACCACTGCCGCGTACTGCGATGCCGGATCCTGACGCGGGCCGAAGACGTTGAAGTAGCGGAGCGATACGGTGGGGAGGCCGTACGAGGCGTGGAAGGCCCGGCAGTAGTGCTCGCCGGTGAGCTTCGCTGCAGCGTACGGGGAGCGCGGCCGAGCCAGCATGGTCTCCCGTTTCGGGAGCTCCGGCGTGTCGCCGTAGGCCGACGACGACGCCGCGTACACGAACCGCGCGACCTTCGCGTTCCGCGCCGCGACGAGGAGGTTGAGCGTGCCGGTGGCACAGACCGCGTGCGTCGCCTCCGGGTCCTTGACCGAGCGTGGGACCGAGGGAAGCGCCGCCTGGTGAAGAACGAAGTCCACTCCCCGCATCGCGCGCGCGCAGATGCCTGGGTCGACGATGCTGCCCTCGACGAGAGCGATCCTTCTCGACCACGGAACCAGCGTCTCACGCTTGCCGGTGGAGAAGTCGTCGAGCACGACCACCTCTTCGCCGGTGCCGACCAGGTATTCGACGAGGTGCGAGCCGATGAATCCGGCGCCGCCGGTGACCAGATAGCGCATGGAAAGGAAATTGTACGGTCCGGGTGGGACGGCGTAGACGAGGCGCGAAGAATCGGGGGTGGGTCGAGGGAACGGCCGGCAACCCAGCGGCGCCGGCCGTGTCTTCCTCTTACGACGTGGAGAACGCCCGAGTCACTCCACGGTCACCGACTTGGCGAGGTTGCGCGGCTGATCGACGTTCGCGCCGCGCTTGACCGCGATGTAGTAGGCGAGTAGCTGGAGCGGGACTGAGGCGAGGATTGGCGTCAGCATGTCTATCGTCTCCGGCACGCGGAACTCGTAGTTCAGCTTCCCCGCAAGCGCCGGCTCCTCGCGGCTCGTGATGCCGATGACGCAGCCGCCGCGCGCCTTCACCTCCTGAATGTTCGACACGATCTTGTCGAACACCGAGTCGTGCGGCGCGATGAACACTACCGGCATATTCTCGTCGATCAGCGCGATCGGACCGTGCTTCATCTCAGCGGCCGGGTAGCCCTCGGCGTGGATGTAACTGATCTCCTTGAGCTTCAGCGCCCCCTCCAGCGCGGCCGGGAAGTTGTAGCCGCGGCCGAGGTAGAGGAAGTTCGTCGCATCCTTGAACCGCTCCGCCAACTCCTCCACCTCGTCGGCGCGCTCCAGGATGTTGGTGATCTGCATCGGCAGACAGTGCATCGCCTCGGCGATGCGGCGTCCGTCGGCCTCCGGAAGGCCGCGTAGGCGCGCCAGACGCAGCGTGAAGAGCGCGAGCGCGGTCACCTGGCTGGTGAACGCCTTGGTCGACGCCACTCCGATCTCCGGACCGGCGTGGATGTAGACGCCGCCGTCGGACTCGCGGGCGATGGTCGACCCGACGACGTTCACGATCCCCAGCGCGCGGGCACCGCGGCGTTTCGCCTCACGCATCGCCGCCAGCGTGTCAGCCGTTTCGCCCGACTGCGAGATGACGATGCAGAGAGTCTTCGGCCCGACCACCGGATTGCGGTAGCGGAACTCCGACGCGTACTCGACCTCGACGGGAATCCGCGCCAGCTCCTCGAGCATGAACTCGCCGATCAATGCCGAGTGCCAGCTCGTCCCGCAGGCGGTGATGATGATGTTGTCGATCTCGAGAAGCTGCTCCGGCGTGAGATTGAGGCCCCCCAGCCGCGCCGTCCCCTCGTCCACCAGGAGCCGGCCCCGCATCGTGTTCTCGATCGTCGTCGGCTGCTCGAAGATCTCCTTGAGCATGAAGTGCGCGAAGCCGCCGCGCTCGATCTGGTCGAGGTCCCAGTCGATCTTGCTCACCTCGTGCGCCTTCGGCGCCGCCTGCATGTCGATGATGCTGTAGCCCGTCGGCTCGAGAACGGCCAGATCGCCATCCTCGAGGTAGACTACTTCTCGCGTCTGAGCGAGAATCGCCGAGGCATCGCTGGCCACGAAGTACTCCCCGTCGCCGAGCCCGATCAGGAGAGGACTCCCCTTGCGAGCGGCCACCACCTTCTCCGGATCGCGGCTCGAGACGACGGCGATGCCGTAGGTCCCTTCCACCTTGCGAAGCGCCTCCAGCACAGCGTTCTCGAGGTTGTCGTCGTAGAACTCCTCCACCAGGTGGGCCAGCACCTCGGTGTCGGTCTCGGAGCGGAAGGTGTGGCCGAGGTCCTCGAGTGCCTGACGGAGCGCGCTGCCGTTCTCGATGATGCCGTTGTGGACGACGGCGATCGAGTCGTCGCACGACATCTGCGGATGCGCATTGCAGAAATTCGGCGCGCCGTGCGTCGCCCACCGCGTGTGTGCGATCCCCACCGAGCCGTTGATCGGCTCGGCGGCGATCAGCGACTCGAGCTGCGAGATCTTCCCCGCCGCCTTGCGAGTCTCCACGCCACGCCCATTCATGATCGCAACGCCCGCGGAGTCGTAGCCGCGGTACTCCAGCCGCTTCAGGCCCTCAATCAGGATGGGTGACGCGATCCGCGGTCCGACGTACCCGATAATTCCGCACATGTCCTAAGCTCGATCGAAAAAGAGTTTGTCAGCGCAGTGCTTCTAGAGGGACGCGCGACCGCTCGACCAATTCTCGCGCACCCTCATCCGTCGGTGCTTCGGCGATCACCCGGACGATCGGTTCTGTCCCCGACGGCCGAACATGTACCCACCGGTCGACCCAGGACAGACGCAGGCCGTCTTGCAGGTCCGCCTCGGCGTCCGGGAAGCCCTGACGCAGCGAATCGTACACCGAGTCGAGCGAGGCGTTCGGGCGGTGGAGCTTGTCCTTGACGATCCGGTACTGACGGTAGCGACCGACCACCTGCGAGAGAGGCTCGCTGTCTTCGAGCATCATCTGGAGCAGAATGGCCACGGCCACCGGCGCGTCGCGCCCGAGATGCAGCTCCGAGAGGATGACCCCGCCGTTCCCCTCCCCGCCGACCGCCGCACCCTCCTCACGCATGCGGAGTGCCACATTCACCTCCCCGACCGGTGCCCGAAGGGCCGTTGTCCCCGCCTCCGCTGCCATGTCATCGACGATTCGGCTGGTGGAGAGGTTCGTCACCACTGGCCCCGGACGATGCCGTAGCACGAGTCGGACCGCCAAGGCGAGCGTCCAATCCTCTCCGATCGCCCGCCCCCTGTCCGAGACGAGCGCCAGACGATCTACGTCGGGATCGGTGGCAAACCCCACGTCAGCGCCACGAGAGACGACGAGCCGCTCGAGCTCCCCGAGGTTCTCGGCCACCGGCTCGGGCGGCCTCGGAAAGCGTCCGTCAGCCTCGAGGTTGATCGCCGTGACTAAACACCCGAGTCGCGCGAGAAGTGCCGGGAGAATCACTCCACCCGCCCCCCGAACACAGTCCAACGCCACCTTGAACCGGCGCGCGCGGATTCTCTCGACATCGACGAAGGGAAGTGCGAGCACCCGCTGAATGTGCCGCTCGACGGCGTTGGGATCCTCCTCGACGCTGCCGAGCTTGTCCCACGATGCGCGCGGGATGACTCCGTCGACCACGCGACGCATGCGCGCCCCCTCCTCAGCATCCAGAAAGAGGCCGGAAGGAGCAATGAACTTCAGCGCGTTCCACTCGATCGGGTTATGGCTGGCGGTGATCGCCAAGCCACCGGCCGCGTGATGGTGCTCGACCGCGAGCTGAATGGTCGGGGTGGGGGCGAGCCCCACGTCGATGACGTCGCAGCCGACCGACTGAAGTGCGGCAACTGTCGCACGATGAAACATCGGTCCCGACACACGTGAGTCGCGCCCGACCACGATGTGGCGCGACTTCCCCTCCTCTGCCGCCCACGCACCGAAGCCTGCTGCGAAGCGTCCTACCACCTCAGGGGTCAGCGCCTCCCCCACGCGACCCCGCACACCGGAGACACTTACCATCAACCCCTCGTACACGCTCCCTCCGTCGGAAGTCCCGAAAAGCTACCACACCCTACAACACAATCAAGCACACAAAACGTTACTGGAACCGCATTTGGAGCGTTTGTACAGTGACGGCATTCCCCTGCCTGGCTGACACGAACATCGATCCCACTAACCGCCAGCCGTGTCGCTTCGATCCCAAGTCTCGGAACTGCCATATCGCTGGAAGATGGCGCTGATCAGCGCCATTGGAGTTCTCGCGACCCTACTCCTCGTTCTCACGCCGGTGTATGTCGCCGGTCGTGCGAGGCTGGTCGCTCTCCACGCCGAGCGCCTGGCGGCGATTGCCTCGAGCGCAGCGGTGGCCATCCCGGCCGACTCGCTCGACATCATTGCCTCCCCCGCGGGACAGAACTCCGCCGCATTCGTCAGCTCTCGCCGCGTTCTGGAGCGCATGTGGAGGGCCAACGGAGGCGACACCCGCGAGCTGACCAACGGAATCGCCGTCGTCCGTCAGCAGGGTCCAGTCTATCGCTATCTCGTCCACTCGTCGTGGAACGCCGGTCAGCCACAGTACAGCCGCGTGTGGACGCCACCGGCGGGCCTGTCGGAGCGGATGGAGGCCGGGCACGGCGGTACGACGGCGGTCTACGAGAGCGAGGATGGACCGGCCCTGACCGCCGCTGTGCCCGTCGTTCGAAGCGACGGAAGCGCGGCAGGCTTCGTCGTGGCCACACTCGATGCCAACGGCTTCCTATCCGACCTCCGACGGGAATTGAGCCGGATCGCGTGGATCCCCGTGCTGCTCATGTTCCTGGCTCTAGTGGTGTCGCTCTATGTCGCGCGGCGGATGACTCACGGGATCGAGCAGGTCGCCGCTCACGCGGAGACCGTTGCTCGCGGCAACCTCCGCCAGCAACTCGGCTACTCCTCGGGGGACGAGATCGGTGCCCTCGCCAGCTCATTCCGCACCATGACCACAGGACTGCGCGATCTTCTGCGTGATGTCGAATCGGGAGCGAGCGAGGTCGCCGCGACGGCCGACCAACTGGCCGCCGGCGCTCAACAGATGAGCGCCTCGACCGAGCAGGTGGCGGGCGCCGCGCAGTCGATAGCCTCGTCCGTGTCGCAGCAGACCACCGGAATCCAGAACATCGTCACGATCTCGAGTCGCGTCGCGGTGCGCGCCCAGGAAGTATCGGCATACGCGCAGCGCGCGCAGAGCACGGCCGACGCCGTCACCGAATCCGCCAAGCGCGCGGCACAGGCGGCGGAACACGGGCTTCAGAGCATGGCGCAGATCGCGGCCGTGACCAGCGAGGCGCTCCCCGCCGTCTCGGACCTCGGCGACAAGTCGCTCCGCATCGGCCAGATCACCGACGCCATCGCCGGCATCGCCCGCCAGACGAACCTTCTCGCCCTCAACGCGGCCATCGAGGCGGCGCGCGCAGGGGAGCACGGGCGTGGCTTCGCCGTCGTGGCAGAGGAGGTGCGGAAGCTTGCCCGTGAGAGCTCGCGCGCCCTCGACACCATCCGCGCCCTCGCCACCGAAATTCAGAAGGTCTCCGAGCGGATGACCGAGCGCATCAATGACGTCAGCGCCAGCGTCGGCGCCGGTGAAGCCGTCATCCGGTCGTCCACCGGAGCCTTCACCCTCATCGCCCAAGAGATCGAGGGGAGTCGAAGCGCGGTCGGACGCATCGTCGAATCCGCTGTCGCTCAGCACAAAGAGGCCGAGTCGCTCGCCAGGGAGATCGAGTCCGTCGCCGTGGTGGCCGAACAGAACGCCTCGACGTCTCAGCAGGTGAGCGCCGTCGTCCAGGAGCAGACCTCGGCGATGATGCACGTGACGGAGTCGAGCCAGCACCTGGCCGACATCGCGACGCGCCTCAAGGGAGCAATGACGAGGTTCGAGCTGTAGGTCGACCGAAGGGGGCGGGAGCGGCGCCCAGCGTTCCGCGTCCCGTATCGAGTCGACTATCTTCCCCCCATGACTCGAATCTTCGACGACGACCTTCAGCACGGGATCGGGACCCGCGCCATCCACGCGGGGCAGAGGCCGGAGCCGCTCGCCGGTGCGATCATGACGCCCGTGTATCTCACCTCCACGTACGTTCAGGAGGGGATCGGGGAGAACAAGGGCTACGAGTACGCCCGGAGCCGCAACCCCACTCGTGAGGCACTCGAGCGGAATGTCGCCGCGCTCGAGACCGGGCGGCACGGCTTCGCCTTCGCCAGCGGGACGGCGTGCATCGACTCGATCATGAAGCTCTTCCGGTCGGGCGACCACATCATCTGCGCCGAGAACGTGTATGGCGGAACCTTCCGTCTCTTCGACCGGCTCCTCCAGAACTACGGTCTCCGCTTCAGCTTCGTCGACACCCGCGAGACGGAGAACATCGCCAGAGCCCTCACCGACAAGACGGTGGCGGTGCTCGTCGAGACGCCGACGAATCCGTTGATGCGAATCACCGACATCGCGCGCGCGGCGGCAGTGGCGCACGAGGCCGGCGCGCTTCTCATCGTCGACAACACCTTCGCGACTCCGGTCTTCCAGCGCCCCTTCCAACTCGGGGCCGACATCGTCGTTCACTCCACGACGAAGTACCTGAATGGGCACAGCGACATGATCGGCGGGATGGCCGTGCTCCGCGATGACGAGCTGGCCACGCGGCTTGGCTTCATCCAGAATGCGGCGGGCGCTGTTCCGGGACCGTTCGACTGCTGGCTCGCCCTTCGCGGGACGAAGACTCTGCACCTGAGGATGGCGAAGCATGACGCCAACGGCCGGGAGATCGCCCGGTGGCTCGTCGAGCGATTCGGATCCGACCGGGTCGTTTATCCGGGGCTACCCAGCCACCCCCAGCACGAGCTGGCACGCTGCCAGATGGCGGGTTTCGGAGGGATGATCACGATCGACGTCGGGACGCGGGAGCGGGCCGACACCCTACTACGGCGCGTTCGAATCTTTTCGCTCGCGGAATCGTTGGGAGGAGTCGAGAGCCTGATCAGCCACCCCGCCAGCATGACCCACGCGTCGGTGCCGCCAGAGCGGCGCGCCGCGCTGGGCATCACCGAAGGAATGGTCCGGCTCTCCTGCGGTGTAGAAGATGTCGGCGACCTGCTCGGAGACCTCGAGCAGGCGACGACCGGACTCTGACCAGGAGGGCGCGATGCCCGAGCGCAAGATCCTCACAAACATCTCGTCCACGGCCTGGGAGCATCCGGCCGACAAGGCAGCGCTACAAACGTTGCGCTCGATCCCGGGCTTCGACGAGCTCGTTCGCAAGGTGATGGGGTTCCTCGGCGAGCGCGGCGTGCGCCTCTTCTTCACGGCCAACGCCGTACGCGTCGGCCCGCGGCAGCGCCCCAAGCTGGATGGCCTCTACACCGATGTGCTTCGCACCCTCGATTGGCAGGAGCGTCCCGAGCTCTTCATCTCGCAGACACCGGTCGCCAACGCCATGGCCGTAGGATTCCAGCGCCCGTTCATCGTCCTCAACAGCGGAGCGCTGGGGATTCTGGACCAGGAGGAGCGGCGCGTCCTGCTAGGGCACGAGCTCGGCCACATCATGAGCGGCCACGCGACCTACACGACGATCGCGCTCATCATTCTCAGGATCGGGATGTCGAACATCCCCGGACTTGGATTGATCACCCTGCCGATCCAACTGGCACTCCTCGAGTGGTACCGCAAAGCCGAGTTCTCCGCAGACCGCGCCGGCCTTCTCGCCTCGCAGGACCCACTCGCCACAATGCGCATGTACCTCAAGTTCGCCGGTGGGAACGCGACCGACGACGAGTCGAGCCTGGACGAGTTCATGGTTCAGGCATCGGAGTACGAGACGGGCGGGAATGCCCTCGACGGGCTTTTCAAGCTGCTCAACGTAGCGTTCGCCACGCATCCGTTCAGCACCGTGCGAGCCGCGGAGCTGCAGCGCTGGATCAAGAATGGGGAGTACGATCGCATCGTCGGCGGCGAGTATCCGCGCCGCGGCGAGGACGACCAGCGTCCGCTCTCGGAGGACTACGCCGCCGCCGCGAGTTATTACGGGGAGCAGACCAAGGGCGCGATGGATCAGGTCACGGACGTGTGGAACCGAGCGCGTGACGCGTTCTCCGGTGCCTTTCGCGGACCAGGGCGCACGGGGGACACCGGCACCGGCGGAGGGAGCGACAGCACGACATGAAGGTCCTGATCGTGGGCGGAGGCGGGCGCGAGCACGCACTCGCCTGGAAGCTCGCGCGTGAAGCACCCTCCCTCGCGATCATCGCAGCACCCGGAAACCCCGGCATCGCCTCCCTGGCGCGCTGCCATCCGGTCCCGGCGACCGACATCCCGGGCCTCACGCGCTTGGCGCAGGTGGAGGGTGTCGACCTGGTCGTGATTGGACCGGAGGCGCCGCTCGCCGCCGGACTCGCTGACGCGCTTCGTGCCGCAGGTATAGCGGCGTTCGGACCGTCCGCGGCTGCGGCGCGCATCGAATCGTCGAAGAGCTTCGCCAAGCGCGTGATGCGCGGAGCCGGAGTGCCGACGGCGCGCGCCGAGAGCTTCTCGGATGCGAAGGC
>DASPTK010000141.1:0-2147 GCA_035623475.1 Gemmatimonadaceae bacterium | reverse complement strand
GTCGCCGCGCGCGAGGATGGCGTCGATCAACGCGAGCCCGGCGGCCGGCCCATCGCGCATCGCCACGGCCGCCGCACGATTGAGCTCCACCACCGGAGTCGGCTCGACCCGCACCAGCACATCGTAGAGGCCGACGATCTGCCGCCAGTCGGTCTGCGCGGCGGTGTGTGCGCCGGCGTGAACGGCGGCGATCGCCGCCTGCAGCGTGTAGGGCCCGAATCGGCGCGACCGGAGGGCGCGCTCGACCAGCTCCGACCCCTCGGCGATCTGCTGCCGATTCCAGAGGGAGCGGTCCTGATCGTGGAGGAGGACCAGCTCACCGGCGGGCGACGTGCGAGCGAACCGTCGCGATTCGTGGAGGAGCATGAGGCTGAGAAGCCCCTGCGCCTCGGGCTCCGGCAGAAGCTCGACCAGAAGGCGTCCGAGCCGAATCGCCTCCGCCGAGAGGTCGTGCCTCGTGACGGTCGTGCCTGACGACGCCGAGTAGCCCTCGTTGAAGACGAGGTAAACGACGTGGAGGACGCTGTCGAGGCGGTGCGGGAGATCGGCCCGCGAGGGCACCTTATACGGGATGCGGGCGGCGCGGATCTTCGTCTTCGCCCGCACGATCCGCTGCGCGATCGTCGACGGGGTGCCGAGGAAGGCGTGGGCGATCTCCTCGGTGGTTAGGCCGCACACCTCGCGGAGCGTGAGCGCGACCTGAGCATCCTTGGGGAGCGCTGGGTGGCAGCAGGTGAAGATGAGCCGGAGCCGGTCGTCATCGACGCCGTCGTCGTCAGGCGTCGGAGCGGGGCTGGCAGCGCTCTCGAACTGGCTTGCCACCGCGGCCAGCGACGCGTCGTAGCGCGCCCGGCGGCGGAGGGTGTCGATCGCCTTGAACCGCCCCGCCGAGATGAGCCAGGCGCTCGGATTCGCGGGGATGCCGTCGCGCGGCCACTGCTCGACTGCCGCGGCGAAGGCGTCGTGCATCGCCTCCTCGGCCATCTCGAAGTCGCCGAGGATGCGGATCAACGTGGCGAGGACGCGGCGCGAGTCGGTGCGATAGACGGCATCCACCATCGCGCGCGCCCGACCGGACGCGTCCTCGCTCACGTCGGCGACCCCTACTTGCTGAAGTCCACCACCGGCCGGACCTCGACCGACCCGGTACGCGTCGACGGAATCTTCGACGCGATCTGGATCGCCTCGTTCAGGTCGCGGGCGTCGATGAGATAGAAGCCACCGAGCTGCTCCTTCGTCTCGGCGAAGGGGCCATCGGTCGTCGAGAGCTGGCCATTCCGAACCTTGAGCGTCGTCGCTGTCCCCACGGGCTGCAGGGCCTCACCGGCCACGTAGTGGCCACTCTTCCGGATCCCTTCTGTGTAGGAGAAGTACTCGCCCATGAAGGCGTCGGTGTCGGCCTTCGGCATCGCACCGATTTTCTTCTCCTCGTCGTAGATCAGGCACAGGTACTTCATGACTCCCTCCGCATCGTGGTGGATAATTGTGGGCGCGAAGTAGTCGTCCGGGCGAGCCCGAAATCGACAGGTGCCTGGCGGGCGCGGCCGTGGCGGGGCGAGTCGCTTCCGGGTCTGGCAATTGGGGCGAAGCAGAAGGCGGGACGGCGCGAGCGCGGGCGCTGCGTGAATCGGAGCCGCCGATGGGCGCGGGGGGACCGCGCCCGCAATCAGAACTTTACGATCTCCTCGTACGCCCGGCGGAAGTCGTCCACCTGCGGGAGGATCGCGTCCTCGAGCTGCGGGGCGTAGCCGACGAAGGTGTCGGTCGACGCGATCCGGCGAACCGGAGCATCGAGCCAGGCAAAACAGTCGTCGGCGATGCCGGCGCACAGCTCCGCTCCGTATCCCCAGGAGCGCGAGTCCTCGTAAGCGACGATTACGCGCGACGTCTTCCGAATCGACGCGGCGACCGCCTCACGATCCCAGGGCGCGAGCGTCCGTAGGTCGATCACCTCGACGTCGATCGCTCCATTCGACTCTTCGGCCACCTGATTCGCCGCCACCAGCGCCCGCTGCACCGTGGCGCCGTAGGTGACCACCGTGAGGTCGCGTCCCTCGCGCACTGTCCGCGCCTTCCCGAAGGGGATCATGAAGTTCGGGCCGGGATAGGGCGCCTTGTTGTACGTCTGCCGGTAGAGGTGCTTGTGC
>DASPTK010000140.1:0-60392 GCA_035623475.1 Gemmatimonadaceae bacterium | reverse complement strand
GAGCGCCTCGCGCAGCCGTTCCGGCGCCTCGGCGAGCTGCGGCGCCGTCCGCCCGCAGATGTCGTCGTAGGGGTACCACTCGAAGCTCAGGAATCGGAAGGTGCCGAGCGCGGCGTGCGCCTGGAGGTCGGCGAGGAAGCGAGCCATCCAGGGCGCGCCGGCGGTGTCGTTCGGCCAGGCGAACTGCACGCGCGTCGAGAGCCCTTGAAAGCTCGGCCCACCGAGCGTCAGTGCGGTGTCGACCGCGGCGAGCGCGTCCGCGAACCGGCGATAGAGCTCGGCGACGTCCTCCGGAGTCGCGTACTGCCCGTCGGGCTCCTCGCCCAACTCGACACGCTCGACGGGTACGCCGCGCGCCCGCAGATAGCGCAGCGCGTTCGCCCCATTCTCCGGAGTGTCGAAAAGGATCCCGACCGGTATCATCGCTCCGCGCCCCTCGGCCAGTCCGCTCTGCTGCACGAGATCGAAGCCGGGCTGCTCGAGATCGAGGTCGATGTCCGTCGCCCGATGCCAAGGATCGGTGGAGGAGGCGAAGGTGAGGGTCTGCGTCGTGCGGCTCTTTCCGTGCCGCATCGCATCGTGAAATGCGCCCGCCTGATCGAGCTGTCCGAGCCAGATCTCGCGGATCGCATAGCCTGACGAGTCGCGCGGATCGCGCGACCCCGGGAGGGCCGTGCCGGAGCTCGCGCTCATGACGATGCGAACGAAGCGTGCCCGAATCGGTCGCGGGGACAGCGTGCGCCGTTCCAACCCGCCCGTGCCCGCGCTCTCGGCGCCCCCCGGAAAGGTCACCCACTTGCCATCCGGATTCTCGTCCGGGTCCCTCGCCGGCTCGCCGCGCCAATATTGGATCCGATAGCTCGTGGCGTACGGTGCACCCCACGCGACCTGGATCGCGGTCACGTCGGTCGGCCGCGCGAGGTCCACGATCACCACCTGTGGGTGGCGCGCGTCGCTCTCGCCGGTGAAGCGATGATCGAGATACGGATTGCTCTTCCAGAAGCTCGCAGTGTCGCCATCGTCCAGCCGCGAATAGCCAGCGTTCTCGGCCTGATCGATCGTGTTTCCGCGCCGGGGGAGACGATATCCGTGAGAGAGCATTATCGGTCGCGCCGACGTGGAGTCCGATGTCCAGTACCCCTGCGCATGGGCCGAGTCGCTCCAGCGCCCCACGGGATTCCAGTGCCACGCCTCGACCCCGAGCTCGGTGCGGAGGCGGTAGGTGAGGCGTGAAAACCCGACGTCGCGCATCGCGCGGATGTTGGCGGGGGTGTAGATCGCGTCCACGGTGCCCCGGCCGTGGCCATCGACCCCGGCACCGAGAGCATCGTGAGGATCGATGACGTTCGCCACCGAGTCGACATCGACCCTGATGACGACAGGAGATTGTGCGCGAAGTGATGCGGGAGAGAGGAGCAGTGCCGCGAGGAGTCGGCCGCCTCGCACGCTACTTCTTCCTCTTCTTCTTCTTGGTGAGCTCTCGATAGTACGCGCAGCGATCGGAGACGGCGCAAATCTCACACGAGGGCGCGGTGCGCTTGCACACCTCCTGTCCATGCGTTCGGAGGAGCGCTCGCGCTTCCGCCAGCCACTTCGGATCCCGCACCAACTCCGGAGCCACCGCCTTCTGGATGGCACGATACGTGGCGTCGTAGCTCTTCTCCTCTCGCGCGTACCCCAAGCGAACGAGCACGCGCAGCGCGTTCGAGTCGAGAGCCAGCACCGGGTACGACCCCGTATGCAGCAGAATCTTCTCCGCGCCCGGCTCACCGATGCCGGGAAAGCGCATCAGTGCCTTCTTCGCGTCGCTGTAGGAAAGCTTGAGGAGCGAGCGGAGATCGCCGCCGCCGAAGTCCCGTACTGCCGTCTCGCCGATCTTGCGCAGCTTCTGAGCGAAGACCTGCGGGAGGATGCCACCCTCCTTGGTGACGGCGAGGAGCTGCGCATCCGAGGCGGCCACGATGCGCTCGGCGGTCGTCCCCACCGTGCTTGCCAGGAGCCGATAGGCCCGCGCCCGCCGCTGGTCGTTGCCGAGATAGCCGACATTCTCCCAGAGGATCATCTCGAAGGGCGACTTCGGGATGAGCGACGGGGGGGCGCCGTAAACGCCCCGCAGGGTCGTGATCGTGTCCTTGAGCGGTGAGCTAAAGGCGGCGCGCATCGCCAACGACGCTATCGGCCCTCACGTAGCGGGTCAACGTGCACCTCCCCGTCCGACTCTCGTCACGACCCGAGTGAGCCTGTGGGGGCGTGCTCCGCGCTCGCTCCGTCGCTCGTCGCCAGCTCGCGGAGCTTGAAGCGCTGGATCTTTCCCGTCGCCGTCTTCGGTAGCGTCCCTACGAAGGCCACCCATCGGGGACACTTGTACGGTGCCAGTCGCGCCTTCACATGCTCGCGCAGCTCCGACGCCAGGCTCGGCGTTCCGCGAGAAGCATCGACCGGAACGACGAATGCGACCGGCTTCTCCAGATGATCGGCGTCGAACGTGGCGACTACCGCGGCCTCGAGCACCGCCGGATGCTCCATGAGCGTGGCTTCCACCTCGGACGGAGACACCCAGATCCCCCCCGCCTTGATCATGTCGTCCGAGCGGCCGGCGTACCAGAAGAAGCCATCCTCATCGCGCACGTACTTGTCGCCGGTGCGGATCCACTCTCCGCGAATCGTCTCTTTCGTTCGCTCGTGCTGGTTCCAGTAGCCGGAGCAGCAGCTGTCTCCACACACCAGGAGGTTCCCGATCTCCCCCGCCTCCACGCCGCGACCGTGCTCGTCCTCGATTCGTGCATCGTATCCCGGGACGAGCGTGCCGCTGCTCCCCGGGCGCACTCCCCCACCCCGGTTCGCGATGAAGGTGTGGCACATTTCGGTGGTTCCGATGCCGTCGAGGATCTCGACGCCGAATCGAGCAAGCCAGCGCTCGAAGATCGCGCGCGGCAGGGGCTCCCCGGCTGAGAGGCAGCGGCGCACGACGCCGAGCGACGGAGCACTGCGCCCGGCCTCCTGCAGCAGTGCCGCGAAGGCGGTGGGAACGCCGAAGAAGAGGGTCGGCTGCGTGCGCTCGATCACGTCGAAGACGTGGGCGGGCTCGGGGCGCTGCGGGTCGAGTACCGTCGAGGCGCCGACGTAGAAGGGGAAGTAGAGCGAGTTCCCCAGTCCATAGGCGAAGAAGAGCTTGGCGATCGAGAAGCAGCGATCCCCGTGCTCGATCTCCAGGATGTGGCGCCCATACGTCTCGGCGCAGACCACCATGTCGTGCTGAAGGTGCACGACACCCTTCGGGACACCCGTGGTGCCGGATGTGTACAGCCAGAAGGCGACGTCGTCAGCGGTGGTGGCGGCGGGATCGAGCTCGGCGGATGACGCGTCGGTCATCTCTGCGAAGGAGAGCATCCCAGCCTCCGCCTTGCCGGCCACGACGATATGGCGGAGTGTGGGAACGCGATCACGCGCCTGCGCGACCTCCCACGCGAGGGCGGGGCTCACAACCGCCACGCCGGCTCGGGAGTCGTTCAGGATGTACTCGATGTCGTGCGGCTTGAGGAGCGTGTTGGTGGGAACAGGGACGGCGCCGATCTTGATCGCGCCCCAGAAGGCATAGACGAACTCGGGTCCGTCGTGAAGGAGTAATACGACCCGCTGCTCGAGGCCGACGCCGAGGGTGCGCAGGGCATTACCGGCGCGGTTGACGTTGCGAGCCACAGTGCCGTAAGTGATTTCGGCGCCATCGTGGACGATGGCCACCGTGGCGTCGCGTCCGCGGGCGGGGTGCTCGTCCACGAAGCGAGTGGCGGCGTTGAATCGCCTCGGGAGCGCGATCGGGGTCGTGGGCGCGCCCATGGGCGAAATCTGGGGAGCCCGCCACGTCGACGACAGAGCGGTCGGGGAAAGAAAAGGCGCGCCGCTTGGGGCGGCGCGCCGATCGCTATCTGGAGAGGCGACGGGCTAGGAGATCGGCACCGGCTGCGGGACTCTCCAGAGTACCTCGAGCTGGCGGCTCGCCACGTATCCACGCGTCTTCAGCCACTCCAGCGGCCACGCGAGAAGCTCGGACAGCTCAGAGTCGGCTTGCGCGTGGGCCATTCGGCAGTGCACGACGATCGACTCGAGAGGCGTCGGCGGAGGCGGAAGGACCGGTGTCCCACCCGCCACGATCGCGGCGGCGTTGAGAACGCTCACGAGGTGGTTGAGGATATCCGTCGCCGACTTGTGGCGAGCTTCGGCCGCAAGTCGAGAGAGCTTGGCGAGATGCTGGGAACTCGGCGCCCCCGTGCGTAGCCCATCGAGCGCCGCGAAGTACGCCTTCTTGGCGCGCCGCTCGAACGCTCGGATGTGACCGCGATGCTGAATTCTGCTGGGGGGGAGTGGGAGCCGGAATTCCCGCGTCGCTCCGTCCGCCTGCCGACCTTCGATATAGAGCGCTGGTGCGCGCAGCGGACAGGAGGGAGCTGACTCGGGCATCGGTATTCTCACAGTCGCGCGAGAGGAAAATGATGCAGGGTCATTGCGCCAATCTTAAACAATCGACGAGCGACCGGGTAGCGCGGTTTCACAGAAAGATTCGCTAACTCTTGAACGCGCGGTCAGGATTTCGATCCAAATATTGCGCGAAAAGAGGCCGACATCGTCACAAGACGTCACGCCGTCGGGTCACAGTTCCGTCTTCGATTACCACTAACGTGGGACGCTGGTGCCGCAGGTGGGACGCTGGTGCCGCAGCGATGCCGCGACGCCCCGCGACCGTGTAAGCGGGCGCTGCTACGTACCGCGACGCAGCTCCAGGTCGCCATTGCCCGTGCTCATGTGGATGCGGCGATCTCCCGTCCCGATCTGCCCGCGCAGGTGGTGCTTGCTGAGAGAGCCGGTGACGGTGATCGCGAAGTCGGTCCGAATCGAGCCATTGCCCGTATCGGTTTCGAGCTGGCCGGTGAAGGACGGGGGCACCGTGACGATGATCCGCCCATTGCCGGTGCTGAAGTGCATGTCCCCCTCATCCTTGAGGTTGGACATCGTCACCTCGATGTCGCCGTTGCCGGAGCTCGCGTTCACCGGGCCGTTCTGCGTCGTCACCGAGACGCGCCCGTTTCCCGTGGTAGCGAAGGTGGGGCCCGACGCCCCGGTCACGGTGATGTCGCCATTCCCCGAGCTCGCCGAGACGCGGCCATCGACCGAGGCGACACGCACGACGCCATTCCCACTCGAGACTCGCACGTCGTTCCCCGCTCCATCCACCGTCAGGTCACCGTTGCCGGTCGACGCGTCAATCTTCGTACCCTTTCCCAGGCGGACGGTGATGTCGGCGCGCGAGTGGCGATCATGGCCATGATGGTGCGTCCCCTCCTCGTCGCACTCATCCTCCTTCGAGTACGCACAGATCAGGATGTCCTTCCCCACCGTCCGGGCCTGGACGATGATCTCATCATCGCCGTCGTTCCGAATTTCGGCGCGCACCTCCGTCTGGTCGCCCGATGACGGAATGACGTGAATCGGGCCGCGGATGCTCTGTACCCGCAGCCACGCTCCAGCAGTGATCTTGCCGGTCCACACGAAGGGTGAATCGGCTTTGTTCTGCGCTAGGGCGGGACTGGCCGAAAACAGGGGTGTCAGGAGGAGCGCGGCCATGAGGGACTGACGCACGGGTGTGCCTCATCGATCGAGATGCTGGTTGGACAGCGCTTTCGGCAGGACGGTTTGGGCCTACGGCCGGCGGGTGGAATCCGTCGTCTGAGTGGAGTCCCACGGGGCGTTGGTGGGCCACCCCCCTCCCAACGCCTTGTACAGCTGGACCGCGGCCGCGAGCTGGAGGAGCTCCGCCTGAGTGAGGGCCAGCTGGGCGGCGAAGAGATTCCGCTGAGCGTCCAGGACCTCGAGATAGCTCGAGACCCCGTTCTGATAGCGAAGGCTGGCGAGGCGCTCGGCGCCGTGCAAGGCGTTCACCTGGGTGACCTGGGCGACGAGCTGATCGTGCGCCGTTCGGAGCGCCGTGAGGGCGTCCTCCACCTCGCGGAGCGCGCCGATGAGCGTTCGCTCGTACACGTAGAGCGCCTGTTCCGCCCTGGCGCGCTGCACATCCTCCGCTCCCTTGAGCTGTCCGCCGGTGAAGATCGGGATCGAGACGCCGAGGAAGGCCTGGTAGATCTGCCCGTTCGTCTGAAAGAGGTCGCTGAGATTCGTCGCCTGATAGCCGTACTGCCCCGTGATGGTGAATTTCGGAAAGCGAGCCGCCTCGGCCTGTCCTATCCGAGCCGTGGCCGCGTGGAGAGCCGCCTCCGATGCGCGCACGTCCGGCCTCCGATCGAGCAGCGTCGAAGGGAGGCCAACTGGCACCGGGATGTCTGCCACAACGTCGGTGAGCCTCCGGCCCCGGGGGATGCCGGCCGGGTTGCGTCCGAGCAGGATGCTCAGCAGGTGCTCCTGCTGCGCCACCTGACGCTCGAAGTCGGCCACGCTCGCCGCCGCTCCGGCGACGTCCGACTCGAACTGCCGCACGTCCAGCTCCGAGATGACGCCCTGGCCGTATCGGTCGAGCGCGAGCCGATAGGTCTCGTTTCGCGACGCGAGCGTGCTCCGTGAGATCGCGAGGTTCTCGTCGAGCTCGCGGAGGGTGAGGTACGCCGTCGCCACGTCGGAGACGAGGGTAAGAATCACCGCGCGCTCGTTCTCCTCCTGCGTCAGGAGGTCTGCCTGCGCGGCCTCGCTCCCGCGGCGGATGCGCCCCCAGAAATCCAACTCCCACTGCAGATCCACGGTCGCGTTCAGAACGTTGTATGACGCGTGGGGACCCGACAGCACGGGAACTCGGTTTGCCCCACCCAGGCCGTTCACGCTGACCTGCGGATAGAACGGCCCCTTGGCGATCGTCACCTCCGAGCGAAACTCATCGATCGTCGAGAGAGCGATCTTGAGATCCTTGTTCTCGGCCAGGGCGATGGTCACCAACGTCTGAAGCACCGAGTCCTGCAGGAGATCGAACCACCGGATGTTGGCGATCGAGTCGCTCAGGCTGCGCGAGATGGTCGTGCCGCCCATGTGCTGGAGGGCGCTGCTGTCCGCCCGCCGTGCCGCGGCGAGGGAGTCGAAGAACGGCTTGACGGAGTCGGCGATCGATGAGGGCGGCCGCCAGTCCGGTGGGAGCGGCTCGTCAGGCCGGCCGTAGTTGGGCCCCACGCACGCCCCACCGGCGAGCGCGAGCACCGCGAAGGATAGCCGTGCGGAAGGCATCGCGATCAGGCGAGCCGCGAAGCGAATGCGGTGAGCAGGGCGGGAAGCCACTATCGACCACCTCACGACACGGCGAGATCGTCGTGCCGATCAGATGTGGAGGCGCCTGGCGATCGGAGCCGGGCCAGGAAGCGGGTAGAGTAACCCGCCGCCTCGGGGGAGCGCCACCCGAAACGTGGGCCCGCACCGGCAAACGAAGAACGCCGGGCGCGAGCCCGGCGTTCGGAGTGAATGGAGCGCCCTATCGGCTCGAGGGTCGGATCAGACCGTCTCGACCAGATGCCCGAGGCGCACGGGCCATGACTCGCGCTGCGTACGCGTGCGATTGCGGAGCGGGGCCCTGATGCGATTCGGCGTTCGCATGTACGACGCCGGGTCCCGCATCTCCTTAACGGCGCCGATCACTCTCTTGAGCGTCCAGAGATTCCCGCCGGCGAGGAGCTCCACGGCCCGCCGTGCCATCGCCCAGCTCGGACGCGTGCTCTGCAGGGTGTACGCGTACATCCCGGCGAATCTCTCGTAGAACTTTTCGAGCGGCATTTTCGTCGGCAGCACGGCGTGCACGACGTCGAAGTACCCGTAGTCGTGCGTCGTAAGCTCGTGCTTGTGCTGCGTGTAGAGCTCCGTGCCGGGAAGTGGAGTGAGGATCGTAAACGAGGCGTTCGGGAGATCGAGCCGGTCGATGAACTCCGTCAGGCGATCGAAATCGGCATCGTCCCACGACGGGTCGGTGATGAACGTCGTCATCGGCGTGATCCCCGCATCGCGAAGGATCTTGATCGCCTCGACATTCGTGTTCACTCCACCCTTGGTGCGCTTGCGTACGGCCTCGAGCCCCTCGTCGGTGATTTTCTCGACGCCGAGGAAGACGCTGTACAGGCCGAGCTTGTTCCATCGGGGGAAGATGTCGCGGTACTTGACGACCAGATCGGCCCGCGTCTCGCACGAGTAGCTCTTCTTGATCCCCTCGGCATCGATGCGATTGGCGAGCTCGTTGTACGCCTCGTAGTTCAGGAACGCGATGTCGTCGGTGAAGAAGACGTGGTCCTCCTTCATCCGCTTCAGCTCGTAGACGATGTTGCCCGGGGAGCGGCGTCCGGCCCGGCGCTTATAGAAGACCCAGACACTGCAGAAGTTGCAGTCGAAGGGGCACCCGCGTGACGTCTCGAGCGACGCCGAGTGCGGCGTGAGGCCGAAGTGATACCAGCGGCGGTAGCGGCTGGTGAGCTGCCGCGCCGGCGAGGGCAGCGCATCGAGATTGCGCGTGAATTCGCGCGGAATCAGGCCGCCGTTGAGGTTGCGGGCTGTGAGAACGCCCGGCACAGCCTCGAACGGCGTGCGGTCGCGGATCGCCTCCATGATCGCGACACCGATCTCCTCTCCCTCGCCCACCCCCACCATGTCGACCGGTGAGTCGGGGAAGAAGAAGTCCTGCGGCATGAGCGACGCGTGGTGACCGCCGACGACGATCGGCAGGTCAGGCCAGCGCTCCTTGACGAACGACGCGACCTCGAGCGAGGAGTAGACGTCGGTCGTGAAGGCGCAACTGATCCCGACAAGCGACGGGCGCTCGGCGAGCGCCCGATCCAGAACTTCCCACTTGTCCAAGCGGAGATCGATCAGCTCCGCTTCGTGGCCCCGCTCCATGACGGCAGCGCCCACGCACTCGAGCCCGAGCGGCTCGCCCGTGAGAATGTTCGTCAGGCCAAAATCCGTGCCTTGCGGGGGCTGAAGCAGGAGCATCCGCATTGTTTCCCCTTTCGGCCAGAGACGTCGCAACCACTACCGGCCCCGTTCGGGGCCGGCGGTGGGGGAATCACCAGGTGTGCGAGCTCAGTGGCATCCGCAGCCCGTGCCACACCCGCTGTGTGCGGGTTCCTCTGCAGTGTGCGGATCGAACATGGGGAGCTGCTTCTTTCCGGTCGGGAGCGCCATCGGCCGGTTGCCTGCGTAAATCTGATGGCGGCCCTTGTCGGCGAACCAGTCCTTCGTGGTGGCGACCATGTGCATGTTCTCCACGATCTGCCGCCAGCCCACACCGGTGTTGTACGCGCAGAAGCTGATCTCGCCCTCCTGCGTGGCGTAGGGGATCACGCACATCTCGGTCCGGCGGAAGTCGTACGTCCAAAGGTCCTGGAACCACATCCCGCCGACCCACATGATCTGCCACTCATCCTGCGTCGGCTTCTCGCCTTCCGACATCGCCCCGCCCATCCGCCGATTCACGACCTTCACCAGCTTCTCGAAGGTCAGCCCGCTCGGCGCCTTCTTCGCGTCGAAGTTGCGGAGCATCGAGAGGCCGATCTGCGTCAGCGTGAGAGCCTTGCCGCGCGCCGTGTCGCAGATCAGATGGATGTCCTTGACGAACTTGTCCAGATCGAAAAACTGGGTGATCGGCGCCCAGGCCTTCGTTTGATCGTTCACCAGAAGCAGCACCGAGCTCCCGCAGTTCGGGTGGCAGGAGCAGTTGAGGCCACCGAAGGTCACCTCCGGACCGCGCAGATGATCGGCGAGGGCGGTGAAGCTTCCCATCGCGCCGAGCGGGTACCAATCGCGATACGGATCGATCTTGCCGTCGAAGAAGCGGGCGAACTCGTGCGCCAGGTGCGAGATCGTGTAGCGCTGACGATGACGGTCAGCGTCCGTGATATCCTCGTCGCGCCCCGTGAAGGAGACCGGCTGGAAAGAGATCCCGCCGATCTGGTGCGAGTTGTCGATGCAGAACTGGAGGAGCGGGCCGACGCCCGAGTCGTTCCAGGTGTTGACGACGGTGGTCACCGGCGTGATCGAGATTCCGGCCTTCCACATGTTTTCAATCGCCATCTTCTTCGCTTCGAACAGGTTCGAGATGTGACGGTGGCTGTTGGCCTCGTTCGTCACGCCATCGAACTGCAGGTACGCCATGTCGAAGCCGGCATCGCGCGCCTGATAGGCGAACTCGGGCTCCTGGGCGAAGCGGAGCCCATTGGTGGCCGCCTGCACCTGGTAGTAGCCGACCGCCTTGGCGTAGGCGCAGGCCTCGAGGAAGTGCGGCGAGAGTGTCGGCTCGCCCCCCGAGAATTGCACTGACATCTGGCGGCGCGGCTTGAAGGAGATCGAGTCGTCGAG
The DNA here is from genome assembly GCA_035623475.1 of Gemmatimonadaceae bacterium. Classification (GTDB taxonomy): domain Bacteria; phylum Gemmatimonadota; class Gemmatimonadetes; order Gemmatimonadales; family Gemmatimonadaceae; genus DASPTK01. The sequence continues at coordinate 50,066 of DASPTK010000140.1, read as the reverse complement.
GATCCGCTTGATGTCATCGAGCGAAAGCTCGTGGACGTAGCCGACTTGATTGGCGTCCATGAAGCACGGGTTGCACATCATGTTGCAGCGGTTCGTCAGGTCGACCGTCAGCACCGCCCCGCGTCCGAACTTGATCGTCGATGTGCCGTGGCGATGGACGTGTGAATCACCCTTGGTGGCGAAGTCACGCCCCGGATAGCGCCGCTCGATGATGCGGGTGAACTCGGAGTCGACCGAGAGAAGATCCTCGAAGGGCCCGTGCTTCTCGCAGTGCTTGCGGATGTAGATCCGGTTCCCCTCTTCCACGAGCGTAGCCTTGATCTCTCCGGGATGACCCTTGACGAGCTCCGAGAGCTGGCGTTCACCGCGGATGATCGCGTTGCGCACCTCGACCACGCACCGCGGGCAGAGCGAGTCTGTCTGACGCGGGAAGCCGAGCGGCGGGTGTGTCCTTTGATGGCTCTTGAGCAGAGGCCCCGGCGCCCATGGCGGGGAGACCCCCGGCGTCTCCGGCACCCGCGTATTGATGGCCTGGAACATATTCCAGCCGAGCTCGCCAACTGTGCGCAGGGTGTCGCTCATGATCTCCATCCGAACCTCCGTCGTTGAACAGTCTCAGCGAGAACTGGCGCGACTTCCGTTACGGCCGGGACCTTCGGACGCTCAGGCAATAGTAAAACTCACCGAACCTCGGCCCGCAAGCGAGTGGACCCGATGGTCACCTCGCCAACCTCCCGCCGCGTGCGCGCGTCGCCGGGCCTACGCGGCGGGCCGCCGGCAGGGTCGAGCAAGAGCGCAACTTGAGCGAGCGCCGCGCTGAGTGATTCCGGGAGAGCGTCGGTCGGCTCGATGCAGCGCACACGGCCGCCGGTCGCCTCAGCGAAGACCCTCTGCATCTTTCGCGCTCGCGCGCCGCTCCCCAGCCGCGCCAGGCCCGGTGTCGCCTTCATGATGTTGGGGCGCCCATCCGTCACGTCGTGCCACATCTGTTCCAGGAACTCCGGGGAAGCGAGCAAGGCAGTCGGCCGCAGCGTCCGCATCTCCTCGGCCGACTTGCCGCGAGTGCCGTACGCCAGGGTTGTGCGGCCGTCGCCGACATACACGTACGTCGCCAGGCGGCTCGTCATCGTCACTCGGTCGCCGGCCACGTAGGTCACGTCGCCGGCCCGCGCCGCGAAGCGCGCCAGATGATCCTTCGCCCGCACCATCGCCTCGCCTTGCGTCAGGCGGACGACGCCCGGAGCGCCATGCGCCGCTGAGCGCACGTGATCGCCGCACGGATCGTCGACGGTGGCCGATCGCATGAGCTCCCGCACCTTCGATGCGCGCTCCGCCGTGTCGAGCACATTCGCCTGATCCAAGAGCGCCGCGAGCGTCGTCACCTGAGCGTCATCGGACACGACGTCGGGTGCGATGATGTGCGCGAGGCGCGGCAGGTGTGCGCGTGCCGCGTGGAGCCGGCTCGCGCTCGCTGCGTCGGTGGCGAAGGCGACACGCACGTCGTTCGACGCCAACGTCTCTCGGAGCAGCTCATCGGACACATCGTGCTCGATCCCGACCGGAACGGCGCGAAGGGCGAGGAGCGCGAACTCCGCGTGGCACCAGAAGGGGTGCGCCTGACCGACGATCGCGACCCGCTCGGGCGCCTCGAGATGGAGCTTCTCGGAGCAGTAGAGCGCGATCCGCAGGATCTGGCGATCGGACCGCCAGTCAGGCATCTGCGCCCACCCGAATTGCTCGGCGCTGTGAATGACCGCCGGCCGGTCGTGCTCGAGCACCGCCATGTCATACAGACCGTTCACCGTCTCCGGAATGCGGAAGAGCGGTCGCGGCTTGCGCTGACGGTACATGTCACCGGTCACGTACCCTAACACGCCTGACTCTCCAGGGTGTAAGACCGTGGGTAGTGTAACACATCGCACGCTCGACCGCAGCACTTAGATCGCAGACGGAGCCTCACGTACGTTGGAATCGACGCCCGCGAGCGGGCTGCGGGCGCGCCTTGCCATTCACTCGGGCGGGGGCCATGATCAAGCTGGAACTTTCATCGTAGCCCGGTGGAACAATTGTCGCGGCTCGATCGTTCCGCGCACGGGAGAGCGTTTCACGGCCAGCACCGTCGCTGGCTCTTCGCGTCAGGTGCGCTACTTAGAACTTGTGGAGGTTGTCATGTTTTCCCGCGTCAACTCTGCCCCTTCGCGTACCGCCGTCCGGGTGGGCATCGCCGCGCTCGCACTGGCCCTCGTGGCGTGCGGGCCGGAGATCAGCAGCGATCGCGATCAGACGATCCCGATTCCGAAAGGCGCCACGTATTGGTGGGCCGGTGGCGCCGCCGTGACTCACACCACCGGCGGCTCGGCGATGATCCAGAACGACATCATCCACCAGCGCATCCAGACCGCGATCAACGCGCAAATGGCGGCGAAGGGGTACAAGCTCACGACGGACTCTGCGGCGGCGAATTTCTTCGTTCGCTACTACATCGGGACGAAGACCGAGGTGTCGTATCAGTCGACCACGACTGGGATGGCGGCCGGCCCGGGGTGGGGCTATGGGTGGGGGTACGGTGGCGTCGGCGTCGGGATGTCGACGACCACCACACATCCGATCGAGACGACGGTCGGTGGCGTCGTGATCGACCTGGTCGAGAACCACACCGGGAAGCTGGCCTGGCGGGGCATCGTGAAGGGAGATGTCCCCGATCAAGCTCCGTCACAGGAGAGAGTGAACGAGGTGGCCGGCCAAGTGATGGAGACGCTGCCATCGGCCATGTGACGCGAGCGGCGGAACTCCGCCGCCTCGACTCGCCGCACCGGGCCACCTAACGACAACGCGCCGCGACCAGGGAGTCGCGGCGCGTCGTGCATCGGGAGGTGAGGCCGGCGCGACTCCGGCTACCCCGGCCGACGGGTCGACTCCCGCACCCGTGCGGACACGTCGGGCGAGAGGCTCGCGCCCCGAATCGCCCGATCGATCGCCGACTTCTCGTACGCCTTGGTTGCGTGGTAGATCGCCTTGTCGAAGAAGGCATCGAGCGAGAAGGTCAGATCGCTCAAGACCTGCTTCTCCATCGCAGTGTCGGCGGGGTCGTTCCGGCGGATGAAGCTGAAGAGATGCTGCTTGACGAGAATCAGCGCGTAGACAAGCTCCGAGAGGGGCGTGCCATGCTCCTGCTGGCGTGCCGCGACGGCACCGTACGCAGCATCGATCTTCGACTCATCCCCCTCGCCCAGCCAGCGGTCGAGATGCTGATATACGTCGTGGACGCGGTCGCGAAGCTCCTCGTTCGGCACTCCGTGAAGGTAGAGGGTCCGCGGGTTGCTCGAGATGTCGGCCAGGAGCTCGGCGGTCAAGCTGTCGGCGTGGCTGCCGATCAGCTCCATGAGATTCGGAAGTTGCATCGTGATGCTCCGCAGGGGTTTGCGGGCCGCGGCGCTGACGCCGACGGCCTGCGACACACTCATTATCTACACGGGCGCCTACACCACAATCTACGCCGGCTCCACGCCGAACCGTTGAGCGCCCGAAGCTCCGCGCGCCCGCCAAAGGAAACTGGCCGTCGCGGGGGAGGTGAGCAAGGTGGTGCTCCCCGACAGACGGTCGGCAATACACGCGCGTCCGCGCTTAGAGCGCCTTGCGAATCGACGCCAGCTCGCGCTTGCGCGCCTTGCTCACCGTCGGGAAGTGGAGATCGAGTCGCTCCAACGCGTCGACGATGGCGGTTGCTACGACCACGTGGGCGAACCACTTCTTGTCCGCTGGAACGATATACCAGGGAGCCTCGGGGCTGCTCGTGTGGCGAATCATGTCCTCGAACGCTGCCATGTACTCATCCCAGTGCTCGCGCTCGTGCACGTCCGAGATGTCGAACTTCCAATTCTTCGCCGGGTCCTCGAGCCGGGCCAGCAGGCGCTTCCGTTGCACGTCCTTCGACATGTTGAGGAAGAACTTGCAGATGGCGGTCCCATTGCGCGCGAGGTACCGCTCGAAGCCGTTGATGTCCTCGAACCGCTCCTCCCAGATTCGATCGGTCACCAAGCGCTTTGGGATCTTCTCGCTCTGGAGCAGGTCGCGGTGGACGCGAACGACCAGGACTTCCTCGTAGTACGAGCGATTGAAGATTCCGATGCGGCCACGCTCCGGCAGACGCGACGCGGCGCGCCAGAAGAAGTCGTGATCGAGGTCCTCCGGTGACGGCGCCTTGAAGCCGTAGACCTCGCAGCCCTGGGGATTGACGCCGGACATCACGTGCTTGATCACGCTGTCCTTACCGGCAGCGTCCATCGCTTGGAGGATGATCAGGAGCGACCAGCGATCCTGCGCCCAGAGCTTCTCCTGCATCTCGCTCAGAGCCGCCACACTTGCCGCCAGGAGGTCGTCCTGTTTCTTCTTCACGGCGCGGCCGGGTGCCGCGCCAGGATCGTAGTCGCTCAGCTTGAACGATTTCCCATCGGTCACACGGAATCGACGAATCAGCTTATGCGCGTCGAGCACGAGTTGCTCCGGAACGTTTGGGGAGAGCCGGGCTCCCGAGGAGAGGCCGCGTCGCGGTCGTCAATCTATGACGCGGGCCCGCGCACGCGAGCGTCTTGGAGCATCCTTACGGATCGTGGGCGACGCCCCGTAGGGGCGCCCCATGCGGTCGCTCACCTCGATCGCCGAGTGGTATGAACTGCCCGTCGTGTGCGGCGCAAGGCATAACAAGCGACGTAACGATCGTCTCGCGCGCCGGTTCCACCCTCGCCTGGCAGCCTCACACGGACGAGAGGGGACTCGTGCACGAGCACGACCCCAACATCTATCGCACGACGTACCGGTGCGCGCGGGGCCATCAGTGGTTGGAGCAGACGCGGAAGCCCTGTCCGCTCTGCGGAGAGGCATCGGGGCTCGCCGGCCCCTTCCGGCGCAGCTAGGAGAAAGCCCCGCTCGCGCGGGCCCTCAGTGCCGGCGGTCCGGCGTCGGCTTGAGGAGACGCTGCAGGCGTGTTCGAGCGCGAGCCAGGCGGGAGGTGACGGTGCCGATCGGCACGCCCGTGATCCTTCCTATCTCCTTGTAGGAGCAGCCCTCGAGCTCGCGAAGCACCAGCGCCTCCCGAAATTCGGCGGGCAGAGCGTCAATCGCCCGGCGAAGACGGAGCCGCTCCTCGTTCCGCTCGAACCCCACCGCGGTATCGGGGGCCCAGAGCTCGACCCGGCTAGGCTCGTCGTCGAGGCCGACAGTGAGGGCGGAGCTCAGCGAGCGGCGTCGCAGCGTATGACAGGTATTGCGCACGATCGCGAGCAGCCACGCTCGAGGGTTTTCTCCGCGGAAGGTGGCGAAGTAGCGGAGCGCCCGCAGACACGCCTCCTGCACGGCGTCTTCGGCGTCGGCGCGGGTCGGCATCAGATAGCGCGCGAGATTGTAAGCGGCGTCGAGATGCGGGAGCACCGCGCTCTCGAATGCCGTTGCCCCGGGTCGCACCCCGTTCGCGGAGTGCGCAGGAGGAGTGGAGGGCTCGTCGCGCCGAAGAACCATGGCGCGTTCTACTTCAAACTTGAATGAAAGTTCCGGGGCCCGACGTCAAGAAGGTCCCCTCTGCTTCGACCGCTGTGGGTCCCCCGGCGGAGGGCTCGCGCCACGGCCGCGTCCGCCCAGGCCAGCCAGACCCAACCGTCGCGTGATCGCGCGCGCCGTCCGAGATTTCCCCCCACCCTCAAGCGACTGGGCTCCCCGAACGCGCCCACTCCCCCTCACCCCACCGCCTCACCTCCCCCCTTCCCGAGACTGCCATGAACGCCGACAACGCGATCGGCCTCTCTCGCTCTCGTCGCGCACTCGCCCTGCTCGCGATTCTCCTCCCGTGGTATCCCCTCTCCCTGCGAGCGCAAACCCACATCACCAGTCCGCGGGAGCAGTTCGGCTTCGACATCGGAGCCGACTACCACCTCGTCAACTACACCCAACTCGACGAGTACTGGAAGCGACTGGCCGCCGAGTCCGACCGGCTCAAGGTCGAGCGCATTGGCACCTCGGCCGAAGGGCGGGCGATGTGGACCCTCGTCATCTCGTCCCCGGCGAACATTGCGAAGCTCGACCGGTACCGAGAGATCGCCGCGACGCTCGCGCACGCCGAGCGGCTGACGGATGACCAAGCGCACAAGTTGGCGCAGGAGGGGCGAGCGGTCGTCTGGATCGACGGAGGACTCCACGCCGAGGAAGTACTCGGCGCGCAACAGCTCATCGAGACCGTCTACGAGCTCCTGAGTCGCGACGACCCCGAGACGCAGCGCTTCCTGTCCGACGACATCGTCCTGTGCACCCTCGTCAACCCTGACGGGATGGAGCTCGTCTCGAATTGGTACAACCGAACCCCGGACACGACGCAGCGGTCGCTCGCCTGGCTCCCCCGCCTCTACCAGAAATACATCGGACACGACAACAACCGCGATTTCTACATGGCGAATCAGCCTGAGACGCAGGCGATCAACCATGTGCTCTACCGCGAGTGGTTTCCCCAGATCGTGTACAACCATCACCAGACCGGGCCCGCCGGCACCGTGATGTTCGCGCCCCCCTTCCGCGATCCGTTCAACTACTTCTTCGATCCCCTCGTCCCGATGGAGCTCGATCTGGTCGGGGCGGCGATGCACGCGCGCTTCGAGGCCGAGGGGAAGCCGGGCGTCACCATGCGGTCGGGGTCGAGCTACTCGACGTGGTGGAACGGCGGGCTGCGCACCATGGTGTACTTCCACAACCAGATCGGGCTTCTCACCGAGACGATCGGCGATCCGACGCCGATCCAGATTCCCTTCGTTCCGCAGAACCAGCTTCCGCGCGGCGATCTCCCCTTCCCGATCGCCCCGCAGGCCTGGCACTTCCATCAATCGATCGAGTACTCGCTCACCGCCAACCGCGCGGTGCTCGATGTAGCGTCGCGCTATCGCGAGACGCTGCTCTACAACATGTATCTCATGGGCCGCCACTCGATCGAGCGCGGGAGCCGCGACAGCTGGACGACGACGCCGTCGGAGATCGACAGCGTTGTGGCGCGTGTCCGACGGGAGCGGACCACGGCGCAGTCTGCGGACGTCCCCGACTGGTTGATGGCGGCACTCAACCCCTTCGGCAGCCCCGTGCCGCCGGAGTACTACGCGATGCTCCGTCGTCCCGAGGCGCGCGATCCCCGCGGCTACATCATCCCGAGCGACCAGCCCGACTTCCTCACGGCCACGAAGTTCGTCAACGCGCTCATCCGCGGCGGCATCGACATCGACCGTGCGACCAAGGCGTTCACGGTGGGCGGGAAGTCCTATCCGGCGGGGAGCTACGTCATTCGGACGGCCCAGGCCTTCCGGCCGCACATCCTCGACATGCTCGAGCCGCAGGATCATCCTAACGACTTGCAGTACCCGGGCGGGCCACCGCGAGCCCCGTACGACAACGCCGGCTGGACCCTCGCCTATCAGATGGGCGTCTCGTTCGACCGGATTCTCGACGGCTTCGAGGCGCCGACCGAGCGCATCACCGAGGTCATTCCGCCACCGCCCGGTACGGTGGCGCGGTCGAATAGCGGGTGGTATCTGAGCCACGCGACCAACGACGCCTTTCTCGCGGTGAATCGCCTCCTGAAGGCCAACAGCGACGTCTACTGGGTAGAGCACTCCTTCACGGCGGACAAGCGTACCTATCCTGCGGGCACCTTCTACATCCCCCGCGGCGTTTCCACGGCGACGCTGCAGCAGCTGGCGCAGGCGACGGGAGTGTCGTTCGACGCCGCGTCAGGCAAGCCGACCGGCCGACTGTTGAAGCTGCGCCCGGTGCGCATCGGATTGTGGGATCAGTACGGTGGATCGATCCCGAGCGGGTGGGTGCGGTGGCTCCTCGAGCAGTACGAGTTCCCCTACGAGATCGTGTATCCGCCCCAGCTGGATGCCGGTGATTTGGCACGGAAGTTCGATGTGCTCCTCTTTCCGAGCGGGGCGATCCCACGCACCGACCACGCCGGTCCTTCCGTGGAAGAGGAGTTCTTCGGCCGCGGACCGGTGAAGCCGGAGGCGATTCCGGCGGAGTTCCGGCCGCGACTGGGGAAGGTGACGGTCGCCACGACCGTGCCGCAGATCAAGAAGTTCCTCGAGGCGGGAGGGACCGTGCTCACCATCGGTTCGAGCGGCAACCTCGCCTATCACCTCGGCCTCGCGATAGAGAGCCAGCTGGTCGAAATGAGCGGCGGCCAGTGGAAGCCGCTCCCGCGCGATCGCTTCTACGTGCCCGGCTCTGTTCTCCGCGCGCGCGTTGACGACGACGACCCCGTGGCGGCCGGTGTCGGCCGCGATGGATGGGTCGACGTCTTCTTCGACGACGATCCGGTCTGGCGCCTGACCCCGGGCGCGGTCGACAACGGCGTCCGTGCCGCACTCTGGTTCGCCGATGGGCGTCCGTTGCGCAGTGGGTGGGCCCTCGGCCAGAGCTACCTTGCCCAGGGCGCGGCGGTCGTCGACGCCCCCTACGGCAAGGGGCACATCTACCTCTTCGGTCCGGAGATCACCTTCCGCGGTCAGCCGCACGGCACGTTCAAGCTGCTCTTCAACGGGATCGTTCTGGCGGGTACCGGAGGGGGGACGGCGAGTCCCGCAGCCACCGCCGGGTCTCCGTGATCGCGATCGCCCGAACCCAGCCCGATCTGTCGAACCTCTGACATCGCGGCGGGTTGACGCGTCCGACTCAGGGTTTCTATCGTTCCAGTCACCAAGTGACTGGAGACCTTCCATGGCGCGCGCCGCGCTCGATGTCCTGCCCGGAACGGTCGATGTCCTGATTCTACGAACGCTGGCATGGCAGCCGATGCACGGTTACGCGATCTCGCAGTGGATTCGCGATCGGTCGGGGGGCGTAGTCGCCATCCAGGGCGCCGCCCTCTACCAAGCGCTCCACCGCCTCGAGAGACAGGGATGGATCGCCGCCGAGTGGGGCGCATCGGAGAACAACCGGCGGGCGAAGTTCTACGAGCTCACGCCGCGGGGTCGCACGCAGCTGCGCCAGGAAACAGCCTCCTGGCGGGAATACGCCGCCGCGGTCTCCAAGGTCCTGGCTCCGGCGTGAGGAGCGACTCGAATGTCTGAGCGTCGGCGCCGCCTCCGACTTCCCTGGCGCAGCAGCGCGCGGATCAGCGCGGACATCGACGACGAGCTCACCTTCCATGTGGAGATGCGGGCGCGAGAGCTGATGGCGACGGGGATGTCCGAGGGAGAGGCGCGCCGCGAGGCGGTTCGGGAATTCGGCGATCTGGACTACACCCGGCGTTACTGCGCCTCGCTCGACCGGCGCGGCGATGCGCTCCTTCGGCGCACGCAGTGGCTCGAGGACCTGGGCGTCGACCTCCGGCACGCCTGGCGCACGATGGCGCGCGCTCCCGGGTTTCTCGCAGTTGTGCTCCTCACCCTCGCCCTCGGCATCGGAGCCAACACGGCCGTCTTCACCGTCGTGGACCGCGTGCTCGTCGCCAGCCTCCCCTACCGGGAGCCGGACCGCGTGGTGCGCATCTACGGCACCGACGTGCCTGACGGGATCCAGGAGGGACAGGTCGCCGCCGGCGACTACGTCGACTATCGTCGGCGCCAACGCACCTTCCAGGATCTCGCGGCCTTCACCTGGGCCGACTACACCTACGTCGGCCCCGATCGCCCGGAGGGGATGACCGGACTGGGCGTCACCGCGAACTTCTTCGACGTGCTCGGGACACGCGCGCTCCTCGGGCGCACCTTCGTCACCGGCGACGACTCTCTCATTCCCGCAGCGGTCGTCGTCCTCAGCCATTCGGCGTGGAAGCGCATCTTTGGCGGAGATCCCGGCATCGTCGGGCGTCGCATCATCATGAGCGACTATCCGCGCACCGTCGTCGGGGTGATGCCAGCCGGCTTCATCTCACCGCTGCGCGAGGCTGACTTCTGGATGCCGCGAAGCCTCGCGCCACTGCTCGACGACGCGAATCGCGCCCGGAAGTTCCGCAACCTCGGAATGATCGGACGCCTCGCACCGCAGCGGACGGTGGCCGCCGGAAGCGCGGATCTCGCTGCGATCGCGCGCGATCTCGAGCAACGCTACCCCGAATCGAACACCGGGATCGGCGTCGTGGCGGTCCCGATCCGGGCCTCGTTCGCCGGCCCGGTTCGCGCTCCGCTTCTGGTGCTGATGGGAGCGGCCGGTCTCGTGCTGCTCATCGCCTGCGCGAATGTGGGCGGGATGTTGGTGGCACGCGGCCTCGCCCGTCGCCACGAGTTCGCCGTGCGCGCGGCGCTCGGCGCTGGACGCGGTCGCCTCGCCCGTCAGGTGCTCGCGGAGAGCATGGCGCTCGCCCTGGCCGGCGGACTCCTCGGCGTCGCCCTGGCCGTCCGGCTGACGCAGGCGCTCGTGGCTCTGGCCCGGCCTGCCCTCCCGGCGATGGGGCCGGTCGCGGTCGATGGACGCGCGCTCGCCTTCGCCTGCGGCATCACGGCGATAACGGGGCTCGTCCTCGGTCTCATCCCCGTGCGCGGTGGAGGCCGCCTCGCCTCTCGTCAGGCACTTCACGAGGAGTCGCGCGGCCTCACCGGGGGGCCGGCGCGATCGCGGCTGCGGGCCACGCTGGTGGTGGCGCAGATGGCGACCGCGGTGGTGCTCGTGATCGGCGCCGGTCTCCTGGCGCGCAGCCTCTCGCGTCTCCGCGCCGTGGACCTCGGCTTTCGCCCGGAGCACGTCCTCACCTTCCGCGTGGAGCTCCGCGGGACGAAGTACGATTCGGCCGCGCAGGTGATCGCGCTCTACGAGGCGCTGCACGAACGGCTGCGCGCCCTTCCCGGTGTTGTCGCGGTCGGCTCGACGGGGGCGATCCCGACCGAGGGCGGCGCGCGCTCGGCGCTCGACATCTATGGCCGCGATGTGCCCCCGGGGCAGCTTCCCGCGGTCGGCTACAACAGCGTCTCGGACGACTACTTTCGCGCGCTCGGCATCCCGCTGCGCGAGGGACGGTCGTTCGAAGAGCAAGACAATGAGAAAGCGACGCCGGCCGTCATCCTGAGCGAAGGGGCGGCGCGCCATTTCTGGCCCGGTGGCGGGGCCGTGGGCGCTCGCGTCAGGCTCGGGCCCGACCCCAGCCAGCCGTGGGCGGTGGTTGTCGGCGTGGTGGGTGACGTTAGGCAGGATGGTGCCGCAGGCGACGTTCTCCCCACCGCCTACGTATCGGCGCGGCAGGACACGTGGGCCGGGCGCACGGTGGTCGCGCGCACGTACGATGACCCGGTGGCCGTGGCATCGGCGGCGCGACGAGAGCTACGCGCGATCGACCCGAACGTGCCGATCACCGAGCTGCGGACGATGACGACGGTGGTGGACGAGAGCCTCGCCGGCCGTCGGCTCCCCCTCTGGCTGATGTCCGCCTTCGCACTCCTGGCGCTCGTGCTCGCGGCGATCGGCGTCTACGGTGTGATGGCCTACGCCGTGACGATGCGGGCGAGCGAGCTCGGGGTGCGAGCGGCGCTCGGCGCTCAGCGGCGTGACCTGTTCGTGCTCGTCCTCTCGCAGGGGATGCGGACCGCGCTCATCGCCCTGGTGATCGGCCTCGGGGCCGCCGTGGCCTTCGCCCGGTCCCTCTCCAGCCTCCTCTTCGGTGTCGCCCCGCTCGACCTCACGACTTTTCTCGCCGCGGCGGCGATTCTCGTCGCCTGCGCGATGGCGGCCACTCTCATCCCGGCGCAGCGAGCCATGCGGGTCGATCCGGCGGCGACGCTGCGCGGCGCATGATGATGGTCGACTCGGCGGCCCCGCAGCCGCCTCGGTGCGCGTCACCGAAACGTCAGTCAGAGCGGAGGCCGGTCGCCCTCTCGGAGATAGCCCAGAGGCGGGCGCCATCGGCGTTGCGGAGCGCCTGGGGTGCAGGTTCGACCTCGCGCTCGCGGTCGAAGTAGCGGCCGGTCGCTCCCTCCAGCCCCGGATCGGCGGCGAGTCGGACGACCGGCTTCGCTCCGACGGCGGCCGGTGGACAGGTGAGCTTGATCATCAACCGAAAGAGATAGGGCGCTGGGCGCCAGATGTCGGTCGCGATCGCGCCGGGGTGAACGGCGTTCGTGGCCACCTTCGGCTTTCGATGCGCGAGCTCGCGGGTGAAGATGATCTGCGCCAGCTTCGTCTGCGCGTACGCTTTGAAGCCGCGGTATCCGTGCGCGAGCTCGACGTCGTCCCAATCGATCTGCCCCGATTTGTGTGCGACGGAGCTGACGTTCACCACCCGCGGCTTTGCTGCCCGCTCGAGGAGCGGCATGACAAGCTGGGTGAGCAGGAAGCCACTCAGGTAGTTGGTCTGCCAGGTCAGCTCGTGGCCATCGACGGTCAGCTGTCGCTCGCGCGACACGGTGCCGGCATTGTTGATGAGCACGTCGAGCGCCCTCGCCGATGAGGCGAGACGCTCGGCGGCGCTCCGCACGGAAGCGAAGGAGGCCATGTCCATGAGCAGGAACTCGGCCTTCCCTCCGTTCCGCTCGATCTCTTTCACCACCCCACTCCCGCGGTCCGCATTCCGTGCCGCCACCACAACGCGTGCGCCCATCCGCGCGAGCATCAGCGCCGACTCGCGGCCAATGCCCCGCGAGGCGCCGGTGATGAGCACGGTCCGACCATCCAAGTCGTCTTTCTGGTCCAGGGAGCGCGGTCGAGTCATGCCGTCAGCAGAGGAAGGGTGAGGCCGCTACCCGTGTGTATCGACGCGCACACGGACCGCGCCGGGCCACCCCATCGCGCTCGCGCGAGGGAAAGGCCAATATTGCCGCTGGGAAAGATACAGCAGGCGACCTGAGCGGGGAGGTGAAAGTGTCGACACGGAGAGTGGTGCACGGCATCGCGTGCGTCCCACGCACCGACCGGGCGCCTCGGGTCCCCAGGAATCGGCCGCCTCGATTTCTGTGGGCTAGGCTTGCCGCTCTTTTCCTGCTCGCTGGCCTAACGCCTCACAACGCACTCGCACAGGACGCCCACTACTGGCAGGAAACCTACGGCACACGCGCCCAGCTCCTCGGCGGGCTGGTGATCGGCAGCCAGGTGGACATCAGCGCCGTCTTCTACAACCCGGGCGCGCTCACATTCGGAGCAACGAAGGAGCTGGCTGTCGCCGGGAATGCCTATCGATATACCAGCATCACCTACAAGAACGCGGATGGCGGGTCGAAGGACCTTACCTCCTCGGGGCTCAACGCTGTGCCCAGCCTCTTTGCGGGTGCGCTCTCTCTGGGCAGCTCGGACAAGAATCGCTTCGCCTACTCCGTGCTGTCGCGCTACAGCGCGAACGTGGACGTCCAGGGGCATGGCCTTCCCATCGACACACTCTTCGGCGTCGGGAATCTTCCGTATGCCGCGGGCGACGTTCACCTGGTCGAGAACCTGAGCGAGTACTGGGCCGGATTCTCCTATGCGCGCGTGCTGACGCCGCACATCGGTGTCGGCATCACCCCCTTCTTCGCCGTTCGCAGTCAGGACGGGCGGCTCGAGTCGCAGATCACCGCATTGAATGCGGCTGGAGCCGCAGCCTACGAGGGACGCGACGTCTCCTTCTCCTACTCCAATTGGCGAATCCTGGCGAAGCTGGGGATGAGCGTCCAATACCCTCGGTGGAGCGCCGGCCTGACGATCACGACCCCGAGTGGACGCCTCTTCGGAAGTGGGCAGGTCGTGCGCAACATCAACGGCGTGGATCAGGGAATCGCGGGGAATGGACCCACTCCGCCTTACATCGCCAACAATTTCCAGCAAAACCTCACCGCCAACTACAAATCGGGCGCCTCGGTGGGCTTCGGCGGGTCGTTCACGTTCGGCGACTCCGTGACGCCGAGCACGATACACGTTGCCGGCGAATGGTTCGCCCCCGTCGATCAGAACGCGATCCTGGACCCGGCGCCGTTCACTCCGCAGACCGGGGGAGCGCAGGTGACTGGTCAGGTGGTGGAGAAGCTGAACTCGGTGTTCAACGCCGGCGGCGCCTTCGAGCACAAGTTCAGCGGGGCGTGGGGCGCCTACGGGAGTTTCCGAACCGATCAGAGCTCAGCGACAAGTGAGGTCAACAACGCGGCCCTGTCCCGGTGGAACATCACGCACGTCACGGGCGGCGTCTCGTTCGGCTTCGGGCGCAACGAGTTTGTGTTGGGCACGGACATCGGGTTCGGGAGCTTCACGCAGCCGGAGAACCGTGGGAACGTGCCCGAGGGGACGCCGGTGCTCGCCGAGGGCTCCATTATCTCCTACAAGGACATCACCTTCATCGTCGGCTACCGCTTCGCCTCGAGCTTCTGACGCGGAAGGCCGCGCGTCGGGCCTCTGTATCACACCCGGTATGCGACCGCGAGGAAAGTGATCACCCCGACGATGGCGAGGAGACCCGCGAGGAGGGTCGCCAGGGAGCGGTACTGAATCCCGTACTTTTCCCTGAGCATCTTCATGTCGCGCTGCTGCTGAATGGTCGCCAGGACGAGGCAGACGATCGCCAGACCCACGAGCAGCATCCCGAATTCGCGAGATCCGAAGATGCGATGCGACTCCCCCAGGTGAGCGACCTCACGCTGCTCCTGAAAGAACTTGTAGATCGTGAATCCGAAGCTGATCATCGACGTGGCGGTGCGAATCCACGCCATCATCGTCCGGTCGTGGGCCAGGCGAGTTCTGTCGACGGCAAGAGCGGTGGCGTCGGGGAGTGACTGGGGCGGCGCCGGGCTAGCAGGCTTGGGTGAGGGATCGCTCATCGGTCGATGCTCCGAGAACGCGGTTGGCGACTTTCTCGCCGCAGAGATGCAGGCGGTCAATACTGGCCCGCGATCGGCGATTGGCGCAACGGCCCGTTGGCGGGCCGATCACTAGCTGCCTGATCGAGATCGCCCCTGGCGAAGGATCGATCCTTGGTCGCAAGCTTCCAGTCCGTGCGGGTGTCCATAGCATGAGCCCGCTCGAGGAGAGACGACTGATCCCATGAGCGCGACGTGACCCAGAAGACAGGCCTCCCCATCGCATCGCCGGCAGAGGCGCCGACTCGTCAGGCACCAGGCGATCCACCCTTCCCCGGTATGGTCTGGATCCCCGGCGGCGTCTTCGCCATGGGATCCGACAAACACTATCCCGAGGAAGCGCCGGTCCATCGCGTCGAGGTGGACGGATTCTGGATGGACGCGCGTCCGGTCACGAACGAGCGCTTCGCGCGGTTCGTGGAGGCGACGAACCACGTCACCTTCGCCGAGATCCCACCGAGGGCCGAGGACTATCCGGGGGCGTTGCCGGAGATGCTCTACGCCGGATCCCTCGTGTTCGTGAAGCCCTCCGGGAGGGTGGACCGGCGCAACATTGCCAACTGGTGGCAGTACATGAAGGGCGCGGAGTGGCGGCATCCGCGCGGGCCGGAGAGCTCACTCGATGGTCTCGACTCGCACCCGGTCGTCCATGTCACGTTCGGGGACGCCGAGGCATTCGCCCACTGGGAGGGAAAGGAGCTCCCGACGGAGGCGGAGTGGGAGTTCGCCGCGCGCGGTGGACTCGAGGGAGCCGCCTACACCTGGGGCGAGGAGTTCATGCCGGGCGGGCGGTTCATGGCGAACACCTGGCAGGGAGAATTCCCCTGGCAGAACCGGGAGGAGGATGGGTTCGAGTTCACATCACCGGTCGGGACCTTCGCGCCTAACGGCTACGGCCTCTACGACGTGATCGGCAACACCTGGGAGTGGACGACCGACTGGTACGAGCCCCGGCACCCGGCCGAGCAGATCAAGGCCTGTTGCATCCCCCATAATCCCCGGGGCGGCCGCGAGATGGCGAGCTACGACCCCGCGCAGCCGGAGATCAAGATCCCGCGCAAGGTGCTAAAGGGCGGCTCGCATCTCTGCGCGCCGAACTACTGCCGACGCTACCGGCCGGCGGCGCGCTTTCCGGAGCCGGTCGACACGTCGACGAGCCATGTCGGCATGCGCTGCATCGTGCGGGTGAAGCAGACGACCTGATCCGCATTCCGGACAACCGGCGAGGGAGCGCGCATGGAAGCTTTCGTCAGGCAGTTCGCCACCACCGTGGCCCTCGGCGTCGAGTTCGGCGCCGCCGTTCTCATCACCGTCGGCGCGCTCGAGGCGCTGGCCGAGCTCCTCAAGCCCCCGTACGGGGGTCGGGCGAAGCACGGTCGCCGGCGCGAGGTCTGGATGGGCCTCGCGCGATGGTTGGTGCTCGCCCTGGAGTTCGAGCTGGCCGCCGACATCCTGCGGACGGCGATCTCGCCCACCTGGGATGATGTGGGCCAGCTCGCCGCCATCGCCGTGATCCGGACCTTCCTGAGCTACTTCCTCACCAGAGACATCGAGGAGGTGGCTCACTCGGAGGAGGGTACGGAGAGCTCCGCCCGCCCCGCGAGCGCCTAGGTGTAGGCGGGCGCGGCCGCCGACTCGGGCGTCCCGATGGGGAGAAGGACGCGAAAGGTGCTCCCTTGGCCCAACTCGCTGGTGAGGATCACGTCGCCGGAGAGAAGGCGCGCCAGCTTTCGCGCCACGCCGAGGCCGAGCCCCGTCCCTCCCACGCGCCGCGTCGTCGACTGATCCACCTGCCAGAAGGGCTCGAAGATCCACTCGTGGTATGCCTCGGCGATCCCGATTCCGGTGTCGCTCACCTCGAACACTTGGGTGTGCCCCTCGCGCACGAGTGAGACCGCTATCGTGCCGCGCTCGGTGAACTTGACCGCGTTGGAGAGGAGATTGATGAGGATCTGCCGAGCCTTGGTCGCGTCGGTCTGAATGACGTGAGGCTCGTCAGGCAGTGAGAGAACGATCCGCAGCCCCTTCGTCGTCGCCGCCGGCTCGACCAGTGCCACACTCTCTCGGGCGATTTCCCGGGAGTCTATCGATTCGATCCGCAGCTCCTCACGCAAGGAGTCCCCGCGCGCGATGGTGAGAACGCCCTCGATGAGCGAGATCAGGTGCTGCGCACTCGCCCGGACGCGCTCCAGCTGGACCGATTGCCGCTCTGTCACAGGCCCGACCACTTCGCTCGCCAGCAAGTCCGTGTAGCCCAGAATGGCGTTGAGCGGCGTTCGAAGCTCGTGGGACATCACCGCCAGAAACTCGCTCTTCGCCCGATTCGCCCGATCCGCCTCGGTCGCTGCCGCTTCGGCGCGCCACCGCGCCTCCGACTCGGCGGTGTAGAGTCGCGCGTTGTCTGCCGCCAGCTCGGCGGCGGCTTCACGCCCACGCTCCTCGGCGAGCCGGGCATCACGCGCCACGGCGATCTGCTCGGTCAGAATCCTGTTCGACGTCGCGAGTTCGGCGCCGGCCTCACGCCGCTCGGTCAGGACCGCCGCCACCATCATGCTCATTACCGCGATGACGCCGACGAAGACTTGCAGGAAGAGCAGCGACTCGTTGAGCGAGCCGCGGACGAAGGGGCCGCGCTGCACGATCGTCCACCAGGTCGCGGCAGCCGCGATGAGTAGCGTCACTGTCGACGCCCCACGCTGGCCGAACCGGAAGGCGCTCCAGAGGACGAAGGGAGCGAGCAGGTACGTGACCGGGTAGTCGTCGAAGAAGGCGAGGCGAGCCACGACACCCAGGGCGGCGAGCCCGAGAGCGATCTCCGCCAGCTTTTTCAGGTCGAGCACCGGCTTCGAGAGACGGACCCACTCGACGATGAAAGGAGTCGCCACGAGCGCGCCCACGGAATCTCCGAGCCACCAAGTCGTCCAAACCCGACCGGCCAATCGCCAGGGGACTAATCCGCTCGTGGTGAGTGTCAGCGAACCGATGCTGGCGCTTACCGCAGTGCTGAGGAGGCAGGCGAAGACGATGAACTTGACCACTCGCTCGGCGCGGTCGAACACGTCGACGCCGCCGGCGTAGCGCCGCACCAGGTATCCGCCCAAGCTGATCTCAGCGGCGTTCCCCATCGCGATCACAGCCGAAGACCAGAGCGTCACCGGGAGGGAGACGCCATGGCCCAGCGCCATCGACATGTGCGTGAGGAGGGTACCGAGGGCGACGCCGCGCCAGGCCCAGGGTCCGAGGAGCAGGATCGCCGCGAATCCGACGCCTGTGGTCGGCCAGACGGGGGATGCGCTGGTTGGTGGGAGGGCGAGCAGGAGGCTGGCGCGCGCCACCACGAAGTACACCACGGCGAGCGCGAGCGTCGCCCCAGTCCTACCCAGTCGGTTCTCGAACTTTGCTTCCATGTCCCGTCTCGTGACGAATGGCCCGACGCTGGGCCGCCGGAGCCCGCCGTAATTTCGGCCCACGGGCGACCTGGTACCAGTGGGAACGCCGGGGTCGAGGCGCCGAATGTCAGCCGCGAAACCGCGGCCCAGATAGGACGTAGGGAGCCCACCAGTCGTCGCGACGCCTCTCTGGAGCGCCCATGGAGACCTTCCTGCAGGACCTCCGCTTCGCCCTTCGCACCCTCTGGAAGAATCGGACCTTCACGCTCATCGCGGTCGCCTGCCTCTCCCTGGCGATAGGCGCCAACGCGACGATGTTCAGCATCGTCAACGCTGCCTTCCTCAAGCCCTTCCCGGCCCGTGACCACGCGAGCGTCATGGGCCTGTACGAGACGCAGCCCAAAGCCGGCACGGGTCGAAGCGGCGTAGCCTATCTCAACTTTCGCGACTGGAGGGAGCAGACCCGGAGCTTCGCGGAGCTAGCAATCTCCGATCAGCGGAGCATCACGATCGGCGGCGGAGAGGAACCCGAGCGCCTCGAAGGCGGAGGCGTCAGCTGGAACCTCTTTCCGATGCTTGGCGTCCAACCGATCCTCGGGCGCGGATTTCGCGAGGAGGAAGATCGCCCGGGGGGCCCGCAGGTCGTCTTGCTGAGCTACGAGGTCTGGCAACGTCACTTCGGCGGCGATCGCTCGATCGTCGGTCAATCCATCAATGTGAACGACGTTCCCCACACGATCGTGGGGGTGATGCCCCCGCGATTTGCCTTTCCCGCGCGGGTAACGATCTGGGTGCCGGTCGTCCCGTTGATCCACGATGACCGGCGGAACGAGAAGGACAATCTGGTCGTCGGCCGGCTCAAGCCCGGAGTGTCGGTGGCGCAGGCGCAGGCCGATCTGTCGGCTGTCTCGGCCCGTCTGACCCAGCAGTATCCGGTCGACAATGAGGGCTGGCAGCCTCTCGTGCTCCCCCTCAAGGAGTCCTTCATCGGGCAGGACGAGCGGGTGATCATCTTCGCGGCGATGGGCGCGGTGTGCTTCGTGCTCCTCATCGCCTGCGCGAACGTGGCCAACCTGCTGCTGGCCCGCGCGACCGTCCGCTCGCGTGAGATCGCAATTCGCGCGGCCTTGGGCGCGGGGCGACGCCGGATCGTGAGGCAGCTGCTCACCGAGAGCGCAATCATCGGCGTGTTAGGCGCGCTGATCGGGATTCCCTTCGCGATGCTGGGGCTGCACCTCATCGACACCACCTTCCCGGCGGAGAACCAGCCGGCCTACTGGCTCGACTGGTCGATCAGCACGCGGGAGCTGCTCTACATGCTGGGCATCTCGTTGGTCGCGGCCCTTCTCTTCGGTCTCGCGCCGGCGCTGCAGGCGGTGCAGGCCAACCTGCAAGAAGCGCTGCGTGAGGGTGGGCGCGGAAGCAGCGCGGGCGGGCGTCGCGGTCGCCTTCGCAGCGTGCTGGTGGTCGGGGAGGTGGCACTCTCGCTGATCCTCCTCGTGAGCGCGTCGCTCTTCGTCCGGAGCTTCGCCAACCTGGAGCGGACGCAGGGCGGATTCGACAGCCATCCCCTAATGACGATGCGCTTCTATCTGCCCGGGCCGCGCTACGACTCGATCGGCGCCCGCGCGCGCCGGGTCGAAGACATCGTCCGGCGGGTCGAAGCGCTCCCCGGAGTACAGGCGGCGACCGTGTCGAACGAGATTGCTATCGATGGCGGTGGCGGAGAGTCGACGGTGCTCGTAGAGGGGAGGCCCGCCGCTCGCGGAGAGGAACCCCGCATCTTCTACTCGGGGGTCACGGCGCACTGGTTCCGCACTCTCGGCGTGAGGGTCATCAAGGGCCGCGACCTCACCGACGCCGAGGGCGCGGACAGCTCGCCCGTTGCCGTGATCAATCAGACGTTGGCAGCACGGCTGTGGAAGGGAGAGGACCCGCTTGGCAAGCGATTCCGTTTCGCCAACGACTCGCTTGCTCCCTGGATCGCCGTCGTCGGGGTTATTCCGGACATCAAGGACCAGGATCTCAACGAGAAGAACGACCAGGGGAGCGCGTACCTGCCCTACCGGTTTCTGGTACCGCGCAACAACGGTCTGACGATCCGTACGGGCGGCGACCCGGCATCGGTCACCACCGCTGTGCGAGGAGAGATCAGGGCGTCGGACCCTGCGCTCCCGGTGTTCCACATTCGGACGATGGAGGAAGTGAGAAGGTTGAGCTATTGGCAGTACAAGTTGTTCGGGTGGATGTTCTCGATCTTCGGCGGGCTGGCGCTGCTCCTCGCCGCGGCCGGAGTCTATGGCGTGCTGTCCTACTCGGTTTCACAGAGACGCCAAGAGATCGGTGTGCGCGTGGCTCTGGGCGCGCAGCGGGCCGACGTCCTGCGACTCGTGGTGCGGCAGGGGCTGCAGCTGGCGCTGGCGGGGATTGCCCTCGGTGCGCTCGGCGCTCTGGGCATGACGCGCGTGATCTCGAGTCTCCTCTTCGGCGTGACCGCCACCGACCCGGTGAGCTTCGTCGGCGTAGGAGTCTTTTTGGGAGCGACGGCGCTGGTCGCGAGCTACCTGCCGGCGCGCCGGGCAACGAGCGTCGATCCGGTAGTAGCACTTCAGGAGTAGAGCGCCGACAGAGTGCGTCCAGAGCGGCGAGGGCGCCCCGATGCCCTCGCCGCTCTGTCTGCGCGTGCGCACTTGCCAGGGCGTGTACACGCGTCCATATGATTCCTCGGCTTCGGGCGCAGAGCATCACCCCTCACCCCCACCGAGGAGATCACCATGCCGCGCTACGTCGGCAGAGTGGACATCGGACTCTCGCTGCTCTCCCTTACCCTCGCCATCGCACCGATCGCGCACGCGCAGAAGAACAAGCCGAAGGAGCCGGCGCCAGAGACGAATCGAGCGCTGCCTGACACCGGCAGGCTCACCGCGTTGCACTTCCGGACGATAGGGCCCGAAGGCAATCGCACGATCTCCGCCGCGGGGGTAAAGGGAAATCCGAACGTCTACTATGTCGGTTCCGCGAGCGGTGGGCTCTGGAAGACGACCGATGCCGGCGCGCACTGGGCGCCGATCTTCGACTCTCAGCCCGTGTCGTCGGTGGGCGCCGTCGCCGTCGCGCCGTCGGACCCCAACGTCGTCTGGGTCGGCACCGGCGAGTCGTTCATTCGCAGCCACATCTCGATCGGCTGGGGGATGTTCAAATCAACGGATGCGGGGAAGACGTGGACCCGGGCCGGCCTCGAGAACACCGGCCGGATCGCCCGCATCGCCATCGACCCGACGAACTCCGACCGGGTGCTTGTTGCCGCGCTCGGAACCGCGTACGGCCCGCAGCCGGAGCGCGGGATCTACCGGACGGTGGACGGCGGGAAGAGCTGGGATCGCGTGCTTTTCGTGAACGACTCCACGGGCGCGATCGATGTGCTCCTCGATCCCACGAACCCACGCATCGTGTACGCGGCCACCTGGCAGATCGAGGTGCACACGTGGGGACGCGAGAGCGGCGGCGCAGGGAGCGGCATCTGGAAGTCCACCGATGGCGGCACGACGTGGACGAGATTCGTCGGCCACGGGCTTCCCATGCGCCCATATGGAAAGGTCGGTCTTGGGATCAGCGCGGCCAACCCGCAGCGCATCTACGCGGAGATCGAGACCGGGGACGGGATGCCCTGGCACGGAGCACCAACCGACTCCGGGCGTCTCTTCCGTTCCGACGATGCCGGCGCAACCTGGCAGCTGATCAACCACGACCTTCAGCCCATGGGGCGCACGGCCTATTACAGCCGGATGGGCGTCGAGCCTGACAACGCCGACGAGGCGTACTTCCTCGCGTCCAATTTCACCAAGACTCTCGACGGCGGGAAGTCGATGATCGATGTGCCACCGGAGCAGGTGCCGCGCGGCGACCATCACGACATCTGGTTCGATCCGTCGAATGGCGACCGCTTCATCGTCGCCCACGATGGTGGCGTCGGAATCACCACGACGCGGGGGAAGACGTGGCTCCGCATCCAGCTGCCGAACGCCCAGATGTACCACGTGACGGTCGACAACCGTGTCCCGTACCTCGTCTATGGCAACAAGCAGGACGGCGAGTCGGCGATGGGGCCGAGCAACTCGAAGCAGTCCTTCTTCGGCACCGACCGCGGCATCTGGCGCGGGCGATGGCTCTCGGTCGGCGGAGGAGAGAGTGGATGGGCGACTCCGGATACGGTCGACACCAACCTCGTCTGGTCGAGCGCGTCGGGGTCCGGCTCGGTCGGCGGCATCGTCACGCGCTACGACGTGCGCACGGGCATCGTTCATGACGTGGAGGTCTGGCCGAAGTCGACGATCGGGACCTCCGCCGACAGCGTGAAGTATCGCTTCGTCTGGACCTTCCCCCTCACTATCTCGCCCCACGACCACAACACCGTGTACGTCGGCAGCCAGTTCGTCCATCGCACCACCGATGGCGGAATGAGCTGGCAGGTCATCAGCCCCGACCTCACTCGCAACGACAAGACAAAGCAGCGCATCTCGGGCGGCCTCACGCCCGACAACATCGGGGTGGAGTACGGGGACGTGGTCTTCTCGATCGCCGAGTCGCCGATCGCCAAGGGTGAGATCTGGGCGGGGACGAACGATGGACTCGTGCAGCTGACCCGCGATGGCGGTGCCAGCTGGACCAATCTGACGGCGAACATTCCGAAGCTGCCGCCGTGGCTCACCATCAGCAGCATCGAGCCGTCGCGCTTCGCCGACGGCACGGCCTACATCACTGTCGATGGCCACCAGGAGAACAATCGCGACACCTGGATCTACAAGACCACCGACTTCGGGAAGACCTGGACGCTGATCGTGAACGGCATTCCCAAGTCGCCCCTCTCGTACATGCACGTGATCAAGGAAGACCCGGTGCGCCGCGGATTGCTCTTCGCCGGCGCCGAGAACGCGCTCTACGTGAGTGCCGACGACGGGGCGAGCTGGCAGCCCCTGCAGAACAACTTGCCTCCTGCGCCGGTCTACTGGCTGGCGATGCAGCCGCACTTCCACGATCTCGCCATCGCGACCTACGGCCGGGGCTTCTGGATCCTCGACGACATCACGCCGCTCGAGCAGCTCACGCCGGCCCTCGCGTCGCAGCCGGTGGCTCTCCTCAAGCCACGCGACCAGTATCGCTTCCGCGTCATCTCCGATCCGTTCACCGAGTTGGATGACATCGTGACCGGAGAGAACCCCCACGAGGGCGCGGCGATCAACTTCTGGGTGAAGACGGCGCCGACGGACACGACGAAGAAGGACAGCGCCACCATCACCATCACGAACGGCGCCAAGACCGTCGTCCGGACCTTCAAGGCCCCGGTGACGGCGGGACTCAACCGGACGTATTGGGATCTCCACGGCGAGCGGACGAAGGAGGCGATCGTGCGCGCCAGCCCGCTCTACTCCAACTGGTTCGAGGTCAAGGCGTCGGGGATCCCCGCCCCGGGCGTCGGCCGATTCGCGCTCCTCGAGCCGCCGGGCACATACACCGTGACCCTTTCCTACGACGGGGTCACACAGTCACAGCCGCTGGTGATTCTCAAGGACCCGGTCTCGGGAGGGAGCGAGCAGGGAATCGCCGACCAGATGGAGACGCTGAACGGGGTCTACGCCGACATGAACGACGCCGTGGATCAGATCAACGCGCTCGAGATCGTGCGGCGTCAGCTGGTCGACCTGACGGCCTTGGCCGGCAAGGACACGAGCATGGCGGCGATGAAGAGCGCCAGCGACTCACTCGAGCAGAAGCTCGTCGCGGTCGAGCGCCAGCTCTATCAGATGCGTCTCACAGGGCGCGGGCAGGACGGCGTCCGCTGGCCGGCCGAGCTGGTGGAGCAGCTCACCTATCTCGCCCGGAATGTCGGGAGCTCCGACTACCCGCCGACCGCTCAGGCGAAGGAGGTCGCCAGGGAGCTCCATGACCGCCTGACGAAGATCCGCACGCAGGTGGACCAGCTGCTCAAGCAGGACGTCCCCGCCTTCAACGACAAGTTGCGGGGGAAGAACGTGCACCCGGTTGTGTCGATGCGCGATTAGGGGCGAACCAGCACCGCCCCAGCCGCCTGGCAGGCGCCTAACGCGTGGCCTGCCAGGTGCCGGTGAGAGTGTCGATCGTGCCGACCAGCGACAGCGGGCACTGGACGACACCAATGAGCGCGTTGGTGCCGGACCTGGCACCGGTGTACGTGCAGCCACCGGAATCGAGGAAAGACAACGACGTGCCGGCCAGCGTGCCGTCATAAAGGACGCGACTGAGCGTGTCCTTGGACTGCACGCCGGGCGCGGTGCACGTCGTAGAGCCCTCGGCGCGTCCCGAGAAGGCGGAGTCTACCTGGGTGAGCGTCGCCTGACCGCTCTCCTGACAGGCCAGATGGAGCGCCGTGTCGGCGATGGTCGCCGAGAATGCCCACGCACCGCCGAGCCCTGGGTCCACCTGCGTGCCGGTGCCGGAGGGAGAGTCGCTCGAGCACGCGGCCGCCACGAAGGCGACCGCCAACACGGAGAGCGCGCGCGAGAGTACGCTCGAGCGGAACTTGGCGGGATGTGATCTGCGCATAGGGGCTCCCTGTGCTCGGCACCGGCGTGAGCGCGGCAATGCTGTCGCCTGTCGGCCGACATGGACGGACATCGCACCGTGCCGCGCGCTCACCTGCTCGACATTCATCTTTGGACACGACTCTCTCCTCTCGGAGTCACATGTCACATCACGCCCGTGGAACGAAATGATTCAGCGGAGCGATACGATCGTTCACAGCCGGATTTTCGCTCTGCGCCCGAATGTTCGGCGCTCATACGGCGGCCACACTTTCTTCGGGTGTAACCACGTTGCCGCTCACTCGTGAGGTGTACAGCGCGCGCACAGAACGTCCCGTCGCCGCGCCTCTCCGCGGGCATCTCAGCGCTCACGCGGAGACCGATTCTCCTCCGGAGGCTCCACATGTCCAAGCGATTCATCGGTGCTCCCCTCGTCGCCCTTGCGCTGCTCGCGAGCAGCGCGAACGCCCAGCACGTGGGAACATCGTTCGGCATTCTGGTCGGTGGTAATTTCTCCGACCTCAAGGGCAACGATGTCGTGTCGGCGAACATCGGGACGCGCACCGGCTTGGTGGCCGGCGTCTCCCTGAACGTGCACCTCGTCGGCGGCTGGGGGCTCGAGCCCGAGATCCTCTACTCGCAGCAAGGGGCCAGCATCAATTCGAGCAATGTGTCGGCCGAGGGCACCATCGCCTTCGACTACATCCAGGTGCCGCTTCTGGCGCGGTGGACCATCCCGCTCCACGGGAAGGTGCGCCCATTCGTCGTCGGTGGCCCGAGCTTCGGCTACCAGATCGGCTGCTCGCTGGAAGCCAGCGGTCAGGGCGGAAGCGCCTCGGAGAGCTGTGACAGCATCGAGGGGTACGAGCGGTACCGCTTCGACGTGAGTGGCGTTGCCGGCGCCGGCGTGGCGTTCGCGGTCGGCCACCAGGCTTTTACCGTTCAGGGCCGCTACAACTACGGCTTCCAGGACGTGCAGGACGGCTCGGACGCCAAGAACCGCGGATTTTCGCTCCTGGGCGGGTTCGAGTTCCGCTGATCGATCCATTTCTCTGGGGTTGACGGCACCGAGGGGCTTCGGCCCTTCGGTGCCGTTCCGCTTTCAGCCCTCCAGACTCGGAGCTGAAGGACAGAGTCGGTCTGGCCGCGAGGGGTGTGAGACAGCACATTTGGGCGCGATGCGCCACACCGGTTACTCGGCGATCGGCGGACCTCCCACACCTTCCCCGCGAACCATGCCCACCACCGATGGCGACCCCTCGACCAGACAACAGGATGTCGGCCTCGCCGTGCTGCGAATCGTGGTCGGAATCGTCTTTCTCATGCACGGCGGCCAGAAGGTCTTCGTCTTCGGCTTCAGCGGAGTGGCGGATGCCTTCGCCCACATGGGCGTGCCGCTCCCCGGGCTGACCGGGCCGCTGATCGCCGTGGTGGAGACGCTCGGAGGACTCGCGCTCATCCTCGGGATCTTCACGCGCGTGGCGGGCTTCGCGCTGGCCATCGACATGTGCGGCGCGATCCTCTTCGTCAAGATTCACGGAGGCTTCTTCTCACCTCGGGGATTCGAGTTTGAGCTCACGCTGCTGGCATCGGCGGTGGCCATCGCCCTTCTGGGACCGGGCGCATACTCCCTCCGGGCCATGCTCGGTCGACCAGCCAACTAGTCAGGCAGGTTTGGATCGGCGCGGCCTCGCACGACGCGCCGGAAGGACCCGCCCTCAGCCGGCGGGCGCAGTCACGCCTCACGCGATGCCGATCTCGCTGTCCACATTTCGTCCCTCTCTTCCCGCTCCCCTCCCCCTCCCCTTCCTCCGGCGCGCTCCGTCGCGACGAGGATCCGGAACCGCATGACCGATCGAGACGGGCCGCCATGAGGGTGTTCCCCTTCCCCGAGGGTGTTACGCCTCTCCCCTTCGACGCGACCGCCGGCCTCTGCACCGAGTGCGAGGGCCGACCCGCGTTCGTCGAAATTCGGCGACCGGACGATGTGACGGCTCCCGCTCGCCGTCTCTGCAGCGTGTGCTTCCTTCGTGAGGCCCCCCCGGAGCCGAGCCAGGCCGAGATCATGGAGCAAGAGGTCCTCCGTCTCGCCGAGGCCGAGCGAACGGCCTCGGCCGAGGACCTCGGGCGGAGAGCGGAGTTCCTCGAGGAGTGGAGCGTGGACAAGGGCGAGCCGCTCAACGCTGTCGTCGCGGCATTCATCGAGCGCCATCGACACTCCGCGCCACCGCTCGCCGCCCCAGCCCCGGACGTCAGACCGGAGCAGGCGGACCTCCAAGCGGCACGGCTCGCCCTCCTCGTCATGCGCGCCGCGCTGCGTGACGGCGAGGGGGTCGAGAGCGAGCGCGTCGTCCTCCGGCCGGACACCGGGCCCCTTTCGCGCGACGAGGCGGTCGATCGTCTCGCGCGAATGCCGAAGCCGCTGGAGTGCTATGCGCGTCTGGTGGGAACCCTGATGACCGTGCGCTGCCGTACGATCGACGAGAGGTTGCGGAGCGACGATCGGCGGTCGCGGCGGGTCGAGGGAGGAGCAGTGTACTTCCCTCACCTCCGTCTGGAGCACGGAGACCGCTATCCGGGCCTCACGGTGTACTGCCTCGGCCGTCGCGAGTCGCTCACTCTCACGGTAGCGGAGGTCGAGCGGTGGCATCGCGACTACGAGGTGCGTCCCATCGGCACCAATGCCAGTCCGCCGGGTTTCTATCTCGCGACCAATCCAGACGCCGCGCGCGCCGCGCACGCCGCCGGCGCGGCGTACCTGATGAAATGCTACTTCGGGCCTGACGATTGGGCCGCCGAGAAGGAGGGGCGAGTGATCGACCTACGGAGCGCCGGCAATTGGAGGGACTTCCCGGAGGTCTATTCGCACGAGCCCGAGCTGGGCGTCACCTGCAGCGAGTGTCGGAAGCGGCCGGCCACCTGGGTCGCGACGAATAGACAGGTGACGCCGTGGCGCGACCGCCGATTGTGCGGGATCTGCGCCGCGCGGGAGCTCGAGCCCGCGGCGCTCGACAGCGCTCGGCACTTCGCAGAGTGGGTCGGCGCACTGACGCCGAAGGGGAGGCGGTCGGTCGCCGACGATGTGGCGCAATCGCTGGAGCGAATGGAGCGCTGGTGGAAGCATCTGCCGATCCCGCCGGCGGTGGAGGCGGCGTTGGATCGCTGCCGAGAGATGTGACCCGGGGGCGGCTCCCTCGAGCCGTCTAACACCGAAAAAAAGAGCCGCCGCGCGGGGTGCGGCGGCTCCAGTGCTTCGGCACTCCTCGATTCGCGTCACGAAGTGCCGCGCTGCGCAGACCTAGCGGGTGGGGCGCCCGTCCCCCGCGCCGCGCGCCCTCTCTGCGGCAAAGAAGAGGAGGATGAACGCGCCCTCGCACACGAGCGACGCGACCCCGGGCGCCTCGAGCCAGTTCTCGGGCTCGGCCGGCAGTCCGGGGAGGCCGACGGTCCGACTCAGGACGTACGCGGCGACCGAGCCCGCCGCGATCACCAGACCGAGCATCCAGCCGAGGCCCCGTCGATCGCGATAGACACCCCATGCGGCGACGAGCGACCCCACGCCGTTGGCGAGAAAGAGGACTCCCTTGTAGGTGGCGTCGCCGAAGGCGTCGCGCGCCTCGGTGAAGTGAATCAATCCCGTGCACGCGATGGCCGCGATCGCCACCCACTTGAGAGCGGGCGAGAGCGTCATGCTAGTCCTGCAAGACGAACGTGACCTTCATCAGCACCCGATACTCCGTGATCTTCCCCTTCTCGATGACGACCTTCTGGCTCTTGATCCACGCCCCCGTGATGTTGCGGAGGGTCTTGTCGGCCCGAGCGATTCCGACGCGTATGGCGTCGTCGAAGCTCTTTGCCGACGTGGAATGAATTTCGGTGACCTTGGCGACGTGCATCGATAGCTCCCGTTAGAGACAGTCCGCCCGGAGAGAGCACGGCGGGATGACGAACGTATCCGCCCCTGTGATCACCCGATAGGGGTAGTGCAACCCGACTCTTCCGGTGACTCAGGTCATCGAGCCGCACGCTACTGCA
Source organism: Gemmatimonadaceae bacterium (assembly GCA_035623475.1). Classification (GTDB taxonomy): domain Bacteria; phylum Gemmatimonadota; class Gemmatimonadetes; order Gemmatimonadales; family Gemmatimonadaceae; genus DASPTK01. The sequence goes on along the minus strand of DASPTK010000140.1, from coordinate 21,311 downwards.
GCTTGAAAAGAGCGCGCGCTCCGGCGGTGCCGGCCCTCCCGTCGCTCTCCGGTGCGGCGAGAATGCGCGTGGGATCGATCCCTTTCCCGACGAGATAATCCTGGCACGCCTTCGCGCGACCGCTCGACAGCGCGTGAAGTTCTCCCTCGGGAAGCGTCGCCTGCTCCATCAACCGCTGCTGCATCTCGTCGGCGTCCAGCGGCGGATTCTTCTCCTTCTTCTTGTGCGCCAGCACCACGCTGTCCGAGGGAAACGCCTTGGTGTATGCCGCCCAGAGCAGCGCCGGGCGTTCCGCCGCGCTCAGCTTGGTGCTGTCGGCAGACACCACCTCCGGGGCTTTGCCCTGCTTGCTGCTGGCCTTCTCGGCTCTGAGCTCCTGATCGAGCTGCTTCGTCTTGAGCGCCTTCACATCGGCTAGCGTGTCCACCGCACCCTGAATTTCGAGCTTGAGCGCCGGCCGCTCCTGCAGGGCTTTGGTCAACGCGTCGAGAGATTTCTTCTGGTCGGCGCCCAGCGTGTCCGTCCCCGCCGTGAAGTCCACCTTGCTCAGGTCCGTCTTCGACCCGCCGCCGAACAGACCTCCGAGGAGCTTGAAGGGCGCGACGACGACCTTCTTCAGCACGTTGACGATCGCCCGCATGATGACCCGAATGAGCTTGAAGTGCGGGTCATCGATGTTGCCTGACGCGGGGACATCGATGACGGCGATCCCGTTCTGATCCTTGAGCAGCGCGAGGGCAAGGCGTATGGGTACGTGGATGGCCTCGGGGCTCTCCACCTTGTCGTCGAAATCGAACTGGTCGAGGGTGATGACGTTCTCGCTGTCGAACTTGCGCGCCCGCACGTTGTACTTGAGATCGAGCCGCATCGTCCCCTTCGCCACTCCGTAGCCGAAGTACCGGCCGACGTACGGGCTGAAGGTCACCATCTGGATCCCCTCGGACTGGATCCGGATGCGGCTCTCCTCGTTCGAGTTGAGCGGGTTGAATGTGCCGCTCAGCTTGACCGGCGCCACGTCGTCCACGGCCGCAGTCATGTCGAGGGCGCCGCGATTGAGCTGCGTGCTCGAGATGGATCCCGTGGTCCCCGTGATCTTGGTGAGAGCGAAGGTGGCCGTCGGCTGAATCGACTTGTCGGTGATCCGTACGGTGCCATTGATGATGCGGATGCCACCGATCGTCGTCGTCCCGGGGCGACCCCGCGGCGCGCTCCTCGCATTGGCGTGCGTCGCCGGGGTGGTGGAGTCGTGGCCAGCCGCGATGACGGCCGGAGCACCGACGCTGTCCTTCGATGCCGCCGAGTCCGCAGTCTCCCCCGCGGCGAGCGTGTCCGGCGCCGTGCTGTCCGCCGGGCTGGCTGGCTCGGGCTCGAGGCTCGACGTATCCACCACCACCCGATGCGCCGAGTCGGACGGAAAGATCCGGGCGAGGCTCGTCGTGCGGTCCGGGAAGATTGTCAGCGCGACCACCGGCGCGTCGAGTACCACATTTCGGACCACAACTTTCTTCTCGCGCTGGGAGATGCTGATGCCGGCAAGGCTCAGCGATCTCCAGGAGACGAAGGGGCTCTTGTCCACCTGGTCGACGGTGGCGACGTTCTCGAAGCGCATGTTCCCGTCGAGTGTCGCGTCGGTGCGCTTGGGGTCGAGCAGATCGAAGGTCGTGCGCACGTCCGCCGACGCAGTGCCACGCATCACGAGAAACTTGCCGGCGTTGTCGAGATAGGGGTCGAGGGGTCCCAGTGCAACCTTCTGCAGCGTCACCGCGAGCTGCCCCTTGCTTCGGAGTATCGTCAGGCGCCCATCGGCGGTGGCCGAGCCGCCGCCACCCCACGTGAAGGACGTGCGTGCCGGCGAGACCGCATCGGAGTCATCGCGAATACTGTCCACCCGAAGCGTGACGTCCGAGAGGCTCAGCTTCGCCGGCCGTGCCGTCGTGCTGTCGTCCACGATCACCGTGTACTTGTCGGCCTCGAAGCGCCCGATCGTGTAACGCCATCGCTCCGCACGTTTCGCCCCTTCCGGTGGCTCGGCAAGGAGCGGCTCGATCATGCGCACGATGTTCACCGTGCTGTCGCGCGACCGTCGCGCGTCGACCGTCCCGCCTGATGTCGCGATGCTCGCGATCGTCATCGTCGACTTGAGGTAGTCGACTTGGGTGCCGGTGAGAGAGAGCACTGGCACGCGCACAACCACATCCTTGGTCCCATGCTCCATCAGTGCCGCGCTGTCGACGTGAAGCGCGGCGTTCACGAGCCTCATTACCCGTCGCGGCTTGGGTGAGAGATCGAGCTCGTAGCCGGAGGTGAGCGACGTCGTCCCGCCGGCGAAGTCCCAGCCGATCGTCCGCTCGTAGAAGGGGCGATACTTGCCCAGCCGCACGTTCAGGATCGCGAACTCCCCGGCCGAGCGCAGCGGGTCGACGGAGAAGGTCCCGCGCCAGGAGAACTGCTCCCCCGATTCGGTGCTCCCCGAGAAGGCATAGCGCCCGCTATTGTCGCGCAGGGTAGCGAAGTTCTGAACCTCGATACGGAAAGGTCCGATGGTGGTCGTGAATCCGGCCGCCGTGCGCGCGCTATCGACGACATCGATGCGCGCTCCTCCGACATGCAGGCTGTTGATCCACACCACCGGCGGACGGCTCGGCAGGTCGTTCTTCGGCGACGGCGCGGACGGCGCGTTGAGGGAGTCGATGATGTCGGAGAAGCCAAGCTCCCCGGACGGCCGGATGCGAGCCCGCAGGAAAGGCTTCTCGATGCTGATGTCGGAAAAGACGAGCTGTCGTCGAAAGATCGTCGACCAGAGCTCGAAGTTGATGTAGAGGTGCTCCCAGCTGAGGAGCGGCCCGCCGTCGAGATCGCGCACCTGTACGCTGTCGATCGTCTCCGACAGCTCGAACGGATTGGTACGGAGTCGTCCGATCGACACCGGCCGGTGCAGCTGCCGCGAGAGCCGCGTCTCGAGCTGCCGCTTGACGATCGGCGGGACGACGAAGAACCCCACGATGGTGAAGAGCGCCACCGCTCCCACCACGGCCAGCACCATGCGCTTCCACCGTCGGGCGAGCCAGGGCGGCACCGGCATGGAAGGGTTCTACGATTGAGTGCCTTGTGGCGCAAGGCGGCGCGCTGGCAGTGACGCGTATTCGCCGCCTCTCGGGGCTTTCCCGCTCCTCGCGGCTACGGCGCTTGACTCGCGGCCATCAACTCGTCCGCGACCGGCTTTGTGCGCAGTTGGTCGTAAGCCGGGGTTACGGCTGCGGCTTGCCGCCAGGTGGTGCGGGCGCGATGGCGACCCCCCAGGGCAGGCGTCCCACCGGAATCGTCGCCACCACGCGCAGCGCGTCCGTGTCGATGACGGAGACGTCGTTGGACGGGCCGTTGGCCGTGTACAGGTACTTGCCATCGCGCGTGAGGCCGATGCCCCAGGGACGAGTACCGACCTTGATCGACGCGATGATCTTCGCCGTCGGCACGTCTATCACCTGCACCGTACCGCCGCGCCCCGTGGCGAGGTACACGCGTGACCCATCCCGCGAGATGGCGAGCCCCATTGGCCGCGAACCGGCCGGCATCGGGAGCACGCTGATCACACTATCTGCGGCAACGTCGACGATGGAAAGTGTGCCACCAACCTCCGCCGACACGTACGCGCGGCTGCCATCGGGAGAGTAGACCAGGTCGCGCGGACGACGATCGACCGTCACGTGACCGAGCACACGGCCCGTTACGGCGTCGAGCTTGGTGAGCATACGCCCGGACTCCGAGGTGACGTAGACCACCTTCCCATCCGGCGTCACGCGCACACCTTCAGGCTCCTGCCCGACGGGCACCGCCTGCTCGACCTTCGCGGTCTGTACGTCGACGATCGATGCCACTCCGGCATCCTCGTTGGCAACGAACAGCCGCGAGCCATCGTGAGCGACATCGAATTGTTCTGGATCGGAGCCGCCGGGCAATATTCGTCGAACCGTTCGCGTCGCGGCATCCACCTCGGCGATTCCGTCCTGAGTCTTGTCCGACGCGATCTTGTCGCACTCCTCATCGGACATGCTCGGCGGACATCGCGGCGACCCGGAGAGGGCGACATACACGAACCGTCCATCGCGCGCCGCGCGCACGCCGCGCGGTCGTGTGCCGACGGGTATCGTGGCCACGACGCGATTGGTGCTCGTCTCGATGATGCTGAGCGTGCGCGAATCCTCGTTGGTGATGTAGGCGAGCTCGCTGACCGCCGTGGAGTCGACGGTCGAGGCGGTGCCGCCCTGATGCGAAGTCGCCGGCTCTCGTCGCTCTCGCTCGCCACTGGGGCAGGCGGCGAGCAGAAGGCCGACCGAGGCGAGCGCGGCGCCGACGAGTCGGCCGACGAGCGAGAACGGGCCGGGACATCGCCAGCCGCGCCACGGGCGGGCGGATCGGGCCGAGGGGCCCGATCCCCTAGGAGACGTGCGCAAGCGGGAGGCCTACGAGCGCGGAGGGCTTGTCGAGTCGCGGCCGGTTCGACCGACTTGGGCCCGCTCGCGGCGCACTTCGCTCACGTGCCCCGATTGGGCGTCGACCTCCACCTTCATCTGCTCGCCCACTGGCGCGCCCGCCTGCATGATGTCGAATTCGTAGCTCGGCCGGTCCTTCGCTTCGAGCTCGTAGTTCACGTCGACGATCTTACCCGGATAGACATGCAGCGCGATGGCGCGTGCCGAGTCCTCGGACACCTTGGCGCCGGCGTGAAACCGCTGCTCGGACACGTTGGCCACTTCCTCCTCGACTTCGGCGATCGCGCTCGTCGCCTCATTGCAAGTGACCTCCCATTGCGCGCCATCCTTGCCGCGGATGGTGAACTCCAGCAGCCTCGATCCAGCTGCCGGTGCTGCCGGCTCGCTGGTGCTCACCACCGTGACCGCTTCGACGGCGAGCGCCTCGCCGCTCTTCGTCGCCAGTGCGGCCCTGGCGCAGCGGGCGAACGGCCCGTCAGGGACCGGGGAACCACCCTGGGCATGAGCGGCGGCGACACCGAACATCGAGACGACCGCTACGATGGCCACCGAGTGATTGCGCATCGTCGTACCTCCGGTTGTGTGCATGGCGAAAGACCTAGGGGCTGATGGAGACGTAGCGGACGATGTCGCCGGGGGAGAACGTGCCGCTGTGGTCGACATCTTCGTACACGATCACCAGGAGCACGCGCTCTCCCGGGCGGCTCACGGTGAGGAGACCATCGTCCGGTATGTCCCCGCCATCGTGATCCTCGCAACAGACATCTCTCACAAGCTCGTGACTCGCGCTCGCGCGGGCCTCACGAACGAGACCCAGCAGAGCGCCCGTATCAGGACGCGGCGCCACACTCCGCAGCGTCGAGAGGATCAGCAGAGCGAACACGACCGCCACGACCGCCGCCGCCGCGCGCAGCGGCACCCGGCGGCCCGGCGATCGCGCTCGGCCGACACGGACTCCTATGCGAGCCCACGCCGCCGGGACGTCGACCGGTGACCCTGTCGTCCCGAGCAGCGCAGCGACCTCATCGTGCTGCCGGTGGAGAGCTGTTAGGCGTTGACGGCAACTCGCGCAGCGCAGGAGATGCAGCCGCTCGCGCACTCTACTCCAAATGCCGCGATCCTCGAGGAGTGTGTGCAGCGTGCCGTCAGGGGGATGCATAGTTGCGCGGAGACATCAGTACAGGCTCATGGTGCGCCAACGCGGCGAAGAAGCGGCGCTGCGCTCGGAGAAGTAGGGGCCCCACCGAGGGCTCAGCCACGCCGAGCAGCCCGGCGATCTCGCGAAAGGCCAGCCCGTTCGCCCGCAGCAGCAGCATCGTGCGATCTCGCCTCGACAGGCGCGCCAGCGCGCGCTGCGCGAGCTCGGCTTCCCTGTGCGACGCCTGGCTCATGTCGACCCCTAGGAACGCCAGGCTCTGGGGCTTATCCCACACAACATTTGCGTCCACGTCCTTCACCTTTCTGTGGAAAGGATCTCTTCATTCCCAAGAGAGACGTACGTGGCGCAGAAAATGGGACAGCGCGTGAGGCGGGCGGGACGGCAGGTCCGATGCAAGCCAGCCCCTCGAGCTCTCGAGGGGCCGCACGTCTCGCTTTCTTGGTTGGGGCCGTCCTGGTCCGGGCAGCCGCCGTCACTGCGCTGTCGCTCTGGGCGGGGACATGCGCGCCGGGTCGACCCCCACGCGGACGCGCTCCGCCTCGCGATCCTTCGACTAAGGCGTCTGTATCTTCGCCAGCATTGCGTCTACCACCGGATCGGCGCGCAGCTTGTCGTACGCCGGCGAGCGGCCCGTTGCCATCTGCCAAGGGTCGAACCGATCGATCGCGGCGCGCAGCGTAGCGATCGCCTTCTCGTGCTGTCCGAGCTCTTCATAAGCCACCGCCAGACTCCCGCTTGGCGCCAGGGCTTGGCCGTTCTCGTCGCGCATCTGCTCGATCGTGCGGAGAGCATCGCTCCGACGTCCCGTGCGCGCATACGCGTAAGCCAGGAACGCCATCGTCTCGGCGCGGCGGCCAGTGCCCATCGAGACGATCTGCTCCTCCTTTGCAATCGCCTCGCCGTACTTTCCCTCTGCGACGAGCACTCGAGCGATCATATACAGTCCCAGCCCGAACGAGGGATCGAGCGCAAGGACGTGCCGCAACACGGAGTCCGCAGCTGCAAACTGCCGCTGCTCGTAGAGCACCTGCGCGACGCCGATGTTGACGACGAGAGACGCAGGCTCGAGGCTCCGGCCACGCTCCGCCTCGCGCAGCGCCTCGGCGAAGCGACCAGTGTGGGCGAGAAGCAGAGCATGCCAGAAGCGCGCCGTGGCGAAGCCAGAGTCGGCCGCGATGGCGCGCTCGAAATTCCTCTCGGCGTCGGCATTGCGGTACTCCAGGCCATCGGCAAAGGCAAGCGCCGTGTATGCCTCGGCGAGCGTGCTATCGATCGCCAGCGCTCGGTTGGCAGCGTCGCGTGCCTTCGAGTAGTACTCGTCGCTCGAGACGTCCCGGTATGATGGAAGGAGAACGTAGGTTATTGCCTGGCCGGCATACGCTCGCGCGTATTGCGGGTCTCGGCCCGCAGCCTGCTGGAAGAGCGTGAGCGCCTGGCCGAGAGTTTGAGCAGTGCGTCGGTTCCAGAGATAGAGCCCTTGCAGGTAGAGAGCGTGCGCCTCGGGATCGGAGGTCTCGGTTCGTGCCAGAGTGGCGGGCGCGCCGCCGGCGAGCGTGACGCGCAGCTCCGAGGCCACCTTCCGCGCGATCTGATCCTGAACGGCGAATACATCTTTCAATTGACCGTCGTAGGTGTCGCTCCAGATCGTCGCGCCATCGCGCGCCGAGGTGAGCTGGACGTTGACGCGGACGTTGTCCCCGGCGCGCTGTACGCTTCCCTGTAGAACGGAGCCGACACCGAGCTGACGGGCCACCTCGCGTGCATCCATTCCGCGCGCGGCCATCGCGCCGGCGCTGCTCCGTCCAATCACGCGAACGCCGGCCTTGCTGAGCGCGCCCGTGATCTCCTCGGCCAACCCTTCGCCGAAGTAGTCGTTCGCCTTGTCGCCGCTGAGGTTTCTGAGCGGAAGCACGGCCACCGATCGATCCGTCGGCGCCGAGCCGCCCGCTCGCCCGCGCCAAACCGCGGCGGCGGCCGCTGCGAGCACTGCCAAGACGAGCGCGATGAGTGCGACCCGGCCCGCAGCCGGAAGCCGTCTCCAGAAGCCACCTCCGGTCGACGCGCTTCCGGCGGACGAGCTCTCGTCCAGCGCACGTGCGACACCGTCGTCGCCCGGCCGCTCCTCCGGATTCTTCGCCAGGCAGCGCATGACGATCGTGGCGAGCGCCACCGGCGTATCCGGACGCAGCTCCTTCACCGGACGTGGCTGCTCCCCGATGTGGGCGCCCAGAATGCGCTGAGGGGTCGGCCCGGAGAATGGAGGTCGGCCGGTGAGAAGCTCGTAGGCCAGGCAGCCGAGCGCGTAAGTGTCGGCGCGCTGGTCGACATTGGCGTCGCCCGCGACCTGCTCGGGAGCCATGTAGGCGGGGGTGCCGATGGACGATCCCGCCTCGGTGAGCGTCGCGGAGCCGTCGGTCGTGCGCGCCGCCGAGAGTGCCTTCGCGATTCCGAAGTCGGTGACGACCGCGGTCCCCTGGGAGAGAAGCACATTGTCGGGCTTGATGTCGCGGTGCACGACGCCACGCGAGTGCGCGTAGGCGAGCGCGCGCGTCACGTCCCGTAGGATGCCCACGCACTCGGACACGGGGAGCGCGCCACTTCGCGTGAGGCGCGCGCGCAGCGATTCGCCCTCGACGAACGGCATCGTGTAGTACGGCACGCCGTTCATCTCGCCGGTGGCGAGGAGGGGGACGATGTTCGCCTGCTGAAGCGAGGCGGCGAATCGGATCTCGCGGTCGAAGCGATCGGCGTTGACGCCGGCCGCGAGCTCCGGGGAGAGGACCTTCACCACCACCGTGCGACCGAGGCGGTCTTCCACCGCCACGAATACGCGCGACATCCCTCCGCCCCCGAGCTCTCGCTCGAGGGTGTAACTACCCGATAGGGCTGCTTGAAGTCGATCGCGAATGTCTGAGGACAGGGAGCGCCGTTGTCGGAGGGGAGATCCAAAAAACGTATGCCCGCTAGCCGCGTAGCGCCACAGCAGCAACGGAGGGGCTGCGTCCGAGTCAGCGCACGCGCACGACCTGCGACGCCTGGAGATCGCCGCCATTACGGATCTCGACCCGTAGATCTCCGCTCTCCTGCGGAACGAAGTCGAAGTCGAAGGTCTCCCCGACGCTCGTTCGAACCGTCGCCGGCCCGCCCACGGCCAGGCGCGCCGGTACAGGGACTCCATCCTTGTTGGTCGGCCGCCACTCGACCGGCTTGTCTCCATCGAGAAGCGCGAAGTCGCCCGTGTTCCCCTCGGCAATGTTGATGATGCGGACGCGGTAGCGCTCCCCCGCCTTCACCTCGATCGGCGGTGGCGCATGCACCCCGTTCAGCACGAGCAGATCGTCGAGATTGATGAGGTCTCGACCGCCGATCACCCAGATCAGCTCGCGTGACGGATCGAAGCGCTCGCCCGGCTCGAGCACGATCAGTGGCCCGTAGAGACCATCACCGACCTGGTCGGTCTGCTGCATGTGCGAATGGTAGATGAAAGTCCCGGCGCGCGGCGGCGTCATGCGAGCCACGAACGAGTCGCCGGGGGCGATCGCCGGCGCCGTGTGGCCCGGTGTCCCGCTCCACCCGGCGATTCCATCGTAGTAGCTCTCGAGCTCGATGCCGTGCCAGTGGAGGATCGACGTGTCGCTCATCTGGTTGACGACCGTGATGCTGGCAGGCTCGCCGCGCGTGAGGACCATCGGCGGCCCCGGATAGAGCGGCATCGCGCGATCGGCCGGCCAGCGCGGATCGGACAGGCGCGCTGCGGTGGACAAGCGATCGCTCTTGATGCCCGGCCTCTCCCTCAGAACGAGCCGCAGGGCATGCGCAGCGACGGCCGGCGCCTCTGCTGGCGTCCCGCGGACCTGAATGCCGAGGATGATCCCCGACATGTCTCCCGTCGGCCACCCCCGACGCGGGGGCGCCTTCATCCCCAACGTGCTGTCGAGCGCCGTGTGCGCCCGAATGTGGCAGTGCATCGCCCAGTTTCCCGGGCGCTCCGGGACCCACGTCATCGTGAAGGTGCCGCCGAAGTCCATTCGCTCGGTCACGACCTTCCGGGTGTCCTGCGATGAGTACAGCGTGTCGGCGAGCGCCGTACCGCGTGAGTGAACATCGAAATAGAAGCCGTGGAGGTGCATCGGGTGCGGATTGGAGGTCGGATTGATCCAGCGCCACCGCACGGTGTCCCCCATCGCGAACTGAAAGCGCTCGGTATAGGGCCAGGAGCGCCCGTTGATGGATACGGTGAAGCGCTCCGGCCGCGGGGGTGAGTGAATGAGGTCCGGATCCAAGTCCATGAGGCCAATCACGAAGACGCGATCCGTCGGCGCCCTCTCCGGCGAGTCGACAATCAGTGCACCGTTGAGCATCGCATCGAGGCCCGCTCGATTGTCGATCGTCGTCGTGTCGAAAGCCGCCCAGTAGAAGTAGGTGCCCGGCGCCCCGGCGTTGAAGTCCACGTCGCGCGACGCGCCCGGAGCGATCCAGATCGTATCCTCGGCCGTCGCCGGATGCGCTTGGAGCCCGTGGAGCAGGACGCTCCGGTCGGTGAGCTCGTTGCGCAACCTGACGTGGACGCGCGTCCCCGTGGGAACGCGGATCATCGGCCCCGGGATCGTCGGCGCTCCCGTGCCCTCGGCGAAGGCGGGGAGGATGAACGGCTCCGGACGCCGGTCACGGTCCGGGGACCAGGACCCCATGCGAATCCGCAGGTCGATGACCTGCGTGCCTTTCGAGTACCGGCCAGCCGGCCGCACGTTGTCGTTGGGGAGGATCGTGACCGTGGCGGGTGGGCCCGACCGCCCGACGACCAGTGGCAGCAGGGCGAGCGACCCGAGCAAGAGCGTGCGCCTAACGACCGGCGTGGGCGCCCGGGCAGCTGGAAGAGGAGGGGTCGGCCGCGATTCCGACCTCATAGGTAGCTCAGCCACGCGCTCCGGTTCGTGGCCTTGACCCTCGCATACCACCGGCATGCCGGATAGAGCAGCGCGATGGCGATTGCCCAGACGAGATAAAGGAGCGGGAGGCTCCAGGTGTACCCCTCCGGCGGCGGAGGGTTGGACATCGGATGGTTGGCGAAGAGCCAGGGGTTCACCGCCCCTTCCCGAATGGCGGAGACGACGAGGGCGAGAGCGTGGATGAGCGGGATGTGGAGAAGGTAGAAGAAGAGCGGCACCCGCCCGAATACGTCCAGGACGTTGGCCACGGCCCCGCGCGCTCGCTCGAGCAGTGGAAGCGAGGCGATGATCGGCCCGATCGTCATCAGGAGAAAGAGGAGCGACGCCGGATACTTGTTGGTGTTGAGGAAGCGGAGCACGGCGGATGGCGGCTGCCGCAGGGTCGTCCAATGTCGCGGGTCGCCGTAGCCATCGAGCCCGCGCAGGACGAGGAAGAGCAGGATCGCCGCGCCACCGATCTGATAGCACATGCGGTCACGCCGCGCCGGTTCGAGGCGCATGAGCGCGCCGAAGGCGTAGCCGGCGGCCATCACGCCGATCCACGGCACGAGGACGTAGAGTACCACGAGCGGGGTGCCGTTGATCTCGCCCCCGAAGTAGAGGATCTGCCAGAGCCACGCCATCGGCGCGTGCTCGAGGCCCTGCTCGATCTGCGGCACGTACGGATCCATGAGATTGTGGCAGGCGATCATCGCGATCCCGATGGCGCCGATCGCCCGCAGCGGGAGCCACACCAGAGCGGCCAGGACGATCATGCACCAGCCGAGCATCCAGATCACGCCCGCCAGCACGTAGTGCGCGTAGTCGAAGTTGAAGGTCCAGGCGAGGCGGAGCACGGTCAGCTCGAGCAGGATGAGCCAGAGTCCTCGTGTCCACAGGAAGCGGGAGAGCTCGCGCGTGCTGCCGTGCCTGACGCCGAAGAGGTACGCGCCGGTGCCGGCCAGGAAGACGAACCCGGGTGCGGAGAAGTTGGTGATCCAGCGGGTGAAGAACACGCCGGCGGTGGGACCACCGGGGGGCACGCCGGAGTAGACCCGGACGTGGTCGATCGCCATCAGCACCATGATGATCCCGCGGGCGATGTCGATCGATCGGATGCGTTCGCGGATGACAGTCATGGCGGGACGCCGCGGAAGGGGTGAAGCGCCTACGGCTGATCCGACGTGTCGAGAATATACGAGTGCCGGGGCGTAGCTCCAACGCCGATTCGCCTCGGTGGCGCGACGCGAATTGTCAGGAAATCGCTTGACACTAGCGTTGCGCCCCGGGAAGATTCCCGCCGCGTGGAAGGGTGATCTCTGCGCCGACGAGCGGCCGGCACCCGACAGCCTCCGGCCGGCCTCCCGCAGACCGCGCTCGCTCCTTCAACTCTCGAGAGACTTCCGTGGCCTCCGCCTTCTTCCCCCGCTCTTCCGTGGCTCGCGCATCGCAATTCTGGTTCTTGGCCCTCGCGACGGCGCCCCTCGCAGCCTCGGCGCAACGCGTGACCCCGATCCCCCTACTCGGCGAGCCGACCGTGGCGGCGCTCGACAACGAGCTTTCGGGGTCGGCCGCCAAGCGCACCGTCGAGTTTCTCGCGCAGCTCAACCGTCCGCGCGGATCGAAGACCTTTCAGATCGCCTCCGACCACATCGCCTCCGAGCTCACCCGATACGGACTCGAGGGGGTGAGCGTGATCGAGATTCCGGCCGACGGCCGCACGATGTATGGCACCGAGAAGGCTCGTCCGGCGTGGGACGCCGACTTCGCCGAGCTGTGGGAGGTGCGCATGGACGGAGGGAAGCCGGTCGACGTGGTCCGGATCGCCAGCTTCGAGGATGAGCCGGTGACGCTGGCCGAGGACAGCGACAGCGGAAGCGTCACCGCGGAGCTGATCGATGTCGGCGCCGGCACATCGGAGTCGGACTATGCGGGCAAGAACGTGAAGGGGAAGCTCGTGCTCATCTCGACGCAGCCCGCAGCCGCGGCTCCGCTCGCCGTCGACAAGTACGGCGCCGCCGGCATGGTGAGCTACGCGCAGAACCAGCTCACCGCCTGGTGGGGGGAGGATGAGAATCTGATCCGTTGGGGACACCTCGACTCGTACTCCCCACGGAAGACCTTCTCCTTCATGCTCTCGCTCAAGCAGGCGCGCGCGATGAAGGCGCGACTCGCGCAGGGGGAGCACATCACCCTGCGCGCCACCGTGCGCGCGGCGCGTCACCCCGGGCAGTACCGCGTCGTCACAGCGGTGATCAGGGGGAGCGATCCGAAGGTGAGCAGCGAGGAGATCGTCTTCAGCTGCCACCTCGACCACCAGCGCCCGGGCGCCAACGACAACGCGAGCGGGTGCGCGACGATTCTCGAGGTGGCGCGCGCGCTCGACAAGCTGGTGAAGGACGGCCGCATCCCCCGCCCCGCCCGCACGATCCGCTTCATCTGGCCGGCCGAGATCGAGGCGACGATGGCGCTCTTCCACTACAAGCCGGAGATGCGCGCGCACTTCCGCGCGGCCGTCCACATGGACATGGTGGGCGGCAACGAGCGGACCAAGGCGATCTTCCACGTCACGCGCGGCCCCTTGAGCCTGCCGAGCTTCATCTACGACGTCGGCCGGAGCTTCGGCGCGTACGTGAACTCCGAGTCGGATGCCTTCGCCTCGGGCCAGGGCGGGAAGTATCCCTTCGTGTCCACGGAGGGCGGGAAGGAGGCGCTGCTCGCCGACCTCGCCGACTTCACGATGGGAAGCGACAACATCGTCTACTCCGAGGGCTCCTTCCGCATACCCGTCATCTACCTCAACGACTGGCCCGACCGCTACATCCATACGAACTACGACTCCCCGGCGAACATCGATGCCACGAAGCTCGAGCGAGCCGCGTTCATCGGCGCGGCGAGCGCACTGTACATCGCCAACCTCAAGTCGGCCGATGTGCCGGCGCTCTGGGCGGTCATGAAGGAAGATGCCCTTCGGCGTGCCGCGGTCGTGCTCGAGCACCGCGCCGTGCTCCCACAGGACGAGGGGAGCGTCGTCGCACGCACCTATCTCACGACCGAGCGCGCCTACTTCGCCTCGATCGCCGATTTCGCCGCGATCCCCGACAGCGTGCGCAAGGATGCGGACCTGTTCTTTGCGCGCCTCGAGGCGATGGTCGGGCCGCTCGACAAGGCGCCCAATGCCACCGGGGATGGCGCGCTGGTCTTCGCGCGCACGCCGGCGGCGACCGGGCCGATGTCGCTCTTCGTCGGCTACGACTACTTCTCCGACCACTACAAGGGGCCGACGCCCCGACTCATGTCCTACCAGGGGCTCCGCGGCGGCGGGGAGGACTACATCTACGAGACCCTCAACCTCGTCGACGGCAAGCGCAATGCGCGGGACATCCGCGATATCGTGAGCGCGGAGTACGGCCCGATCCCGCTCGACGTCGTGGTCGAGTACTTGAAGGCGCTCGAGGCGGCCGGTGTCGTACGCTCGGTGAAGTGACACGCGGCGCCGCTCGCCGCGCCACGATCGCTGGCGCCGGGCCGCCGCCCTCGCCTGATGGCGCGCCTAACGAAAACGGACCGTCCTGAACTCCTCCGTCATCCGGTGCGGCGCCACTCGAGGAAGTAGGAACACCGCCGCAGCGGTAATGGCGGCCGCGATCGTCATGTAGACGCCCGGCGCAAGGATGTACCCCGTGCGCGCCACGAGCCACGCCGCCACCACGGGCGTGGTCCCCCCGACGACTCCGAGCGTGATGTTGTAGCCCACCGAGAGAACGGAGCAGCGCACCCGCCAGGGCGCCAGTTCGGCCATCGTCGCCGGAAGGGCCGGGCCCAAAAAGCCGAAGAGGAGCGCCAGTCCTACCTGTCCGGCGGTGATCGCTGTCGGCGTGGCGACCGACATGAGCGCCAGAAGCGGAAGAGAAAACACCGCGAGACCCCCTGCTCCGCAGAGGAGAACCGTTCGCCGGCCGATGCGATCGCTGAGGGCCCCCACGAAGGGGGTCACCGTCAGCAAGACGGCAAGAGAGACGGTGTTGATTTCGAGCGCGAGCTTCGCGGGGACGTTTCTTTGCTGCTGCAGCCAGGTGGCCGAGTAGACGAAAATGGTGTAGAAGCCGACGGCGGTGGCGACTGTCAGGGCCATGAGATGAAGGATCGTCCGCCAGTGAGACTTGAAGGCCTCTCCGAGCGGCGACTTCGCCGGTGTCTGGTGAGGAACGCGCTCCACATAGTGACGCCTGATTCCGAGTCCACCGAGTCCGACGGCGAGTCCGACGATGAAGGGGATGCGCCAGCCGTAGGCCATCACGGCGTCCGGGGGCAGCGCCGCGTTCACGATCGCACCGGCGGCCGACCCCAGCAGGGTCCCCGCCACAGCGCCGAAGGGTCCCCAGCTTCCCATCCATCCGCGACGACCCGGCTCTGCCCCCTCCACAAGGAAGACCGCCGACGCCATGTACTCGCCGCCGACGGCGATTCCCTGGAGAAGACGCAGGAGCACGAGCAAAAAAGGCGCTGCCAGGCCGATGGCCACCGCGTCAGGCAACACCCCTATCAGGAATGATGGGATCGCCATCGCGAGCACCGAGCCGATGAGCGCGGGCTTGCGGCCGTACCGATCGCCGACCCACCCGAAGATCGCGCCCCCCACGGGTCGCATGAGGAAGCCGGCGGCGAAGGTACCGAACGCCGCGAGCAATGAGACCGTCGGATCTCCAGCGGGGAAGAAGTGGGCGCCGATCTGTCGCGCGAAGAATCCGAAGAGCGCGAAGTCGTACCACTCCAGCATGTTGCCCACCACGCCGGCGATCACCCCGCGCCTGACGGCGAGCGGCGAGCGGAATTCCTGGGTGATGACGTCGTCGGGGGTGATCGGTACGGTCGTCATGGCCCCCGAATGTACGCGGGCCGGCCGCGGCCGATAGAGCCTACCGCTTCACGACTTGACTCATCCAGGCATCGGCACGGTAGTCGCGTTCGGTCACCACGGCGCGCTTGAAGTCGCGGGAGACAGCCATGGCGCGCATCGGCCGCGCCGACACTCCGAGCTTCTGAAGCTTCCCCGGACCCGTCGCCCGGTAGAAGGTCAGGAACCCCTGCGACTCCGCGGCCGCGATGAATACGCTGCCATCCGAGAGGGGAGTGATCGTCGCTCGTTCGGCGAACATCGATGTCCATTGCGTCATCGATCCGTCGGCGAGCGAAAGGAGTGCCAAGCCCAACGTGTCCCCCGTAGACTTGTTGTACCCCTGCACGAACAGGCGCTGCTTCGAGGGATCCGCATCGAGGCTGTAGACGAAGGCGAACCAGCTCGGCGGCTTGATCTCGCGCGACTGTCCGCCGGACCGCACGATCACCCGGTCACCCATCGACGGGATCCACGCCCAGCCATCGGGGAGCGCATCGGCGTTTTGGACGGCGGAGTCGGGCAAGTCGAGTACATTTCTCTGCGCGTTCGTTCGGACGTCGAGCTGAGCGAGACGCAGGCCTGTCGGGGTTTGAGTCGCCGTCGCCACGGTGACCGAGTCCGTCCAGAACGCATACACCGGCTCACCGGTGACGGCGAGCGGTGTCTCCGACCCTCCCGTGAAGGGCACGATCGAGTAGCGAAGCTCCGCCCGACCCTGGCCGCTCGGCACCGTGCGCCGCACGAGCAGCCGCGCCCCATCCGCGGAGATGTCGGCGCTCACCCGATTCGATGCGTGGGCGATCAGGCGGTCATCCGGGTAGCGACCCTTCAGCACATCCGACACATCGAGAGCCCACACGCTGAAGTCGTTGGTTCCCTCGTCCATGACCATCGCGCTTCCATCGCCCACAAGGGAGAACTGGGTGAAGAGCCCGGAAGCCATCGTGTCCTGGCGTGACGAGAGGTGCCCCGTCGCGCGGTCGATGGCGATGCGCACGACCGCCTCGTCCTCCGAGTGCCCCGCCCGAGCGAGCCATACCGCGTCGGTCGTCGCTATCCCGCCGCAGGTGCACGCGTTCACCACGCGATCCGCCACTTTGCCCGAGCGATCAATCACCTGCCAGAGGCCGTGCGGCTCCTGGAGGATGAGCGTGACGATCCAAGTCGTTCCAGGCACATTCGAGAGCGCCGCTAGCGCCTGGCCCGTGCCGACCACACGAATGCTGTCGCGCGCGATCCCATCGAGCGCCGCCACCCGCACCCAGAAGGCGGAATCAGGCCGGAAGGACGGGCCGATGAGCAGCGAGTCGCCCCCGGCGTAGAAGGTCGCGACGCCTGGGGTCAGAAATCGGGGCGGACCGCCGAGCGCAGAAACGAGATAGGTGCCGAGATGGCCGCCGATGGTGCCATTGAAGATCAGGTTGCGACGATCGGGGCTCCACTCGAGCGTGTACCCGGACGTGGCGTCGCTGAAGATCGTGCGCGTCGTCGAGCCGCCGACGTCCTGAACGATCAAGGAGTAGTTGCAGACTCCGGCCCCGCACTTCCTCGTGAGGTACGCGAGCTGCTTCCCATCCGGCGAGATCGCCGGGACGAAGACGCGACCCGATAGTGTCAGCTGCCGCTTCTGCCCCAGAATCGCTCTCGCATCCGAGGGCTGGGAACCTTTCCCTCGCATCCCGAAGACGACGCCGGCCGCGGCGAGAATCGCTACCGCCGCTCCAATGAACGGCGCGCGCGAGCGCCTCGCCGGCGTCGCGGCGGTCGCAACTCCGGTCGTCGTCGCGTGAGCCGGGTGCAGGTCGAGCGCCTTCGCGAACTCGCCGGCGCTGGAAAAGCGATCGGCCGGCGTCTTCGAAAGCGCCTTCGTCACCGCCGCGTCGACCGATTCCGGCACCGCGTCGCGGAGCACGCGGAGGTGGGTCGGCTTCTCGGTCATCAACTTCGCGATCATCGCCTGCGCGCTGACCCCCGTCACCGGGGGCTCGCCGGCGAGCATCTCGTAGAGGACCGAGGCGAGCGAGTAGACATCGCTTCGCGCGTCGATCCCCCGGTCACCGGTCGCCTGCTCGGGGCTCATGTACTGCGGAGTGCCGAGGGAGAGCCCGGTCTCCGTCAGCCTGTTCCCGCCGGCCTCCGTCACCGCGAGGGCGATGCCGAAGTCGGTCAGCATCGCCTCCCCCTCCTGGAGGAGGATGTTCTCTGGCTTGATGTCGCGATGGACGAGCCCCTGTCGATGCGCGTAGTCGAGGGCGCTCGCGACCTGCTTCGTTATCGTCAGCGCCTCCTCGAGTCCGAGCTGCTTCTCGCGCGTGAGCTTCGTCCGGAGCGACTCTCCGCGGACGAAGGGGAGCACGTAGTAGAGCAGGCCGTCGGCACTCCCGGAGTCGATCAGCGTGAGGATGTGCGGGTGATCGAGCCGCGCCGAGATCTTCACCTCGGCCAGGAAGCGCTCCGACCCGAGCACCGCCCCGAGCTCGGGGCGGAGGACCTTGAGCGCAACCTCGCGCTCGAGCTTCCGGTCGACCGCCAGATAGACGACCGCCATCCCGCCGGAGCCGATCTCGCGCTCGATGACGTAGCGGTCGCCGAGGGCCGCAGCGATTCTGGGGCTAGGGCTCATGAATGGGCGTCAAGGAAAGGGAATCTTCGCGCCGTTGCGCGACGACGCGCGCAATCTGCCATGCGTCATCGCGCCCTGACAAGGTAGAGGCGACAGGGTTTTCACTTCTTGACTCGGGCCTCGACCTCCTTCGTGAACCCGAAGGTGACGACGATGCGGTCCGCGGCCGGCGTCTTCTGTCGCACCATGAGGAATCGGCCGTCGGCCGCGACGTCATAGTCTCGATGTTGCGGTGCCTGGAGATAGGCCGAGACATCGAAGAGGGTACGCGGTGAGCCGGGGGCGAACTCCGCGCCCGGGCCGATCGGAACCGCCACGATGTGCTCGTCGGCCGCACGGTAATAGAGCTCCTTGCCATCCCTCGACCAGAGCGGCTCCGTCCCTCCGTCCGTCGACACCTGGTAGCGCCCCCGATCCGTTTCCGGGAAGGGTCGCACGAAGATCTCGCGCCGACCCGTCTCATCGGAGCTGTAGGCGAGCCATCGCCCATTCGGTGAGACGGCGGGCGCGAGCTCCTCGGCAGGCGTGGCTACGAACGAGCGAACGGCCGAATCGATCCCCGGCCGGACTCCGATGATGTCGCCGTTCCCCGGCGACTGGTCATCCGTTCGCATGAGCAGCCAGCCGCCGGCACTCGTCCACTCGAGGCCGAAGACCTGCCGGGGATCCGGTTCCGTCACCGGCGCGAGCTCGCCGCCGCCGTCGGCGCGCTTCTCGAATGCCGTCGCGCGGGTCGACCGGTCCGAGATCCAAACGATGCGCTTCCCGTCGGGAGACCAGACCTCGCGCTCGTTCACCGCGCCGTCGAAGGTGAGGCGAACCGGCGGACCGCCGGCGAGGGGGAGCACCGTCAGCTGCTCCCCATTCCCTCGATTGATCGCGACCGCCAACCGCGATCCGTCAGGCGACAGCCGGGGCGTGGAGAAGTAGGCGTCGGTCAGCAGGGGCGACACATCGCTTTCGGCGCCGCTCTCCTCCACCCAGACGACGCGGGTGACGTTGCCACCGGACTTGAAGAAGATGAGGTCACCCTGCGGCGACACGTCGAAGTCTCCGAGCGCCGCCGTCCCCGATGAGAGCGCGACGGTATCGCCGAGCGCCACCGCGGATCCCGTCACCTGCAGGCGGTTCTGATCGAATGGCACCGCCATCACTGCGCCGTCCCCTTGCGTGTATACGATGTAGCCACCCCTCACGTAGAGGGCGTGCGTCCCTTTGAGGATCGGCTGCACCTTCCCCGTCGCCAGGTCGACGACGGCGACGCTTCCCGCGCCAATCGTCAGGCGCTCTTTGGACACGAGGCTGATGAGCACCCCCTTCCCATTCGGGAGCACATCCGGAAGCGCGTGCGACCGCTCGCCGTGCGCCGTGTCGATGGTCGTGATCTGCCGCCTGTCCTTGCCGGTCGGCGAGATCCGAAGGAGTCCCATCTTTCCGGTGGCGTAGAGTGTCGATCCGTCCGGACTCCAGGCGACGCCGCTTCCGAAGGCTGCCTGGTCCATCATCCCGGTGTCGGTGACCACTCGCGACACGCCACCGGTGAGCGAGACGATCCTGAGCTGCGCCGGCTTGGTGATGAATGCGATCGACGAGCCGTCGGGGGAGAACCTCGGGTAGGTCGCCTCCTCGGTGCCGGGGATCGGGATGGCATTCGGCTGATCCCAGCGCCGCAGCCAGAGCTGCGCCCGCGTCCCTACGCCCGGGCCGGCGTAGACGAAGCCGCTTCCGTCCGGCGCCAGCGCTAGCGTCGGCATTCCGAAGGTCCCCTCGCGCGGCAGCTCCTTCGGCGGAAAGAGCAATCCGAGGTGGAGCACGCGCGCCGGCCCACCACCCACCACGCCTCCCGCGCGGCTGATCCCCGCCGCCAGACCGGCCCCGACGAGCGCCCCGGCCAGTGCGGGGACGATCCAGCGCCGACCCGACTCGCCAGTCGTGCCGCGCGCCGCCGGCCGACCATCACCGGCACGCGCGAAACCCGGCGTGCCCAGGGCGGCGGCGAAGTCGGCGGCAGTCGCGAACCGGTCGGCGGGGAGCTTCTCCAGCGCCTG
The DNA here is from genome assembly GCA_035623475.1 of Gemmatimonadaceae bacterium. GTDB lineage: Bacteria > Gemmatimonadota > Gemmatimonadetes > Gemmatimonadales > Gemmatimonadaceae > DASPTK01. Next base: position 1,163 of record DASPTK010000140.1, on the reverse strand, counting down.
ACGAGTCGCGGCGTCCACGTTGGGCGGAACCGATCTCCTCAGGAGGGTGAGCTTTCGCGGCTCGTCGGTGAGGATCTTGGCGACGATCGCCTGCGGCGTCGGCCCGGCGAAGGGGGGCTCCCCGGCGAGCATCTCGTAGAGCACGCACCCCAACGCGTAGAGATCGGTGCGGGCGTCGATCTCACGCTCCCCCATCGCCTGCTCGGGGCTCATGTAGGTCGGCGTGCCGAGCGACAGCCCCGTCTCCGTCATCCGCGAGCTCCCCGTCTTCGCTGCCGCGAGTGCGATCCCGAAGTCGGCCACCAGCGCGTGACCGCCTTGCAAGAGGATGTTCTCCGGCTTGATGTCGCGGTGGATGACGCCGTGCTGGTGAGCGTAGCCGAGCGCGTCCGCCACTTCGCGCGCGATGCGCACCGCATCCTCCACCGGTAGCTGCTTCTCCCGCGTCAGGCGGTCGCGTAGCGACTCCCCCTCCACGAACGGCATGACGTAGAAGACCGTGCCATTCACCTCCCCGCTGTCGTGGAGCGGCAGGATGTGCGGGTGCTGCAGGTTGGCGGTGGTCTTGATCTCGTTCAGGAAGCGCTGGGCGCCGATGACCGCCGCCAGCTCGGGGCGCATGACCTTGAGGGCCACGTGGCGATCGTGCCGCAGATCGCGCGCGAGGTAGACCGTGGCCATTCCACCGACGCCGAGCTCGCGCTCGATGGCGTAGTGGCCGGCGAGCGCCGTGCCGAGACGAGAGTCGATCGGATCCGACACGAGGGAGGCGCGAGAGTCGCTGGTGGTTGCCTGTCGATCGTGTGCGCGTCGAGGGGCAGAATGCGGACGGAAAGATACACCACCGCGTCGTCGCACCTCCAGCCAACCAACCGCGGCTTGACAGTGACCGCACGTCACGGGAAGATACTTTCGCGCGAGATCGATCCGTTCCGCGCCACACCCACGGCGCGCCATTCACCGATCGGACACGTGACCGAGAGAGCGATCATCCTCGTCGCCAGCGGCGACTCGCGCCTTCCGGCGAACAGAGTCTGTTGGCCCGCCCAGGCGGCCCTCGAGGACACCGTCACCCGCGCCTTCGCGACACTCGGCGCTCGGGTCACTCGCGGCCACCACATCGACGAGAAGAAAGGACACGGCTTCATCGATGGCCAAGCGCG
>DASPTK010000139.1:0-3678 GCA_035623475.1 Gemmatimonadaceae bacterium | reverse complement strand
GAAGATGGCGCGCGTCTGCTTCCGCATGCGCTTCCGCCAGCCGCGCGTCTCGCTGGGATCCACCAGGGTGACCTGGATCCCCATCGACGCGAACTCGCGCGTGAAGAGCTGAAAGGAGCCGCCGTAGAGCCAGCGACTGGCGAGCAGGTGGTCTCCGGGCCGAAGAAGTGCCAGCAGAGCGCACGCGGTGGCGGCCATGCCGCTGCCAAGAACGAGCGCCGCCTCGGCGCCCTCCAGCAGCGCCAAGCGCCGCTGGACGATCTCGGCGTTGGGATTGTTCCCGTAGCGGGGATATCGAACGTCCACCGCGCGTCCGATCTCCTGCGTGAAGTTGACGCTCTGATAGATCGGCTCGACGACCGGAGTGTCGGGCTCGTTCGCCTGGCGGCCGCCGTGGACGGCGACCGTCGAGATTCCCTGGCGGCGCTGCGGACCTTTCGTCGCCATCGTTAGGCGAGGTCGCGCCGGCGCGGCGTGTCGGTGTCGACCTTCTGGATGCGCACCGATTCGGACGGGGAAGCGCCGACGACGTCCCTGAGCACCACTTCGCCGCGCGGGAGTGTGTCGTCGATCCCGAGCGTGGCCAGCTCGTGGCGACGAGGGCCGTACACCCACACCAGCTCCCCGTCGACCAGCAGCCGCCGGTCGGCCTCGTCCTTGCGCATCCAGACTCTGGGACCGCGTTCGGGATCGCGAGGGAGGGTCGCGATGAGCCGTGCGACCCGAAGCGGCGGATTGTACAGCTCGTTCACGCCGTCGCGCCCACCGCCACGTAACCATCGTCCAGGCGCATCGCCAACCGGCGGCGGCACAAGGCGTCCAACGTCCGCTCGGCCTCGTCGAGCGCGATCCCCGCCTCACGGCGGAAGTCGTCGGCCACGGCCCGTCCGAGGCGGAACATCATCTCCCACGCTTGGCGCTCGGGCTCGGCCAGGTTCCCCACCACCATGGTGGCGCCATCGTCGGTCTGGGCGACGATCGCCAGGTCGTGACGCTCGAGCACCGTCTCGATGGCATCGAGGTGAGCGTCGTTCACGCCGCGGAAGACGAAGTAGGCGTCGCGGTGGGGGAGGTCGACGGCGCCGCCGCGCACCACGTACTGGATGAGGAGCTTGGCGACGATCTCGTCGGCGCAGGAATAGTCGAGGAGCCCGACGTGGGAGAAGTCGATCACGGTGAGCGTGTGTTCACCCAGCTCGGCCAACTGCTTCTCGATTCCGTCGCGAACCGCTGCGCCCGTGGGTCGGGTGACCAGATCGGAGTAGAGATCACAGACGGTGCGTCTGAGCACCGTACTCAGATCGATGTGGTTGATCACCGATCGGCCACGCGTTCCGGAATCGTGATCTGCATCTGGGCGCCAGGAAAGTAAGGGAGATTCTCCTCCAACGGAACGTCATCGTCCCAACTGGGAACGATAGCGATTCTAGCGGTTCCGGAGCGAACAGACAACTTCCCATCCCAACGACCAATGTAGCGACGAACGCCGGCGAGACCTTGACCGCGTCCCGGATCGCGGAATCGGCTCACCCCGCGGATCACCGCATCCTCGAGCGCCATGCCGTCGTCCCATCGGTCGCTCAAGCGACGGGTCTGGGACGTCTCCAGCGACTTGCGAAATCCGACGCCGGCGTCGCACACGGCGATCACCACCACGCGGCGCCCCAGCCGCCGCTGCCAGCGGTATGTCTGCACCGCCACCCATCCTCCGCGGCCGGCGTGCTCGACGATGTTCTGGCACGCTTCGGAGAGGGTCATGGCGAAGCCCATCGTCGCGCGCGCGTCGATGTTGAGCTCGCGGGCGAGGATGCTCTGCGACTTCTGTTGGATCCGCCAGACCACCTCGTGCACGTCCTCGCTCTTCGCCACGGGTGTGATCTCGAGCAGGACGTCCGATTCGGTGCTCGGGCGGTGCTTGTGCGCGGCGCCGTGCAGCTCGAAGAGCTCCTCGGCGTAGCGATAGAAGCCGGTGCGCGCCCAATAGGATGTGGTCTCCTCGGCCTCCGGCGCCGAGAGTGTCGGCCGCTCGAGGCGCGTCTGGGCGAGCGTGAGGAGCGCGGTGAGGCCGTAGGGCGACGCCCAGCGTGTGTGACGGGCGTCGAGGAGGACCTTCTCGTCGAGTGCGAGCGGCGCAAGCTGTTCCAGCACGGCCTCGAAGCTTTTGTCGTCGAGGGATTGCGGGACGTTGATAACGGTTGTCATCGACCGATCAACTCGCCGCGAAGGTGGCGCGCCAGACCGGTCGCGCCGCGATGCTCGAGATTGCATGCCGCCGCTCGGTGGGCGGCACGAATCGCATCCGTCAGACGTTCGCCCGCGAGCAATCGCGAGAAGCACGTCGCTCCCCAGACGTCTCCGCACCCCGTCGGGTCGCCATCGGCCACGATCCGCGGAGCCGGCACCAGCTCCGTTCGCACCGCTCCAGCGGACGAGGCGAGCGCCGACGGTGCCGGCGCGCCCAGACCGTCGAATCCCGCGGCGGCGAAGTAGACAGCGCCACGGCTCCCGAGTGTGACCATCAGTGATCGCACCCCCGCCGCGAGCGCGGTCGCCGCGAGCGCCATCGGATCGGCGGCGGCAGCCCCGACCTCGTCCTCGTTCATCTGAAGAAGGTCGAAGCAGCGGCACCACTGCTCGACATTCGGCAGAGGTTGGAGCGCGCGCCAGCCGGTCGGCTGCACCGACATCACGAGCATGTGCAGGTCACAGTAGATGGGCCCGCGAAAGTGTTGGCGAATGAGCTGGCAGGTCTCGAGATCGAGCTCCCACCCGCTGAGGAAGTTGATGTAGAGAGCATCGAGCCCGGAGAGGAGCGGCTTGAGGCCGAGCCAGTTCCACCCGGGCACTCCGCCGGACAGTCGCTCGAAGCGCCGCTCGTTCGTCTCGTAGCGGAGCTCCACGCGGTTGTTCGGATAGGGCACCTCGATCAGCGCCGCGTCAGGCGCCCATCGGTCGAGCTGCGCGACGAACTCGCGCGCACGGTCGGCGAGGTCGGCGCCGACCTTGATGAGGGGAACGATCTCCCACACTTCCGGGAGTGCGGCGTCGAGCGCCGACAGCGCGTAGGTGATCCCGCCCCACTCCTCCACCGGACGGTCGGACGGAAGGCGGCCGTAGATGGTGTCCCAGACGAAAGTGCCGATCACGCCCAGCCGGCGCTTCTCTCGCGTCACGCGCCCCCCAGCTTCTGCTGCTTGAAGGTGGCGACCGCGCCCACCATCCCCGCCGTCCCCTCGAGTGCTCCCGGCACGATCCGGCACGCCGCCACCGCCGGCCGGAAGGCGCGTCGCTTGACCTCTGCGCGCAGCGGCTCGAAGAGCGCATCGCCGGCCTTCGTCACGCCGCCGGTGATCACCACCACATCCGGATTCAAGATGTTCAGCAGGTTCGCCACGCCGGTGCCGAGGAACTTCGCCGTATCGTGGACGATCTCCAGCGCCAGCGGATCGCCGCGATTCGCTGCCTCGTAGACGGTGGCGGCGGTCAGCTGATCGAGCTTCCCGCCGACGAGCTGGTGGAGCATCGAGACCTCGGCGCGCTCCAAGGCTTCGCGCGCCCGCACGGCGATCGCCGGGCCGGATGCGTACGCCTCCAGGCATCCGTAGTTGCCGCAGCGGCAGTAACGCCCCGTCGAATCGATGGTGGTGTGACCGATTTCCCCGGCAACGTCGGACGAGC
>DASPTK010000138.1:0-15362 GCA_035623475.1 Gemmatimonadaceae bacterium | reverse complement strand
TCGCGCCAGGCCACCGCCCCGCGGATGCCGGCGAGTCGCGGCCGCTCTTCCCGGTAGGGGACGACGACGACCCGCTCGATCCCCGGGATGTCGTCCGCCAGGCGGGCGGCGCGCTCCAGACAGTCGTGCTCCCGGCCGGCGTACACGTATCCGTCGGCGCAGAAGAGAACACGCGGGGAGATCTGCCCGAATCGATCGAGCACGGCTCGCGCCCCGAAGTCGGGGGAGCAGGACGACCAGACGGCGCCGAGCGATGACGCCGCGAGCATCGCGACCACCGTCTCGGGGATGTTCGGGAGCCATCCGGCCACACGGTCGCCGGCGCGCACTCCAGAGTCGCGCAGCCCGCCGGCCACGGCGGCCACCGACGCGCGGAGCGCGCCGCGCGTGAAGGCCGATCTCTCGCCCCGCTCGTTCCGAAAGATGATCGCCAGACTCTGGTCGTCGCCGGCCAGAAGGTTCTCGGCGTAGCTCAGTCGCGCCGACGGAAACCAGCGCGGCCCGAGGAGCGCATCGGGGGGCGCCATTCGATCGGCGCCCACGACGACATCGGCGGCCGATGCGGGGGCGAGGCCGTCACCGAGCACGCCGCAGAACTCCGCCACCGCCGGCCAGAATGCCTGACGATCGCGAATCGACCAGTCGTAGAGGGCGCTATAGTTCTCGGCCGCGATGAGGTGGCGGTCTTGAATCCAGCGCGTGAAGTGCGTGATACGGGCGCCGGCGACTCGCTCCGGCGACGGGTACCAGAGCGGCTCGGTGCTCAGGCGGCCCCTCTCCGGCAACCGGCCATCAGTACCGCCAGCTGGTCACGTCCGCGCCGGCGGGTGCCGTCGCCAGAAAGTGTTTGACCGCCAGCGGGATGAAGCGGCTGTGATACGTCAGCCGCGAGATCACGTTGGGGTGCTGATGGTCGCCGCTCCAGCAATGCTCGTCGCGGAGCCCGTAGTCCACCTTAGCGTCAGCGGGCGGATCCGCCGATGTGAGGAAGTCCTGCGCCAGATACACGGCGTTGTTGAGGAAGAAGTTGTCGCTCAGGCCGACGTTGAGCGTGATCTTCCCGCGGAGCTTCGGGCCGAGCTTCGCCCAGTCGCGCCGCATGATGTGCACGAGATCGTAGTGCTCTCTCCAGTACGCGGCCACTGACGGATCGATCTCCCCGGTGCTCTTGTCCCAGATCCGCTTCGGGTAGCCGTCGGCGCCGACCGGAGAGAAGACGGCCTCCCAGATGTCCCACTGTTGCCCCGACCGCGACTTGGTGCCGAGGACGAGCTCGCGCTGATTCGTCTGCTCCACCGTCACACGTGTCTGTCCGAGGTAGTCGCGCTCGGCTGGGCGGGGGGTGCGTCGCCAGGGGCCGGCGGTGTAGTACGCATTCTTCTGGGAGTAGATGTCGATGGTGGTGTAGGCATGAAAATCGATCGGATCGGGACAGTTCGCGAAGGTTCCGTTGTATTCGTCGGGATAGAACACCTGCGCCCCAAGCGCCTCCCAGCCGCCCGTCGACCCGCCATAGAGAGCGCGCGCCCACGGGCCGAGCCCGCGATACGTCTTCTCGATGTAGGGAATCAGCTCGTAGGTGATGGCATCTCCGTAGGGCCCCAGGTTCTCCGAATTCACCGCATAGGAGTCGTCGTAGTACGGGTTCGCGTGTTGAATGGTGAGGAGCAGAACGCGTGGGAATCCGGGTGCGACCCACTGTGTGTAGAAGGTGTGGGCATACTCCTGCTGCACGCGCTCGTATCCGAACTTGGTGCACCACTCCCCCTCATGCCCGTTGGGACACCGCGCGGCCAAGCTGTCGAGATTGGCCGGAGGGAGATCCTGATCCACCGGCTGCTCGCGGAAACCGGTGACCTCCCTCTCGAAATGGCCGTGCGAGACGATCAGCGGATAGTGGGCGGTGGGATGCGTGTCGTAGCCCTGCGGCAGCACGAGGATCGCGCCCAGGTACGTGGGGCGCCCCCAGAACTTCGTCAGGCGGTCGCTCTGAAAGCGGATGTACTTGACGTACTTCGTGTCTTTTACCGGCGGGAGCGGCGGGATCGCCTTGTCGAGCACGATGCGGATCGGCGCGGTGCTCGCGGGGTCGAAGTGGACCTTGGTCGGAGTGCTCAGCGGGCTTCCCGGCGATTCCTGCCACTGCTGCCCCTCGCCGTGATCCGGCGGAAGCTTGACCGCGTGCCCATCGCTGCGTGTGTAGGTCTCGTACACGTGCAAGAGGCCCTGAACCCAATAGTCGCCCGCCGGGATGTCGCTCAGGGACTTTCTCGGATAGCCCAAGACGCTCGCATCGATCGTCACCGGGGCACCGGGGGCGAGACCCTCCACGTCGACGCCGAACACCTGCTGCGAGCGATCGCTGTCGTTGATCTGCCGGCGCGGCTCGGCGCTGCTATCGGTCGACATCAGGAGCAAAAGCCTTCCGTCGAGCGGATGCGCGGCGGCCGCGTTGCCAAGGGAGAGCGCGAATCGCGGTCCCGACGCCTGTGGGGGCGCGCTCGGGCGCGAGCAGGCGGTCGTCGTTAGGAGGGAGACGCCGGCGAGGAGGAAGGCTCGGAGGAGCGGGCAGAGCTGCGTCACGGACGATCCTCTGGCGGTGCGGTGAGTGGGCGAAAAAAAGGCGGCCGCGCTCTTCAGGCGCGGCCGCGCATAATAGACGGCCAGAGGCACGACCGGCAAGGATCGACGGCTACTCGGCTCCGACCGTCTCGCGTGCGACGAGGCTTCCGTAGGGGGGCACGGCTTTGCCCGGGCCCCGGACGAGCATCGACTCGATGGCCGATGCCGAAATCGGCTTGGCGAAGAGGAAGCCCTGTCCCAGCTCGCATCCCAGCTCCTGCAGCCCCGACAGCTGATGCTTCTCCTCGATACCCTCGGCGATCGTCTGCAGCCGCAGCGTCTCCCCGAGCGCGATGACCGCGCGGGCGAGAGCGGGCTCGCTGCCGTTGCGGCCGACGTCATCGACGAACGCCTTGTCGATCTTGAGGATGTCGATCGGAAAGCGCTGCAGGTAGCCGAGCGAGCTGTAGCCCGTGCCGAAATCATCGATCGCCAGACGCACGCCGAGCGCCTTCAAGGCGCGCAAGCGCTGGAGAATCGTCTCGCTCTGCTGCATGAGGACACTCTCGGTGATCTCGAGAACGAGGAGGTGCGGATCGAGCCCGCTGTCGTCGAGCGCCGCTCGCACGTCGTCCACCACCGATTCGCCCTGCAGCTGGTGACCCGAGATGTTGATCGTCAGGGTCAGCGGCGATGCGCTGAGGCGGAGCGCCTGCCACCCGGTCGCCTGACGGCACGCCTCGCGCACGACCCAGCTCCCAAGGGGGACGATGAGGCCGGTCTCTTCGGCGAGGGGGATGAACTGCATCGGAGAGAGCATTCCCCGCCGCGGGTGCTGCCAGCGCACGAGCGCCTCCACTCCGGTGATCTCGCCGGTTTGGAGGAGGACGATCGGCTGGTAGAGGATGTGGAACTCCTCGCGATCGAGCGCCCGGCGCAGATCGGCCTCGAGCTCGAGGCGCTCCACCGCTTCCTCGTGCATCCGGGTCTCGAAGACCTCGTAGCGCCCCTTTCCCCGCGACTTGGCGATGTACATGGCCATGTCCGCGTTGCGCACGAGATCCGCGGCGGTCTCGCTGGCGCCGGCGGCGGCGATGCCGATGCTGGCGGTGACGTAGACTTCCTTGGCGTCGATCTGGAAGGGGTAGCGGAGCGCGTCGACGATGCGCTCCACCACGGCGGTGGCCGCGTTCTCGTCCACGGCGTCTTCCAGCAGGATCGCGAACTCGTCGCCGCCGAAGCGCGCCACCGTGTCCGATGTGCGGACGCAGGTGAGCAGCCGCTGCGCGGTGATCGTGAGCAGGCGGTCGCCGGCAGCGTGGCCGAGCGAGTCGTTGACCGTCTTGAAATTGTCCAGGTCGAGGAAGATGACGGCGAGCGTTTGCCGGTGACGGCGCGCGAGCGTGAGCGCGTGCGCGACACGATCGAGAAAGAGCGCGCGATTGGCGAGCTTGGTGAGTTGATCGTGGAAGGCTTGAAAGGTGAGCTGGTCCTGAAGCATCCTTCTTTCGCTGATGTCGCGCGTGTTGATCACGATGCCGCGAACCGTGGGCTCATCGAGCAGATTCGTCGCGACCGTCTCGACGTGACGCCACGAACCATCGCTGTGGCGGACGCGTAGCTCGACCGGCGCTGTCATCACCGGCGCCGCCGCCGCATCGGCGAGGAACTGCCGCATCTTCGGCAAGTCATCCGGGTGAACGAGCTCGGTCGCCTTGGCGGAGAGGAGGTCCTCGGGCTCGTAGCCGAAGACGCGTGCCACCGATGGGCTGATGTAGGAGAAGACGGCGTCCGGATCGGCGATGGCGATGACGTCGGAGGAGTGCTGCACCAGGGCGCTGAAGCGTGCCTCGGTCTCGCGGGCGACGCGCTGGCGGTTGAGGCGCACGTTCTCGCGCACCGCGCCGATCTGGCGGATGACGATGAGGGCGGTGATGACGACCGCGCCCACGGTGAGCACGCTGAACGGGCTTGGCCAATCGCGCACCGCGAGCGCGAGCAGCAGCGCGTACGACACGGCGACGGCGGCGTACGGGAGCGGCGAGAAGGGCTGAGCGCTGTCGGGAAGGTCGCTCGGCGGCGGGATCTCCGGCGGTTCGGCGTAGTACTTGCGGAAGCTGAGCAGGAGAATGCAGTACGCGACCATGAACGCCAGATCGAACGGCGAGAATCCGAGAAAGCCGACTTGCAGGACCGCGATGTCGTTGATGAGATCGGAGGCCAGGTAGATTCCGAGTCCGGCGATCAGCAGTCGGGCGGCGGTCCGGTGGGACTCCGACGGGCGGCGGAGGAGGACGGTGACGACGCCGAGGATCAGCAGGAGCGAGCAGACCGGATAGGCGAGCGCGATGATCAGGCCGGAGGTCGACTCCGGCATCGTCTGCTCGGTGGGGCGAATGACCAGGTACCAGATGGCGATCCCGCCACCGAGAACGACGGTCGACGCATCGAGGAAGAACTTCCAGTACTCGTTATGCACCCGGCGCGCGAGGGGGAGTGACAGGAGGCCGGCGAGCGCCAGGAAGTAGAACGCGAAGTAGATGACGTTGATCCACGAGACGAGAGGATCATCGTTGCGGACGAATCCGACGTAGAAGGCGATGATGTTGCCGATGAGAACGCAGAGGAAGCCAGCGCCGAAGCACTTGAGCGTCCGGCGGATGCGATGGTCGGTGGTCGGCCGGCTGGCCGCGCGCAGCGCGAGCGCGGCACACCCCGCGTTGAAGGGCAACACCGCCAGCTTCGCGATGATGTTGCGGAGCATGCTCGGCGGCGCCGACCATTGCCACCAGATGTAGGACGCAGCGTACACCCACAGAAGGACACAGAGCGCGTTGCCCCAATCCGAGAGCCACGCGCGCACCATCCCCCAGCGGGCTGACAAATTATCCTCTTTGGCCATACTATTCTGACGCCGTTCTCGCTGTCGCGTTTCCGTCGCGCGCGTGCCGAGCGAGTGGCCGCCTCTCCCAGAGCCGGCGACGTGAGAGAATCGATCGCCGGCGTGTGGGTGCCTGACCCGGTCTCCGGCGCGCCTCTTCCGCGCGCAACGCGAGCCGACATATCGAGTTACCTGCTACCGACGTGGGTCGTTGAGACACCAGAACGGGACGCAACGATCGAACCCGACGCGGGGGGCAATGCCTGGCAGCACCACACGGCGTCTCCAGTGGGCACGGTGGAGTGATGAGCGACTCTTGCAGCTCAGATTTCGGGACCTACCGCTCTCGCTCGAAGGGCGATGGCCCGAGCGCTGCATGGCGCGTGTCCGCGACGAGCTCGCGCGCACCGGCATCCGGCTCCGTCCGCACGTTTGGCTCGGCGAAGAATGGTTCTCCCCGTCGAACGTCCCAGGCTTCGCCGTTCCCTTCTACCTCGCGCACCCGCGACTCATGCGCCTCGAGCGCGCGCAGATGGGCGGCGTGGAGGGTGGCACCGTGCGCGAGTGCCTGGCGATCATGAGACACGAGACCGGGCACACCGTTCAACACGCCTACCAGCTGCAACGCCGCCGGCGCTGGCAGCAACTCTTCGGCCGCGCCTCCAGACCGTATCCGGATCACTACCGCCCCGACCGCGAGAGCCGCCGGCACGTGCGCTACCTGCGCTACTGGTACGCCCAGAGCCACCCGGTCGAAGACTTCGCCGAGACGTTCGCCGTCTGGCTCGACCCGGCATCGCACTGGCGCCGCCGCTACGCCGAATGGCCGCGCGCCTTGCGCAAGCTCGAGTACGTCGACGCCCTCATCCGCGACCTCGGAGCCCGAGCGCCACGCGTGCGCTCCCGGGCGATGTTCGAGCCCCTGCACCGGCTCGATCGCACGCTCGGCGACCACTACGCACAGCGTCGGCAGCGCTATCGCATCGGGCCGCGCGAGTGGCGGCACGACTGGATCGCCGTATGAAGCGACTTCGGATTCTCACCCTCGTCATCCCGGAGCACCTGCCGCCCGAGACCCTCGACGGTTACACCGATCAGCAGATTCTCGAATGGCGGGCCGAGTACGACGTCGTGCGCTGCCTCGAGCGCCTCGGGCACGAGGTCTATCCTCTGGCTGTGCAGGAGGACCTCGAGCCGATACGCCAGGCGGTGGAGACCAAGGCGCCGCATCTGGTGTTCAACATGCTCGAGGAGTTTCAGAAGAAGTCCGACTACGACCAGCACGTCGTCAGCTTCCTCGAGCTGCTCGGCGTGCCGTACACCGGCTGCAACCCGCGGGGACTCGTGCTCTCGCGAGGCAAGGCGCTGTCCAAGAAGCTTCTCGCCTATCACAGCATCCCCGTCCCCCGTTTCGAGGTGTATCCGATCGGGAAGCGCATCAAGCTCCCCGATCACCTCGAGTTCCCGCTGTTCGTCAAGAGCCTCACCGAGCACGCCTCGTACGGCATCGCCAAGGCGTCCCTCGTCGACAACGAGGATCAGCTTCGCGAGCGCGTCGAGTTCATCCACGCGAGCATTCACACCGACGCCATCGCCGAGGAGTTCATCGACGGGCGTGAGCTCTACGTGAGCGTGGTCGGGAACGACCGCTTGCAAACCTTCCCCACCTGGGAGCTGGTGATCGACGGCGAATCCGAACCGCTGATCGCCACCGCGAAGGTCAAGCACGACCTCAGCTACCAGGTGAAGAAGGGGGTGCGGCTCCAGCCCGCGACGGACATTCCGAAGGAAGTCGAGGCGCAGATCGGATGGCTGAGCAAGCGGATCTATCGGGTGCTGGAGATGTCGGGCTACGCTCGTATCGACTACCGCCTCGACAAGGAGGGGCAGCTGTACTTCCTCGACGCGAACCCAAACCCCGACATCTGCGAGACCGAGGAGTTCGCGTCGGCTGCCAAGCAGGCGGGGCTCACCTACGATGAGCTCATCCAGCGAATCCTGAACCTGGGACTGCGCGCCGCATCCTGACGAGCACCGACATGCACTGGACTAAGAGATGAAAAAAGGACCCGCGCTTGCGGGTCCTTTTCACACCACGTGCCAGCGCCCAGTACTAGGCGGCTCGGCGGTCGGTCGGATACCATCCGTGGCCCTCGCCCAACGCCGAGAGGAAATAGATGTACTTCGCCGGTGGGAATCCACGAACTCCGATCTCCAGCCTGTCCCCATCGCCAACATCCCCCTCTTCGGCGATCAACTCGAGGGCCTCCGCAAACGAGTCGCTTCGCACGACGCCGGCACGGCGCGTGCGATCGACTGGGCTGCTCAGCGAGAACTCGTAGTTCGCCATGGCTCGGTGTCCGGGTGCGGGTGAACGTAGGGACCAAGACGGTCCGCGTGCCCGACTCTGCCTGTTATATCCCGGGACGACTGGAGAAGGTTCCAGGTCAGCGACCGGACGCACGCAGAGGAACTTCACCTGTTACGGGTTGACCGTCATTTCCGGGCCCCCGGTTCCCGGTGCGCGCCAGATGTTGTTGCTTCGGTTGACATCGACCAGGCGGTGCTCGGGGTCCAACTCGATCTGCACCAGCGCCTTCCCCACAAACTGATACTCGCGAATGTAGCGCCGAGTGTTCGTGCTCCAGACCTCGGCCGGGTAGTCGTAGTCCGCCGTCGTATGGTCGGAGAAGGAGAAACGGGCCCGGATCGGGAGCACGCCACGCTCTCGGTTTCCGTACGCGACCAGCACTTCGGTGGTGTCACCCGAGGTCCGCGTCAACACCGTGTCGATCGCTTGATCGAAGCGCTCGTTCCGCTGAAACCACTCACGCCAGAACCAGTCGAGCCGCCGCCCACTGACATCCTCCATCGTGCGATAGAAGTCCGTCGGCGTAGGGTGCTTGAATGCCCAACGGTTGATGTACTCCTTGAACGCCGCATCGAAAACGGCGGGGCCAAGAATCTCTTGTCGTAGCAGCTGCAATCCGGCGGACGTTTTCACGTACTGGTTGATGCCCAGGAGACCCGGATTGATGCGGTCGGCCGGGACCTCGATCGGCGTGTCGATGTGCTTGATCTGCGCCGTCTCGACTTGGCCGCGCTCCTCTGCCGCGCGCTTCATCTGGTCGCCGCGCTCCGGGTAGCGACGTGCTTCGGAAAAAGTGTTGATGAAGGTGTTGAAGCCCTCATCCTGCCAGAAGTGGATACGCTCGTTGCTCCCGACGATCATCGGGAACCAGTTGTGCCCCACTTCGTGGGTGATGACGTTGTATAGATCGTACTTGTCGGAGCCCACCGTCTCCATCGCCAACATGGGATACTCCATGCCGCTCACCGGCCCCTCCACTGCGGAGATCTGCGGGTAGGGGTACGTGAACCAGCGCTCCGAGTACTCCATGATCGACATGCGAGCCTCGTCGGCCGCGTCGGACCAGGTGTCGACAGCGCTTGGCCGATAATAGGCGTACGCCATCCTCCCCTTCCAGCTCGACGCGTCCCACTGGTAGTCAGGGGCGGTCGTCCACGCGACATCGCGCACGTTCTTCGCCTCGAAGCGCCAGGTGAGCGTCCCCGACGTGCGCGGACGAGCGGCGCCGCTCTCGAGCTCCTTCGCCGTGACGATGCGAAGGGTGGTGTCCGATTTCGCCGCCACCGCCAAACGAGAGATCTGCGTCGGCGTGAGCACGTCGCGTGGGTTCAGGAGTGTGCCCGTGCCAGCCACGATGTAGCCGGCGGGGACGGTCACCGCGTACGTAAAGTCGCCATACTCGAGGTAGAACTCGCCCTGCCCGAGATAGGGGTCGGTGTTCCACCCGCGGACGTCATCGTAGACGGCCACGCGCGGATACCACTGCGCCATCTCGTAGAGCGATCCGTCGCGTCCCATGCGGTCGGCGCCATGCTCGGGCACGAGGAAACGCCAGGCGATCTCGAAGCTGGCCGTGCGGCCGGGAAGGAGCGGCTCGGCGAGGGGCACGTAGAGCATCGTTTCGCCCGACCTGGTGGCGAGGGCGACGCGACGCGGCTTCGCTCCCTTGGCTCCGGCGAGCACCTGATCGAATCGCTCGAGCTTGTCGCCGCCGTCGAAATCACGAGACCCGAAGCGAGAGTCCTGGGCGAAGATGTAGGAGTTGAGCGACCCGGGACGGAATGCGTCCTGATCCATCTGCATCCAGATGTGATCGAGAGCCGTGGGCGAGTTGTTCGTGTACCGCATCGTCAGCTCGCCTCGCAGGCTCTTCGTCGCCGTGTCGAGTGTGGCGCGAATGTCGTAGTCGGCGCGGTTCTGCCAGTAGCGCGGTCCGGGCGCTCCGGAAGCGAGACGGAAGTCGTTGGGCGTCGGAGCCTCGAGAGGGGCGAAGATGGACGTGTCGTCGACGCCGGCTCCGGCGGTCTTGGCTTGCGCCATGGCGACAGGAGCGACAGAGGCCAGGACCAGGCCGAGTGACCCGCGCAGGAATATCCGGTTCATGTCGTAAGTGTGTGGTGGCAGTGGGGCTGCGAGCGAAGCCGATTCGCTCGTCCGGTTCGATCGAGAGATACCCGAGCGAGGGGCCCGGGGGTCCGCGGAGGCGATGTGTCAGGAGAGGGGCGGAGGGCCCGCCCCACGGGGTATTGCTCGATGGTAATCGCCTCGTGAAGTTAGCGACGTAGACACCCATCTCCGAGTCACGCCGCGCTCCCTTAACATTCCTTTTACGGTCACGCCATGGCTCACGCCCCCGACGACGAGCGGGATCCACACCGCCTCTCCCGCCGCGACTTCGTAGGCGCGGCGCTGGCGATCGGTGCTCTCACGACGGTCCGAGGCCGCGTGGACCTGTCGTCGTCCGCGTTGCTGCCCCACAGGGCCGCTCCCGCTCCCATCTCCCCCTTCGAGCTCGAGGAGCTCACACTCGCCGACCTGCGCGCCGGACTCCAGTCGGGAAGATTTACTTCGCGCTCGATTACCGAGGGCTATCTGGCAAGGATCGAGGAGGTCGACCCGCGCCTCCACTCGGTGATCGAAACCAATCCCGATGCGTTGGCGATCGCCGACCAACTGGATGAGGAGAGGGCCTCGAAGGGCGAGCGCAGCCCGATGCATGGGATCCCGGTGCTCGTGAAGGACAACATCGCCACCGCCGATCGCATGATGTCCACCGCGGGCTCGCTGGCTCTCCAGGGCGTCACGCCCCCTCGCGACGCTTTCGTGGTCAAGCAGCTGAGGGATGCGGGCGCGGTGATCCTGGGGAAGGCGAACCTCAGCGAATGGGCGAACTTCAGATCCTCGCACTCCTCGAGTGGCTGGAGCGCGAGAGGGGGCCAATGCCGCAACCCCTACGCCCTCGACCGCACACCGTCAGGCTCGAGCTCGGGATCAGCTGCGGCCACGGCGGCGAACCTCTGCCCGGTGGCCGTCGGCACCGAGACCGACGGCTCGATCGTCTCACCCTCGGCGGCCTGTTCGCTCGTCGGCATCAAGCCGACCGTCGGCCTTGTCAGCCGCAATGGGATCGTTCCCATCGCGCACAGCCAGGACACTGCCGGACCGATTGGCCGCACGGTGTCGGACGCGGCGATCCTGCTCTCGGCGATGGCCGGCTACGATCCACACGACCCATACACGAGCGCCGGCCGCTCGCACGTCGTCGCCGACTACATCGCACGCCTCGATCCGGACGCCTTACGCGGAGCACGTATCGGGGTCCCGCGACCGCACTACTACGGCTACAGCGATGCCACCGATGAGCTGATGCAGAACGCCATCGATGTCATGAAGACGCAGGGCGCGGTGATCGTCGACCCGGCGCCGATAGCGACGGCGGGGAAGTTCAGCGAGCCGGAGTTCCAGGTACTGCTGTACGAGTTCAAGACGGACCTGAATCTGTTTCTGGCGAGCCTCGGCCCTTCGTCACCCGTGCGCTCCCTCGGCGATCTCATCGCGTTCAACGAGAAGAACACGGAACGCGAAATGCCGTACTTCGGGCAGGATCTCTTGCTCGAGGCGCAGAAGAAGGGCTCGTTGCGGGACCCCGAATACACCAAGGCCCTCACTGCATGCCAGACTCTCTCGCGGGCGAAGGGGATCGACGCCACGATGGCCAAGTACAAGCTCGACGCGCTCGTCGCTCCGACCCACGGTCCACCCTGGCTGATCGACCTCGTCAACGGCGATTGCGCCAACGGCGGGAGCTCGAGCCTCGCCGCGGTGTCCGGATATCCGAGCATCACAGTGCCCGCCGGCTATGTGTTCGGGCTGCCCGTCGGCATCTCCTTCATCGGCCGCTCCTGGAGCGAAGAGAGTTTGATCCGTTTTGCGTACGCCTATGAACAGGCGTCAAAGCTACGGCACCCACCAGCGCTCGCTCCGACGGTAAACCTGAGTGCGCATTGATCGACTCCGGCGCGCGTAGGCCCAGAATGGCAGAGAAGAGACCGGTGTCGTCGGTCACGCCACCGGGAGTGCGCCTCGCAAACGATCGGCGAGGTGTGCGAACGGCGCAGCTCGGACTTCTGGCAAACGCTGCCCTCGCCGTGACCAAGCTCGTCGCCGGCATCGTCGGCCACGCCTACGCGCTGGTCGCCGATGCAGTGGAATCGACGGCCGACGTCTTCGCATCGATCGTCGTCTGGGGCGGCTTGCGAGTCGCGAGCCGCGACCCTGACGAGGCGTATCCGTTCGGCTACGGGAAGGCAGAGCCGCTCGCGGCAGCCACCGTGTCCCTTACTCTGCTGGGCGCTGCCATTGGCATCGCCATCCAGGCGGTGCGAGAGATCCGCACGCCGCACCACGCGCCGGCATCGTGGACTCTGGTCGTCCTCGTCGGCGCCTTTCTCATCAAGGCTCTGCTCTTCCGCAAGGTAGCCTCGGTGGCCAACGCTCTGGGGAGCACGGCGGTCAAAGCGGATGCGTGGCATCATGCGAGCGACGCGATTACCTCCGCGGCCGCTTTCATCGGAATAAGCATCGCGTTGATTGGGGGACCGGGCTGGGAGTCGGCAGACGATTGGGCAGCTCTCTTCGCGTCATGCGTGATCTTCTACAACGGTGTGGGTCTCCTGCGTGCTCCGCTCGCCGAGCTGATGGATCGCGCACCTGGCACGGACATCCTCGAGCCCGTTGCTCAAGCAGCTCGCGCCACCGCGGGAGTGCGGGCGATCGAGAAGGTGAATGTTCGCAGAGCGGGTGCGGGGTACTTCGTTGACCTCCACGTCCAAACCGACCCCGCCATGTCGCTTCGAGATGCACACGTGCTCAGCGGCATGGTGAAGGGCGCGATCCGGAGCGCCGTTCCCGCGGTGCTCGGAGTTCTGGTGCACATGGAGCCGTACGAGGGCGACCGGCCGGAGCACCAGCGGCGAACCCCTGGCGGGACGATCTCCGTAGGGAGATCTGGTACAGTATCGGGTTGACGTAGGCCGCGGGGGCATTGTAAGAGATAGGTCAGACTCCGGTACATCCTGCGTCAGCGAACCCGACGGCAATCGCCCGCAATCCCACATTGGAAGGGCGTATGTCACGGTCGCGCTGGAAGGCATTGGGGCGCGCCAAGAGCGCGCCACTCGCAGTCCTGCTGTTGCTCTTGCTCGGGATCACCGCGGCGCTGACGTGGGAGGCTTGGAACGCCGAGCGCTTCCACCGCGCAACCGCTGAGGCGGCATTGCGCGACTACGCTGGCGTGGCCTCGAACACCTACGCTCATGTGGTCGCCGAGAACACCTACGCCACGGCCTCTCACATCCTGGCCCCCGTCGGCGCCGGCGACATGGCCGCCGTGCTCCGGCAGGCGTCCGACCCTGCGCTGCTGCGCCGCTCGGCGCAGGCAGTGCACGAATGGGCCCGCGCTGAGCCTGAGCGTGGGCATTGGGATCCGGTCGTCGAATACTTCTTCAGCTATCGGGCCTCTGACAGCGCACTGACGATCGCGCGCGGAGCGACGTTCCCCAGCGCTGAACGTCGGACGCGGCTGCGCGATTCGCTGGCGAGGGATCTCGACACCTTGGCCTCACATCCGTTGCGAGCCGAGCAGCGTGGCGCGATCAGTCTGTTCCTCGACCGCCTGGGCGACTCGACGGACATGGTATACATGACGATGCAACCGGCGGCTGACGGCACGCCGGTGATGGTCTACGGCTTCGTCACCTCGTTCGACGCCTTCCGCCAGGACTTCCTCCCCGCGGTCGCTCGAGGGCAGCTCCTCCCCAAGACGGTCACTCGCCGTGCTCCCGCCGATTCGCTCCTTTCACTCGTCGTGAGGCAGCCGGGAGGTCAAGTCGTCTATCGATCGACGCCGGAATTCGATTCGAGCTACTCGGCGAGCGTACCGCTCTGGTGGTTCTTCAGCGAAGGGCCGAAGGTGACCGCGGCGATCCGGGCGGGCGCCGCGGACAAGCTCGTGAGCGGCGGCGTTCCGCGATCGCGGCTCCCGATCATCACGATCCTGCTGCTTCTCGTGGGCGTGCTCACCGTGGTCGCACTGGTGCTGACGCATCGGGCCCACGAGCTGGCGCGAATGCGCGCCGACTTCACGTCGAGCGTGTCTCACGAGCTGCGGACTCCGTTGGCGCAGATCCTTCTCTTCGCCGAGACACTCACGTACCGGCGCGGGTTGTCCGAGCGCGAGCGGGAGAACGCGATGCGCGTCCTCCTGAGGGAGGCACGGCGCCTCGCGCATCTCGTCGACAACGTGCTCCTCTTCTCGCGCACCGAACACCGAGCGGTGCGCATTTCACCGCACCCTCAACCGATCGCGCCGCTCGTTCGCGACTCGGTGGAGTCGTTCGCGCCACTGGCGCGAGCAAAGGATGTCGACATCGAGCTCGATCTGGACGAGGAACTCGTCGCACCGGTCGATCCGACGGCGCTCGAGCAGATGCTCATCAACCTACTCGAGAACGCGCTCAAGTATGGGCCGGACGGACAGACCGTGACCGTCACCCTCGCGCTCGATGGCGCAGACGCTCGACTCGCGGTCGACGACAGGGGGCCGGGGGTGCGGCCCGAGGACCGTGAGCGCATCTGGGAGCCATTCGAGCGAGTCGATCGGGGCGAGGAGTTCGCGACCGGGAGCGGGATCGGGCTCGCCGTCGTGCGGCGCCTCGTGTCGCTCCACGCTGGCCGCTGCTGGGTGGGAACGTCGCCATCGGGAGGCGCGCGGTTCGTGATCGAGCTACCGGGCGCGAGCCTCCCGACGGCAGAGATGCGGGCTCGCGCGGCACACGCGAGCTTGTAGCCGCTCGCCTACCACTACGCTCCGGCCGCCACTCCCTCCTGCACGCGAAAGACGGCGGCTGCCAACGCGCCGCCCAGGAGTGGGCCGACGATGTAGATCCACATGTTACCGAGCGACCCACCGCCGAACATCGCATTCACGATCATCGGCCCGAGACCGACCGCCGGGTTGAAGGCACCTCCCGATATCGGTCCGCCAGCATAGGCCGCGACGACGATCGTGAAACCGATCGCGAGTCCGTAGAAAGAGTTGCCCGCCGTTCCTTGTGATGTCGCGACGTTCAACACGACCAACGCCAGCGCGAAGGTGAAGAGCAACTCGATGAGGAGCGCCGCCGTCGAGGTCACGTCGGCGCCAGGCGCTGCCGTGAATGTCTTCCCAAGGACGAAGAGCACAACCAGGCTCGCGACGATGGCGCCGAGCAGCTGCGAGATCCAGTACGGAGCCAGCTCCTTGGTCGGCAGCTTGCCGCGCAGCCACACCGCGAGGGAGACCGCGGGATTGTAATGTCCTCCCGAGATGTGTCCGCCCATGTAGACCATGATCATGAGCGAGCAACCGATCGCCAGTCCGGCGAACTGGGTTCCTCGAACGACCGTCAAGCCTACAGTGAGCACGAGGAAGAAGGTACCGATGAACTCGGTGAGGTAATTTTTCATGCGGTCCTCGGCAGAGCGTGGAGGGAGGCGCCAAGAAGCGAG
>DASPTK010000137.1:0-24078 GCA_035623475.1 Gemmatimonadaceae bacterium | reverse complement strand
ATGTGCTCCCCTCGGTCTGCGACCCGTTCTTCACCACGCGCCCCGAGGGTACCGGCCTCGGCCTCGCGGTCGCGAAGCGCTTCGTCGAGCAGAACGGCGGGCGGCTGGAGATCGAGAGCAGACCGGGCACCGGGACCGTGGTCCGCATCCGACTCCCCGCAACGAAGGAGGAGCCCCAGGATGAGGGCTCGGCATCGACGACGTCCGGAGCCGCTGCGGGATGACTGCCTCATCCCCCGATCGCCGCATGACGGCATCCACCGTTCTGATCGTCGATGACGAGCGCACGCTCGCACGGTCGATGAAGGCCTTCTTCGCCGAGTCGGGCTATGAAGCGGAGGTGGCCGGCGCCGGCGAGCAGGCGCTGGAGATGCTCGAGCGCCTTCACCCGGACGTCGTGTTCACCGACCTCCGGTTGCCCGGGATGAGCGGACTCGAGCTCCTCCGTCGCATCCGCGAGTACGATCCGGCAGTCCCCGTCATCATCATGACCGCGTATGGAACCATCGAAGGCGCGGTGGAGGCCGTGAAGCTCGGCGCATTCGACTACCTCAAGAAGCCACTCGATCTGGAAGAGCTGAAGCTGCTGGCCGACCGGGCGCGCGAAAGCTCGCTCTTGAAGAAGGAGCTCTCGTACTACCGACGCCGAGCGGCGCGCGAGCTCCCCTTCGCCGGGATACTAGGCGAGTCCCCGGCGATGCGAGCCGTATTGGATCAGGCCCGCCAGGTCGCTGCCCTCGACGATACGCCGCCGGTCTTGATCACCGGCGAGACGGGCACGGGAAAGGGGCTCGTGGCACGCAGCATCCACGCGTCGAGTCCGCGCGCCTCGAAGCCGTTCATCGAAGTGAACTGCACCGCCCTGCCGGCGACCCTCATGGAGGCCGAGCTCTTCGGTCACGAGCGCGGCGCCTTTACCGATGCCAAAGCCTCGAACCCCGGCCTCTTCGAAGCGTCGGAGGGAGGATTTCTCTTCCTCGACGAGGTGGGCGACATCGAGCTTCCACTCCAAGGGAAACTCCTCAGAGCGATCGAGGAGCGAGTTGTGCGCCGCGTCGGCGGTGTGCGCGATCGGAGGATCGACGTGCGCATCCTCGCCGCCACCAATCGCGACCTCGAGCGCGAAGCCCAGCTGGGGCGCTTCCGAAAGGATCTCTACTTCCGTCTCGCCGTCATCCTGTTGCGCCTCCCCCCGCTACGCGAGCGTGGCAACGACATCGTGATCTTGGCCGAGGAATTCCTTCGTCGCTTCGGAGCGAAGTACGGCAAGGAGGTGCGAGAGATCGACCCGGCAGCTCGGGATGCGCTTCTCTTGTATCCTTGGCCGGGGAACGTGCGAGAGCTGAGTCACGTGATCGAGCGAGCGGTGCTCTGGAGTCGGGGCACCACTCTCGACGTGGAGCACCTGTCGCTCACGAGACCGTCCGATTTTCCGGCGAGTGCGGGAGATCTCGGACGCGATGCAACGGAAGGGGAAGCGCGCGCTTCCACGCCACTCGGTCTGCCGCCTCGCGGCGTCGACCTAGCGGGTTGGGAGAAGGCGATGATCGAGGAAGCCCTTCGTGAGTCGGCCGGAAATCAGACGAAGGCAGCCCAGCGGCTCGGTATCACGCGGGACACCTTACGCTATCGGTTGAAGAAGCTGGGCATCGAATCGTAAGCAGTGGGCACGGGCCCAGAACTGGGTGAGATCACCCAGCTTTGGGTCGTATCCCCCACCTTCCGCGGCTTTGCGGGGCCACGACAGTTTTCGGATGCGCGTCGTAAGCAAAAGCCAGACAATGATATAGCCGATTGAGGAGACTCCTTTTCCTGGCGGCACGGTCGGTGCGTTAGTGAGTGTGCGGCTCGGGGAGCCGCCTGGCCCTGCTTCAGGTGACCGGATAGAGCAACGGTGCAGATCACGATCAAACGTTGGAGCGCGCAATGTCCTGGACGAAGCCTCAGTTCGAAGTCGTAGAAGTCACGATGGAAGTGACCGCCTACGTCGCTCGCCGCTAACAGTCGGCGCAAACAGTCGCGAAGTAAGCAAGAAGGCCCGCTAACAGCGGGCCTTTTTGCTGTGCGATCTGGCCGACGGATTGCTGAGCGACTGGCTGGCTGCGAATCCGAGTGAGGGTACCGCGGAGGAGCTTGGCCCGCGCGACCTCGGTGTAGTGGGCGGGTGACGCGACCATCGCAAGGCTGCCGATCATCGCGCGCTCCGCCATGAAGCGACTCACCCGCGCGCCATCATGCCTGGCGACAGAACAAGCGACCGGATCGAAGAGGCGCTCCATTGCGCCCCGCGGCTGCGCTGGGCGAGATTTTCGCCCGACCCCACTCGCCAGGTCCGCCGGTGCCCCGATACCCGTTCGCCATCGCGCTCGCCTGTGCTGCCACGACCAGCAGCCTCGCTCAGGCTCCCTCAAAAAGCACCAGGTACAGCGACCTCACCACACTGTTCGCTGACTGGCGCGCGTTCCAGCGGCCGGTGTCCAAGGAAGGCGTGCCTGACTACTCGGTGGACGCGATGGCACGTCAGGCGCGGGCGCTCGGCGCGTATCAGCGGCGGCTTGCGGCGATAGACCATCGCGCGTGGCCGATCGACCAGCAGGTGGACTGGTACATCGTTCGCGCGGAGATGAGCGGGCTCGAGTTCGATCACCGGGTGTTGCGGCCGTGGGCGAACAACCCGGCGTTCTACGTGACCGTGTTCGGCGACCGAAGCGATCAGCCGGCGCGCGAGGGGCCGTTCGCGATCGGCGCCGTGGAGGTTTGGCGCTACTCCTTCCCGTTGACCACCGCCGCCGCGGCGCAGATGGACTCCGGGATTCGCGTGATCCCCGCGCTGCTCCGGCAGGCGCAGAGGAATCTCACCGGGAACGGCCGCGACCTCTGGACGTACGGCGCCAAGGTTATGCACGCCCAGAGCAGTGAGCTGGCCAAGCTCGCCGAGCGAATCGGGACAGCACCGGGCAGTCTATCAGCCGACGTCCAGCGCGCGCAAAGCGCGACCGACGCTTTCGCACACTGGCTCGACGAGCAGGCGCCCACGAAGAAGGGACACTCGGGTATCGGCGTCGCCAACTACGATTGGTATCTCACGCACGTGCAGCTCGTTCCCCTCACGTGGCGAGATGAGAAGACGCTGATGGAAAGCGAGTTAGCACGCGCCTGGGCATTGCTCGCGATGGAGGAGCGGCGAAACGCCGGTCTTCCGGAGCAGACGCTGGTGGCGAGCGCGGACGAGCACACGCGCCGCTTCAACGACGCCGTCACGGAATACATGGCGTACCTCGCCTCGCACGACCTGATGACCGTAAAGCCATACATGGAACCGGCGCTGCGCGCGCAGATCGGGACATTCAGCGCGGGCCCGCGCGAATTCTTCACCGAGGTGGACTACCGTGATCCCGAGGTGATGCGCACGCATGGCTACCACTGGTTCGACCTCGCGCGGATGGACAGCGAGCCGAATCCCGATCCGATCCGCCGCGGGGCGCTCCTCTACAACATCTTCAACACTCGCACCGAGGGGTTCGCGACGGCGTGGGAAGAGCTGATGATGCAGGCCGGGATGTTCGACGCGCATCCGCGCTCTCGCGAGCTGATCTACATCCTGGTCGCGGAGCGCGCCGCGCGCGCTCTCGGGGAACTGGGGATGCAGAGCAACGCGTACACACTCGAGCAGGCAGCCACGTTCGCGTCGGCGAACACCCCGCGCGGGTGGCTCAGCCTACAAGGCGAACTGGTACGATTCGAGCAGCATCTCTACCTGCAGCAGCCGGGCTACGGCACCTGCTATCTCATCGGGAAGATGCAACTCGAGATGGCGATCGCCGCCCGCCGGAAGAAGGAAGGGGACGCCTTCTCGATGAGGCGATTCATGGACGACTTCAATGCCGCCGGCCTGGTGCCGGCGTCGCTTCTGCGCTGGGAGCTCACCGGCGTGATGGCCGAAGACGTCAAGAAGATGCTCGACGCGCCCTGACTAGATCCGCCTGACGAGCATCACCCCGTCGCCCACGGTCAGCAAGCACGATTCGACCCGCCTATCTCCGCGAATCTTGGCGTTGAGTGCCCGGAGCGCCTTGGTGTCCGCGTCGCGCACCGCCGAGTCGGCCACCTTTCCGCCCCAGAGGACGTTGTCCACCAGGATCAGGCCCCCGGGCCGCACCAGTCGGAGGCATGCCTCGTAGTAGGCGTCGTAGTTCGTCTTGTCGGCGTCGACGAAGGCGAGGTCGAAGGTGCCGGCGCCCCCCGAGCGAAGTAGCTCGGCGAGTGTGTCGGCGGCGGGGCCGAGTCGGAGGGTGATGCGGTCGGCGACCCCGGCCTCCTTCCAGTAGCGCCGCGCTACGCGCGTCCACTCGTCGCTCACATCGCAGGCGATGAGGGTGCCGCCGGGCGGGAGCGCCTGGGCAACGGCGAGAGCGGAGTAGCCGGTGAAGGTGCCGATCTCGAGGGCGCGGCGCACTCCGGTGAGGTGCACGAGGAAGGCGAGCAGCTCACCCTGGTCGGCGCCGATCTGCATCCCGGCGTCGGTGAGCTTCGCCGTCTCCGCACGCAGCTTCTTCGCCACCGCCGACTCGCGCGCGAAGCGAGTGGCGACGTACTTCTCGACCCGCTCAGGGAGGAGCGACCGGGAGCGCACCCGCGGCGCTAGTCGTCGTATCGATGCGGATGCCCGGGTTTGTGCCGGGTCTCGTCCGCATCGTCGTACTCGTCGTCGAGGTCAACGAGGTCGTCGTCGTCGAGGTCGTCCATGTCGTCGTCGTCGAGATCGTCGTCGTCGAGGTCCTCGTCGTCCAGGTCCTCCTCGTCGTCGAACTCGAGGTCTTCGTCCTCATCGCCGAGCTCGTCGTCGGCGGTCATCTCCTCTTCGTCGAAGTCGTCGTCATCTTCGCGCCCGCTCGCCTGCGGCGACAACGACTCGAACTCCGCGCACATGACCCGGATCTCCGTGGAGGTTTTTGAGGGTTCGGGGGATTGAGAGGGTCGCTATAAGGACGCCCGCTCGCGCTTGGCGTCGCGCGAGAGCTTCTTCCTCTCTATGGCACTCAGATACCGCTTTCGCAAGCGGATCGACGCGGGGGTGACCTCGATCAACTCATCCTCCTCGATGTACTCCAGGGCGCCTTCCAGTGTCAACTCCCGAGGGGGCTCGAGCTGGATGTTCTCGTCGCTGGCGGTGGTGCGCATGTTGGTGAGCTTCTTCTCACGCGTCGGGTTCACATCCAGGTCGCCGGGGCGAGAATTCTCGCCGATGATCATCCCCTCGTAGACCGGGGTCCCCGGCGGGATGAACAAAGTGGCGCGCTCCTGCAAGTTGAACAAGCTGAACGCGACGGCGACGCCGCTCTCCATGGAGACGAGGGTTCCCCGCTTCCGGCCGGCGAGTGGGCCGGCCCAGGGGCCGTACTCGAGGAAACGATGATGCATGATCCCATTGCCGCGCGTGTCGGTCAGAAACTCGGACCGGTACCCGAACAAACCGCGGGCGGGGATCCGGTAGAGGAGGCGCACGAGTCCCTGCCCCGGGTTCTTCATCTCGATCATCTCGGCGCGGCGCGGGCCGAGCTTCTCGATCACCGCCCCGAGGAACTCCTCCGGGACGTCGATCGCCAGCTCCTCGTACGGCTCGAGGCGCTCCCCCTGCGATCCCTCGCGCGTGATGACGCGCGGACGCGAGACCTGAAACTCGTATCCCTCCCGCCGCATCGTCTCCATGAGGATCGAGAGGTGCAGCTCCCCTCTCCCCGACACCGTCCAGGTGTCGGTGGCGTCCGTATCTTCGACACGAAGCGCGACGTTCCTCTCCAGCTCCCGATAGAGTCTCTCCCGCACCTGGCGCGAGGTGACGAACTTCCCGTCGCGTCCGGCAAAGGGGGAGTTGTTGACCAGGAAGTCAACCGAAATCGTCGGCTCCTCGACGGCGATCCCTTCCAACCGGTCGGGATGCTCGGCGTCGGCGACCGTGAGGCCGATCTCCACTCCCTCGAGCCCGGCGAGCGCGACGATCTCTCCGGCACCTGCTTCCTCCAGCTCCGTGCGCTCGAGCCCCTCGAAGGCGAAGAGCTTGGTGACGCGTGCGCGCTCCGCGGAGCGCGAGGGCTCGAGCGGAAGGAGAGCGACATCGTCGCCGACGTGCACCGTTCCGCGCTCGATCCTCCCGATCCCGAGGCGTCCCAGGTATGGAGAGTGATCGATGGTGGAGATGAGCATCTGGAAGGGCGCCGTGGTGTCCGATGGCGGCGCAGGGACGTGCCGAATGATCGCGTCGAAGAGCGGCGCGAGATCGGTTCCGGGCTGCTCGAGGTCGAGGGTGGCGGTGCCGAGCCTGGCCGAGGCATAAACAACTGGCGCCTCGAGCTGCTCGTCGTGCGCCTCGAGCTCGATCAGCAGATCGAGCACCTCGTCGTGCACACGCATCGGGTCGGCACCGGGGCGATCGATCTTATTGATCACGACAATCGGCGCGCGATCGAGCGCCAGCGCCTTTCGGAGAACGAAGCGGGTCTGCGGCATCGGACCGTCGAAGGCGTCCACCACCAAAAGGACGCCGTCAACCATCCTTAGAATTCTCTCAACTTCGCCACCGAAATCGGCATGGCCCGGCGTATCGACGATGTTGATCTTGACATCGTTCCACCGCACGGAAGTATTCTTCGCGAGGATGGTAATCCCACGCTCGCGCTCGAGCGGGTTCGAATCCATCACCCGCTCTTCGACCACTTGGTTCTCGCGGAACGCCCCTGCCTGGCGGAGCATCTTGTCCACCAGGGTCGTCTTCCCGTGGTCGACGTGGGCGATAATAGCAACGTTGCGGTAACGCATAGCCATTAAATATACGCCGGAACGGGAGCGACAGGGTGAGCCGTTGTCCGACCGTTGCCGGCCATTTACAACCCGGTAGCCCTTCGAGCCTTTCCCCTCACTTTCACCCCTTCTACCCAGGAGCGCCGACACGCAAGGCCACCACCAGGAAGCCGAATCAGATGTAGGACCAACTCTCTCCCAGGGAGGTCTCCATGCAGCAGCAGCGGGAGGAATCGCCGGCACCAAATCAGTATCCCCACGGGCGCGGCTATGGCCACGACTACATGCGCGGCGGCGAGGTGTTGGGAGGGTACGGCTACGCGTCGCGCGAGGAGTACGAGCGTCCGCGGGGCGAAGCGGTCAAGCTACCAGTGAGTGACGATCCGGCCGTTCCGGGAGCGGAGACGCTTCCCGACGGCGACGCGACAGGATCGACCAGCTAGCCGGCGCGCCAGGCCGCGCGCCGATCCACCACAAGTCGGGCTCTCACCTCGGGCGCAAAATCGGGCGCAGCGGCATGCCCCGCGCTCCCGAACTACGAACGCGCTCCGGCGCGATGCTTCCCGCCTGACTCGGCTTTCCCGCCGGGCGTAGAGCCGTTGCTGCTCGGCGCTGCGGTGTCGAGCGCATCGAGGAAGCTCACATCGTGTCCGCGCTGCTTGAGCATCGCCGCGAACCCCGTCTTGTCGTTCGCCTTGTAGAAGGCCTCGCGCGGCTCCACCTGCTCCGCATCCACCAGCTCGATCAGCGCGTCGTTGAGTGTCACCATGCCGAGCTTCCGCCCGGTCTGGATCACCGACGGAATCTGGAAGGTCTTCCCCTCGCGAATGAGGTTCGCCGTCGAGGGAGTCATGAGCAGGATCTCGCGCGCGGCCACGCGCCCGCCGCCGATCTTCTTGCAGAGGGTCTGAGAGATCACGCCCTTCAGCGACTCGGAGAGCATGACGCGAATCTGCTCCTGACGGTCGGGGGGGAATTGGTCGATAAGCCGGTCGACCGTGCTCGCCGCCGAGGTCGTGTGGAGCGTCCCGAAGACGAGATGCCCCGTTTCCGCCGTCTCGATCGCCGTGGAGACGGTCTCAAGGTCGCGCAGTTCGCCGACCAGTACGATGTCAGGGTCCTCGCGGAGCGCCGCGCGCAGAGCGTGCTTGAAGGAGCTGGTGTGCACCCCCACCTGACGCTGCGTGATGATGCACTTCTTGTTCTCGTGCACGAACTCGATCGGGTCCTCGATCGTGATCACGTGATCGTGCCGGTTGCGATTGCAGAGGTCCACCAAGGAACAGAGGGTGGTGGACTTCCCCGAGCCGGTGGGCCCGGTGACGAGCACGAGGCCGCGGGTGAGGAAGCAGAGACGTTGGACCTCCTCGGAGATTCCGAGCTCGTCTACCGTCACGACGCGCGCCGGGATGAGCCGGAAGACCGCGCCGGCTCCATGATGATCGCGGAGCGCGTTGACGCGGAAGCGGGCCACGCTCGGAATCTCGTAGGCGAAGTCGCTGTCGTTGCGCTCGGCATACTCGTCGCGATTGCGGTCCGGCATGATCGCGTGAAGCATCGCCTCGAGAGTCTCGTTCCGCACCGGCTCGCGGTCGGTGAGGCGG
This sequence comes from Gemmatimonadaceae bacterium, assembly GCA_035623475.1. Classification (GTDB taxonomy): domain Bacteria; phylum Gemmatimonadota; class Gemmatimonadetes; order Gemmatimonadales; family Gemmatimonadaceae; genus DASPTK01. The sequence continues at coordinate 15,676 of DASPTK010000137.1, read as the reverse complement.
TGCATCTCGCCATGCTGCCGGATGATCGGCGGCTCTCCCACGCGAAGGTGCAGGTCGGAGGCGCCGCGCTCCATCATTGTAGTCAGGAGGATCTCGAGGTCCGCCCGCTCGGCGCTCTCCGCTCGGACACTGTCCGCCTCCACGCGAATCTCCGTCCGCGCGGGGGGTGGCACCGGCGATGCCGGCTCGGCGGGCGTGGTATCGGCGGTGCTCTCGCGGATCGCGACCTCGATGCCGTCGCCCGTCGGCGTCACGCGGATCATGAAGTCGCGGTCGTCCGACCGATGCACCCACGACGTCTCACGCCCCGCTTCCATCGCCCGCCGATCATCGGGTCCCGCGACCTCCACCAGGAGCGCCATGACCTGGGCGTGGGTAAAGGACTGCTTGGTGACCGGCCGGGGGACGCCGCCGATGTCGAGGCGGGCGACGTCGTTGGCCGATAGGAGGAGGGCGTCCGCCTCGTGCGACACGAGCGCGGTGAGGAAGGGATCGAGTCTGGGCATGTGGTGTGAAGGGACCGAACAGGGACGAGGGCGCAACCGGTCCCGTCACGCACGTGGGGCGTAAAGAAGCTTCCGGCGTGATACGTGGACAGCTGGGCGTAACGTGACGTGGATGGAAGCCGGTTAGGCTTCCTCCCTACGCGTGGAGGTGCGACTCCCGCTCGTACATCTCCCGCCGCTCGAGCTGGACGGTCACGTGCTGGATGCCGAAGAGCATCATGGCATCGTGCACGTGCTCGAGCACGTGCTGCTGGCGCTCGGGCTCGCGCACTATCGCGTGCGCGCTCATGGCGACCACGCCCGAGGTGACCGACCAGACGTGGAGGTCGTGCACCGACTCGATGCCGGGGATCGCCTCGAGCTGGGCGCGCACCTCGCTCAGGTCGATGTGAGCGGGGGTGGACTCGAGCAGCACATCCACAGCATCGACGACCAATCGCCAGGCGCCCCGCACAATGAGGAGGGTGACGGCGAGCGAGGCGATGGTGTCGGCCTGCAGCCAGCCGGTGGAGCGCACGATGAGCGCCGCCACGATGGTACCGAGGAAGCCGAGCAGGTCGCCGAGGATGTGCAGATAGGCGCCGCGGACGTTGAGGCTCTCGCCGCTCGCGCCGTGCAGAAGCCGCGCCGAGGCGACATTCGCCAGGAGACCGACCACCGCCACGACGAGCATGAGCGAGCCCTGAATCGGCTCCGGCTGTCGGAAGCGCGCGACCGCCTCCCAGATGATCCACGCCGAGATGAGGAGGAGCGTGGTGCCGTTCACCAGCGCGGCGAGGATCTCGAGGCGGAAGTAGCCGTAGCTACGGCGCGGCGTCTCAGGACGTTGGCTGAACCAGGCGACGAAGAGCGAGAGCGCGAGGGCGGCGACGTCGGTGAGCATGTGACCGGCGTCGGCGAGCAGGGCGAGGGAGTTGGAGAGGACTCCCCCGACCACCTCCGCCACCAGCACCACGACGGTGATGACGAGCGCCTGCCAGAGGCTCCGCGTCGCATTCGATCCCCCCGCCCCCCCTCCGCCGTGCTCGAGGTGGAGGTGGGAGTGGCCGGCGTGCGAATGTCCGGCGTGCGAGTGCCCGGCGTGGGAGTGGCCAGCGTGGTCGTGCGCCATGCTCATAACGTGGGGGGCGGCGCTAACGTGCGCGAGAGGCGATCCGCGCGCACTCGATGATGGCGGCGGTCATGCTTCCGGCATCGGCGATCCCCCGGCCGGCGATATCGAGCGCCGTGCCGTGATCCGGCGAGGTACGTGGGAACGGAAGCCCGAGCGTGACGTTCACGGCGCTGCCGAACGACGCGACCTTGATGGCGGTCATCCCGACGTCGTGGTACGGAGCGATGACGGCATCGAACTCCCCGCGCATTGCGCGGACGAAGACGGTGTCGGCGCTGAAGGGGCCGGCGATGCGCGCCTCGCCAGCCGCCGGGAGGAGGATCTCCTCGTCCTCACGCCCGAATCGGCCGCCGTCGCCGGCGTGCGGGTTGAGGGCGCAGAGCGCGATGCGGGGCTCGCTCAGCCCGTACCAGTCCCGCAGTCCGCGTCGCGCCGTCTCGGCTGTCTGTACGACCAGCTCGCGCGAAAGGGAGCCGGGGACGTCCCGCAGCGGGATGTGCGTGGTGGCGAGGATGACGCGGAGGTGATTCCCGCCGGCGCTCGCCAGCGGTCGCGTCGTGGTGAGCATCATCGCCACGCGAGCGCCGGTGAGGCGGGCGAGGAGCTCGGTGTGACCGGGCTCCGTGTATCCGCCGGCGAGGAGCGCGTGCTTGTCGATCGGGGCGGTGACGATGCCATCGACGGTGCCGGCGCGGGCGAGCGCGACCGCCCGCTCGATCGCCGACCCGGCGAGGCGGCCCGCCTCCCCTTCGGAGGCGCTCCGTCTCCACTCGCCCACTCTCTCGTCAGGCGAGATGCCCGTGCCGGTTGGCCCCACGATCACCAGCCGGCAGGCATCGCGGACGGCGCTCTCGGCCATCGCCTTCGCCACCACCTCGGCGCCGATGCCGCGGGGATCGCCGAGCGTGACGGCGAGGCGGGGTGAGGGCGTGGGCGTGGGGGTAGGCGCCGGGCTCACGAAGTTCGCTCGTCGCGCAGCACGCGGTAGAGGGCCTTGGAGGCCGATCGACTCACGTTTCTGCCGATTTCGCCCAGCAGCTCGACCTCGAGCGTGCGATGCGCGTAGTCCAACCGCACTCGATCCCCCGGCCGTACCTCGGTCGACGCCTTGGCGCGAGCGCCGTTCACGTACACGGCGCCGACATCGCAGGCCTCCTTCCCTTCCGTGCGGCTCTTCACGAGGAGGAGACGCTTGAGCGCGAGGTCCACGCGCACGGAATCAGATCCGGACGACGACGAAAGTCTGTTTGCGAAGATTGTCGAGGTAACGCCGGATCCCCTTCTCCTGTCCCAGCTGCTCGCGGATGCGCTCACGCCAGTCCGCTACCGACGGCTCGTGCTCGGGGACGAGAGAGGTGATCTCGATGATGAAGTACTTCGGAACGCCGCGCGTCTTGTCCTCGATCGGGAAGGGATCGAGAACGTCGCCCTGTTTGTGGTCGGCAATCGCCGCCTGGTACTCCTTGGGGAGCTGTGCCTGAGGAAAGGCCTGCGGGATCGCCTTCTCCTCGGACGGATCATGGAAGTGGGCTACCAGCGTGTCGAAGTTCGCGCCCTTCCTCCAGGCATCGCTCACGCTGTCGGCCAGCTTCTTGGCCCGAACGACATCCGCCGAATCGACTTCCGGGCGGATGAGGATGTGCCGCCCCTTCACCTCGGCTGGCTGTACGCGGTCGATCCTGATGATGTGGTAGCCGAAGATCGTCTTCACGATCGGCGAAATCTGGTTCGGCGGCAGGTTGAAATAGACGCGATCGAACTCGGGAACGAAGTCCCCGCGCCGCCGCCACCCGAGGTCACCCCCGAGGTCCTTCGACCCGGGATCCATCGAGACGCGCTTGGCGATCTGCTCGAAGTCGCCCCCTTTCTTGAGCTCGACCCACACCGACTCGGCCTTCGCCAGCGCTATCGAGTCCTCTCTGTTACTGGGCTGCGGCGAGACGACGATCTGCCGCAGGGTGATCGTCGCCGGGAGGCTCGGGATCTTCCCCTTGTTCTCCTCGAAGTAGGCGTTGACCTCCTTCTCCGTCACCGGCGCCACGGGGAGCTTGTCGTCGGAGCGCAGCTTGGCGAAGAGGTTCTGCTGGAGTTGCTGGCGCCGCTGTTGCTCGATGAGCCAGCGACGATACTCGTCAGGCGTGCCGAAGCCCGCCTTCTTCAGCTCGGCGCGATATTCCTGCTCGGTGGAGAACTTGGCGCGGATCTTGGTGAGCTGTTGGTCGACGGTGGTGATGACATCGTTCTCGTTGATGTCGACCTTTTCCACCTGCGCCCGCTGGACGAGAAGCTCCTCGTCGATGATGGCGTTGAGGACGTCCCTCACCACCCTCGCGCGCCCCACCGAGTCGTCGGGAAATTGCTGCCCCTGAGCGCGGAAGGCCTGAATTCGCTCCTCGATCTCGCTGCCGAGGATTGGCGTGTTGCCGACGACGGCGACGACACCATCCACCGGCACGGTGGTCGGACCCGCGCTCGGCCCCCCCAGCTGCACGAGCGGCGTCTCGGACGTCATATCCGCCGCGGCGGCCCCTCCCGCGGCGCCGGCGGCTGCCGCTCCCGCCCCTTGCAAGGAGCCCGAGCGTGGAGGAATGACCAGTCGCGGAGCGGACGACTGCTCGTCACCCGTCGCGCCCGTGGGAGAGGGGGGCGCGGATGACGGCCCGTTCCCCGCCGCCGGAGCGGCGGCCGGCGCGAGCGACGGCGGGATGACGAGCTTACCGGCGCTATCGCCGATGATTCGAACCGCCGACGCCGTGTCGGCGGCGGGCGAGGGAGGCGGCGCGTGCGCCGTGTCCGCGTGCTGCTGCGCCGCGGCCGCGCGCGAGGCGAGGGGGGCGAAGAGGGCGAGCGCGATCGCACCCGCCACCCACGGCGCAACCGGAAGCCGGATAATCCGCATCGACCTTCCTACCCGTGCCGCCGCGACGTGTTCGCTCAGCGTGGAGTGTGCAACGGCGGAGGCGTCGGCGGGGCCGCCGGCGGTGCTGGCGGAGCCGGAGTAGGCGCGGGCGCCGCTCCCCCGGGCTTCGTCGGACCGAGCGGGACCTCGCTCGGCGGCCGGTTCTTCGCCTTCGTCGAATCAGCGGTCGCCTTCATCTTCGTCGCGCTCTCGATCGCGCGCTCGACGCCGGTCTGATTGACCTTCGCCGGATAGCGATCGCGAAGCACCTCCTCCAGCGGCGGCGGCACATCGACGAAGCGCGCCTGCTGCTGCATCAGCTTGTCGAGGTAGTCATCCACGCGCGCAGCGGCGATCCGTTCGCGCGCTGCCTCGGTCTTTCCGCTATCGGCCAACGACGGCGGTGAGACGTTGAGCTGCTCCCACCGAGAAGTCACCAGGTCCGCGAACGCCTTGCGCAGCGTGTCCATCTCGGCCGGCGTCAGCTCGACCTTCGCGCTGTCGGCCTGGTGGAGCACCAACTCGTTGCGGAGAAGGTTCTTGAGGAAGCTCACGGTCTGGCTGTCCGTGGCCTGCGGAAGTCGTTGCGACAATTCCTGCCCTTGCGGCGACGCCAGGAGCCAGCGCGCCATGCGGGCGACGGTGAACGACCCGGCGTTCGACGTCGCGAGGACCGTCTTGTCGGTGCGGTGCGCATCGATGTCGTGTGCGGCGCTCTTGATGGCCGCCGCCGCGCCGGGCTGAATGACGATGTTCCCGGACTTCTCGAGGCGATCGATGTACGTGCTGTCGGCCGCCCGCAACGCGGGCTCGTTCGCCCGCTGCGCGAACTCCTCCTTCACCTCGGCATACGGACGCCGGTAGATGATGTGATAGCCGAACTGCGTCAGAATCGGCGGCGAGATCTGCCCTGGTTGGAGCGCGAGGACCGCGGTCTCGAAGTCCTTCACCATCGCTCCCTTGGGGAAGACGCCGAGGTCTCCGCCCCGTTGCTGCGCTCCCGGCTCCTGGCTGTACTTCGACGCCATCGCCGCGAAGTTCGCCGGAGTGAGCTGCGCCCGCACCTCCAGGGCGTGCTTGTGGACCGAATCCTTCGTCGCCGGCGACGCCCCCTGCGGAACCACGAAGAGAATGTGGCGCGCCGCGAGGAATGCGCCGGTCGCGTACTTCGCCTCGTTCCCGGCGGTGTCGATCCCCCAACTCTTCACCAGCTGGTCGTGCCACTTTCCAGCGCGGCGCTGCGAGATCACCGGCCAGAGGGCGGAATCGACCAGAGCCTTGTCGTTGAGCGAGTCGTTATGCGCAGCGGCCTGACCGAGGAGCTGGTAGTCGGTCCAGATGTTGGTGATCGCCTTGGCGATCTCCGGGGTGACGGGCACCTTCACCTGCGAGAGAAGCGAGGCCAGTCGCTGCGAGGAGAGCTCCTGCGCGCCGGCCTTGGCGGCGACGTCGACGTGCGCCGTCATCGCTTCCTTGAAGCCCTTGCAGGCGACGACGGACGCGACGATGGCAGCGAGGGTGATCGGAGTTCGGGTCATGTGCCTGGGAGCGAGCGTGCGGTATGAGAAGATTTCGTGAGCCACACGGGGGACACACCGCGCCCAAGCTCAGGAGCGGCCGCGCCGCGCGGCGCGAGCGGTGCAGCTAAGTCACGGAACGAGGCTCTTGAGAGCCCGCACCAGGCCGTCGAGGAGCGTCGCGCCACCGAGGCGCGAGAGCTTGAGCGACAGCGGGTGCGCGCGCCGAACCTCGGCTTGGAACTGCACCTCCTGGAACGCCGAGGTGAGTCCCTTCAGGCGAGGCGCCGCATCCGGTCGAAAGGTAATACGGGCCTCGTCCCCGCGCACCAGGATCCCCTCGATCCCCAGCCGGCCGCCGATGATGCGCAGGAGCGCCGATGCGAAGAAAGCTTCCGCCGGCGGCGGCGGCGGCCCGAACCGGTCTCGCAACTCCTGGCGCAGCGCCTCGACATCGGACGCCTCTCGAAACTGAGAGAGCCGCCGGTAGATGTCGAGCTTCGCCTCTTGGATCGACACGTAGTCGTCGGGCAGAAAGGTGGCTACATCCATCGACACGTCCGCCGGAACGAGCGCGGGCGCCCCGTCGGAGCGCAGCATTCGCTCCACGGTCTGCTCGAGCATCTTGAGGTAGAGCTCGAAGCCCACCGCCTGAACGAACCCCGATTGCTCCGGCCCCAGGAGATTCCCGGCGCCCCTCATCTCCAGGTCCTTGAGCGCGATCCTGTAACCCGAGCCGAGCTCGGTGTGCTGCTCGAGCACCTGGAGTCGCCGCTCGGCCTCGAGATCGACGGTGTCGGGCACGAGGAGATAGCAGTAGGCACGCCGGTGCGAGCGCCCGACGCGCCCGCGCAGCTGGTAGAGCTGGGCGAGCCCGAAGTGGTCGGCGCGATTGACGAACATCGTGTTCGCGTTAGGCACGTCGAGTCCCGACTCGACGATCATCGTCGAGACGAGCACATCGACCTCACCGCCGGCGAAGCGCGCCATCACCGACTCGAGATCACGCTCGCGCATCTGCCCGTGCGCGACCGCCACCCGCGCCCGCGGCGCCAGGCGCTGCACATGGTCGGCGACACCGACGATCGTCTCGATCCGGTTGTGGACGAAGAAGACCTGGCCGCCGCGATCGATCTCGCGCGCCACCCCCTCCTCGATCAGACCGTCGTCCCAGGGCTCGACGAAGGTCAGCACCGGAGAGCGATCGCGCGGAGCGGTGCCGATCACCGTCACATCGCGCAGCCCGGCCAGTGATTGATGGAGCGTGCGCGGGATCGGCGTGGCGGTGAGGGTGAGCACATCCGTCTCGAGCCGCAGATGCTTGAGGCGCTCCTTGTGCTTGACGCCGAATCGGTGCTCCTCGTCGACGATCACCAGTCCGAGATCGCCGAAGTGGACGTCGGGACTGAGCAGGCGGTGTGTCCCGATCACGATGTCCACCTTCTTCGCCTTCACCGCGTTCAGCAGCTCCGTTTGAGACTTCGCCGACTGGAATCGGCTGAGCGTCTCCACCCGGAGCGGGAAGTCGGCCAGCCGTTCGCCGAAGGTGCGCCCGTGCTGCTCGGCGAGGATCGTCGTCGGGACGAGCACCGCCACCTGCCGCCCCGACTGCACCGCCTTGAAGGCCGCTCGAACGGCTACCTCGGTCTTCCCGTAGCCGACATCGCCCACCAGAAGCCGGTCCATCGGCCGCGCGGACTCCATGTCGCGCTTCACCTCCTCGGTCGCCTTCCGTTGATCGGGGGTGTCCTCAAAGAGGAAGGACGACTCGAGCTGCCGCTGCCAGGTGGTGTCCGGAAGGACGGGGGTCTTGGTGGCCACGCGCCTCCGGGCGTACAGCTCGAGCAGCTCGAGGGTCAGCTCCTGAAGCGCCGCTCGCGTGCGGTCGCGCTGCGCGGCCCACCGTTTCCCGCCCAGCTTGTGAAGGCGCGGCGGCGGCGCGTCCCCTCCAACATCAGTCGCCGAGCGGTAGCGCTCGATCTGGTCGATGCGGTAGAGCGGAACATTGAGGCGGTCGCCACCCTCGTACTCCACCACCGCCACCTCGATCGTGCTCTCCTTCACGAACATGCGCTCGATGCCGCGGTAGATGCCGACCCCATGTTCGAGGTGGACGACGTAGTCGCCCGCCTTGAGCGCGGTGATGCTCTCGAGCGATGTGGCGGTGCCGTAGCGGCGCTGGCGCCGAATGCGCCGCTCGCGACGGAAGATCTCGTGGTCGGTGAGGATCCGGAGCCCCGGCTCGCCCGCTCCGGGCGGGATGACGAAGCCGCCGTTCACCACCCCGACGGTGAGGGCGGCGCTCGAGGGAATGCCCGGGTCTTCGTTGAGCAGCTCGTCGAGGCGCTCGCTCTGCCCCACGTTGTCGCAGAGGATGACGGTGGGGATGCCGTCGCTCGTCAGGCGGCGAAGGCGCTTGATGTCGCGGTCGATCGGCTCCGGCGGCCGGATCGGGAAGACGATGTCCGGTGCCCCGTTGGCGGAGGGCGCGGCCCCGGTCCGGATCGCCAGGGCACCGAAAGCAGCGAGCTGCGCGGCGGCCGCCTCCGGGCTCTGAAAGAGGATCGCGCGATCGGGGGTGTCTTCGCCGCGCCGTCGAGCGAGATCGATATGGTGCTGGGCCTCGTCCCACGTGCGCCGGAGCTCGAGGTCGATTCCGCCACCGGCCGGCCTGACGACGATCGCCTCGCTGGGGAACAGGTCGGCGAGCGTTCCTCGAACGACCGGGCCGGCGCTCTCCTCTTCCGCGTCGGCCGGAGCCGGCGTCTCCACGGGAAGGATGAGCGCCGATGTCGCGTCGCGTGTGGAGCGCTGGGTGGCAATGTCGAAGTGCCGGAGCGACGAGATCTCGTCCCCCCAGAACTCGACCCGCACCGGGTTGGCCATCCCGAAGCTGTAGATGTCGACGATCCCGCCGCGCACGCTGAACTGCGTCACCTCATCCACCAGCGGCACGCGCTCGAACCCCACCCGCTCCAGGTGGGCCGCCAGCTCCTCGAGGCGGCGCGTCTCACCGACCCTGAGCTCGAGGCGGGCCGTCCGCACCGCGTCCGGGAGGCGCGTCCGCTCCAGCACGGCGCGGGCGGTGGTGACGAGTGTCCGCACCTCGCCGCGGGCCACTCGCTCGAGGGTCTCCACCCGCTCGCCGGCGACCTCCAGGTGCGGCTCCGCCTCGCCGAACGCCTCCCGCGGCGGGTAGAGCGCCACCGCATCGCCGTCGAGCAGCGCCCCGAGATCGGCGAGCCAGCGTTCGGCGTCAGGCAGTGTCTCGGTGACGATGACGATGACGCGCGTGGCGCCGAGCTGCCTGACGAGGGCGGCCGTGATGGCGGCATCGGCCGAGCCGAAGAGGCCGCCCACGGTGCGACGGGCACCCGGCGGCGGCAGGTCGCGCACCAGCCGCCGGAAGTCGCCCAGCCCGGCAATCGCGTCCAGCAGTCGCGGCAGCGCCATCAGCTGCCGCGGCGACGCTGCCCGGTGGCCGCCTCGATCGACTCCGCCACCAGCCCGGCGAGCGCGAGAATGAGCAGGAGCGCCAGCAACGGCCGGCGCGGCGAGGCGTCGAAGAGCCCCGCCATCGCGACCGCGCTGTCGGTCACGACGGTCACCCGATGCGCCCGGATGCGTCGCGCCAGCGTGCTGTCGTCGAGCCGTCGGAGCTCGGACTCCTCCGGCTCGGCGTTCACCGCGAGGGCGCCGGTGCGCGCCCCGCCCGCGAGGAAGAAGTAGACGCCGGTGCGATCGGGGGCGACAAGCGTGTCGGTACTGAGCGAGAGGCGGGTGCCGCTCGGCTGCTCGAGCTGATCGGCCCCGGGGGGCCGCACCACTTCCTCTCCCGGCGCGGCCGTCAGGAGCGGCCCCGCATCCTCGCTCAGCCGCTGCGAGAGCATCTCATCCAGCCAGGGGACGAAGGCGGCTTTGACCGGAAAGTCGGTCGAGGCCCGATCGAGCGGCGAGCCGATGAGAACGTAGCGCTGGCCGCCGACGATCCAGGGCTCCCCCCCCGCCGTGGCGAGCGTGTCGCCACTCGGCGGCCCTTCGCTCCGGAGCAGGTATCGCGAGGTCGCGGTCACCCCCTCGAGCGGCCGCTCTCCGGCACCGGCACGCACGGGCGCGGCGACTCCGTGTCGCGGGGCTCCGAAACGCCAGGGAACGCCGAGCCGCTCGAGGGTACGATTGGCGGCCCCGATTTTCACCGGATCGCTCGGCGCGACGAGCAGGGCCGGGAGCCGGGTCGCCTCGTCGGCGGGCGTGATCGCGATGTCGTTCCCCGAGACGACCCGCTCGGCCTGCGTCAGCGCGTCGAGCGCCGTCCGAACGAAGGGTCCCACCGAGGGGCGCGCCGAGACGGCGGGTGCGGGGCCGATCCAGACGGCGAACCAGCGGCGGTCATCGCCCCGCAACTCGTCAGGCTCGAGCTCCACCGCTCCGACGGTCCATCCGCGCTCGGGGGGCGCCGCTCGCACCACGATCTCTTCGTCGCGGGCGACGGTCCCGCGGGCGAGCGTCCGCCCGCCCAGGATGATTCGATAGGTGGCCGAGTCGGGGGTGAGGACGCGCGCGTGCACCGCGCCCCGCGGCGTCCATCGGACCGGCACGCCACTCGCCGCCACGACCGCGTGATTCACCGGCGGCGCCGCCGCGAGGTGCGACACCACCACATCCTCGCCGCCGAGGAGCACGGGCGACGCCCAGGTCGTCGCCTGTCCGTCAGTGAGAACGAGGATCTGGCGCGCCGGGAAGGGCGCCGCCTCCACCAGGCCGCCCGCCTTGAGGAGTGCGCGACTCGGACTCCCCGCCCCGGCGAGCGGGTCGACGTGATCGATCGCGTCGCGCACGGCGTCCCGCTCGCCGCCATGCACGACGCCATCGGCGGTCACCAGCCAGACGCGGTCGAGGCGCGCCGCCCGATCGACCGCCGCGCGCGCCTGATTCCGCAGCACGTCGAGCACAGCCCGCCCGCCCGGGAGTGCCGAGGTGCTGAGCGAGTTGTCGAGCACGATCGCGAGCGCGGTGGGCGCGTGCGCGCCGGCTCCCCCTCCGGTGATGCGCACCACCGGCCGCGCCGCGGCGGCGGCGATGAGGAGAACCACCAGCACGCGCAGAAGCATGAGGAAGAGATTCCGCAAGCGGAGCTTCCGGCTGTGCTCGCGCTCGGCGCGGGCAAGGTAACGCACCGCCGGGAACTCGACGCGCACACCGATGCGGCGGCGCAACAGGTGGATGAGGAGCGGGACGGCGGCGAGCGACGCCGCCGCGAGATAGAGCGGGGAGAGGAACTCCATCGGGGCGAGCGGTCGCTACGGAAGCCGCTGACGCACCGCGAAGGCGCGTCGGAGCGGGACGCCGAAGGGGGCGTCAGTGCTGATCGTCTCGTAGGTGGCCCCGGCGGCGGTGAGCGAGGAGTGCCATTCGCGGAGCGCCTCGTCGACGGTCTGCCTGTAGGCGGCTCGAACGTCGGCTACCGCCGCCGTTACCTCCACGCCGCTCTCCGGATCGACGAAGACTGCGTCTCCGGCGGCGGGGAGCTCCCGCTCCGCAGGATCCATCACGTGCAGCACCGCCACGTGGTGGCCGGCCGCGCGCAGTCCGCGCACCCGCCGAACGACTTCCGGTGGGTCGAGCAGGAGATCGGAGACGAGCACCACCATCCCGCGACGAGAGATCAGCCGCCCCGCCTGCTCCAGCGCGCCGGCCGCCCGACTCGCACGTCCGGCCCCCGGGTCGTCGAGCGCCGCCACGATACGCTGCCATTGGCCGGTGCGCACCCGTGGCGGCAGCGCCGATCGCACCCGGTCGTCGAATCGCACCAGCCCCACCGCGTCGCGCTGGCGGAGGAAGAGGAGGGCAAGCGCCGCGACCATTCTCTCCGCGTACGCGAGCTTCGTCAGGCGTCCGGGGGCGCCGGTCCAGGCCATCGACCGGCTGACGTCGAGGACGAGCGTGGCCCGCAGGTTGGTCTCCTCCTCGAACTGCTTGACCACCCAGCGGTTCGACCGCGCCGCGATCTTCCAGTCGACGTAGCGAAGCTCGTCGCCCGGCTGGTACGGGCGATGCTCGGCGAACTCCACCGAGAATCCCTTGCGAGGGGAGCGGTGAAGCCCGGTGAGAAAGCCGTCCACCACCCACCGGGCCACGACCTCGATGCGGCCAAGGGCGGCGATGACGGAAGGATCGAGCAGGTCTGCGCGAGGCACCGGCCTTAATTCTAAACGGGGTGGCGGCGGCAGTGGGGGCCCGGCGCCATGTTACTTTTCGAGCGCCCCGAGAGAACCGCGCCATCCCGAAGAATGACACCTGATCTCATCCGCAACTTCTGCATCGTCGCGCACATCGATCACGGCAAGTCCACGCTCGCGGACCGGCTGATCGAGGCCACCGGCACGCTCGAGAAGCGCGAGATGAAGGAGCAGGTGCTCGACACTCTCGACCTCGAACGGGAGCGCGGAATCACCATCAAGCTCAACGCCGTCCGCATGGCCTACATGGCCAAGGACGGGCGGCGCTATGAGCTCAACCTCATCGATACGCCGGGGCACGTCGACTTCACGTACGAGGTGTCACGCTCTCTCGCCGCCTGTGAGGGGGCGATCCTCGTCGTCGACGCGTCGCAGGGGATCCAGGCGCAGACGCTCTCGAATCTCTTTCTGGCGCTGGACGCCGGTCTCGAGATCATCCCGGTTCTGAACAAGATCGATCTCCCCGGGGCCGAGCCGGAGCGGCGCAAGCAGGAGCTTCACGATCTGATCGGAGCGGACCCCGACGAGATCCTCCTCGTGAGCGCGAAGGAGGGGATCGGCATCGACGTGGTGCTCGAGAAGATCGTCGAGAAGGTACCGGCGCCGTCGGGTGACCCGAAGGGAGCCCTCCGCGCCCTCATCTTCGACTCGTACTACGATCGCTATCGCGGCGCGATTCCCTCGGTGCGCGTCGTCGACGGTCGAGTCGCGCCAGGGATGCACATCGCCTTCGGGGCGAGCGACGAGGTGTACGAGGTGAGCGAGGTCGGATACTACCAGTTGAGACAGGTGAAGACCGACTCACTCGAGGCGGGCGAGGTCGGCTACATCATCGCCAACGTCCGTGCAGTGAGGGAAACGCGGGTCGGCGACACGATTTACGACGCCGACCGCAAGGCGGCCGCGCCCCTCCCCGGATACCAGGACATCCATTCCATGGTATTCGCCGGGATCTACCCTACCGACCCCAACCGGTATCCCGACCTCCGCGACGCACTCGAGAAGCTCCAACTCAACGACGCATCGCTTCACTACGAGCCTGAGACGTCGACCGCTCTCGGCTTCGGGTTCCGATGCGGGTTTCTCGGCCTCCTGCACATGGACATCGTCCAGGAGCGGCTCGAGCGCGAGTTCGATCTCGACCTCGTCACGACGGTTCCCAACGTCGAGTATCGCGTCTACCTGAACGACTCGACGATGCAGCTCCTCGAAAACCCTTCCCTTCTACCGCACGGGTCTCTGGTGCACCACATCGAGGAGCCGTACGTGAAGGCGCGCATCGTGTCGCCCGCGGATTACATCGGCGCCATCATGTCGCTGGGGACGGAGCGCCGCGGCGTGTACAAGAACATGAGCTACGTCGACGCAAGCCGGGTGGAGTTCGACTTCGAGTTCCCACTCGCCGAGATCATCCTCGATTTCTACGACAAGCTGAAGACGATCAGTCGCGGATACGCGAGCCTCGACTACGAGATGCTCGAGTACCGCGAGAGCGACCTGGTGAAGCTGGACATGCTGATCAACGGCGAGGCGGTGGACGCCTTCTCGGTGATCATCCATCGCGACAAGGCCTACGAGTGGGGGCGCAAGGTCGCCGACAAGCTGAAGGAGCTAATTCCGCGCCAGCTCTTCGAGGTCGTGATCCAGGCGGCGATCGGCACGAAGGTGATCGCTCGCACGACGGTGAAGGCGCTCCGCAAGAACGTGCTGGCGAAGTGCTACGGCGGCGATGTGACCCGGAAACGCAAGCTCCTCGAGAAGCAGAAGGAGGGGAAGAAGCGCATGAAGCAGGTCGGCTCCGTGGAGATTCCACAGGAGGCCTTCCTCGCTGTTCTCCAGGTCGACTGACGTCGTGCCGCGTCAGGCGGCGTCCGCTCGCAGCTCGCTGGTGATCCAGACGAGCTTCCTCGGCGATACCGTTCTCACCACGCCCCTCCTGGTGGAGCTCGCGACGCGCGGGCCGGTGGATGTCGTCACCACCCCGTCGGGCGCGGAGCTGCTGGCGAATCACCCGGCCATCCGGACGCTCTACAGCTTCGACAAGCGGGGCACGGACGCCGGCCTCTCGGGACTCATCCGAATGGCGCGCCGACTTCGGACCGGCGCCGGCGCACCCGAGGCGCGGACCGCGTACCTCGCCCAGGGCTCGCTCCGAAGCGCGACTCTGGCGCTGCTCGCCGGATGCGGCGAGCGCAGCGGCTTCGCGACCTCCCAGGGGCGCGTGCTCTATACGGCCGCCGTTCCGTTCCGCGAGGATCGGCATCATGCCGAGCGCTTGTGGCGCCTGGCCTTTCCGCGGGACCCATCGGTCGAGCCGCCGCCGTCAGGGCTTCACCCCACCCTCTACCCGTCGAGCACCGATCGCGCTCAGGCAGAGCGGCTCCTCTTGCCACTCAAGGGCGCCCCATTCGTTGCGCTCGCCCCCGGCAGCGTGTGGGCGACCAAGAGATGGCCCTACTTTCCCGACCTCGCAGCACGGTTGTCGGAGCGGTGGCCCCTGGTGGTGGTCGGCGGGCCGGCCGACTCTCCGCTGGCACGCGACATCATCCAACGCGCCGGCCAGGAGCGAGTGGTTGACGCGACGGGCTCGGCAACGTTGCTTGCCTCTGCCGAATTGATCGCTCGGGCGATGGCTCTCGTGACGAACGACTCTCTACCGCAGCACCTGGCATCGGCGATGGGGACGAGAACGATCACCCTCTTCGGCCCGACCGTGCCGTCGTTCGGCTTCGGTCCGCTCGCACCAGCGTCGCAATCGCTCGGGGTGGAGGGGTTGCCCTGCCGCCCCTGCCATCACCACGGTCCACCGACCTGTCCGCTCGGCCATTGGCGCTGCATGACGGAGCTGGCTGTCGAGGACATACTCGCGGCAGTCGTGGCGGAGCGCGCGAGTTGAAGCCTGTTTCGTCACCGCTCCACGTCGGCAGCGCTTTGCCAGGCGCGGATCACTCCACCTCGTACGCCTGACTTCTGATCATGTCGCGCACGCAGTTCATTGTCGGTGTCGATCTTGGCGGCACGAACATCGTGGTCGGCGCGATGCCAGCCGACGGGACTCGCCAGCTCGGTATCAGGTCCGAGCCGACGCACGCCGAGCGTGGCTCCGAGGGCGTTGTCGACCGGATCGTCTCGATGGTCGCCCAGGTGATCTCCAACGTCATCAGTGCCGAAGGCGCCCTCCCGCAGGACTTCTTGGGTGTCGGGATGGGAGCGCCGGGGCCCCTCGACCGAGAGAAGGGGATCGTGGTCGTGGCCCCGAACCTCGGCTGGCACGATTTCCCGCTTCGCGACTCGGTCTCCGAGCGAATCCAGCTTCCGGTCACGCTCGACAATGACGCGAACTGCGCGACGGTGGGCGAGTGGTGGCGTGGCGCGGCTCAAGGAGGGCGGAACGTCATCGG
>DASPTK010000136.1:0-2562 GCA_035623475.1 Gemmatimonadaceae bacterium | reverse complement strand
ATGAGCATGGGTGGAGCGAGGAAGGCGTCTTCAACTTCGAGGGCGGCTGCTACGCCAAGGTGATCAACCTGTCGCCGGAAGGGGAACCGGACATCTTTTTGACCACGCAGATGTTCGGCACGATCCTCGAGAACGTGGTGCTCGACGCGAACTCGCGCCGCGTCAACTTCGCCGACGGATCGATCACCGAGAACACGCGTGCCTCCTATCCCCTGCACTACATCCGGAACTGCGTTCCGGGGGGGCGTGGCGGACACCCGCGCAACGTGATCTTTCTGACCGCCGACGCCTTCGGCGTTCTCCCGCCGATCGCCCGCCTGACGCCGGAGCAGGCGATGTACTACTTCCTCTCCGGCTACACCGCGAAGGTGGCGGGCACCGAGCGGGGCGTGACCGAGCCGCAGGCGACCTTCAGCGCCTGCTTCGGCGCCGTCTTCCTCGTGTGGCACCCGACGAAGTACGCCGACATGCTTGGAAAGCTTCTGAGCAAGCACAAAGTGGCGGTCTGGCTGGTGAACACCGGGTGGACAGGCGGCCCCTTCGGGGTGGGGCGGCGGATGAAGCTCGCCTATACGCGCGCGATGGTTCGTGCAGCCCTCGGCGGAGAATTGGCGGGCGTCCCGACGACCCGCGATCCTATCTTCGGTCTGTCGGTGCCGGCGGCGGTGAAGGGCGTCCCCTCGGCGCTCCTCTCGGCGCGGGCCACCTGGTCGGATCCGGCGGCCTACGACGCGCAGGCGCGAAAGCTGGCCGCCATGTTCGAGAAGAATTTCGAGCAATTCGCCGACGCGTCATCGGCGGCGGTGCGCCGCGCGGGACCGATCACGCGCTGACCGGACCGAGCGTACCGGCGCGCGACGCTCAAAAAACCGTCGAGCGACGGCTCCGCCGGCACTACACCGCACCACCACGCCCGTGCCCACGGCCTTCGAGACGATCCGCGACCCGCTCTGGAACAACATCCGTCTCGACCCGACCGCGCTCCGGCTCGTCGACAGTCGGCCCTTCCAGCGGCTCCGCTACGTTCGCCAGCTCGGCCTCGCCTACCTCGTCTATCCGGGCGCCACGCACTCGCGCTTCGAGCACGCGCTGGGAACCTACCACCTCGCGCGCCGGACGATCCGGCTCCTCGATGAGCGCTGCGAGCTCGTCGAGGTCCCTGATGATGAGCGAACGATCGTGCAGGCCGCCGCCCTCCTCCACGACGTCGGCCACTACCCCTTCTCGCACGCCCTCGAGGAGATCGGCGCCCTGAATCACGAGGAAGTGGCCCGGGCGCTCATTACCGAAGGCGAGGTGGCCGCCACACTTCGTCAGGCGATCGGTGCCGACGCCCCCGAGCGCGTCTACGCGCTCATCCGAGGCGCCTCGAGCGGCCCGCTCCAAGGCCTCATCTCGGGCTCGCTCGATCTCGACAAGATCGAATACCTCAAGCGCGACGCCTTCATGTGCGGCGTGCCGTACGGCGAGATCGACGTCGATCGCCTGGTGAACTCCCTCACCCTGGTGACCGACCCCCTGCACGGGCGGGTGACCGCAGGGGTTCAGGAGAAGGGGCTCTCGGCGCTCGAATCGCTGCTCTTCGCGAAGTACCAGATGTATCGCAACGTCTACTGGCACCATGCCGTCCGGAGCGCGACCGCCATGTACAAGCGCCTAGTGGACGATGCCCTGCGCGCCGGCGCGGTGAGCGGCGAAGAGCTGGCCGGCTTCACCGATGAGGGCCTACTCCACCGGCTGGAGGAGCGCTTCCCCTCCACGCTGCTCGGCGCCCTTACCGAACGCCGTCTCTACAAGCGGGCATTCGAGTGGTCCTCCGCCGACATCGGCGAGGGAGTAGGTGACTGGATCTCGAGCGATCGCGATCGGACGCTTGCCGCCGAGGATGCCCTGGCGCGGGAGTTCGGCGCGGCCGCGGGGGAGCTCCTTCTCGACTACCCGACAAAGCCGCAAATGCTCGGCCTCGATCTCCCGGTGCTGCGGCGTGACGGGAGCGTGAGGCGGCTCACCACCGAGGGGTGGCCGAGCGCGATCAATCTCCCCGTTCTCTCGAACGAGCTCTATCGCTCGGCTCGGGTGATGCGGGTATTCGTCGCCTCCACCGCGCGAGTCGACCCGGCGCGGGTGCGCGACGTGGTGCGGTCGGGGCGAGTGTGATCAGCCCGGGGGGGTAGCGCCCTCGCTCGGGGTGGCGCCGTCGCTCGTATTGGCGCTGCCGGGAGCGCCACCCGCTGCGATGTCCGCGGTGTCGACGACGCGCACCACGATCGCCGTGATGTTGTCGAGCCCTCCGCGACCGTTCGCCTCACGAATCAGCGCGTTCACCACCTGTTGGGCCGACGAGCGGACCATCAGCAACTGCAGCAGCCGACGGTCATCCACCATCCCGGTCAGACCATCGCTGGCGACGAGGAAGGTGTCGCCGCGGCGCAGCTCACCCGAGTAAGTATCGGGATCGACGTCGGCACCCGCCCCCACGCACCGCGTAATGACATTGCTGTAGGGGTGGTAGCGCGCCTGCTCGGGGGTGAGGAAGCCGGCGTCCACCTGCTCCTGCACGTA
>DASPTK010000135.1:0-7222 GCA_035623475.1 Gemmatimonadaceae bacterium | reverse complement strand
GCCTACTTGCTCCAGGGTGGCGTCACGCCGTTGGACCTGGCATAGGCGATGAGCTGGCCCAGGTGCTCGTGAAGGTCCCCGGCCATGCTCAGCGCGGCGCCCGGAAGGTACATGTCCCACGGCTTGTATCGCCCGGTGAGCTTCGACGCGTCGGCACCCGCCAGTTGCGCTCTCCCCCACGTCCAGGATTTGTCCAGCTCCGACAACACGTCGGATTTTTTGGTGATCTTCTCGAGCGCAGGGAGCTTCTCCTTCGGGGCTCCGAAGTCGGCCGGAGGGTTCGCCGCGACCGAGCGCGGAACGTAGTAGTACCACTCCGAGGCAATGTGCATCAGCACTTCGGACACCGACCGGACCCCGGCACTCGGCCGCCAGCTGTACTTGTCCTCGGGGATCGCCTTGGCCAGCGCCACGATCTTCGCGTGCAGCGTGTCCAGGTCGTCCAGGTACTGCGCCTTCACGATCGCCGCGCCCTCGGGGGTCATCGTCTTGCCATCTTGGGCGCGAGCAGAGGCGGGGTGAGTCGCGGCCCCGACGACGGCGATGAGCGCTGCGATCGCGCTCCGTACGGGGCGACCTGACCGGCGACGGCCAAGTGTAGTGACCAGGCAATTCGACATGGGACTTTCCTCCGGCGAGTGGTGGCCCTCTCCCGAGGAGCCGCGGGATCCGCCTCGCGAAAGTCGCCGCGAGGTGTGGTGACGATGTCGGCGCCAATACCCCGGCAGCAAGCGATGCGGTGTCAAGAACCGGCAAGAGCCGAGCCTTGCGAGGAGAGGCCGTCGGCAGCGAGGCCGGTGCGGGATCGGCGAGCGCCAGTCCATGTCGGGGGCAGTCGGCGAGCGCCGGTCCATCCGGCCAGTGGCGAGCGGGGCGCGCGCTCTGCCTCGCGAAAGTCTCCTCCGTCGCTGGCCCATCGTTGCCGGCGCCCCTAGCTTTTGCCGTACCTGGCCTGCCGGGAGAGAGAGCGGAGTGACCGAGCTGAAAGATCGGCTTCAGAGTGCGTTGGGCTCCGCGTACGTCATCGAGCGGGAGCTGGGCGGCGGCGGCATGTCGCGTGTCTTCCTCGCCCACGAGACGGCTCTCGGCCGGCACGTGGTGGTGAAGGTCCTCCCTCCGGAGACGGCCGCCGGGGTGAATCTCGAGCGCTTTCGCCGCGAGATTCAGCTGGCCGCCTCCCTCCAGCACCCGCACATCGTCCCCCTCCTCTCCGCCGGGGCGTCGAACGACCTCCTCTACTACACGATGCCGCTGGTCGAGGGGGAGTCGCTCCGGGCCAGGTTGGCGCGTGTGGGTGAGCTGCCGATTCAGGAGGCGGTGAGGATCGTCCGCGAGGTCGTCGACGCCCTCGGCTATGCGCACTCCCGCGGCGTCGTGCATCGCGACATCAAGCCGGACAACATCCTCATCTCGGGGAACCACGCGCTGGTCACCGACTTCGGGGTGGCCAAGGCGGTGAGCGACGCGACCGGCGACGCCTCTCTGACTTCGATGGGCGTCGCCCTCGGCACGCCGGCTTACATGTCCCCCGAGCAGGCGGCCGCCGACCCGAACGTGGATCACCGGGCCGACCTCTATTCGGTGGGCGTCCTCGCCTACGAGATGTTGTGCGGGCGCGCTCCCTTCGCCGGGATGGCGCCGCAACAGGTGCTCGCGGCGCACGTGACGCAGGCGCCGGACCCGATCAGCGCGCGGCGCGATACGGTGCCACCCGCACTCGGCGAGCTGGTGATGCGCTGCCTGGAGAAGAAGGCGGCGGACCGCCCGCAGCGGGCGGAGGATATGCTGGCGCATTTGGAGTCAATGACGACGCCGGCCGGGATGGCGCCGACGGGGGCGACCGGCGCGGTGTCGGCAGGCACCGAGGGGGCGATTCGTCGCGGGCATCCGGCGCGTGTGGCGATGCTCTTCGGCGTTGCCTCGGTTGTCGTGCTGGCGGTGATCTACGCGCTCGTGCTCAAGCTCGGACTCCCGTACTGGGTGCTGGCGGGCGCGGTCGTGCTGCTGGCGATCGGACTTCCGATCATGCTCGTCACCGGCCGGCGCGAGCAGCAGCGGGCGATGGCCCAGACGACGGGGACGCACCTCCCAGCGCCCACGGGGGTAGAGCGCCTCTTCACCTGGCGGCGGGCGGTCGCCGGTGGTGTGGTCGCCTTCTCCGCGTTAGCGATTCTGGCGGCGGCGTACACGGCGATGCGGTTGTTAGGCATCGGGCCCGTGGGGACGCTCGTGGCGTCGGGGGTGCTCAAGGAGCGTCAGCCGATCATCCTCGCCGACTTCGAGAATCACGCCACCGACTCGGCGCTCGGGCCGACGCTCACCGAGGCCTTCCGCGTCGACCTCTCGCAGTCGCCGACGGTGAAGCTGGTCGATGCGCAGGTGATCGGGGACGCGCTCAAGCTCATGCAGCGGCCGCCGCAGACCCCGGTCACTCCGGCGCTGGCGCGGGAGGTGGCGCAGCGCCAGGGGATCAAGGCGGTGGTGGAAGGTCAGATCGATCCGGTGGGGAAGGGATACGTGCTCTCGGCGCGTGTCGTCTCGGCGACCACCGGGGATGCGCTGGCGGCGGTTCGCCAGACGGCGGACGCCGAGTCGCAACTCATCCCGGCGCTCGACAAGCTCTCCAAAGCACTGCGGGAGCGCATCGGGGAATCGCTCGTCACCATTCGCGCCGATGCGCCGCTGGCGCGGGTGACGACGGGGTCGCTCGAAGCGCTTCAGAAGTACACCCAGGCCATTCGGCTCACCGATAACGGTAGGGAAGAAGAGGCACTCCCCCTGCTCCTCCAGGCGACGACGCTCGACACGGGCTTTGCGATGGCCTGGCGCAAACTGTCGGTGGTCTACTACAACACGAACGCGTCGAACGAGAAGATCGTCGACGCCTCGACGCGCGCCTTCGTCCATCGCGACCGGCTGCCGGAGATCGAGCGTCAACTGACCGCGGCCGACTACTACCAAACGGTGGATTACGACCAAGGGAAATCGATCGCCGCCTATCGCGCGGCTCTGCAGATCGACTCGACGAACGATCCGGCGCTCAACAACCTCGCGCTCGTCTTGATGGACCAAAACCGGTTGAGCGCGGCGGAGAGCTTGCTCGTGCGTGGGATCAAGGCCGGTTATGGAGACGTGTACTTCCGCAACGCCATCGTTTGCCAGGTCGGCCAGGGGCACGCAGCAGCGGCCGACTCGACCCTCGCGACCTACGCCAGGGTATCCGCGGACACGCCGGGTGTGCTGGCCATCACCGGGGGCCTGGCAAATGCGCGCGGCGACTACGCGGCCGGTGCCCGGGCGTGGCAGCGCATCCATGATGCGTATCCGGAAAGCCAGGTCTGGCAGGAGCGGTCGAATTTCAACCTGGCGGCGATCAGCTTCACCCAAGGGCATCTCGCCGACGGCGAGAAGCGCGCGAGCGATGGTGCGGCGGTCGGCGAGGCTCGAGGCCTCCCGCAAGACGTGTTGACGCAGAGTGCGTACCTTGCGTGGATCGACCTGCGTGTACGGGGAAGCGGCGCGAAAGCCCTCGCGCGAATGGACTCGGCGTTGACGAAGCACCCACTGTCATCGCTGTCGGCGAACGACAGGCCGTACTCACAGATCGCGCACTTCTATGCCGACGCTGGGCGTCCGGATGAGGCGCGACGCCTCCTGGCCGAGTACGAGAAGGCGGTGCCGATCGGCGTTCGGCGGGCGGACGCCCAGCGCTTGGGCGCCGAGGGCGCCGTGGCACAGGCGGAGGGGCGAATGTTGGACGCCATCGCGGGGTATCGGGCCTGGCGCGACCACGAGCTCTGCGAATCGTGCGGGCTCTTCGAGCTTGCATCGGCCTACCAGAAGGTGGGGCAGCCCGATTCTGCTATCGCATACTACGAGAAGCTGGTCAGCTCCCCCTGGCCGCGACGGATCTTGTGGGATGCGCAAACGCTGGCGCTCTCGCATCAGCGGTTGGGGGAGCTCTACGAGGCACGCGGAGACCGGAGCAAGGCGGTGGCGGCCTACACGCGACTGGCGAACCTCTGGAGCACCGCCGACCCGGAGCTGCAGCCGATCGTGCGCGATGCGAAGTCGCGCATCGCTCGGCTGTCGATGGAACACTGATCGCTCGCTCGCGAGCGCGGACCTGACGAGAGATGGACCTCGATCGCCGTGATCTGCTCCTCGGCCTCGGCGCCGCCGCCGTCGCCCGATGGGCTCACGGCGCCATACCGGAGGGGCTGGGGATGAGCGCGCACCGGGCGGGCGCCGACGATTTTCCGCGGAAGGCGGACTTCTCGATCCCGAAGGGGATCACGTATCTCAACAGTGCCTATACGCACCCGATGCCTAACGCGGTCGGGGCGGCGATCCGCGACCACATCACCCGGCGCTCGGAGCCGGGGCCGACGATCGGGGAGGGGAGCGCCAGCCTCGTGCGTCAGGTGACGAACGACTTCGCCGCCCTCATCAACGCGAGCCCGTCGGAGATCGCCTTCATCCCGAACACGAGCACTGGGGAGAATCTCATCACCAACGGCCTCGGAATCACGCGCTTCGACGGGAACGTGGTCACCGACGCGTACCATTTCGATGGGTCGCTGCTCCATCTCAAGGAGCTGGCGAAGCAGGGGCTCGACCTGCGAATCGTGATGCCTCGGGAGAACCGGATCGACCTCGCGGACATGGAGCGCGTCGTCGACGGGAAGACGAAGCTGATGCAGCTCTCGCTCGTCTCGATGTACGCCGGCTTCCAGCACGACCTGAAAAAGGTCTGCGACCTCGCCCACGCGCACGGCGCGCACGTCTACGCGGACATCACCCAGGCGGTGGGGGCGGTGCCGATCGACGTGCGCGCGAGCGGCGTCGACTTCTGCGCCTGCTCGAGCTTCAAGTGGCTGATGGCGGACTTCGGTCTCGGATTTCTCTATGCGCGATCGGAGCTGCTCGACAGGGTGTTCACGCGGCCGCAGTGGGGATACCACTCGGCGTCCGATGTCGACGTCCACTACCCGCCCTTCGACCCCGGCCCGACGCCGATCGGCTGGACGCTCAAGAACGATGCGGCCGGGCACTTCGAGGTGGGGAGCCACGCGCTCGGCTCTCTGGCGGCTCTGGGCGCCTCGCTCCCCTACGTCCGCCAGTTAGGCGTCGACAAGATCGAAGCGTGGCGCCAGCCGCTCCTGCGGAAGCTCGAGAGCGAGATGCCGCGCCGCGGCTTCACCCCCGCGAGCCCGGCAGGGTCGACGTCGCCGATCATGACCTTTGCGGCGCGGGACACCACTCGGGCGCAGCAGCAGCTCGAGCGTGCGCGGGTCAACGTCCGCGTGGCGCCGTACTGGCTCCGGTTCTCGCCGTCGGTGTTCAACGACGTGGCGGACGTCGACCGCGCGCTCGAGGCGCTGTCGTAGCTCGGAGCGCGCCCCGGAGAGCTCGGGCGTTACTTCTCGCGCCTCACCGCGGCGCCGCCCGGGCCGCGGCTTCGCGTGAGGTGCAGGGCCTCGTGGAAGTGTCTCTTGTGCGACAAGACGCTCATCGCCATGGCGAACTCCGGCACATCCCCCTCGAGTGAGGTGGCGATGGCGAGGAGTCGCGGGTCGTTGCCGGCGTATGAGCGGATCTTGGCGGCGGTGCGCTGCAGGATGCTGCGAGCGCTCTCGTAGTCGCCGCGCCGATTGTGCTCGGTGGCCTCCGCCCGCGCCCGCGCCGCGTAGAGCGTCGCCACCTGGATGTCGACCTCCAGATCACGCGGCTGTGTCTCGTTCGCCGCGTGCGTGTCGTAGTGCCAGCGGATGTTGTGTTCGGAGCCGAAGGCAGCTCCATCGCTCGTGTGTACAGAGACCGTGGCCATGGTGTCCAATCCTGCCTCGCCGGAATCGAATTCGATTCCGGCCACGATCGACAGGACCTGCGATGACACCAGGTCGCCAAGCTCGACCTGGAAGACGCGGTCGTTCTCGACGTAGCGAGAACGGTAGCGGTTGAGGCACATCGCGCGGGCCCCGTGGGGGAGGGCGATGGACACTTGCACGCCGCGCATGACGGTCTCCAATGCCTCGCCGAGCTCGCTCGTGAGGAAGTCGGTGATCTGCTCCGGCTGCTCGATGAAGTAGTTATTGCCGCCGCCCTCCACCGCCATGTCGCGGAGGAGGGCCTCGTCGAAGTCGGCGCCGACGCCGAAGGTCGATGTCGCGACACCCCGCGCACGGAGCTCGGCGCCGTGCTGCACGATGGTCGCGTGATCCGTCGTTCCGCGATTCGCCAGACCGTCCGTCAGCAGGAGGCACCGGCCGATTGCCCGATCGTCGAGGTACCGAGCGATTTGCTCGCAGCCGCGCAACCAACCGGCGCAGAGGTCGGTGGCCTCGCGGGGACCTATCAGCTCGAGTGCGCTCAGCGCGGCGTGGATCGCGTCGGGCGTCGCCGGCTGCGACTCCGCCAGGATGTCGATCCGGTCGTCGTACACGACGAGCGAGAAACGGTCGTCGGAGTGGAGGAGCTTGAGCGCATGCTCCGCTGCCTGACGAGCCAGAGGGAACTTACGCGCGCCGGCCATGGAGCCCGATCGATCGAGGACGAGAGCGACGTTCACGGGCGCGCGATCCTGTCGCCGAGCAGCTTCCGGGGCAACGAGCTCGATCCAGAGATATCGCGTGCTGCGGGTTGCGGCCCGAACGAGGGCGCGGTCGGTGCGGACGGTGAGGCTCACGGCTTGATCTCCTGGAAGATCTGGCGGGCGGCCTCGATCAGCCGGTCCACCAGGCGATTCTGCTCTCGCGAGAGTGGTCTGCGAATGTGCAGCTCCACGTCCGGCGCGAGGGGGATGCGATCCCACTGCGAGCGGTGGGGGATTATCGGCGTGTGCGCGGCGCTCCCCGGCGCCTGTTGATCACCGTGCGCCCCGCGCGTTGGCTCCGCCGAGCGTGCGGTGATCGCGCGCGTTGCTTCGGGGAGGGGAAGGGGGAGGACCGAGCGCAGATAGGCGAGCGCTGCGGACTGCGGCTTCGGCGGGGCGTCCAAGGCGCGCTGCACACCCGCGCCGTCGAGCGCTTCGAGCTGCTGCCGGATCTCGGCGAGGGGCAGATGCTCTCGCTGGAGACGTTTGATCAGCCGAATGCGGTCGACGTGCGACTGGTCGTAGCGTGCCATTGGCCCGCGGGTGCCTGGCGAGGGGAGAAGCCCCTGCTGGATGTAGTAGCGCACGGTGCGCGGCGTGACATCCGCGAGCTCACAGAGCTGGGCG
>DASPTK010000134.1:0-4197 GCA_035623475.1 Gemmatimonadaceae bacterium | reverse complement strand
TCAGGCACCGTTCAGCGGCCAGATCGGGATGTACTGGATGTACTTCCGCTGGCAGTGGCTGCGCGACATGGCGGATGCCCGGCCCCGTCTGCAGAACGCCCTCGCCGCCTTCTACATGCTGATCGGGCTCATCGGCGGCTGGGTGCACTGGAAGCGCGATCGCCGGTCGTTCTGGTACTTCGGCACGTTCATGCTCACGTTGACCGTGCTGCTCATCTTCTACCTGAACTTCAAGTACGGCTACTCGCAATGCCTGGCGGCCGGCAACGTGCCGGGGATGCCCTGCGAGGTGCGCGACCGCGACTACTTCTTCATCGTCAGCTTCTCGGCCTGGGGGGTCTGGGCTGCCCTGGGCCTGGTGTTCTTCTGGGAAGGAGCCGCCGAGCTTCTCGGAACGAGCGAGGTCAAGGTCGGGAAGACGACGGTGCAGGAGCCGCTGCGGCGCAGCTGGCTCGCCTCCACGCCCATCCTCGCCATCGCCGTCCTTCCGCTCTTCGCCAACCGCTACCCCGCCTCACGCGCCGGGATGACCGATACGCGCGACTTCGCGCACGACCTGCTCGATTCGGTCGAGCCGTACGGCGTGCTCATCACCGCCGGCGACAACGACACCTTCCCGCTCTGGTACGCGCAGGAGGTGGAAGGGATCCGGAAGGACGTGACCGTCCTCTGCACGTCGCTCCTCAACACCGACTGGTACGTCCGGCAGCTCGTGCGCCGTCCCGTGTACGAGTACGACCCGGCCACGGGGCCGGCGGTCTACCGCGACCATAGCTGGCCGAAGCCGACCGGTTCCCCCCTCCACATGACGACATCGCAGGCGGACAGCATTCCGCCGTACGTGGAGCTTCGTCAGGCACAGCAATTCGACAAGGGCGACATTCACGCGACCATCAAGCCGCGGCTGTTGGAGAAGGCGGACATCGTCGTCTTCCGCATCATCCGCGATGACTGGCCGAACCGCCCGTTCTACTTCAGCCGGACGACCGGGAGCTATCCGCAGGAGCTCGGGCTCGGCTCGTACGTGCTGACGCAGGGACTCGCGCGGAAGCTCCTTCCCTCCATTCCGGTGCCGGGGAAGGACACGATGCTCCTGTCCGGCGAGGGGTGGTTCGACTTCGCCCGCACGCGCGCCCTCTGGGACCAGGACTTCCTCGGATACACGGCGGTCATTAAGCGCGGGCGCTGGGTGGATCGCGCCTCGGTGGGGATCCCCTATCTCTACATCTCGACGGCCGCCACGCTGGCTGAAGCGGAATCGGCGCGCGGCAACGAGGCAGGCGCACGAGCGCTGATGGAGACGGCCAACCGGGTGGCCGCGGCCACCGGTCTCGAGCAGATCTTCGCCGAAGCCACAGCTCCGGCCGCGCCCTCCGCCGCGCCGACGGTGACACTGCCGCTGGCGGACTCCGGGCGCACCGCGCCTCCGGCCAAGCCCCACGCGACGCCCAACCGCCGAGACTCTTCGGCCATGCACTGACGGCGTCGGGCACGACTCGTCAGGCGTCCTCTTCCGGCCGTCCGAAGAGCAGCTCGACGAGGGCGCGATCGTCGGGGCTCGTCAGCACATACACATGGTCGCCGGGGGTGAGGACGGTGCTCCCCTTCGGCGCGATCAGCTGGCGCCCCCGCACCACCAGCGTGGCCGCCGCACCGGAGGGAAAGGGGAGCTCGGACAGCGGCACGCCGGCCACCGCCAGCGCCTCGTCCACGTAGAACGAAAGGAGATCTCCCACCAGCGGCTCCCGCGACTCGATGTCGAGCACCGCCGGGGCCGAGGGCGGTTCCTCACTCGCGAGTCCGAGCCGCCCCGTCATCCACCGTACGGTGGCGCCGGGGATGAAGGCGTTGACGACGACGATCACGCAGACGAGGTCGAAGAGGCGCGTGCCGCCGCGCGCGCCAAGCAGGACCGGCGTGACCGCGAGAATGATCGGGACCGCGCCGCGGAGCCCCACCCAGGCGATGTAGGCGATCTCCCGCACCGTGTAACCGAAGCCGGCGGCGCGGAATGGAACGAGGCAGAGCGCCACCGCGAGCGGCCGCGCGACGAAGGCGAGCCCGAGCGCGATGAGCAGCCCATCGCCCGCGACCGCGACGAGGCGGGACGGAAAGACCAGGAGGCCGAGCACGAGAAACATCACCACCTGTCCGAGCCAGGCGAGGGTGTCGTGAACGCGCAGCACACCGTTCCGATAAGGGAGCTTGGAGTTCCCGAGTGCCACCGCGGCAAGATAGACCGCGAGGAAGCCGCTCCCCTCGGCGAGTGTGGTGATGCCGAACGCCAGGCAGGCCAGAGCGAGCGTCAGGACGGGATAGAGGCCGCCGGCCGGAAGGCGGACGCGCCCGAGAAGCCACCGTCCTCCGAACCCTACGCCCACGCCGCAGAGCGCCCCGGCGATCATCTGCCAGACGATGGCGCCGGCGGTCGTCCAGCCGAACGCGAAGCCACGCTCGGCCAGCAGATTCTGCGAGAGCACCACGGTGAGGATCACCGCCACCGGATCGTTCAGGCCCGACTCGATCTCGAGCGTGACGCCGACGCGACGCTTGAGCTGCAAGCGGCTGCCGCGAAGTGCAGCGAAGACCGCCGCTGCGTCGGTCGACGACACGACGGCGCCCAAGACCATCGCGACCGGCCACGCGTGGCCCAGGCCGTGGGCCAACACCGCTACCAGCAGCGCCGTCAACACGACGCCGACCGAGGCGAGCAGGCCTGCCGGCGCGGCGAAGCGCCGCAGCGCCTCGAGCGGCGTATTGAGCCCGCCATCGAAGAGAATCAGGACGAGCGCGATCGTACCGAGACGGTAGGCGGCGCCGTAGTCCTCGAACGGAATCCTGCCCACTCCCTCGGATCCGGCGAGCATGCCGAACCCCAGAAAGACCAGCATCACCGGGAGCCCGAAGCGCCCCGAGGCGCGGCTGAGGATCACGCTGGCGCCGACGAGGACCGCGAACGCGGCGAGGAGGAGCGCCGTGGCGTGAGGTTCCGATCCGATCGGCAAGGCGGTGACAGCGTTCAACACGGCCTCGATGTGACCTCCAGTGTGGCGCAGTGGCGCATCGGTGCGGCGTGCGTCCTACACCGCGCAGGCCCGGGACGGTAGATTTCTCCCCGGAGGGCTAGACCTAATTGGTAAGGCAGCGGTCTTGAAAACCGCCGGGCGCAAGCCCTTGGGGGTTCGAGTCCCCCGCCCTCCGCTCTCCCATCGCGCACGAAGGCGCGGACTGCGCGTGGCGAGGCTGGGGATGTTCTGCATTCGCGGCGATGCTCGCAAGTCTCGGCCAACCGAGTGATCTCGCGTTTGGCGGCCGATGCGCCGCCGGCGACGTCGAACCGGAAGGTTGACTCGCGTTGACGGAGGCGCCTGGCTCCGCTGAACTTCGACACCTCGCCGCGTGGCAACCGCGCGCAGCCGGATCGGAGGGAATGGTGGCCGAGAGGCTGAAGGCGCCGATGTGCTGAGCCAGGAGCAACTCGTTAGGCACCGCGACAACGCACCGTTGCAGGCGACTGGAGGCCACTAGGTCAGGGATGACTTGGTGGCCTTCGTGTCCGGTGACGTCCGGGGTTAGCCGGTGTACGGGCACCTAATCTTTGTGAGGGGTGAAGTGTCCGATTCCGGAACCGGCATTCCCAACGACGGGCAGCCAATACTGACAAACCTCGCATTTCCAGCACCGGGAGTGAGGTTCTGCGGGGTCCCAGTCAGGCCCATGTTCTGCTGGAGGTCGATGGCCCTCACGACGTTCCCTGGGGAGATCGCATGGACACGTTGAGCAAGGATCTCGCGTACGCGGCTCGCGTTCTTCGGAAGTCGCCCGCTTTCGCGTTCGCCGCGATCTTCACCCTTGCCCTCGGCATCGGTGCGAGCACGGCGATCTTTTCGGTGGTCGACACTGTGCTGCTCAGACCGCTGCCATATGCGGACCCGAGCCGCCTCGTCCTCGTCTGGGGGGACATGCGGAATCGGAACGTGCGGGATTTCCCCTTTCCGCCTGGCGACTTCAAGGATCTCTCGGAGCAGACGAAGGTCTTCTCCGACGTCGCCGCCGTGGTCACCTTCCGCGCGCCGATTACCGGAGATGGCGCGGAGCCCGAGCAGGTGAAGAGCGCCGCCGTCACGACGAACTTCTTCACCGCCCTCGGCGGGAAGCTGGCGCTCGGCCGGAACTTCCAGGAGAGCGATGGTGTGC
>DASPTK010000133.1:0-5741 GCA_035623475.1 Gemmatimonadaceae bacterium | reverse complement strand
CGACGCGCTGGGACATCACTACACCATGGAGCGCGAGCTCGGGCGCGGCGGGATGGCGACCGTGTTCCTCGCGCGCGACGTCAAGCACGATCGGCCCGTGGCGGTGAAGGTCCTCCGTCCGGAGGTCGCGGCGGTGCTGGGGACGGAGCCTTTCCTGCGCGAGATCAAGCTCGCGGCGCCGCTCGCGCATCCGCACATCCTCCCGCTCCACGACTCGGGGGAGGCGGCCGGGTTCCTCTACTATGTGATGCCGTACGTGGAGGGGGAGTCGCTCCGCGACAAGATCGCTCGCGAGAAGCAGCTGCCGGTGGAGGACGCGGTGCGGATCGGTCGCGAGGTGGCGGACGCACTCCACTACGCTCACGGTCGCGACGTCATCCACCGCGACATCAAGCCGGAGAACATCCTCCTCCAGTCCGGACACGCGGTCGTCGCCGACTTCGGGATCGCGCGGGCGATCAGCGCGGCGGGGGGCGACAACATCACCGAGACGGGGCTCGTCTTCGGGACGCCCACCTACATGAGCCCCGAGCAGGGAGCGGGGGACCGGGACCTCGATGGGCGCAGCGACATCTACAGTCTCGGCTGCGTCGTCTACGAGATGCTGGTGGGGCAGCCGCCCTTCTCCGGGCCGACATCCGACAGCATCGTCAGGCAGCACATCATCTCTCCGCCGCCGGCTGTCTCGACGCTCCGCCCCGGCACTCCGGCGGAGCTGATCGAGGCGCTCGAGCAGGCCCTCGCCAAGGCGCCGGCGGATCGGCATCCGACGGCGGCCGCGTTCGCCGCCGCGCTCACGCGGTCGACCGGATCCTCCCACGCCCGGCCGGCACGCTCGCGGCGAGCGCACAACCTGCCGGCGCCCGCCACGCGGCTCATCGGGCGCGACGCCGAGCTGCTCGCGCTCGTCGCGCAGCTCAATCGGGAGGCGGTCCGGCTGATCACGCTCACCGGACCGGGAGGATCGGGGAAGTCGAGGCTCGCGGTGCAGGCGGCGGCCGATGTCGCGAGCGAGTTCGAGGGCGGCGTCTACTTCGTCGCCCTGGGCGCGGTGAGCGACCACGCCGCCGTCTGGTCGGCGGTCGCTCGCACGATGGAGGTGCGCGACATCGGTGCCCGTCCGGTGCTCGACGCGCTCGAGGACCACCTGACGGCGCTCGACGGGCGGGTCCTCCTCCTCCTCGACAACTTCGAGCACCTCGTCGCGGCCGCCGGAAACCTGTCGGCGCTCCTCGCCGGCGTCCCGTCGCTCAAGGTGATCGTCACCAGCCGAGCCGTTCTCAACCTGTCGGGCGAGTACGAAATGCCGGTGTCGCCACTCGCCCTTCCCGACATCGGTCACGCCACCGATCCGGTCTCCCTCGCCGGCTATCCCGCGGTCGCGCTCTTCGTCGAGCGGGCGACAGCGGCGCGCCCCGACTTCACCCTCACCAGGGAGAACGCGCGGGCGGTCGCCGAAATCTGCCTCCGGCTCGACGGACTCCCGTTGGCGCTCGAGTTGGCCGCGGTGCGCGTGCGCGTCATGCCGCCTAACGAAATGCTGGCGCGGCTCCGGAGCCGGCTCAGGCTACTCACCGGCGGTGCCCGCGATCTCCCGGCACGCCAGCAGACGCTCCGCGGCACCATCGACTGGAGCTACGACCTCCTCTCGCCTGACGAGCAGACGCTCTTCCGGAGATTCGCCGTCTTCGCCGGCGGCTGCACTCTCGAGGGCGTGGAGGCCGTCTGCAACTCGAGGCAGGATCTCGAGATCGACATCCTCGAGGGCGTCGGCTCCCTCATGTCCAAGAGCCTGCTGCGGAAGGTCGAGGGGACCGGCGAGGAGACGCGCTTCTCGATGCTCGATACGATTCGCGAATACGCGCTCGAGCGGCTCGACTCCACGGAGGAGGGAGAGGCGGTGCGGCTCGCCCACGCGGCCTACTGTGTCGTGCTCGCCGAAGAGGGGGACGCCGCCTTCGCCGGCGCCGACCGCGCCCCGTGGCTCACCCGGTTCGACGAGGAGCACGACAACTTTCGTCAGGCACTGGAGTGGTTGGTGGCGACGAGCAAGGCCGACTGGGCGCTCCGGCTCGGGGCGGCGCTCTTCCGCTACTGGGAGGCGCGCGAGCACCTCAGCGAGGGGCGCGTACGGCTCCAGACCGTGCTCACCCTCCCCGGTGCTCAGGCGCGCACGAAGGGGCGGGCGCGGGCACTTCTCGCCGCCGGGGTGCTGGCGGTCCAGCAGGGGGACTACGTCCGGGCGCGCGATCTGGTGACCGACGCCCTCGACATCTATCAGGAGCGGGGCGACCCGTGGGGGACGGTCGTCTGCCTCAACGCCCTCGCGGCGTCGGCGCTCGACGAGGGGGATCACTCGCGGGCCCAGTCACTCTTCGAGCAGTGCCTGACGGCGTGGGAGGAGCTCGGCGACCGCCGGGCGGTCGCGCGCGCCTTGAGCAACCTGGCGCACCTGGCGAAGATCCGTGGCGACGGCGAGAAGGCGCGCCAGCTCTACGATCAGTCGCTCGCCACGTTCGGCGAGCTGGGCGACGAGGTCGGGATCGCCTGGAGCCTGGCGCACCAGGGGCAGGTCGCCCGCGAGCAGGGAGATAGGGCAGGGGCCCGCGAGCTGGGCGAGCAGGCGCTCGGCATCTTCGAGAGCCTCGACGATCGGTGGGGGATCGCCAGCACCCTCTCCGACCTCGCGCACCTGGCGCGCGATGAAGGGGACCTGGAGAACGCCCAGGCGCGCTATCGCGCGAGCCTCGATGTTTTCCGCGAGTTGGGGTACCGCCGCGGGATTGCCCGACTACTCGAGGACTTCGCCTACGCCGCAGTGACGGGTGGCGACCCGGAGCGTGCCCTTCGCCTCTCCGGCGCGGCCGCGGCGCTACGCGAGGCGCTCGGCGCGCGCCTGCCGCCTGACGAGCGTCCTCGACTGGAGAAGGTGCTCACCGATGCCCGTGCCGCCGTCTCGCCTGCGGTGGCGCAGAAGGCGTGGACCGAGGGGGCGACGATGCCCCTCGAGAGCGCGATCGACTACGGACTCGCCTGGGCGTCCGTGTTGCGATGAGAACTTCGCGTCAGGCGAGCACGGTCTAGACAGGCCGCGACCTACTCCGCCGTCCCCGGGTCGATCAGCCGCCGCACCGCCATCACGCGGTCGGCCGGGAAGCCACCGCGGCGGGCGTGCTCGCGCACCGCGTCCTCGTCGGGCGCCAGATAGACGCAATACAGCTTGTCTTCGGTGACGTAGCTGTGCAACCACTGAATCTGCGGACCCATCTCCCGCAACACGCCGACCGACTTGAGGGAGATCTCCTTCAGTTGGGCGGGCGTCAGCTTTCCGAGGCCAGGGATGTGGCGCTCGATGACGAACTTTGGCACGGACACTCCTCCTTAGTGAGTGACAGGCCGAAGGACCGCCGGCGTCACGCGCGAGAAACGGCTCCAGCACAGCGCGCAGTGGCGACAAAACCCTTCGACTTCCGACGCCTCGCGCATAAAGTAATCTGAACGCGCTCCACGACTGGCGCCAGAGCGGACCCAGGCGACAATACAGTCCGGTGTCACATCCGCGAGGCGGCGTAATACACCGGCTAACGCGAGATGTGCGCCGCCGTTCGCACCTCTGACATGCGAGGCACAATGCGCTCACTCGCCACCGCCTGGATCGCCCTCGCCACCATGGCGGGCACCGGTATGTCCCCCGTTGCGCGTGCTCAAGCGGGTCCGTCGGGCCCGCAGATTCCGCCGGGGTTCAAGGTCGGCTACCTCTTCGACCCCATGCTCGGGATGAACGCCTATGGCGTCGCCTATCCCGAGAAGTGGCACATGCGGGGTCTCGTCTGGCAGGGCAGCCAGTGCAATCATCGGTCTCCGTCTCAGGTCTTCCGAGTGACCAGCCCCGACGGGCTGATGATGCTGGAGCGCCTGCCGATACTCGACTGGAGCTGGAGGGTGGGAGAGAGGCCGCCCTGGATGAACACCGGCCAGCAGGGACCGGACGGCTGCCTGCCGGTTCGGGAGTACTTGAGTGCGAAGGACTTTCTCAAGTACCTCGCCGGGGTGCTGCAGGTCCAATATGTCGGTGAGTGGCAGCTTCCTGACACCACAGTCGCCAAGTTCAATCGGAGCGCCGACGAGACCCACGCGTTCTGGGCCAACAAGTACCGGTCGTTCGGGATGGAGGAGCCGGACTTCAGGGCCGAGTTGGCGGCTGCCGATGTGCGCTTTCAGAACGGCTCCTACACCATGAAGGGGCGTCTCGTCGCCAGCGTCGACTGTCAAAGCTCCCCCACCACGTACGGCAGGTATCACTGGTACGGCAATCAGTGCCACGCAGCCGTGCGATACACGGTTGCTCCGGAGGGTCGCTTCGACTCTGCCTGGAAGGCGCAAGAGAAGATCAGCGCCTTCCCGCTTCCACAGTGGACAGCGGCATGGCAGCAGAAGGTGGAGATACAGCGTGAGCAGACGAACGCCATGATAGATGCCAGGTCGCAGGCGCAGATGCAGGCGAACCAGCAGCAGTTCCAGCAGCAGATGGCCGTGCAGCAGATCCAGCACGACCAGTTCCTCACCCAGATGCAGCACAGCACCGACATGTCGATCCAGAATGCCGAGCAGATCGCCGCCCGACAGAAGACGATCACCTCCGATTGGGTCGACTACTCCCTCGGCCAGCAGACGGTGCGCGATCCCACGACCGGGGAGATCGCCAAGGTTCAAGCCGGCCCAGGCAACACCTGGCGGAACGGCAACCTGTACTACCAGACGTACGATCCGAACGCGAATCCGAACGGCGTGCTGCAAGGGACGTGGAATCAGCAACAAATCACGCACGGAGACGGCACGCCGTAAGCTCCGGGCCCGGCTGAATCCTTAGGCGATTCGCTGTCTATCGGCGGAATTCTGTAGCGCGGGGAGCGGTGGGCGCAGCCCGCTCGCGGCGGCTCGGCACTTACACGCTTCGAGCCAGCGCGCAAAGGGCGCGCGCCGTCTCTCGCTACGCGCCGATGCCGCCCTCGCAGGCCGCCCCCACCGCGGCGCCGCTCCGAGTCGCGTGAGAACCAACGCTCACGAACGGTCGCGCCGTGCCGAGCTCGCCTCGTGGGTAGATCTCACGCGCGCGGGCTTTCCGGCGGATAGGATCTCGGTGCTCTCGCACGCGATCTCTACCCGCTGAGTTCCGCCCGCGCGCGTTAGCCCGCACCGGGCGCGATCGCCGACACGCGCGGTCGTGGCGCGTGCGCGGTTAGTTCTCCAGCTTGTACACCTCGCGACGACCGTATTCCACCAGGTCGTGATACCCCTTCATGATCGCCTCCATCTCCTTCGCCAGCTTCGCGCCCTGGGCCCCTTCGCCCGACATCATGTTCTCGAACGCGGCCATGTTCTCCACTTCCATCTCCGAGACCACCGTCCAGTAGCGCTCCGCCGACAGGTCGGTCATGACGCGCCACTTCCCTCCCATCTTCGCCTTCTCGGCCGCCTTCGCTATCGCCAGGAACTTCTCCACCATCGGCCGGACCTTCCCCGGCTTGCAGTACATGATGTCGCGGATGAGCAGCATCGGTTCTCTCCTGTCTAGTTGTCTTTGTGGGTCCTGAGATATTGAAGACCTCCCGAGCGAACCGCTACCAAGCCCATGAGGAGCGGCCTACGCGCGCGAGTGTCGGGTTCGGCTGGCGAGCTGATCGTGCGGTGTGGCGTTCGCTGGGCGCCCGATGGACGGCGTCTGCCGACTTTAGGATCCG
>DASPTK010000132.1:0-2992 GCA_035623475.1 Gemmatimonadaceae bacterium | reverse complement strand
CTCGATCGACCCGACGGCACGACGTATCCGTGTGGAGTGGCTCCTCCATCCGGATGCCGACGCTCGTCAGGCCGAGATGCATCCGGCGGCCCAGATCAGGACGGCGGTAGAAGGCGTATGCGATGGGTGGTTCTCGCCGCGGTATGAGGAGCGGATTGCCTCGCGGTTCGCCGTGGTCGAGGCGCCCTCCAATACGACTCTGGAGTGCCGCGTGAAGCCGGCGCCCGCCGAACGATCAGGTGCGTCCGCAAGCGCCCCCGCCCTCCACAGCCGGGACGCTAGGGACGGTGCGCCGGCGAGGTTGCGGACGTGAAGCAGCTCCTCCAACGCCTCGACAGCGGCGAAACACTGCTCGCCGATGTGCCAGTGCCGGTGGCGAATGGGGCCAACCTCGTCGTCGAGACGCGCGCGACAGTCGTCTCGCCAGGTACAGAGCGGATGCTCGTGGAGTTCGGCCGCGCGAACCTCCTCGAGAAAGCGAGGCAGCAACCGGAGCGAGTCCGGCAGGTGCTCGACAAGATCCGAACGGACGGCATTGCGCCCACGATCCAGGCGGTGCGCGCCAAGCTCGACCAACCGATCCCGCTCGGCTACTGCCACGCCGGGGTCGTGGTCGAGGCGGGAACGCGGGCCGGCTTCGCGATGGGAGATCGCGTCGTCACCAATGGGTCGCACGCCGAGTACGCGCGGGTACCATCGACCCTCGCCGCGCGCATCCCACCGGGAGTGGACTTCGAGCGGCCGCCTTCACTCCCGTCGCGGCGATCGGCCTGCAGGGAATCCGAATCGCCGCGCCAACGCTAGGCGAAACCGTGGTGGTCTACGGCCTCGGGCTGATCGGGCTGCTCACCGTCCAGCTCCTGCGCGCCAGTGGGTGTCGCGTCATCGGCATCGACCGCGACAGCGACAGGCTCGCGCTGGCGGAGCGACTGGGCGCAACCGTGGTCGAGGGACGGGCGGGCACATCGGTCGAGCAGACCCTCGCCCTCACCGGAGGCGTAGGAGCGGATGCCGTGCTCCTCACACTTGCCTCGACCGAGAACGAGCCGATGCACGAGGCCGCGGCGATGAGTCGCCAACGTGGACGCCTGGTGCTCGTCGGCACGACGGGGCTCGATCTCGCTCGCGAGGATTTCTACCGGAAGGAGCTCTCCTTCGCGGTCTCGTGCAGCTATGGGCCCGGCCGTTACGACCCGCTGTACGAGGAGCGCGGCCAGGACTATCCGGTTGGATTCGTCCGTTGGACTGCGCAGCGCAACTTCGATGCGGTGCTGGCGCTCATGGCGACGGGCGCGGTGGATCCTCTTCCTCTCGTCACACACCGCTTCCCCTTTGCCGATGCGCCCGCTGCCTACGATGTCATCGCCGGCTCCGGTCCGAGCCTCGGCGTCGTCCTCGTCTATCCCGATCGAGGCGGAGTGCCGCCTGACGCGGCCGCGCGGACCCTAGAGCGCACCGGGCACTCCGGTCCGCGGGCGGCCACCGAAGGCTCAGTGGCGGTGATCGGCTCCGGCAACTTCGCGATGCGCACCTTTCTCCCATCGCTCATGCGATCTGGCGCGCATCTCCGCACGATCGCGTCGACCGGCGGCGCCGGCGGCGCGATTGCCGCCGAGCGCTTCGGCTTCGAGCGCGCGACGAGCGATCTGGACGCGGTCTTCGGGGATGCCGCGGTCGACACCGTCTTCGTCCTCACGCGCCACGACAGCCACGCGGCGCTCGCCCTGCGCGCCCTCGAGGCCCGGAAGCACGTCTTCGTCGAAAAGCCGCTGGCGCTCAAGGAGGAGGAGCTGGCGCGCATCGCTGCCGCCGCCGCCAAGGCCGATCGGATGCTGATGGTCGGGTTCAATCGCCGTTTCGCACCGCTGGCACGCGAGGCGAAGTCCGCGCTCGCCTCACGCGCAGGGCCGCTCGCGGTGCTCGTGACGGTGAATGCCGGTAATCTCTCCGCCGATCACTGGACCAAGGATTCGGAGGTCGGGGGCGGCAGGATCGTCGGCGAAGCCTGCCACTTCATCGACCTAGCGCGCTTCCTCGTCGGTGCGCCGATCACGGCGCTCGATGTGACCGCGGCGCGTAGCCGCGATGGCGGCCGTGTCGGCGATGTTGCGCATCTTTCTCTCTCCTTCGCCGATGGATCGACGGCGGCGATCAGCTATCTGGCGAACGGAGCGCGGGCGTTTCCGAAGGAGCGGATCGAGTGCTTCTTCGACGAGCGAACGATCGCGATCGACAACTGGCGCCGGCTTCATCGGTTCGGCGTCAAGGGACCCTGGCTCGATCGCCCGCGTGAGCTGGACAAGGGTCATGACAACGAGCTCGCGGCATGGATGGACTCGGTTCGACACGGCGGCCCACCGCCCATTCCGCTGGAGGAGCTGATCGAGGTCTCGACCTGGGCGATCCGTGCCGAGGCGATGGCCTAGTGGTGAGGGCCGATCTCTCCAGGTCGGAGGACGGGAGTCGCCGAGCCTCGTTCGCGGGTTATGCGCCGTGGAAGAGGCTGCTCGACATTGTCGGTTCGGCGGGGACCCTCATCGTTCTCTCGCCCGTGGCGCTTGGTATCGCCGCTGCAGTCTGGGCGACGATGGGCCGCCCCATTCTGTTTACGCAGACGCGTCCGGGTAGAGGGGGTCGCCTCTTCACTATCTACAAGTTCCGGACGATGCGGGAAGCGAGCGATGCCGTTGGCGCGCCCTTGCCGGATGGCGCGCGACTCACGAGCTTCGGGCGCTTTCTGCGGGCCACGAGCCTCGATGAGTTACCGGAGCTCCTCAACGTGCTCTCGGGCGACATGAGCCTCGTGGGACCGCGTCCTCTGCTCCCGGAATACCTACCGCTTTACTCCCCTGAGCAGGCGCGCCGGCACGAAGTTCGCCCTGGCCTCACCGGGTGGGCCCAGGTCAATGGGCGAAACGGGCTCGGCTGGAAGGATAGATTTGCCTATGATGTATTTTATGTCGATCATTGTAACTTCTTCCTCGACACGAGG
>DASPTK010000131.1:0-4903 GCA_035623475.1 Gemmatimonadaceae bacterium | reverse complement strand
CAGATCGTCGGCCTCTACGATGTGCTGGTGCGGGTCGAGCCGACTCCGGTGGTGGAGCTCAATCGTGCGGCGGCCGTGGCGATGCGCGATGGGCCGGCCGCCGGGCTCGCGTTGATCGACGCCATCCTCGCGCGCGGCGACCTCGAGGACTACGGGCTCGCCCACTCGGCGCGGGCCGATCTCTGCCGGCGGCTCGGGAGAACCGCCGAGGCGCAAGCGTCCTACGCGCGGGCCCTCGACCTCACGCGGCAGGAGCCGCAGCGGCGATTTCTCGAGCGGAGGCTCGCCGAGCTGGCCGGGCGCTGAGCCCCGGCGCAGCAGCTCATCGCGTTAGGCAGCAGCCCCCACATCGCGTTAGGCAGCGCCCGCGCTGACCGGCGCTCGTGCAACGGCCCCGGTGCCCGTCTACTTCTTCTCGAAGATGACCTTGCCGTCCACCACCGTCAGCACCACGTGCGCATCGCGGATCTGCTCCGGCGGGATCTTCGTCAGGTCGCGATCGATGAGCACGAAGTCGGCGAGCTTGCCGGTGGTGAGCGTCCCCTTCTCCTTCTCGTCGAACGACGCATAAGCGGCGCCTGAGGTGTAGGCGCGCATCGCCTCCTCGACGGTGATCTTCTGCTCGGGCACCCACCCGCCCGGGTTCTTGTCGTCGAGGGTGCGGCGGGTCGCGGCGGCGTAGATCCCCTCGAGCGGGGTCGCCGGCGCCACCGGCCAGTCGCTCCCGAAGGCGATGTGCGTCTTGTCGTCCAAGAGCGAGCGAAAGGCGTAGGTGGTCTTGCTCCGCTCCGGTCCGATCACCTTCTCCGCCCACCGGCCATCGTCGATGGCGTGGTAGGGCTGCATGCTCGCCACCACGCCCAGCTGCGCGAATCGGCCCACATCCTTCGGCGCGATGTGCTGCGCGTGCTCGATCCGGAAGCGGCGATCGCGCGCGCCGTTCTCCTTCTCGGCGCGGCCAAAGTTGTCGAGCTGCATCGAGATCGCCCGGTCGCCGATCGCGTGGACCATCACCTGGAGTCCCGCCTTGTCGGCGCTCGCCGTCCACGAGGTCATGTCCTCCGGCTTGTTCACCAGGATCCCGGAGTCCTTCGGTGAGTCGCTGAAGGGCTGGAACATCGCCGCGGTGTGCGAGCCGAGTGAGCCATCTATGAAGCCTTTGAGCCCGCCGATCTTGAGCCACGCATCGCCGCGACCGCGCGCCGCCACCGTGTCGCGCAGCTGCGCCCAGGTGGCGAGAGGGACCATCGCGTAGATCCGGGTGCGCAGCCGTCCGGCGCGATGAGCGCGCTCGAAGACGGCGAGATCCCACCACGTTCCCATGTGGTGCACCGACGTCACCCCCTGCGCGGCGACGTAAGTCATCGCCGCATCGAGCGCGCGATCGATGATTGCATCGGTCGGCTCGGGCACGATGTCGTCCACCAGCGACTGCGCATTGTCCTTGAGCACCCCGGTCGGATTCCCGTTCGCATCGCGGACGATCACACCGCCGGGGACTTCCTTGGTGTCGCGCGTCACCTTCCCCGCCGCCAGCGCGAGGCTGTTCGCCATCGCCATGTGCCCATCGAGGCGGTTCACCCAGACGGGATTCTTCGGCGTCACCGAGTCGATCCAGTCCTTGCTCGGAAGCCGGCCACCCCAGTGGGTGTGATCCCAGTCGCCGCCGGTGATCCACGTCCCCGGCGGGACGGTGACGGCGAACGCCTTGATCCGCGCGATGAACTCCTCCGGCGACTTGGCGTCGCGGAGCTGAACCGACGAGAGATTGAGTCCGCCGCCGAGGAAGTGAACGTGCGAGTCGATGAACCCGGGGACGAGCATCTTCCCGCCGGCGTCGATCACCCGGGTCTTCGCGTCGGCGAGCTTTCGCATCTCGGCGCTCGACCCGACGGCGGCGATCCGGTTGCCACGCACCGCGATTCCGTCGACCCAGGGGCGGGTCGAATCGCCGGTCCACCCGCGCGCGTTGACGACGACGATCGAGACGGGGTCGGG
The DNA here is from genome assembly GCA_035623475.1 of Gemmatimonadaceae bacterium. Taxonomy (GTDB): domain Bacteria; phylum Gemmatimonadota; class Gemmatimonadetes; order Gemmatimonadales; family Gemmatimonadaceae; genus DASPTK01. The sequence continues at coordinate 2,905 of DASPTK010000131.1, read as the reverse complement.
CGCGACGTGGCGAGAGGCGGACATGAGGGTCAGGAGGAGCGCGGACGCGACGAAGGGCGCAGCGGCCCGAAGGACGCGCATGGCAGGAAGGGTGAGGGTGAAGGTGGGGGATGCACGGGCGAACCGGCCCGCTCGGAGGACAGCTTCTCGGCGGTCTGCTACCCCCGCCGCTCCATCGCGTCGCGGATGTCAAGCAGGATCTCGAAGTAGAGCTGCTCGCGGCGATAGGCGAAGTCGAGGGTGGCCATCTGCGTCGCGTCCTGCGACGCCTTGGCGCGATCGAAGGCTTCGCGGTACATCTCGTCGAGGTTGGCCAGGATCCGTTCGCGTGAGCGGGACATTCCTAATCTCTCGAGCGCTCGAAGGGTGAGCCGCGGCAAGTCATCGTCGGGTCTCGTCGGCCGCTTTTCCGCTGATTCGAGGAAAAGCCGCTTCGCGACATCCAACAGCTCGCGGCGGGGGTGACGGGGATCCTCCAGAGGCATCGCTGCTGGAGAAAGCTAGGGGGATGGGGCGCCGCACGGGAAGGAGCCGCGACGCCGATGGTGCCGACGGAAGCCGGCAGGCTTCCGGGAGGGAGTCTCTCCCTATTCCGATTCCGCCAGTGCCTGGAGCCGGATCGCCAGCCGATCGAGCCTGACGGCGTAGCCGCGCGCGCTCTCGTCGGCCGCCCGGGGCGGAATCATGATGGCGCCCGGCTGCGGCGAGGCGATGGCGCTGAGCCGTGCCGCACCATTCTCGCCGAGGGCGCCGACGGCGGCCTCGAATCGCTCGGCCGCGCCGAGGAGCTGAATCAGCTCTGTAGTCGACTCCTCGCCCGAGAGATCGAGGCCGCGCTTGTGCAATCGCGCCGCGCGCGACGCCAGCCGAGACTCGTGCGGCCCTTCATCGGGGGGGGGTCCCTGTCGGGAATCGTCGCTCGCTGGCTCGAACATCGTCATCTCCTCCGCTCGCTCGTGGTCCGCACGTCTCGGGATGCGCGCTTCCTGACAACGCCTGCGGCCATCTCCCCTCGAGCCTCACCAGACAATCGTTAGGCGCCGAGTCGGTGGAAGACGGCGCTCTCGACGACCCTTCCCTCCTTCAGGTGCTCGGCGACGATCCGCTCGAGCAGCTCCTCGTCCACCCCTGCGTACCAGACCCCTTCCGGATATACGACGACGATCGGCCCGCCCTCACACACACCGAGGCATGGCGTCTCGCCTCGCTTCACGCGCGTCGTGCCGAAGAGCAGCCCCGCGCGCTCGAGGAGCTCGGCCAGTCGCGCGTAGAGCGGCACACCCTCTCGACGCGGCGAGCAGAACGCTCCGGTGCAGACGAACACGTGTCGCGAATACGGTGTCATCTGCGGGAGCGGCCGATCGAGTGCCGACACAAGCGAGAAGTATGCGACGAATCGGTCGCGCGCGCGACGGCGCGCGACCGAGCTTCCCCGGTTGAGAGCGCTGCCACTGGCGATCTGCGACGTCTTGGCTGTCTTGCTCAGCTCGCCCACGAGCCGTAGACTCGCCGCATGACTCGACGGTGGCTCGCGGGCCTCATGACGATCCCGCCGCTGGCAGCCTGCCTGGCGACTGCAGCCCTCGCGGCAGTGTCGTTCGCAGCAGCAGGGCTCGCGGCCGTGCACCTCGCGGCGGCCCAGGGGGCGCAGCCGTCAGGGCGCGACACGGCCGCGCCTGCCAGCGGGCAGGCACCGGCGCCCGCTGCAACGCAGCCACCCACCTCGAGGGCGCAGCGCGATACGGCGGCACTGATCGTCGACGAGCACCTGCTGACGATCTTCCGAGCAAGCCTGGCGACGGCCACGGTGCGCGACCGCCTGAGGCATGCCGTCGAACTGATTCGCGAGCTACCGGACTCCGAGCTGACCGACTCCGTCACCCTGCGATCCACGCCCATCGGCACCGTGGTCGGGGTGGGCGGGCGCGGTCTCTTCGCCATCACGCCCGCCGACCTCGATTCGCTCCGCGGTGAGACGATCAGCGAGGCATCGCAGCGCGCGAAGACGGAGCTGGCGACGGTGCTCAATATCGAGCGCGAGGACCGGAGCGCCTCGCACATCATCTACGAGGCGGTGATCCTGACGACGGGCACGCTGGTGCTGATCGCCCTCATCTGGCTCGCCTTCCGCGCCCGCGGATCAGTCGTCAGGCGCGTGCAGGCGCGAGAGACGAGTGGCATCCGGATTGGCGGACTCACACTCCTCGATCCGGCGAGGCTCAAGGTCGTCCTCAGTCGCCTGGCGACCATCGTGGCCTGGGTGTTGAGCATCATCTTCGTGAACAGCTGGCTCACCCTGGTGCTGGCGCGCTTCCCGGTCACGCAACCCATTGCGGACTCGATCCGGCATTACGTCGTCGACCTCCTCGTCGGGTTCGGAGCGGCGGTACTCGGCGCCATTCCGGGGCTCATCGCTGTCGCGATCATCATCGTCATCACCCGCTCGCTGAGTCACGCGATCGGCACCTTCTTCCGCGCCATCGAGCGTCGCGAGATCAACGTCGCGTGGCTGCCGGCGGATACCGCGCTCCCGACGCGACGGCTCGTCCAGATCTTCCTCTGGCTCTTCGCCATCGTCCTTGCCTACCCGTACTTGCCGGGAAGCGGGAGTGAAGCGTTCAAGGGCGTGAGCGTCTTCACCGGTCTCGTGATCTCCCTGGGCTCCGCGGGCCTGGTGAATCAGGCGATGAGCGGGCTCGTTCTGATGTACGCGCGGGCCTTCGCCCCCGGTGATTACGTGCGGATCGGTGACACGGAAGGAACGGTGGTGAGCTTGGGGCTGCTGTCGACGAAGATCGCGACGTTCAAGGACGAGGAGGTGACGATCCCCAATGCCGTTCTGGTGGCTGCCACGACCAAGAACTTCTCGCGCTCTCCGACGCAGCATGGTGTGCTCCTGCACACC
>DASPTK010000130.1:0-83679 GCA_035623475.1 Gemmatimonadaceae bacterium | reverse complement strand
GAGCACCGAGAATCGTCAGGCGGAGGAGGGCCGCATCGGCAGCGTGATCCCTTGCTCGGCGGCGCACCGGATCGCGATCTCGTAGCCGGCGTCGGCGTGGCGGGCGACGCCGATGCCCGGGTCGTTCGTCAGGACGCGCTCCAGCCGCACGCGCATCTCGGGGGTCCCATCGGCCACGATCACTTGACCGGCGTGGAGCGAGTTGCCGATGCCGACGCCGCCGCCGTGGTGGAAGGAGACCCAGGACGCCCCGCTGGCGACGTTGAGCAGCGCGTTCAAGATCGGCCAGTCGGCGATCGCGTCGGTCCCATCCTGCATCGACTCGGTCTCGCGAAAGGGGGAGGCGACGCTCCCGGTGTCGAGGTGGTCGCGGCCGATCACGATCGGCGCCGAGAGCTCGCCGCGCGCCACCAGGTCGTTGAGGGCAACGCCGAAGCGCGCGCGCTCCCCCTGACCGAGCCAGCAGATGCGCGCCGGCAACCCCTGGAACTTCACCTTCGCGCGCGCCTGCGTAATCCACCGCCGCAGCTGCGCATCGTGCGGGAACAGCTCCAACACGAGGTCGTCGGTGCGGGAGAGATCCGCGGGGTCGCCACTCAGCGCCACCCAGCGGAAGGGGCCCTTCCCCTCGCAAAAGAGAGGACGCACGTACGCCGGCACGAATCCGGGGAAGTCGAAGGCGTCGGCGACACCGGCGTCGTAGGCCACCGTCCGGAGGTTGTTGCCGTAGTCGAAGGTGATCGCGCCGCGCCGGAGCATCGCCAGCATCGCGCGCACGTGCTCGACCGCCGACGCGGTGGACCGGCGCACGTATTCCGTCGGGTCCGTGCGCCGGAGCTCGACCGCCGCCGCGAGCGGAATTCCGGCGGGAACGTAGCCGTTCAGCATGTCGTGCGCGCTCGTCTGATCGGTCACGACGTCCGGCGTCACGCCTCGCCTGACGAGCTCCGGCAGGACGTCGGCCGTATTCCCGACGAGCCCTACGGAGAGCGGCGCACGCGCGCGTCGGGCAGCCGCGATCCAGGCGAGCGCCTCGTTGAGGTCCGCCGTCACCCGCTCGCAGTACCCGGTCTCGACGCGCTTCCGGATGCGGCTCTCGTCGACATCGACGCCGAGAATGGCGCCGCCGAGCATGGTCGCGGCGAGGGGTTGCGCGCCCCCCATCCCGCCGAGGCCTCCGGTGAGGACGAAGCGGCCGGCCAGCGTCCCGTCGAAATGCTTCCGCGCGACCGCGCCGAAGGTTTCGTAGGTCCCCTGCAGAATCCCCTGCGACCCGATGTAGATCCACGAGCCGGCCGTCATCTGGCCGTACATGATCAGCCCCTTCCGTTCCAGATCGCGAAAGACATCCCAGGTCGCCCAGCGCCCCACCAGGTTCGCGTTGGCGATCAGCACCCGCGGCGCGCTCGCGTGCGTCCGGAAGACAGCTACCGGCTTCCCGCTCTGCACGAGCAGCGTCTCGTCCGATTCGAGAGCGCGTAGCGACCGCACGATCGCGTCGAAGCACTCCCAATTCCGCGCCGCCTTCCCCGTCCCTCCGTACACGACGAGGTCGTCCGGCCGCTCCGCGACGTCCGGATCGAGGTTGTTCATCAGCATCCGGAGAGCCGCCTCCTGCTGCCATCCCTTGCAGGAGAGCGTCCCCCCGCGCGGCGCGACGACGCGGCGCGGACCGGAGACGGCGGTCGGCGACGTGACGGTCGTCACTGCCAGGACGGGAAGTCCGACATGACGGACGTCGGAACGGATGCGCCATCGAACCGTCCGCTCTGGATCGCCGCGGCGAGTGAGGCGATGTCGCCGCTCAGCACGCGGTCGCCGGTCAGGGTCGGGACGAGAGTGCGGATCGCTGCATGCACCGGGAGCAGGGCCTTCGAGGTGCGGAGCGGTGCGCGATAATCGAGCGCTTGGGCGGCGCAGAGGAGCTCAATCGCCAGGATGTTCCGGAGATTGTCGAGGATCCTCTTCAGCTTCCAGGCGGCGCCCATCGCCATCGGGACGATGTCCTCCTTGTTGCCATCGGTCGGAATGCTGTCGACGCTCGCTGGATGCGAGAGCACCTTGCACTCGCTGACCAATGCCGCCGCCGCCACCTGCGCCATCATGAAGCCGGAATGCACGCCGGCATCGCGGGCGAGGAAGGGGGGGAGCCCGTGATTGAAGTCCGGGTGGACGAGCCGGTCGATGCGACGCTCGGCGATCGCTCCTAGGTTCGTCAGGGCGATCGCCAACAGGTCGAGGCCCAACGCCACGACCTGCCCGTGAAAGTTGCCGCCGCTCACGACCGTACGGTCGGCGAAGACGAGCGGGTTGTCGGTGGCGGCGTTGAGCTCTCGCTGCACGAGCGATTGCGTGAAGCGGAGCGCATCCAGACAGGGGCCGTGCACCTGCGGCATGCATCGCAAGGCGTAGGCATCCTGGACGCGGGGATCGCCATGGCGATGTGACTCGCGGATCTCGCTGTCCGCGAGGAGAAGCCGCAACAACGCTGCCGACTCGAGTTGTCCCACCTGGCCGCGCGCCTCGTGTATCCGGGCGTCGAAGGCGGCGGGAGTCCCCATCAGCCCCTCCAGCGACATCGCCCCGGCCACGTGCGCCACACGCCAGAGCCGATGGGCGTCGTGCAGCGCCATCGCCGCGACCGCCGTGTGCGCCTGAGTCCCATTGATGAGCGTGATCCCTTCCTTCGGCTCCAGAACCACCGGCGCGAGGCCGGCGCCGCGGAGCATCGTGGCAGCGGGTCCCTCATCGGCTCCCCGGTGCAGCATCCCCTCCCCGATGAGGGAGAGCGCGAGGTGCGCGAGCGGGGCGAGGTCGCCGCTCGCTCCCACGCTCCCCTGTTCCGGAATCGTCGGATAGAGACCGGCGTTGAGCATACCGGCGAGGAGGTCGATCAGCTCGGGGCGCGCGCCGGAAAATCCTTTGGCGAGCACATTGGCGCGGAGGAGCATCATCGCACGCACCTCGCGCTCCGGCAGCGGGTGCCCGACGCCGGCGGCATGACTTCGCACGAGGTTCACCTGCAGCTCGGCGAGGCGGTCCGCGGGGATCGCCACCTCCGACAGCTTGCCGAATCCGGTGGTGACGCCGTAGACGACATCGCCGCGCTTGACGATGTCGACGACCGTCGATCTGGTGGCACTCACCCGCTGGCGGGCCGCAGGGGCGAGCGTCACCGTCGCGCGCGGCGCGTCCGCGACCGCCCAGACGCTCGAGAGCGCGAGGGAGTCGCCGTCCAGAACAACCGCGTCGGGCATGGCCGGAAAGCTACGGCGGGCGTGCCCGCCGCTGCCAGGTGGCGCGCGGTCGAGATCGCGCGACTAGGGGACCGTCGTCGCGGCGTTGCGGTACGAGGTCCGGTCGTAGTTGAACTTGAGGTCGGGGGCTGCGATCAGCGTCACGAAGAAGCTGAAGTAGAAGTTCCCGTTGGGGGTGCGGGAGAAGGCGAAGACCGCCCTCCAATCGTGGAACTCGCGCTGCATCGTGAGCGTCTGATCCGAGAACTCGTGCAGTGTGAAGTCGTAGCCGGTCGTCCACTGGAAGGCCCAGCGCGGCGTGAGTGGGAACGACGTGCTCGCGCGAAGGGTCGACTGCGGCGGACTGATGTAGACCGTCCCGCCAGGGAGGAGCGACTTGACCGTGTCCTGTGGAGGCGGGTTGTTGACGCAACGCTGGTACTGGAAGGGATCGGTGAACTGCTTGCAGAATTGACGGGGATCGAGGACGGACACGTTGGTGCCCGTCACGGGACGGCTCTGCGAGTTGGTGTAGCTGAGGGTGAGGTTCCACCCCTTCGTCTGATTGATGCCGAAGGGGTAACGGCCGGCGATCGGGCCAGCGACCGCCGATTGGTCGTAGATCCCCATTCCCTGCCCGCTCTGCATGGCCGAGGTGAAACCGGCGACGCTGGAATCCGGCTTTGTCGCTCCGCCGAAGATCCGGCTCAAGGTGACCAGCGGGTTGTTCCCCTTGCCGATGCTGAACGACGCCGTCAGGCTCGTGCGAAAGGGCTTGAACTGCGCCGTGTCGCTGATCGGGTCGCCCTGGAAGAGCGAGTAGCTGGCCGAGAAGTCGAAGCCGGGGAGGAGATCGCTCTGGAGCGAGTAGTTGAAGGTGGGGGTCGTCAGGCCGCGGCCGGTGCGCTTGGCGACCTCGAAGTCGTAGTTCAAGGGGCTCGTGTTCAGCGTCAGCACGCGGATCTTCTGACCCGCGTCAGGCGCCGTGTCGCTCTTCGACTTGAGCTTCCCCTCGATGACCGTGTTGAGGCGGAAGGAGACGTTGTTCTGTGTGAGGCCGCCGAGGTAGCCGGCGCGGGTCCTCCCCAGCGCCATCAGGAACTCGTCACTCACGTTCGCGCTCGGCGCGTACGAATAGGAGAGCGTCGTCTGAATCGAGTTGCGGAAGCGGGAGAAGGGCCCGATGCCGGGCCAGAAACCGTAGAAGGTGGGCGCGATCGACAGGCCGCTCTGTATCGTCTTCGTCTGGTGAACCCATTCCCCTCCAGAGAGCTCGGTGCGCACCCAGTACGCCGACGGATCCGCATTCACGAAGGAGACGAAGGGCGAGATGTTCCACGAGCGTTGCAACAGCGATGGCAGCGAGAATTGAACGTCCCAATTGACGTTCGATTGGTAGAGCTGGGCGTAGGTGCGCGAGCCGGTCTGGACTCCGGTGTGGAAGTCGTAGGTGTTGACGACCTGCGGGTAGTTCTGCACCTGATCGGAAGCGGCGCCGGACACGCGGAGATCGAAGCGGCCGATCCGAAAGGGCGTCTGCAGGCTCACACTCGTGTTACGCGTGTTGCCGAGGACGGCGGAGCTGTCGAGGTTGCCGCCGGGGCCGGGTTGGTAGGTGAACACGGGGAGCTGCAGGTCGTTCTGCGTGGCGTTGTCGAACGAGAGTGAGGGCGTCCAGTGGAGCCAGGGGGTGATATCCACCGTCTGACTCGTTAGGCTGACGGTGGGGAAATCTTGGTTGACGGTCGGCTTGCCGGCGTACTGCTGGCGCGAGCCGCCGATGGCGAAGCTCACCGAGCCCAATCGAATCTGGTAGTTCAGCGACGAGGCGATGGCGGCCAGGGCCTGGGCCACGGTCAACGCCTCGTTCTGGTACGCCGCGGTGTTGCTGACGTAGCTCAGATTGAGATTCAGGCTGCTGCGCTGAGAGAACTGCTGCTGGTGCGCCCAGGTGAGGCCGAGATTCGTGCTCCCGTTGCTGTAGTCGGTGTAGGTGACCCGAATGCCGCCGCTCAGGAACCGGTCGAGCCACCGATAGCGCCACTCGCCGTTGATGCGCGTCCATCCGAGGTCGGTGGAATCGCCGCCGTTCCCGCTCCGCCAATCCAAGGCCGCCATCGCATCCATGTAGTTGTTGATGGCGAAGTAGTAGCCGACGTTGTCGATCTCACGCCGGAAGTTGGCGCCCGTGCGGACGATGTCCTGGAGGCCGAAGCGCGGCGCGAGGAAGCCGCTCCGGCGTCCCTGGCGCGTGTCTTGGAAGATGAAGGGGAGCCAGAGCACCGGGACGTCGGCGACATAGAGCACGGCCGGCGCCGCCACCAGGTACTGGCGCGACACCACTTTCACATCCGAAGACTCGAAGTGGTAGTGCGGCACCGCCAGGTTGCAGCTCGTGATCGCCGCATCCATCGCGAACGAGGTGCTGTGCTTGTTCGCGGTGGTGTCCCCCTGCACCGCCGCATTGTGGCTGACGATGTACCAGGACTGCCCGACCTGCTTCGAGGAGGTACTGAGCTCGGACACGATCCCGTGGTGGCGACGGAGGTCGTACTCCATGTACCCGCGCGCCAGAAGATCGGCCGTTCCCTGAGAGGGATCGCGCAGAAAGATCGTGTCCTCTGGCGGTGCGCGAGCGACGAAAAAGTGTGTCGAGTCGTTGTAGACGATCGTGTCGGCAACGAGAATGGTCTGCTCGCGCTGGACGGCGCCCTTGCCGTTGAGGGTCAGCGTGCGCGTCGGCGCGACGAGCGTCGCCTGGTTCCCCTGATAGCGTGTCGCGATGTAACCTGGACGCTGTGTGAGCGCGGCGGTGATCGAGTCCGGCTCCGTCCACTTCACCAGCTCTTTGGGTGCGCGCGTGCTGTCGGTGGTGGTGTCCCCCGGAGCGCGCGGCCGTCGCCCCAACGTGTCGCGCACCGTGGGAGGAGCGTTCGGATTCGGGAGTTGAACCTGTCCCGGGAGCTGAGCCTCCCCGCGTGTCGCCACGGCGAGCAGGGCGGCCGCGACCCACCAGCGGCTCACACCGCCGCCTGCGCCTCGCGCGCCGCCTCGCGTCGCAGCCTCCGCCGGTAGACGACACGCGACAGGACGACGCTGATCTCGTACAGGAAGTACAGCGGCACCGCCATGGCGATGGTGGTCCAGACGAGGTCACCGGGGGTCAGAAAGGCTCCGATGAAGACGACCGCGACGATGGCGTGCCGCCGGTACTTGGTGAGGAACTGGGGCGTGACGATCCCGAGAGCCGCGAGGCCGAGGATGAGGATCGGCAGCTCGAATGCCAACCCGAAGGCGAGGGCGAGGCTGGTGGCGAAGCCGAAGTATTCGGACGCGGCGATCATGGGCTCGAGAGCGCCGTTGCCGAACGACATGAGCCACGGAAGCGCGAGCGGAAGAACGACGAACCAGGCCAGCGATGCGCCGCCGACGAAGAGGAAGGTGGCGAAGAAGAACAGCGGAATGACGACCTTTTTCTCGTGGCGATACAACGCCGGCGCGACGAACGCCCAGATCTGGTAGAGGATCACGGGGAGCGCGAGCGCGATGCCCAGGGCCACCGACGCGTTCAGGATGATGCTGAACGCCTCTCCGGGGTGCGTGTAGACGAGCTTACGTCCGTTGAGGTAGGGGAGGATCGGCTTCTCGAGGATGCCGATCACGTCGAAGTTGATCAGTGCGATCAGCGCGACGGTGACACCGACGGTGAGCGCGACGAGAGACCAGATGATGCGCCAACGCAGCTCCTCGAGGTGATCGAGGAACGGCATTTCGGCGTCCTTGCGCTTCTCCTGATCCCCCATCGCTCCGTCCGTGGCATTCCTACTTCATGTTTCGCAGCCGCTCCTTCGCCAGCGCCGCCTCGTCCGAGCGTGGATACGCCTGGATCAGCTGATTGTACGCTGCCCGGGCCGCCGTATCGTTCCCCTTCGACTCCATCGCCGACCCGCGCTTGAAGAGGGCCGTTGGCGCGCGTGCCGACTGCGGGTAGCGCTCGACCACCAACGCGTATACCGAGTCGGCGCCAGCAGCGTTCCCTTCTGCGGCAAAAGCTTCACCGACGTAGAACTGGGCATCGGGGACGACGTCGGCGGTCGGGTACTGCTGGAGGAGGGTCTGGAACCCTGTGCGAGCGGTCGACGCGCTCCCGCGCCTCAGCTGCTCGAGCGAGAGCTGGAAGAGGGCGTTCGGCCCCGGCGTGCCCCCGGCCGCACCTGCTCCCGCAGCGGCCGCGCCGGCTGCGCCGGCGGCCGCTGCCCCGGCGCCTCCACCGGCGCCGGCCGTCGGAGGAACCGGCGCCGGAGGCTTGGCCGACTCCGTGCTTCGCTGATCGAGCGAGCCGCGGAGCTCTTGCAGTCGCCGCTGGCTCTGCCCCGTCAGCTCCTGTACTTGGATGAGTTGCTGCTGTATCGCGTACAGATCGCCGCGCATGTCGCCCTGACTCTTCGTCACCCGGGCGCTCAGCTGGGCGAGGGAGTCCCGTGCCGCGGTGAGGCTCTTGGTGATCTGAGCCAGCATCGCCCGCTGCGCCGAGTCGTTGCGCGCCTGATCGGCACGTACCTGCTCGAGGGTGCTGTTGACGGCTTGCACATCGCTGCTGGTGGCGAAGCAGGCGGCGCACGCGAGCAGCGCCGCCGGCGCCAGTGCTCCGAGTCTCTTCATCGTGTCATCGTCGGTGTGATGGTGCTTTCCCCGGCGGTGATGGAGGTGTCATCCCGCCGGTTCTTGGCCCACGCCGCCTCGTCGTGTCCCTCGACCACTGGCCGCTCCTCGCCGAAGCTGATGATGTCGATGCGGTCGTCGGCGATGCCGTGCTGGGTCAGGTAGCGCTTCCCCGCCGCGGCGCGCCGCTGGCCCAGCGCCAGGTTGTACTCATCCGAGCCGCGCTCGTCGGTGTTGCCCTCGAGGCGGACCTTGACCGAGGGGTTCGCGTTCAGAATGACGATCTTGGCGTCGAGTGCCTGACGAGCCGTGTCCGACAAGACGTCGCTGTCGTAGGCGAAGTAGATCGGTGTCTTGAGCACGCCGACCGTCGCCGCCACGGCCGCCGCCCGTTGCCGTTCCGCCTCGGCCTGCGCGCGGGCAATGGAATCCTGACGTGCCCGCGCGAGGGAATCGGCTCTCGCTCGCGCCGCCGCATCATCGTTCGTGGGCGCCGGCGTCGGCGCGGGCGGAGGGGCCGGCTCCTGTTTCTTCCCGCATGCCGAGAGGAGGGCGAAGAGAGCGACCGCTATGGGCGTCAGGCGAGCGTGCGAGCGCATTGGGGATCTCCAGGCGAGAGGGCGAGCAGATGCACCGGCGGAGGTAGCCTACTTGGACGACGGAGCGAGAATGCGGGACCAGGCGGCGAGGCGCGATCCGCCGGCATGGGTGAGCTGCCGCGTGCGTCCAGACTCGGCATCGATCACGAACAGCTGCTTGGTGCCGCTGCGCGTGGACGTGAAGACGAGGTGCCGGCTGTCCGGCGCCCACGCCGGATCCTCGTTGATTCCTTCACTCGTGAGCTGACGCACGCTCCGATCGCGCAAGTTGATGGTCATCACTTGGAATTGGCCGTTGATCTGGGACTGGAAGGCGATCTGCCTCCCGTCAGGCGACCAATCGGGGTTCGAGCGATAGTTCTGATCTCCAAAGTCGAAGGCAGTGAGCAGCTCGGCATTCGATCCGTCGGCGTCCGCCATGTAAACCTCGGGGTGACCCGAGCGCCCGGAGGTGAACGCGACGCGCCGACTGTCGGGGCTGAAGGTCGGCGAGGTGTTGTCGGTGCCGCGCCCCACCGTGATCCGCCGTCCCGGCCCGGTGCTGGCCAGGTCGACCGCCACCAGATCGGTCCCCGCGTCTTCTCCATGTGCGTACACGAGCGTGTTCCCATCGGGCGAGAACACCGGCGTCACATTGAGTCCCGTGGATGCCGTCGCCAACCAACGAGCCTGACCCGTCGTCAGGTCGCGAAGCGCGATGCGCCAGCCTCGCTCGGTCAGCACACTGTACGCGATGAGGCGGCCGGACGGACTCCAGGCCGGGGAGAGCGCCGTTCCCGGATCGCTCACCGCGCGGTCGTCGGCGCCGTCCGTATCTACAACGTAAATACGCCCGCCACGTACGTACAGGATCCGCGACTGCGCGATCCCGCGCGTGCCGGTGATCCAGCGCTCGACCTCATCGCTCGCTGCGTGCACGCCGAGGCGCCACGTGTCGCTCCCGGGAGCCCCCTCGAGCGTAAAATCCTGCTCCTGCGCGACCTTCCCTTTGGCCACATCGTGCAACGAGACGTGCATCCCGGTGGGAAGAAGCGTGACCTGGATGGCGGCCAGGGCACCGAGCGACTTCCAGACGGCGTAGTTGATGTTGCCGGCCAGCTGCTGGGTGGTGGCGGCGGCGCTCGTCCCCGGCAGCCCGATCACCTCGACGCGGTCCGAGTAGTCGAGATCTCGCTGCAGCATCGCCTGCACCGTGTCACCCATCGTGCCCCGCACGGCGAGCACCACCACTGCGGGTTTCGTCCCCGGCTGGTAGGTGAGCCCGATGCGCACGCCGCGCGATGTATCCTGCTGCGCCCGGGCGACGACCGCGGTCGAGAGAGGGATCGCGAGGGCGAGGGCCAGCGGACGGACGCGCATCAGTGCACCACTTGCGGGTCGAAGGAGAAGATCACCGGCAGCACATCGTCACCGAAGCCGTCAGGCAGTGGGCCGAACGCGCGGGCGTTCCCGGCCGCCTCGACCGCGCCCTCGGCGTCGAGGTCGAAGGAGTAGGCGCCCGAGCGCGTCAGGAAGCGGAAGCTCGTGACCGACCCGTCGCGCCGAATGAGGAACATGACTTCGGCGCTGACGGTCGCGTTCCGGTGATCGCCGAAGTTCTTCGCCACCTGCCTGACGATATTCTCGAGGTACGCCGGATAGGGGAACTCGATCCCCTCGGTACGCACGGTCGCCACGTCCGTTCCGCGATCGCCCGTCGGCCCTCCTCCGGCGACGGGCGCAGCGGCGGCAGGCTTCGGCTTCGCCGGCACCGGCGTCGGAGTGGCCGCCGCCACCGGCTTGCGCGACGGCTCCTTCGTCGGCATCGGCATCGCTTTCGCCAGCTCCTTCGGCCGGACCGGGGGCGAGACCGCCGGAGCCGGCTCGGTCGGCGCGGCCGCCGGCACGACGATCCCTTCGACGCGCGGCCCCGCTGGCGCAGCGACGAGATTCACGTGATAGAGAGGCATGCGGGCCGGTGGAGGGGGTGGCCGAAAAGCGAACAGCGCCGCGATGAGGCCGAGATGCCCCGCCGCCGAGAAGATGAGCGGCACCGTCAGGCGCGCCCCGAGCGCCGCACGCGGGCGCGCCACGCTCACCGCGTGATATCCTCCGGCTCGGCGACGAGACCGACGTCTCCGACGCCCGAGCCCCGCATCACGGCGAGCACCTTCACCACCAGCCCGTACGAGAGTCCCTGGTCGGCGCGCAGGTAGATCCCCTCGCGCCCGCGCCGCGATGCCAGCGCCTTGAAGCTCGCCCGAAACTCGTCGTAGGTGAGACGGTTCTCGTCGACGTAGATCTGGCCGGACTTGGTGAGCGTCACGACCAGTCCGTTCTTCGCCTCGAGCGGCCGGGCTTGCGCACGCGGGAGGGCGATATCCACTCCTCCCTGCATCATGGGCGCTGCGATCATGAAGATCACCATCAGGAGCATCATCACGTCGATGAGGCTGACGACGTTGATGTCCGCGTTGAGCGGCAAGCCCCCGGCCCGACGGCGACCCAGCACCTAGATCCGTCCCTCGCGAACCATCAGCGCGATGATCTCCGTGCCGAAGCTCTCCATCTCGCTCTCCAGAAGATTCAGCCGCGCGGCAAAGAGGTTGTACCCGAAGACGGCCGGGATGGCGACGGCGAGTGCGGCGGCGGTCGAGATCAGCGCCTCCGCCACCCCGGGCGCAACGGCGCTCAGATTGCCGGAGCCCTTGACCGAGATGCCCACGAACGCATCGATCACGCCGAGCACCGTGCCGAAGAGGCCGATCAGCGGGCTGACCGAGCCGATCGTCGCCAGCCAGGGGATGAAACGCGACAGCCGGTCGCGCTCGTCGGCGATCTCCGAGTAGAGGACCAGGCGGAGCGCCTCCACCTGCGACCCGCTGAGCGGACCCATCGACGCATCGCGAAGCGCGCCCGGCTTCATCTCGGCGAAGAAGTTCACGGCCCGAGCGCAGATGCGCGCGAACGGGCTGCGCGGGTTCTTGCGCGCGAGACCGGCGACGCCTTCCAGGCTGTGCATGCGCTCGAACTCGTCCTTGAAGGACCGTCCGCCTTTCATCACGCCGCGGAACTCCAACCACTTGGCAAACATGATCGCCCAGCTCACCAGAGAGAGGACGATCAAGAACACCAGAACGGCCTTTGTGACGGTCGAGGCATTAAGAATCATGTCGACCGGCGAGGTCGGGACCGCCGCACCGACCTGAGGCAGGAGGGCGATGGTCACGCGCGGGCTCCAATGCGGCGGGCCGCGAACCAGGCGAAGGTGTCGCGCAGTCCCTGCTCGAGCTCGACCTCCGGGCGCCACCCCAACGCGGTCGCCGCCTTCTCGATGCGCACGCACGAGCGACGCTGCTCGCCCGGGCGCGGCGGCGCATGCTCGATCGGGGAGCTCGAAGCGGCGATCCGCTTCAGCGTGCTCGCCAGAGTCACGACGTCGGTCTCGATCCCCGTGCCGATATTGAAGGCACGGCTGTCGACACCGGCGATGGGGGGGAGCGAGACCCGGGAGGCGAGCACGTTCGCCCGCGCCACATCGCGCGCGTGGACGTAGTCGCGCGTCTGACGCCCGTCGCCGAAAACGGTGAGCGGGGTCTGGTCCAGAAGCCGATCACAGAAGATCGCGACGACCCCCGCTTCCCCGTGCGGATCCTGTCGCGGACCGTAGACGTTCGCATAACGAAGCGCGACGACATCGAGCCCGTGGACCCGTCCGTAGTAGCCCATGTAGTACTCCACACTCAGCTTCGCCGCACCGTACGGCGATTGCGGGTCCTTGGGGTCGCCCTCTGCCGTGGGCGGGTCGACGAGGTCGCCGTAGACGGCGCCTCCGGTGCTCGAGAAGATCACCCGGGTGGGGTGGCCCGAGGCACGCACCGCTTCGAGGAGATTCAGCGAGCCGACGACGTTCGTGCGCGCGTCGGCCAGCGGATCGGCGACCGACTTCCGCACGTCGATCTGCGCCGCCAGGTGGCAGAGGACGGAGAAGGATCCCTGCCTGACGAGCTGTGTCGCAGCCGGCGCACCGATGTCCCCTTCGACGAACCGGGCAGCCGCCGGCACCTGAGTGCGCTTCCCCGTGCTGAGATTGTCGAGCACCGTCACCGCATAGCCCTCGGAGAGGAAGGCATCGGCGACGTGGGAGCCGATGAAACCGGCGCCTCCGGTAATGAGGGCGCGTCGCTCCACCTCAGCGCTCCCTGTTCGGCAACGAGGAATCGCTCCCGGCTTCCGCCGAGTCGGTCCGCAGCGCGAACAGGTAGCGTAAGGCGTCCACGATTTCGAGCGCGCGACCATCGCCGGCGGCGGCGCGCACCCGGACGGAGGGCTCGTGCAGGAATTTGTTCATGAGGGCCCTGGAGAATTGCTCGATAGTCTCGACGTCATCGGGAGCGAGATGGCGGAGCCGGTGCATCGTCTCGGAGAGCTCGGTCGACCGCAGGGTCTCGAGACGCGAGCGGAATTCGGTTAGGACGGGGACCGCCGCCAGGCCCCCCAACCACACCCAGAAGCGTGCGACCTCCTCGTCCACGACGCGCTCCGCGTGGGGCAGCTCGGCACGCCGGCGGTCGAGGCTCGCCGACACGACGCCCTGCAAGTCATCGAGGTCGTAGAGGAAGACATTGGGGATGCGCCGCACATCGGGGGACACATCCCGCGGGAGCGCGAGATCGAGGATGCAGAGCGGCCGATCGCCGCGCTGGCGTACGGCGTCGGTGATGTGCACCGTCTCCACCACCGCGTGGGGCGATGCGGTGGAGCACAGCATGAGATCGATGAGGTGGAGCCGGCTCCAGCACTCGTCGTAATGCAGCGCTTCGGCGCCGAAGCGATGGGCGAGCTCGCAGGCGCGCTCGAAGGTGCGGTTGGCGACCACCGCCGTCTCCACCCCCTCCGACACCAGGCACTCGAGCGCCAGTGACGCCGTGTCGCCCGCGCCGAGCACCATTGCTCGGCGACCTTGAAGGGAGCCGAAGATCTTCTTGCCGAGCTGCACCGCCGCCGAGCTCACCGATGCCGCGCCACGCGCGATCGCTGTCTCCTCGCGGATGCGCGCGCTGACGTGGAGCGCCGTTTGGAAGAGGCGATTCAAGACGACGCGGGAGCCGCCACGGCTCGCTTCCCAGGCGTCGCGAACCTGCCCGTGGATCTGAGCCTCGCCGAGTATCATCGAGTCCATTCCGGCCGCGACGCGGAAGAGGTGGGCGGCGGTGTCGCGCTCGCGGCGTGCGTAGCCGTGCTTCGTCACGTCCGACCCGAGCCGGTCGGAGAAGAGCGTCCACGCCGCAAGCACGGCATCGCGCTCGCCTTCGACAGCGTAGACCTCGGTGCGGTTGCAGGTGGAGAGAACGACCATTTCGCGTGCCCCGCAGCTTTCGCGGAGCTCGCCGATGTGCGACCGCAGCTCCGACTCGGCGAAGACCAGGCGCTCGCGCACCGGAATCGGCGCCGTGCGATGATTGACGCCGGCGACGATCAACCCCACTGCCGCACCTCCTCCGGGAACTGACCGCCCTCGACGCGAGCGCAGAACCCATCGGCGAGCAGCGCGTCGGAGGCACGCCGCCAGGCGTCACGGTCTCCGCGCTCGAGTAGCTTCCGTCTGAGCGCGGCGAGCGCCACCGTCGCCTCCGCGTAGCGCGCGTCGAAGCGCTCGGCGATCGCGTCGCGAATGCGAGCGGCCGCGCCCGGAACGCCTCCCGTCGTGACCGCGACGACGACGTCACCGGAGCGATGGACGGCCGGAGTGACGCAGTTCCCGGACTCCGGCTCGTCGACCACGTTGAGCAGTCGTTTCGCCCGGCGCGCATCGGCGGCCACCCGCGCATTCGTCGCTCGATCGTCCGTCGCCGCGATCACGAGAAGCGCATCGCCGACATCGCCAGGCTGAAACGGTCGCTCGATCAACTCGAGCTTCGGCGCCGACACGCGGAGCGCCCGAAGCGCGGGGATCATCGCCGGGGCGACCACTCTGACGCGGGCCCCCGCCTCGAGGAGCCCGGCCACGCGACGCTCGGCGACCGCGCCGCCTCCGACGACGAGGGCCTCGATCGCCTCACCGTTCAACACCAGCGGGAAGCCGCTCACAGGAAGCGCCCCGGCTCAGGGTCGGCGAGGCGGAAGGCGACGTAGAGCACGACGATCGCGGCGAAGAGGATGCTCGAGACAACCGCGGCGCGGCGCGAGCTCCACCCGCCAACCACCCGGCCGGCGGTAATCGCGGTAACCGCGAGCCAGGCCGATGTCCCCCAGATGAGCTTGAGGGAGTCGGCGTCGCGGAGGGCGAACGAGTAGGCTGCCGAAAGCGCTATGCCCGCGGTGAGCGCGAGCCAGCCGGTGATCGCCGCCACGTGATTGACGCGATCGAGCGTCTCGAGCGGCGGGAAGAATCGAAAGACCGCACCGAACTGCCGGCTCCGCAACTCGCGGCGCTCGACGAGGTACATGGCGCCGGCGGCCGCCGCGGTCGCGAAGGCCGCGATGCCGACGAAAGAGAGGGCCACGTGCGACTCGAGCCAGAGCCCGGCGGCGGCGGGATCGTGCGCCGGCGTCAAGCCCGCCATCAGGCCAAAGGCGGTGGCCAACGCCGCCAGAGGAGCCGCAATGAGCGAGAGGCTGACCTCTCGCGCGAGGGCCTCGACCACCAAGAGCGAGGCAGCCATGACCAGCGCGGCAAACGACAGCGCCGGCCCGAGCCCAGTCAGTGGGAGCACACCAAAGGCTCGAACATAGGCCGCCAGACCGGCCAGGTGTGCCAGAATGCCGGCAGCGAGAAGGGTGATGACCCCGCGAACCGGCGCGGCGATTGGGCGCGCAAAGGGCGCGGCCGCTAGGCAGGCCGCGCTCACATAACATGCAATGGCAAGCAGATGGGCGACGGGAATCATTCGTCGCCGTAATCTAAGCGGGGGTGTCCAGTGGAGTGAGCCCGCACCCCCGAACGCCGCCCGAGCACCGTGCTCAGGCGGCGCTTTGCGCTACGGCATGCGCGCCGTCAGCCGGGCGTTCGTCCCGACCCGAATGGCCGGCTGCTCCTGAGCCACGATCATCGCCGTCGTTCCATAGGGCGAGACCTTGATCACCTGGACCAGGGCGATGCGGCGCTCGGGCACGGTGACGACGGCGCTGGCGATCTGGGCCTCGACCTTGGTGCGGGGGCGGTAGAGGGTAAACTGGTCGCCGACCTTCACCCCCTGCTTTTCCGTCGCGTCAAGGATCACGAGCTGCTGCTCCGTGGGCAGGATCGCGTTGGACTGCACCCAGACGACCTTGGCCTCGGTGCCGAGGAGCAATGGTGAGGGACGCGCATCCGGCGACAGGTTGAAGCGTTCGATCGGAATCACGCCGTCACCCGACTGCATGTACCCGAACTCGTTGACGACGCGCGCCAGGGTGGCTTCTCCCGCCTCGGAGACCTCGATCTCCACGACACCGGTCGGAATCATGACTCCCTGACCGTCGGCCAGCTCGTCGCCGTGGCGGAAGGTGAGAAAGTGGTCGCCGACCGAGGCGACGACATCCTTCGGGAGCGTGATGTACGCCTCTTCCTGGGGGAGCATCCGGCGCCGAATCTCGGTGAATCTGCCGATACCCGGAATCTCCGCGCTCGCCAAGACGAAACCCTGATTCACTGGACCCTTGAGCATGTCGACCCAGGGGGCGCTGTAGAACTCACCGGGGCGAACCACACCGTGCGGGAAGAGATTCGCCGAGCCGCCGAAGCGCGAGGCGTTCCGAACGCCACGCGAAAGCGATGCGGCGAAGACGGTAGCGCCGGGCTGCCCACGCGGCGCCTCCTCGGCCGCCGGCGTCTGCGCCGGGGCGGGAGCCTGCATCGTGTCCTCCGCCACCATCTGACCACCACCGGGGATCTTCAGCACCTCGCCGGGATAGATCCAGTGCGGATCCTCTACGACATCGGTGTTGAGACGGTAGATCTCGGGCCAGAGAAAGGGATCGTTCAGATACTGCTTCGCGATATCCCACAGCGTATCGCCCTTCTTGACGGTGTGGGTCTGGCCGGTTGGAGCGGCCGCCTGTTGCTCTTGCGCGGACAGCGGCGCGGCGACGACCGCCGCACCGAGTGCGGCGAGCACGAAGGACCGGATCAGAGGCGAGAGCCCGGGACGCGGATTCCGCATCGTGAGTGTGTCTCCATAAGAAAAGTACGCGCCGCCTCGTGCGAGGCGTCCTCCGCCGACGGCGGAAGCCGGGAGCCTGAGACGACGGCTAAAGACCTTGTCCGTCATGACGATCCCTGAGGTCGAGACGAGTTCCGCCTTGGGCTGGTAACTCTTGAACCGGTGGGGGTCCGGCCCGTGTCAGCCCGTCCCCAGATCGCCAGCGTAGCGCATCTCGTTGTTTTCCACGAAACCGAGCCCGAGGTAGAGGGGACGCCCCTCGTCGGACGCGTGGAGGACGAGCCGCGCCACACCCCGTTCGCGGGCCCAGCCGAGGACGTGGCGCACGAGGAGGGTAGCCAGGCCGCGCCTCCGCCACCCCTTCTCGGTAAAGACGTTCATGATCAAGCCTTGAGGGCCCCGAGAGACATCTGTCCCCCCGCCCGCGGGGGTCGGAAGGAGGGTGGTGAGCAGGACGCCAGCACCGGCGATGATCTCCCGTGGGCGATCGGGAGGTGTGGCCAACCAGCCGTGGTACTCACCCGCCGGGATCGCGCGTTCGAAATAGCTCTGCGCCGCCGTGAGCATCGCCTGGTACGCATCGCCTCGGAGCGTGCCCATGTCGCGAAACATCTCGGCCCGATGGCGCGCGAGGAGTGCGGCGTCTGCAGCACTTGCCGGGCGGATCACAGTTGGCGTGGTCACAGACCGATTCGTCGCGCGTACGTCGAAGAGTCCTGCGAGGGAAAGACGGCCGGGAGCTGGGCGAGCTCCCGGCCGCAGAAGGAAACACTGGCTACTGAACGCCGCGGTCAGAACGGCAGGTCGTCGTCCTCTTCCTCGACCGACGCGCGGAAATCCTCGAAGTCGCCTGCGCCCGCCCCCGCCGTGCTCTTGGCGCGATCCCCCGCCGGCGCCCGACTGCGCGCACCGCCGTTCTCCGAATCCACCTCGCCGGCCGAACCACCACGTCCGGAGAGCATGATCATTTCCCGGACGTTGATCTCGGTGCTGTACCGGGTCTGGCCCTCCTTGTCCTGCCACTGGCGGTATTCGATGCGCCCTTCGACGTACACCTTGTCGCCCTTCTTGAGATAGCGCTCGACGATGTCGGCGAGTTGAGAGGCCTTGCTGTTCCACACGACACACCGATGCCACTCGGTCTTCTCCTGCTTCTCGCCGGCCTGACTGTTCCACGTTCTACTCGTGGCCAAGGAGAATGTGGCGACGCGGTTGCCGCCGGTGGTGGAGCGGACCTCCGGGTCGGCTCCGAGATTCCCGATGAGAGTGACCTTGTTCAAGCTGCGGCTCACAGTTCCTCCTGGCGGGGCGCTCTTGCTCGTCATTGACAGTATACCGGACCGGCGACGGCCGCGCCAACGAATTACCGCCGTCGAACTCCTTCCACTGCCGGCGTCTCCGGAGACGCCGCGGCGGAGATCTCGCTTCGCAGGAGAATCGCGTCCTCGAGCGGACGCCGGTAGTAGCCGCGGCGCCGTCCGATCTCCACGAACCCTCGCCGCGCATAGAGAGCGCGGGCGGCGGCATTCGACTCGCGGACTTCGAGGTAGACGGTCCGAACGCCGTGCCCGCGCGCGGTGTCCAGCGCTGCGTCGAGCAGGCTCCGACCCACGCCCCCGCGTCGGGCTTCCGGCGCGACCGCCAGATTGGCGATCTCCGCCTCGTCCGCCACCATCCACGCGACGATGTACCCGATCACCCGGTCCGCCCCGTCGCGCGCCACCGCGAAGTAGACGCGAGGCTCCTCGATCAGGCTGCCGAAGGTCCGAGCGCTCCAGGGGTCGCTGAAGGAGACCTGCTCGATGTCGGCGACGCGACGAAGATCCTCGCGCATCGCGAGGGCGACCGTCACCGCCGATCGCGCCACGTGACGCCCGTCCTCGTCAGGCATGGAGGGGCCGCCCATGGGCCTTCTCCCAGCGCGCTTGGGCCTCGGCCATCCGTCCGTAGTCCGGCTCCCAGCTGTCGAGCGAGACGACGACCGGGGCGGCGCCGCCTGTCGTCAGGCGCGCAACGCCGGCGGCACGCGGCGCCGCCGCCAGCTCCTCGTCCGGCCCGATCAACCGCGCGCCGAGCTGCGCCGCGAGGGCGTTCGCCTCCGCGCGCGCGGCGAGCCGCGAGGGGGCGAGGGGCTCGACGCGGCCGGCGCTCGTCTCGAAGACGGCCGCGAAGACATCGCCTCGCAGGGCGTCGAGGAGAGCGACATACCGTCCCGGGGGAAGATCGACGCTCGCGACGATGAGAGCGAGCGACGAGACGGAAGCGAGGGGGAGGCCGCGCGCCAGGCATATCCCCTTGGCGATCGAGGCCCCCATTCTGAGGCCGGTAAATCCGCCGGGGCCACCGCCGCAGACAACCCCCTCCAGCTCGTCGATCGGGACGGCGGCGACCGCCAGCAACTCAGCCACGGCCGGGAGGAGGCGCTCGTCGCGCGAGCGCCCCATCGGCGTTTGCTGCTCACCGAGCACCTCGGTGCCTCGAACCAGGGCCACGCTGCCGACGGAGGTGGAGGCATCGATCACCAACGTGAGCGGCCCAGTCATCCGGCGAGCAAGAGCCGGCGGGACGGATCCGCGGAGTCGTGCTCGAGCTCGATGGAGACTGCCTGGGCCGGGAGCCGATCGCCGGCGCGCTCCGGCCACTCGATGAGCACCAGCGCATGCGCGCTAATCAGCTCGTGCCAACCGATGTTCGTCAGCTCGCCCGGGCTCGTCAGGCGGTAGAGATCGAGATGATAGACCGGGAAGGGGGCGCCCGCGTACTCGTTCACGATGGTGAAGGTCGGGCTTGTGACGGGGTCGGTCACCCCCACCCCGTGACAGATCGCCTGAACGAGTGTGGTCTTCCCCGCGCCGAGATCGCCTGAAATCAGCACCACGAGTGGCGCCCGGACTGCTCGGCCGAAGCGCTCGCCCCAGGCGATGAGCTCCTCCCGCGTGAGTGCGATCCGGCCATGGTCGGCCAGCGGAGGGACGACGTGGTGGTACGGGGCGAGCACTACCGTGGCGCTCGAATCCGGCTGAGCCCCTCGCCGCGCTTCGCTCCGCCGGAGCCACCGCCGCTGCCGCCTGCCCTCCCGTCCCCCTTCCCGCCCGCGCCTCCCCGCGCCTTGAGCTCGAAGAGCTGGTCGCGCAGCGCCGCCGCCGCTTCGAAGTCGAGGTTCGCGGCCGCCTCGCGCATCTGCTGCTCCACGAGGGCGATCAGCGCCTCGTTGTCCATCTCGCTCGCGTAGCTCGCCACGCGCTCGGCGACTCGGCGGCCCCGCTCGTCGCGCTCGGTGCGCGCGTCGGCGACCCGGGTAGTGAAGCGTACCTGCTCGGTGCTCTTGACCACGGACCGCGGCGTCACGCCGTGCTCGGCGTTGAACGCGCGCTGCAGCTCTCGGCGGCGCTTCGTCTCCTCGATCGAGCGCTGCATCGAGCCCGTCATCCTGTCGGCGTAGAAGATCGCCCGCCCCTCGACATTCCGCGCCGCGCGCCCGACCGTCTGGATCAGCGACCGGTCGCTCCGCAGGAAGCCCTCCTGATCCGCGTCGAGAACGGCCACCAGCGACACCTCGGGAAGGTCCAGCCCCTCGCGCAGCAGGTTGATGCCGACGAGCACGTCGAACTCTCCGAGGCGCAGGCCGCGCACGATCTCCATCCTCTCGATCGCATCGATGTCGGAGTGCATGTAGCGGACGCGCACGCCCATCTGCTGTAGGTAGTCGGTCAGGTCCTCGGCCATTCGCTTCGTGAGCGTCGTGACGAGCACTCGCTCGCCGCGCCGCTCGCGGAGCCGAATCTCGCCGAGGAGGTCGTCCACCTGCCCGCGCACGGGGCGCACCTCGATTTCCGGGTCGAGGAGTCCCGTCGGCCGGATGATCTGTTCGACCACCACCCCCTCAGCCAGCTGGAGCTCGAGCTCGCCCGGGGTCGCCGACACGAAGATTGCGCGCGGCGTGAGCGCGAGAAACTCGTCGAACATGAGCGGTCGATTGTCGAGCGCGCTCTGAAGGCGGAAGCCGTACTCGACGAGCGTGAGCTTCCGGGCCCGGTCGCCATTGAACATGCCCGCGACCTGCGGCAGCGTGACGTGCGACTCGTCGACCACCACGAGAAAGTCCTCGGGGAAGTAATCGAAGAGGCAGGCGGGCCGCTCTCCCGCCTGGCGACCGGAGAGATGCCTCGAGTAGTTCTCGATTCCGGCGCAGGTGCCGATCTCGAGCATCATCTCGACGTCGAAATGGGTGCGCGACTCGAGGCGCTGCGCCTCGAGGAGCTTCCCCGCCTCGCGCAGCTCGGCCAGTCGTCCGGTCAGCTCCGTTCGGATGAGGGTGACGGCGCGCTCGAGCGTCGGGCGTGACGTGACGAAGTGCTTCGCCGGATAGATGGCGGCTTTGTCCAGCTCGGCGATCGTCTTCCCCGTGGTGACGTCGATCTTCGAGATCCGCTCGACCTGGTCACCCCACATCTCGATCCGGACCGCCTGCTCCTCGTACGCCGGGAGGATCTCGACCGTATCCCCTCTGACGCGGAAGGTGCCGCGCTCGAAGGCCACGTCGTTGCGCGAATACTGGATCGCCACCAGCGCGCGGAGAATGTCATCGCGTCCACGCACCTCGCCCCGCGACACGCTCACCATGCGCTCTCGATACTCGGCGGGATCGCCCAACCCGTAGATGGCCGAGACGGTGGCGACGATGATGACGTCGTTGCGCTCCATCAGGCTCGAGGTCGCGCGCAAGCGAAGACGGTCGATGTCCTCGTTGATCGACGCGTCCTTCTCGATGTACGTGTCGCTCGCCGGGACGTAGGCCTCGGGCTGATAGTAGTCGTAGTACGAGATGAAGTACTCGACCGCGTTGTTGGGGAAGAAGCTCTTGAGCTCTCCGTAGAGTTGCGCCGCGAGCGTCTTGTTGTGGGAGAGCACGAGCGTCGGACGCCCAAAATGCTGGATGACGTTGGCGATCGTCATCGTCTTCCCCGAGCCGGTGACGCCGAGGAGCGCCTGGAAGCGGTCGCCTCGATCGAGCCCGGCGCTCAGCTCACCGATCGCGCGGGGCTGATCGCCCGCGGGCTCGAATGGCGCGCGGAGGTCGAATGCTGGGGACATGTCGGGAAGTTAAGTCAGGGAGCAAGGAGAAGTCGTGGACGCGTCAGCCAAGGCGCCAGCGGCTTCCGGCGCTGCCCTACTCGGCCGCCACTCTCTCGCGGCGAGAGACATCGCTCACGCCCTTCACCTTGCGCACGGCCCGAATGATCTTCTGCAGGTGGTTGAGGTTCTCGACCTCCACCAGGATGGAGCCCGACACGCCGCCACCATCGCCGCTTCTCAGCTCCATGCTCTTGATGTTGGTTCCGCTCGCCGACACCGCCTCCGCCACGTCCGCGTAGAGGCCGCGGCGGTCGGAGCCCTCCACGGCCAGCCGGACCAGAAAGATCTCGCCCTCCATCTCCTGCCAGTCGATGTCCAGGCGGCGCTCCGGCTCGTCGGAGAGCATGAGCACGTTCGGGCAGTCGGCGCGGTGAATGGACACCCCGCGTCCGCGAGTGACGTACCCCACCACCGGATCGCCAGGCACCGGCTGACAGCACTGGGAATAGCGCACCATCAGCCCGTCGACGCCCTGAATCCGGACCCCACGCCCGGTGCCACGCATGCGTCGCACGAGGCGCTCGAAGGCGCTGGCCTTCGGTGGCGGCTCGTTCCCCGCCTCGAGGTTCGGGTAGAGGGCCTTCAGAACGACCGACACGTGGACATCGCCCTGCCCCACCGAGGCGATGAGGTGCCGGGTATCGGTGAGCGAAAGGCTCTTGGCAGCGCGCGTCAGCGCCTCGTCGTCGGGCCGGGCGAGGCTCCGGCGCCGGATCTCCCGATCGAGCATTTCCCGTCCGAGCCGGACAGAGGTGCTCTGCTCCTCCTGTCGGATCCAGGAGCGGATCTTGTGTCGTGCTCGACCGGTGCGCACGTGCGCGAGCCAGTCGCGGCTTGGCCGCGCCGTGGGCGAGGTGAGAATCTCGACCGTATCGGAGCTCCGGAGCTGGCGCGAGAGGGGCGCGATTCGGCCGTTCACCTTGGCGCCGTTGCAATGAAGCCCGACCTCGGTGTGGACGGCGAAGGCGAAGTCGATCGGCGTCGCCCCTTCCGGGAGCTCGACCACGTCCCCGGTGGGCGTGAGCACGAAGATCTCCTTCTGGTAGAGGTCGAGCTTGAGGAATTCCAGGAACTCGTCAGGGTTCTTGGCGTCGAGCTGGAACTCGAGGATCTGTCGGAGCCAGCTCACATCGCGCTCCGCCTTGTCGTTGTCCTTCCTACCGCCCTTGTAAAGCCAGTGGGCGGCGATTCCGTACTCGGCGGTCTGGTGCATCTCGCGCGTGCGAATCTGAACTTCGTAGAGCTGCCGCGCCGGGCCGAAGACCGTGGTGTGGAGCGACTGGTAGCCATTCGACTTCGGCTGCGCGATGTAGTCCTTGATCCGCTCCTGGAGCGGCGTCCACCCCTCGTGAATCACGCCCAGGGCGTGGTAGCAGTCCGGCACCGTGTTCACGAGGACGCGAACGGCCATGAGGTCGTAGATCTCCTCGTACGGCTTGTTGCGCTGCCGCATCTTCTTCCAGATCGACCAGAGGTGCTTCGGTCGTCCGACGACCTCCACCTGCGGAATGCCGGCCTTCTTGAGCTCGCGCTCGAGCGGAACCGCGAACTGCGTGATCAACTGCTCACGCTGCCCGCGCTTCTGCGAGATGAGCTTCGCCAGCGCCTTGTACTCGGTGGGCTCGATGTACTTGAAGGAGAGGTCCTCGAGCTCCCACCGGAGCCGCGCCATACCGAAGCGGTGGGCCATGGGCGCGTAGAGATCCATCGTCTCCTGCGCAATCCGGCGCCGCTTGTCCTCGGCGAGGTAGTCGAGGGTCCGCATGTTGTGCAGGCGATCGGCCAGCTTGATGAGGATCACCCGAACGTCCTTGGCGATCGAGAGCAGGAGCTTCCGGTAGTTCTCGACCTGCCGTTCCTCGCGCGAGCGGAAGTTCAGGTTCCCGATCTTGGTGACGCCGTCGACGATCTGGGCGATCTCCGGGCCGAACTCGCGCTCGATCGACTCCACCGTCGCATCGGTGTCCTCGACCACGTCATGGATGAGGCCGGAGGCTACCGTGGTGGAGTCGAGGTGGAGCTCGGCGAGGATCTTGGCCACCTCCACGCAGTGGACGACGTAGTTCTCGCCTGACGAGCGCTTCTGCCCCTGGTGCGCGTGCTCGCTGAACCGGTAGGCGCGCGCGAGCAAATCACCGTCGAGCCGCGAGAGCAGCTCGTCGCTGAGGTCCCAGCCCGGAATGATCGAGCGCAGCGCCGTCGCCGTCACAGCAAGCCACTCTCCGCAAAGCTGGTGTAGCGCCCACGTCCCACGATCACGTGATCGTGCACCGGGATGTCGAGCACCCGGCCGGCGGCCATCAGTTGCTCGGTCACCAGCCGATCATCCGCCGAGGGCGTCGGATCGCCGCTCGGATGGTTGTGCACGAGGATGATCGCCGCCGCTCGCTCGGCGATCGCCTCGCGAAAGACCTCGCGCGGGTGGACGAGCGAGGAGTTGAGGATCCCGCGCGTGACCGTCACATCGCGCTCCAGCCGGTGCTGCGAATCGAGAACCGCCACATGGAACTCCTCCACCGGGAGGTCCTCGAGGCGCGGGGAGTAGACCGCAAAGACGTCGCGCGGCGATCGCATCGGGGCACCATCCTCACGTGCCTCGGCGGCCAGCCGCCGCCCGAGCTCGAGCGCCGCATGAATGACCGCGGCGCGCGCGCTCCCGACGCCCCGCATCGTGGTCAAGGCCGCCAGCGGCTGCGCCGCGATGCGTCGCAGCGATCCTCCGGACATGGCCAACACGTCCTGACCCACACCCAGGGCCGATCGCCCGCCTGTGCCCGTTCCCAGCAGGATCGCGATCAGCTCTGCGACGCTGAGCGACTGTGCGCCGTGCGCACGGAGCCGCTCGCGCGGACGCTCGGCGCGCGGCAACTCTCTAATACTTAACGCTTTCTCTCTCTCCAAGCCAGCCATCATTCGATGCCTCGCGCACTTCCGTTTGTTTCTTTGTGATAGAACTTGAGGCCGCGGCCCCCGGCCAGGCGATCGGCATGGTAGCGCGAGGACTGGTCCTCTCAGCCATCGCTTTCTCCTCTCTCCTAAAGAAAAACGCCCGCACGGCGCGGGCGTTTCGAAGTCGAGGCACGTCCCTCGGCCCTGAGCGGCCGCCCGCCGAGGAGGCTAGGCGTTCGCGCCGTGGCATTTCTTGTACTTCTTTCCCGAGCCGCACGGGCACGGATCGTTCCGCCCGACGTTGCCCCAGGAGCCCGACTTGGGCGCGGGCGAGTCGATGCTCCGCAGGCGCCCGGCGCCCACGACCGTCGGCGCCTTTCTGGGCGGCGGCGGCTTCACATCGACCGCGCCCTCCGACACCGGCGCTGCCGCCGGAACGGCGGCGCCGCCGTCGCCGGAGCCCGAGGCGTCCGCCTCCTCGAGCACACCGAGCGCGTTGAAGCGCTTGGCCGGGCGCGCAGACCTGCCATCTCCACCATTTGGTCCGCTTCCCCTCGCCCCGGCGCCCGCAGCCGCCAACTCCGGCGGCGGCTCGAACACGATCTGCGCGCGCAGGAAGCGCTCGGCGAAGCTGTTGTAGATGTCCGTCATGAGGTCGACGAACATGTTGTACGCCTCGTGCTTGTACTCGATGAGCGGGTCCTTCTGCCCCCACGACCGGTAGTGGATGGCGGCCCGGAGCTGATCCAGATCGTAGAGATGATCCTTCCACTTCTCGTCGAGCACGTTGAGCATGACCAGGGAGAGCAGCTGTGCTTCGTACTCGCCGAGGCTCGTGCACTTCGCATCGAAGGCGACGTTCCCCGCTGCGCGCGCCTGCTCGATGGCCTGCTCCACCGTCCCCGGCCGCTCAGCCGCGCCATCCTCGAACGACGGCACCGAGAGCAGGTAGTGCATCAGCAGCTGTTGGCGGAGCAGGCCGAAGTCCCAGTCGTCGCTCGTCTCGTAGTCCTCGAGGGCGTTCTCGACTCGGCGGTCGATTGCCTTCTCGACCATCTTCCGCGCCTCGCCCTTGAGCTCCTGCCCGCCCTCGAGGGCGAAGGATCGCAGCGAGTAGACCACCTCGCGCTGCTGATTCATGACGTCGTCGAACTCGAGCAGCCGCTTGCGCAGCTGGAAGTTCTGCAGCTCGACGCGCTTCTGTGCCTGCTCGATCGCTCTCGTGATCCAGGGGTGCGTCAGGACCTCTCCCTCCTGCGCGCCGAGCCGATCCATGAGCTTGGCGATCCGCTCGGACCCGAAGAGGCGCATGAGATCATCTTCGAGCGAGAGGAAGAACTGCGACGCCCCCGGATCTCCCTGACGCCCGGATCGGCCGCGGAGCTGACGATCGATGCGCCGCGACTCATGGCGCTCCGACCCGAGGATGTGAAGTCCGCCCAGCTCGACCACGTCCACGGGCTTCCCCTCCGGATCCTTCACCTGCGACGGCCTCGCCTCGGTGACTCCCGGACCGAGTTTGATGTCGGTGCCGCGACCGGCCATGTTCGTCGCGATCGTCACCGTCCCCGGCTGCCCCGCCTCCGCAACAATCTCCGCCTCGCGCTGGTGGTACTTCGCGTTGAGGACGTTGTGCTTCAGACCGGCGCGTTGGAACATGCGCGACAGGGTCTCCGAGACATCGACGTTGACCGTGCCGACGAGCACGGGATACCCGAGCCCGTGCAGGCGCTGGGTCTCCTCGAGGATCGCGTTGTACTTCTCGCGCCGAGTCTTGTAGATGTGATCTTGGCGGTCTTCGCGAATCACCGGCCGGTTGGTGGGGATGACCGACACAGCCAGGGTGTAGATGTCGTGGAACTCGGTCTCCTCGGTCTCGGCGGTGCCGGTCATGCCCGCCAGCTTCTCGTACATGCGGAAGAAGTTCTGGATAGTGATGGTGGCGAGCGTCTGCGTCTCCCCCTTCACCTGAACGCCTTCCTTGGCCTCGACCGCCTGGTGCAAGCCCTCCGACCAGCGGCGGCCGGGCATCGTGCGTCCCGTGAACTCGTCGACGATCAGCACCTGCCCTTCCTGCACGACGTAGTTGACGTCCTTCTCGTAGAGCGCGTGCGCGCGCAGGAGCTGGTGGATGATGTTGAGCTTCTCGCTCTTGAGCGCGTACTCCCGCTCGAGCGCGCTCCGCGCATCGATCTTCTCCTGCGGGCGGAGCCCCGGATCGTGCTCGACGCGGTGGATCCCTTCGGCGATGTCGGGGAGGACGAAGGCGTCGTGATCCGCGGGTGACATGAAGTCGACGCCGCGATCGGTGAGGTGCACGGTGTGCCCCTTCTCGTCGAGCACGAAGAGGAGTCGCTCCTCCAAGTCGCGATAGATCTGCTTGGCCACCGGCTGCTTGCGATCGGCGATGTGCTCGAGCTCCATCTTCTGCACCATCTGCTTCACGCCCGGCTCCTGCAGCATCTTGAGGAGGCGCTTGTTCTTCGGCGCGCCGAGCTGCGCCTGATAGAGCCGGAGCGCCGCCGTCCCCTCATCCTCCTGCTTCATCGCCGTCTCGGCTTCGCCGACGAGCCGGTTCGCCTCTTCCGTCTGCGCCCGCACGAGTCGAGCGACGACGTTGTTGTACTCGCGGTACCGCTCGTCGCTCTCATTCCCTACCGGGCCGGAGATGATGAGCGGCGTGCGCGCTTCATCGATCAGCACCGAGTCCACTTCATCGACGATCGCGTAGAAGTGGCCGCGTTGCACGCGCTGGTCGAGCGAGAGCACCATGTTGTCGCGGAGATAATCGAACCCGAACTCGTTGTTGGTGCCGTAGGTGATGTCGCAGAGATAGGCGGCGCGACGCTCCGGCGAGTTCGGCTCGGTGTCATCGATGCAGCCGACGGTGAGGCCGAGGTACTTGTACACGTGCCCCATCCACTGCGAGTCGCGACGGGCGAGGTAGGAATTCACCGTCACCAAGTGCGCTCCCTTCCCGGCGAGCGCGTTCAGGTAGAGCGGCAGGGTGGCAACGAGGGTCTTCCCCTCTCCGGTCGCCATCTCGGCGATGCGGCCGAAGTGGAGCTGAATGCCTCCGATCAGCTGGACATCGTAGTGAACCATGTTCCACTCGATGTCGTGGCCGGTGACCTCCACGTGGCTCCCCACGAGGCGGCGGGCAGCCTCGCGAACGGTAGCGAACGCTTCGGGAAGGATCTCGTCCAGAACGTCGCTCAGCGCCTCTCGGAGCCTCCCCTCGGCTCCTCCTTTGCCGTCGCCGCCGCTCAACTCGTCATCGATCCGCTCGCGCTCGGCAGCATCCGTGGCGGTGCGCTTCCTCTCCTTGAGGGCCGCGATCTCGGCTTCGATCTCCGCCACGCGCTCGCGGACGATGCCGCGCAGCCGTTCCGTCTGTCCCTGAAGCTGGATCTCGGTGACGGAATGGAGCCGCTCGTACTCCTTGTTGATCTCCTCCACGATCGGCTGCACGCGCTTCATCTCGCGCTCGTGCCGTGTGCCGAAGATCGTCGTCGCGATTTTCTTGAGCATTCACACCCTCTATCGGTACAGCCCGGTCGACGCGATATAGTCGGCCACGGCGTCGGTCACGAAGCCATGAATCGACTGACCGGCGCGGACCCGAGCCCGTATCTCGGTGGACGAGATGTCGACTCGTCGCGTGGAGAGACGACGGTATCGACCCGTCGCCGCCGCTGGCGGCCCTGACGCGTCACCGCGCGTCAACACGACGATGGAGGCCAGCTCCGCCAATCGCTTTGCGTCTCGCCACGTCGCGATCTGCCCGGCGAGGTCCTCGCCAATCAGCAAGAAGAAGGACGCTCCAGGATGACGAGCGGACAGCTCGGTCAAAGTGTCGACACTGTAAGATAACCCCGGACGATCCAATTCGGCCCGTTCGGCCTCGAATCGAGCGTCGGTGCCGACGGTGAGCTCGACCATCCTCATGCGATCGGCCGGCGAGGCGACGATCGTGCCGGTCTTGAGGGGCTGGGCGGCCGCCGGCACGAAGAGCAGGCGCTCGAGCTCCAGGTGCTCGAAGGCGTCGGACGCGGCGAGCAGGTGCCCCAGGTGCGGCGGGTCGAAGCTGCCGCCGAGGATCCCGAGGCGCACGTCGCTAGGGAGGCGTGGTGCCGGCGCGTTCGAGCGGCGGAGCGCCTTGCGAAGGGGCGGCGGTGCGCTGCTCGGGCGTCTGGGCGGGGGTCGCCGGAGCAGGCGCCTGCTGTGCCGGTGTCGCGATCGGGGTAGCCGGCTGCTTCTCCGCGGGACACTCGGAGTGCACGTCACCGTCGCCGGGATACTTCGAGTTCAGGGTGGCGCAGGTCTCGGCCATCTCCTCCCGGTACTTGATCGCGCGGTACGACTGCACCAGCCCGATGAGAGCCGACTTGGCATGCTGGGTCTGGGCATACTGCTGGACGACGTACTTGTAGTAGATGATCGCAGAGTCGTACGCCTTGCGTCGCTGATAGAGCTTCCCGGTGTCGTACGACTTCTTGGCGAACCACTCGTTCAACTTGTTGATCTGCTTCTGCGCCGAGTCCCGGAGCGGGGAGTCCGGGTACGCGACCATGAAGCTGGTGAAGGTGCTGAGCGCCGTTTCTCCGTACTCGGCATCGAGTGACGGCCGCTTCCAGAGACGGGAATAGGAGATCCCGGCCTGGTACGTGGCATCGTCCGCGAGCGTGTCCTCCGGGAATGCCTCAGGAAGACGCGAGTAGGCCTGGGCCGCCAGGATGAACTCGTTCTTCCCTTCGTGGGCCTGCCCCAAGTAGAAGTAGGACTCGGGGAGGAGCGGGTCGCGCGCCGGCAGCGTCGTCGTCAGGCGCTCGAAGCCCGCGACGGCGTTGTCCCAGTGCTCTCCGTGGAGCTCCTTGAGCGACGCATCGAACAGCGCCTGGTTCGAGGTGTACTTGATCGGCTCGAAGTGCGGCCGGCAGGCCACCGCCGTGAGCAGTGACAGGGAAAGAAGCCGGTGGAGTCGGCGGCGAGGCATGACGGCTCTGATACCCGACACGGGAATCGCGGTTCAGCGAATGCCGCTGGCGCGGCGCGCGACATCGGTGCCGTTCATCGCGCGATACCACGACACGAATTGGCGCACCCCCTCCGCGACCGCCACGCCGGGGCGATAGCCAAGGAGGGCGCGGGCACGCGAAATGTCGGCACATGTCCGCCGCACGTCGCCGAGCTGCGCTGGCTGCCGGTCGAGGATCGCTCGGCACCCGGTCGCCTGCTCGAGCAGGGTCACCAACTCCGACAGCGTCGTCGTCGCCGACTCCCCGAGATTGAAGATCTCGTGCCGGAGCGACACGGAGCGCGTTCGCTCCACCGCTCCCAGGATTCCCTGAAGGATGTCGCCGATGAACGTATAGTCGCGCGAGTCGCTTCCGTCCCCGAAGAATGGCACAGGCGAGCCGGCGAGCATGAGGCGTGTGAATTTGTGTATGGCCAAGTCGGGTCGCTGACGGGGGCCGTAGACGGTGAAAAGCCGGAGCGAGATGACACGCGCTTCAGGATACAACTGCGCGTGGCTCTCACACACTAGCTCCGCCGCGCGCTTGGTGGCGGCATACGGGCTCACTGGCTGAACGGCGGCGTCGTCCTCCCGGAAGGGGGGCTGGGAGGAGTTGCCGTACACCGACGAGCTCGACGCCGCGACCACGCGTGTCGTGCCGGCCTGCCTGGCCGCCTCCAGGATCACGGCGGTCCCGCGAACGTTGACGTCCGCGTAGCCTGCTGGATCGGCGATCGAAGGCCGCACGCCCGCCTTCGCCGCGAAGTGCAGGACGATTTCGGGGCGAAACTCGCCGAGAGCACGGCGCATGCCGGCGTCATCGCGGATGTCCGCCTCGACGAGCGTGAAGCGCGGATTGACGAGCGCCGCCTCCACGTTCGCGCGCTTGACCTCCTCGCGGTAGAACGGATCGAAGTTGTCGATGCCGAGCACGGTGTCGCCGCGCGCCAGCAAGGCATCGACGACGTGCGAGCCGATGAAGCCCGCCGCCCCCGTGACAACGACGCGCTCAGACATTCGACTGCAGCCGATCCCGATCGAGTGCGCGGAAGTACTCGATCGTTCGGGACACGCCATCCTGGAGCGTCACCTTCGGCTCCCACTTGAGGATCGAGCGCGCGCGTGTGATGTCCGGCCGGCGAACCTTGGGATCGTCCTCGGGGAGCGGCTTCTGCACGATCGGCACTGTGGCGCCGGTGAGCTGCAGCACGACCTCCGCCAACTGCCGCACCGTGTACTCGGTCGGGTTCCCCACATTCGTCGGCTCGGTGCAGTCCGAGTTGAAGAGGCGGTAAATCCCCTCCACCTCGTCGCTCACGTAGCAGAAGCTCCTCGTCTGCGAGCCGTCGCCGTAGATGGTGATCGGCTCTCCGCCCAACGCCTGGACGATGAAGTTCGAGACGACCCGCCCATCGCGGGGGCGCATCCGCGGACCGTAGGTGTTGAAGATCCGAACGATGCGTGTGTCGAGGCCATGGTAGCGGTGATAGGCCATTGTCAGCGCTTCGGCGAAGCGCTTCGCCTCGTCGTACACACCGCGCGGGCCGACGGGGTTCACGTTCCCCCAGTACGACTCCGGTTGCGGGTGCACGAGGGGATCGCCGTAGACCTCCGATGTGGAGGCGAGGAAGAAGCGCGCCTTCTTCTCCTTGGCGAGTCCGAGCGCGTTGTGCGTGCCCAGTGCGCCGACCTTGAGTGTCGGGATCGGCAACTCGAGGTAATCGATCGGGCTGGCGGGCGATGCGAAGTGCAGCACACCATCGAGCGGTCCAGCGACGTAGGTGTAGGTCGAGATGTTGTGCCGCACGAACTCGAAGCGATCGTTTCCCATCAGGTGGGCGAGGTTGTCGGGGTGCCCGGTGATGAAGTTGTCCAGCCCGACCACCCGATGGCCGTCGGCGAGAAAGCGGTCGCAGAGGTGGGAGCCCAGGAAGCCCGCGGCCCCAGTGATCAGCACGCGCACGCTCAGCTCCTCCCGATCGAGAGGTAGGTGAACCCGAGCGACGACATCTTCTGCGGATCGTACAGGTTGCGCCCGTCGACCACGATCGGGCGGCGGAGCGTCGTGCGCATGCGGGCGAAGTCCGGATGCCGATACTCGTTCCAGTCGGTCACGACCACGAGGGCGTCGGCGCCGGTGAGGGCCGCGTAGCTGCTGTCGGCGTACGCGATGCGGTCGCCCAGGCGCCGCTTCGCCTCGTGCATGGCGACCGGGTCGTGCGCGACAACCTTCGCCTGAGCGCCGGCCAACTCCTCGACGAGTGTCAGCGCGGGAGAGTCGCGCATGTCGTCCGTCTGCGGCTTGAAGGCGAGCCCCCAGACGGCGATCGTCGCGCCGGACAGCGTTCCGCCGAGGGCCGATCGAAGCTTCTCGAAGAGCCGGTGCTTCTGGCGCTCGTTCGCCGCCTCGACGGCCCGCAGCACCTCCAGCCGCGAGGTGTGCTCCTCTGCGGTGCGCAGCAAGGCGCGGACATCTTTCGGGAAGCAGGAGCCGCCATAGCCCGGACCGGGGAAGAGAAAGGATGGGCCGATGCGCGCGTCGCTTCCGATTCCCTTCCGGACGTTGTCGACGTTGGCGCCGACCTGCTCGCAGAGATTGGCGATCTCGTTCATGAACGAAATGCGCGTCGCCAGCATGGCGTTGGCGGCGTACTTCGTCATCTCCGCCGAGGGAATGTCCATGAAGATGATCGGCTTTCCGGTCCGAACGAACGGTGCGTACAGCTCCGTCATGACGGAGCGGGCGTGATCGGTCGAGGTGCCAAGAACGACCCGGTCGGGCTTGAGGAAGTCGTCGACCGCCGCCCCCTCCTTGAGAAATTCGGGGTTGCTGCAGACGTGAAAGGGATGCTTGGCGTTTCGCGCCACCGCCTCCGATACCTTCTCCGCGGTCCCGACCGGGACGGTCGACTTGGTGACAACCACCACCTCGCGCTTCATATGTCGGCCGATCGCGTCCGCGACATCGAGCACGTGCCGGAGGTCCGCCGAGCCATCCTCGTCAGGCGGAGTGCCGACGGCGATGAAGATCACTTCGGCGCCGGCAACGGCGGCGCCGACATCGGTGGTAAAGGAGAGGCGTCCCTGGGCCTGGTTGCGCTCGACGAGCCCCGGAAGCCCGGGCTCGTAGATCGGAAGGACGTTGCGCTTCAAGCCCTCGATCTTGGCGCGATCGACATCGGCGCAGGTGACGTCGTTACCCGTCTCGGCCAGGCAGGCGCCGACGACGAGGCCGACGTACCCGGTGCCGACGACCGTGATGTTCATCTCTGAGAGCGTCGCATGAAGGTGGCATGGAGCGCAGAACTGGGTACAGCCATTGAACTTACGCCTCGCGCTCCCCCCGTGGTAGTGCCCCCGTGCTCATCCGCAGCAGGAACCCCTTCGCCTGCGGCCGGAACGACTACCAGGGATAGTGGAAGCGATAGCTGCCGGTGAGCCGCAGGCTGGCGTAGGTGCCCGACGGCACCGGCACGTTGTTCACGTTGACGATATTCGCCAGCGCGAAGTCGAGGGTCACCGGGAAAGTCGGGTGAGCCCACGTCGCACTCAGATCGCCGAGCCACGCCCCCTGAACGTCCGGACGATCCGGAGTCACCGGCGGGTAGGGCGCACCGACCTGACCTTCGCGATTGGCCGGCGGGCGATGGTCGATGCGGAGCGCCCCATGCCGCCAACGCGAGAGCGATCCTTGGAGCTGAAGGCGTCCGCTCGGCCACACTTCGAAAAGGCCGGTCGCCATGTCGGCGCCAGGACCGAGCTCCGAACCGATCGGCTGGTTGTACGCTTGGAAGACCTTCGTGTAGAACGGCTCGAGGTACGTGAAGCTCGACAAGCGGCGGTACTGCACGCCAACCGATGACCCGCTCAGCAGCGGGATCGGATATGTCGCCTTGAAGTTCCAACCGAGGAGATCGGGGAAGAGCTTGCGATCCTGCGGATCGATCTGGATGTCGTCGATCAAGATCTCGGCCTGCAGCGTCGCCGCCCAGAGGACGAACCGGAAGGAGCCGAATGCCGTGAGGTTGGCGTCGGCCGCGCCCTGACCGCTCGACTGGTCGTGCTGCGTGACCTGGTAGACCATGAGCGGATTGGCGAAGGCGAGATTCAGTCCGCCACCCACACGCGGAATCACTCCCGTCTCGCCGATCGTGAGCTCGATCTTGGGCGTGGGACGGAAGGTGAGCGAATGGGCGATGAACATGCGGTGGTACGTCTGCGCCGGACCGGACACACTGTCGGTGGCAGAGTCCAGTGTCACATCGCTGATCGATCCGGTCAGACCGTGAAACTCCCACTTGTTCCAGATCGCGGAAATGATGAAGCGATCCATCGGCGGCGCGTTCGCCGAGAGAACGAGCGATTCGGTCCCGTCCCCGATCCAGGCATCGCGCTTGCGCCCGAAGTCGAGGTAGAAGGCACCCAAGCGGCCGACGAAGTAGGCCTCGTTGAAGTCGATGACGCCCGAGGTGCTTCGGAAAGGCTGAGCGCGGACCGTGGGGTCGTTTCGCGTGTCCGTCTCGCCGTACGCCTGAACGACGATGAGCGCCTGTTGCGTCAGGCCGACCCATGCCCGGCCCGTCAAGATGAAGTTGAAGGGCGGATCGCCGTCACTGGTGGGCTTCACATCCTGCCAGAGCGGATAGAACTCACCCTTGGCCAGCCCGGTGAGCCTCACGGTCGCCTCGACTCCCCCGTGCGCGGCCACCTTCCCTTCTACGGAGTCTCGCACGAAGTTGCTCGCCGAATCGCCCACCGCGAAGCGATGTTGGAGCTCGTCAAGGACCTTGCTGGCGCACCGTGGCATCCCCTTCGCCTTTTCCAGGGCACGCCGGATCTGGGACACCATGAACGGCCGGTTCGGCGACACGAAGGCCGCCTCGCAGCCACGATGGAGAAGGCCATCGAGCTGCACGTAAATGGGATCGTCGATCGGGACCGTCATCAGCGGGTGCTGCGCGAGCGCGCGGACCGCGGCAGCGAGCGAGAGGACCGATAGGCCCGCCGCCAAGAGTGTCTTCATCCCACGGTCCGGCTGATCGACCGGGGATCCGCCATGCGGTCCCGCAGTGCCGCGAGGAGCGACGCCTGCGGCACGAATTCGGGCACGAGCTCTTGGAGGCGCCGGAGCACCGCCTTCTCATCTCGCGCCTCCGCCGCCTCGCGCAGTTGCTCGAGGCCTCGATCGAGTGGCGTCGAGAGATCGGTCTTCACCACCCGAATCTTGTCGTAGCGCGTGGGAAGCGTCTCTTCGGTCTCGAATGTCAGCTGCTCGTGCAGCTTCTCGCCGGGGCGCAGACCGGTGAAGACGATCGGCATGTCCACGTCGGGCTCGAGGCCCGAGAGGCGGATGAGGTTCCGCGCCAGGTCGACGATGCGCACCGGCTCACCCATCTCGAGCATCACGATCTTGTCGCGCGCCTCGGCCAGCACCGACGCCTGCAGCACCAGCTGCACCGCCTCCGGAATCGTCATGAAGTAGCGCGTGGCATCCGGATGGGTCACGGTGATCGGCCCGCCGTCGGCGATCTGCTGAGTGAAGATCGGCACCACCGACCCGTTGCTTCCGAGCACGTTGCCGAAGCGCACGGCCACGAAGTGGTTCGGGCCCGAGGACGCGAGGGAGAGCACGAGCTTCTCCGCGAGGCGCTTGGTGGCACCCATCACGCTGCACGGCGCGACGGCCTTGTCGGTGGAGATCAGCACGAACTTGGCGCCATGCGACGCCGCTACCGTGGCCACGTGGTGCGTCCCGAAAACGTTGTTGCGCACCGCCTGCGCCAGATGGGCCTCCATCATCGGGACGTGCTTGAAGGCGGCGGCGTGGTAGACGACATCCGGTTGAATGGCGCTCGCCGACTCGCGGACTTCACGGGCGTCGCAGATGTCGCAGAGGAAGGTGCGCACCGGCACATCGGGGCGTGTCCGAGTCAACTCCTGGTGAATCAGAAAGAGGGCGTTCTCGCTGCGGTCCACGAGGCCCACCATCGCCGGTCCGTATCCGGCGATCTGTCGAGCGAGCTCGGCTCCGATCGAGCCACCGGCACCGGTGATCAGGATGCGTCGTCCGGCGATGTCCGCTCGGATCATCGACGCGTCGAGATCGACCGGCTCCCGGCCGAGCAGGTCCTCCAGACGCACCGGCCGCACCTGGCTCATCGCTACGTGTCCCGACAGGGCAGCGATCGCGGGGAGAATGCGGAACGGAAGCTTGAGGGCGAGGCACCGGTCGACGATCTCCTGAATCTGTGCGCGCGTCGCGGATGGAATGGCGATGATCAGCTCGTCCACCGGATGCGCCGTCGCCACCGCCGGAAGCGCCGACGTGCCGCCTAACACCGGCACGCCGTGGATATGGAAGCCAACCTTGCGCGGATCGTCGTCGACGAAGCCGACCGGGTCGTAGCCGAGCCGCGGGTTGTTCCGCATCTCGCGCAGCAGAAGCTCGCCGGCATCGCCCGCGCCGATGATCAGCACCCGTCGTCCCTTCGCCGAGGGCGTCGGGGCGCGACGCCTGCTCTCTCGTATCGCCCTCAACGCGAAGCGGACACCCCCCACCAGCATCGTGGTGAGCATCCCGTCGACGATGAGCACCGAGCGGGGATAGTGGTTGGCGAGGCCGAGCACGAAGAGGCCGGCCGCGAAGAGGACGCTGCTCACCAGCATCGCCTTGAGGAGCGCGACCATGTCGCGCATCCCAACGTATCGCCACCACCCCGTGTGCAGGCGGTAGAGCGCGAAGGCGCCCAGCCTCAGGACGAGCAGGACAGGAAGGGTGGACCAGAAGATGTCCTGCTGCGCCAGCGGAATGTTGCCGTCGAACCGAAGCGCGAAGGCCGACGCGTAGCTGACCGTGACCAGAACCAGCTCGAGCAGGACTACCAGCAGTCGCCGGTAGCGAATGAGGGCCGTGACGAACTCACTGGCACCCTCCGGGGGCAGTCCGACCGAGTCCTCCTCCCTCCGTCCCGCGTCGCCTTTCATTCGTGCCCGGCCCCCCTCCGTGATGTGGAACCTTTGCGCCCCCACCGCGACGCTCCGAACAGGTAGGTGGTCACGCCCATCAGCGCCCGAAGAAGCCCCTTATCGCCTCGATGACCTCATCCTGCTGCGCCCTCGTCAATTCCGGATAGACCGGGAGCGAAATGACCTCGCGGGCGGCCCGTTCCGACTCGGGACAGCTCCCTTCGCGATATCCCAGGTAGGCAAAGCACTTCTGGAGATGAAGGGGCAGCGGGTAGTAGATCGCGTTGCCGATCCCTTTGCTCTTGAGATGCGCCTGGAGCTGGTCGCGCCGCGGCACCCGAATCGTGTACTGGTTGTAGATCGACTCGTTGTTCGGATCGACCCAGGGCGTGACGATGTCGCCCACGCCGTCGAAGGCACGATCGTAGTAGGCGGCGTGCTCGCGCCGGGCAGCGCTCCAGCGCTCCAGATGCGGCAGCTTCGCCAGAAGCACCGCCGCCTGGAGGGCGTCGAGGCGGCTGTTGTAGCCGACCTCGTCGTGGAAGTACGTCGTCGTCGCCCCATGCGTCCGCAGGCGACGCAGGCGGGCGGCGAGATTCTCGTCTTGCGTGACGAGCATGCCGCCATCGCCGTAGCCGCCGAGATTCTTCGATGGGAAGAAGCTGAACGTGCCGATCGTTGCGCGCTCCCCTGCCCGCACCCATTCCCCGTCGATCCGGCGCCGCGCACCGATGGCTTGTGCCGCATCCTCCAGGAGCGGAAGGGACGGGTGGAGGCGCCGGTAGCACTCGAGAGGCGCCAGCTGGCCGAAGAGGTCGACCGGAATCATCGCTTTCGTGCGGGCAGTAACGGCGGCGCTGGCCGCAGCGGGATCGAGGTTGAAGGTGCGAGGCTCGATGTCCGCGAACACGGGCTTGGCGCCGACGTTGTGCACGGTGCCGCCCGTGGCAAAGAAGGTGAAGGGCGTGGTCACCACCTCGTCCCCGCGGCCGATGTCGAGAGCCCGAA
Source organism: Gemmatimonadaceae bacterium (assembly GCA_035623475.1). Taxonomy (GTDB): domain Bacteria; phylum Gemmatimonadota; class Gemmatimonadetes; order Gemmatimonadales; family Gemmatimonadaceae; genus DASPTK01. Next base: position 46,043 of record DASPTK010000130.1, on the reverse strand, counting down.
GCGCCAGGATGAGCGCATCGCTGCCATTGGCGCAGCCGATGGCGAACTTCGTGTGGCAGAGCGCAGCGAGGGCGGCCTCGAGCTGCTCGACGGGAGCGCCAAGAATGAAGAGCTGATCCTCGACGACCTTCATCATCGCGCGCACGACGTCGTCCCTGATCGTCGCATATTGGGCGCGGAGATCGAGCAGCGGAACCGGCATGGCGCGAGAGAGTCGAGGGTCGGAAGATGTGCGACGCCCGGGGAGCGTCAGATCAAGCTCGGCGCGCGTGTCATCTCGGGCTTTTCGGCACGCACGATCTCGTGCCACTCCTGCAAAGAGCGTACGCGCGGCGGGCGGAATCGCAGCGCCAGAATGGCGTCGCACGCCGCGTTCGCCGCGGAGAGCGTCGTCGTGTACGGAATGCGGTGCGCCACGGCCGCCTGACGCATGCTGTAGTCATCCCGTTGAGAGTGCTTCCCGAGGGGAGTATTGATCAGCAGTTGGACCTGGCCGTTCACGATCAGATCGATACCGTGCGGCCGCCCTTCGTGCACCTTGAAGACCCGTTCCACAGGAATTCCGCGCGCACGCAAGTAGCGCGAGGTCCCGGCGGTCGCCAGCACCCGGAATCCCATCTCGTGGAAACGCCGGGCGATGGGAACGGTCGCGGGCTTGTCCCGATCGTTGACGGTGATCAGGATCGCGCCTTCGAGGGGGAGCCCGTTGTCGGCAGCCAGTTGCGCCTTGGCGAAAGCGCTGCCGAAGCTGTCCGAGATGCCCATCACTTCCCCCGTCGACCGCATCTCGGGGCCGAGCACCGGGTCCGCCTCACGGAACTTGTTGAAGGGAAACACCGCCTCCTTCACCGAGACGTACGGTGGCACGATCTCCTCCGTGAACCCGACGTCGGCGAGGCGCTCACCCAACATCAGGCGCGCCGCGTGGGAGGCGAGGGGGACGCCGATCGCCTTCGAGATGAACGGGATGGTCCGGCTGGCGCGCGGGTTCACCTCGAGGACATAGACGACACCGTCCTTGATCGCGAACTGGACATTGATCAGTCCCACGACGTCGAGCGCCTTGGCGAGCGCCAATGTGTGCTGGCGCATCGTGGCGAGGTCCGACTCGCCGATGATGTACGGAGGGAGAACGCACGCCGAGTCGCCGGAGTGAATGCCGGCGTCCTCGATATGCTGCATGACGCCGCCGATCACGTACGATTCGCCATCGCCGATGGCGTCGACGTCGACCTCGTACGCGTCCTCGAGGAACCGATCGATGAGCACCGGTCGATCGCCGGAGGCCCGGGCGGCGCTGGCGAAGAACTCACGCAGCGAAGCCCCATCGTAGCAGATCTGCATGGCCCGTCCGCCAAGCACGTAGGAGGGGCGCACGAGAACCGGGTATCCGACGCGCTCCGCCACACGCTCCGCGTCGGCCAGGCTGGTGGCAGTCCCGTTGGGTGGCTGATGGATGCCGAGGGCGCGGGCGATCGCCTCGAAGCGGCGGCGATCCTCGGCGATATCGATCGCGTCTGGCGCCGTGCCCAGGATCTTCACCCCTGCCGCCTCGAGCGGGCGCGTGAGCTTGAGTGGCGTCTGGCCACCTAATTGGACGATCACGCCGAGCGGCTGCTCGCGGGCGACAATCTCCAGTACATCCTCGAGGGTGAGCGGCTCGAAGTACAGCCGGTCGGAGACGTCGAAATCCGTCGAGACCGTCTCGGGGTTCGAGTTGACCATGATCGCCTCGTAGCCGCGCTCGCGCAGCGCGAGCACGGCTCGGACGCAGCAGTAGTCGAACTCGATCCCTTGGCCGATCCGGTTCGGACCGCTGCCGAGGATCACAACCGAGGGGCGCCCGGTCGGCGGCGCCTCACTCTCCTCGTCGTAGCAGCCGTACAGATAGGGGGTGGCCGACGGAAACTCGCCGGCGCAGGTGTCGACCATCTTGTAGACCGGACGCACGCCCGCGTCCCACCGGCGCCGACGGACGTCCTCCTCCGACTCATCGCGGAGCACGGCGATCTGCCGGTCGGAGAACCCGAGGCGCTTCATCGCTCTGAGGTCGTCCGCGCCCGGACTCGGGGTCGCCCGATATCGCGCCTCGGCGTCGACGAGGTCCTCCATCTCCGACAGGAACCACGGATCGATGCGCGTCAGGTCGTAGAGCTCCTCCACGCTCAGCCCGCGCTCGAGGCCACGCTTCACCTGGAAGATCCGTTCCGGCGTGGGCTGCCGGAGGGCGCCGCGGAGCGTTTCGAGCGAGTCGTCGGCCAGCCGGTCGTCGGCGAGCGTCGCACCCACCTCCCATCCGCTGCGCCCAGCCTCTAGGGCGCGGATCCCCTTCTGCAGGGCCTCCTTGAAGGTGCGCCCAATCGCCATCGATTCGCCCACGGACTTCATCTGCGTCGTCAGGCGCGGGTTGGCGCTGGCAAACTTCTCGAAGGCGAATCGCGGGCACTTCACGACCACGTAGTCGAGGACCGGCTCGAATGACGCCGGTGTCGTGCGCGTGATGTCGTTCGGGATCTCGTCCAGCCGGTAACCAACGGCCAGCTTCGTACCGATGCGGGCGATCGGGAATCCCGTCGCCTTCGAGGCGAGGGCGGACGATCGCGAGACGCGGGGGTTCATCTCGATCACCAGCATCTCGCCATCGTCCGGGTTGACGGCGAACTGGATGTTGCAGCCGCCGGCCGCCACGCCGATCTCGCGAATGATCGCCACCGCCGCATCGCGCATCCGCTGATACTCGCGGTCGGTGAGCGTCATCGCCGGCGCGACGGTGATCGAATCGCCCGTGTGCACTCCCATCGGATCGATGTTTTCGATCGAACAGACGACGACGACGTTGTCGGCGTGGTCGCGCATGACCTCCAGCTCGAACTCCTTCCAGCCGAGGACACTCCGCTCGATCAACACCTGATGGACCGGAGAAAGCTCGAGCCCGCGCCGGACGATCTCTTCGTACTCCTCGCGATTGAAGGCCACTCCGCCCCCGTGGCCCCCAAGGGTGAACGACGGCCGGATGATCGCCGGGAATCCGACCGTCGGAGCGAGGGCGAGCGCGTCGTCCCAGCTTCGGGCGATCCCGCCGCGGGCGACCGAAAGCCCGATCTTTCGCATCGTCTCGGCGAACAGCTGACGGTCTTCGGCCAGACGGATCGCCCGAGCGTCAGCGCCGATCAGCTCGACGCCGTGCTTCGCGAGAACGCCACGATCCGCCAGATCCAGTGCGACGTTGAGCGCCGTCTGGCCGCCCATCGTGGGAAGGAGCGCGTCGGGGCGCTCGCGCTCGATCACCTGCTCGACGACCGCGGGCGTGACCGGCTCGATGTACGTCCGGTCGGCGAACTCCGGGTCGGTCATGATCGTCGCCGGATTGGAGTTGACGAGGATCACCTCGTACTCCTCTTCGCGCAGCGCCTTCGCCGCCTGGGTTCCCGAGTAGTCGAACTCGGCGGCCTGTCCGATGATGATCGGCCCGGAGCCGATCAGGAGCACCCGATGGAGGTCAGCGCGTCGCGGCACGGATCACGTCGTGGAGAATGTCGTCGAAGGAGCGTTCGGGAGACCATCCGGTAGCCGAACGGAGTTTCGAGGGATCACCGACCAGCTCGGGCACTTCCACCGGCCGAACGAGGGCCGGGTCGATGCGAAATCTCGCACGGGTTCCGGTGAGGGCAAGCACGCGCTCGGCGACGGCGGACACCGAGACGCCCTTCCCCGACGCCACATTGTAGACCTCGCCCGGGACGCCGCGGTCCAGAACGGCGAGGTAGGCGCGACAGACGTCGGTGACGTGAAGGAAATCGCGCACCGCGCTCATGTTCCCTACCGCCATCTCGGCGTCCGGCGTCCCCTTGAGGGAGAGAGCGCGGTGGACGAGCGCCGGGATGAGAAAGCGATCGGATTGCCACGCGCCGCTGTGATTGAACGGACGCACGGCTATCACGCGCAGCCCCGTCGCCTTCTGCTCCTTGAGAGCCAGCTCCTCCTGCAATGCCTTCGAGGCCCCGTAGACGCTGGCCGGATTCTGCTCCGCACCCTCGCGCAGTGGCTGTTCCTTTGCGTCGTGGCGCCCGTACTGCTCGCCGCTTCCCACCACGAGCACTCTCGGGTCGAGCGTGCCGGCAGCGAGACGCTCACTTGCCAGCCCGAGCAGCTTCGCGGCGGCAAGGACGTTCACCTGGAGAGTGTCGAACGGATCGGCAGCCGCTGCCGGCGCGAAGGAGATAGCCGCGAGGTGCGCGATCGTATCTGGCTGAGCGGCATCCAGGGCGCCGCGGAGGTCCGACTCGCACGTCACGTCGCAGCGCAGCCAGCGAACGGCACCGCGAGCCTCCGCGTCGAGGGCCCCGGGAGGCACTTCGCCATCGAGAGTTGTCCCCCACACCGTCCAGCCAGCCTGCAACAGCTCTCGACAAAGCCACTGCCCGACGAAGCCACCGGCGCCGGTGACGAGAGCGCGCACGTTAGGCACTCGCCGTGTGGCGGGCGAGGTCCGCCTCGACCATCATCGCGATCAACTCCCGGAATCCGACCCGAGGGCGCCACTCCAGGCGCTCGCGGGCCTTGCTTGAATCGGCGACGAGAAGATCGACCTCCGCCGGCCGGATGAATCGCGGATCCTCGACCACGTGCTGACGATAGTCGAGCCCCACGGCGCCGAAGGCGACGTCGCACAACTCCCGCACGGATCGGGTCTCGCCGGTGCCAATCACGAAGTCCTCGGGGCGGTCCAGCTGGAGCATGCGCCACATCGCGTCGACGTAGTCGCCGGCGAAGCCCCAGTCGCGCCGAGCTTCGAGGTTGCCGAGGGGGAGCGTTCGCGCCAGGCCGAGGCTGATGCGGGCGGCGCCATCGGTCACCTTGCGGGTGACGAATTCGAGTCCCCGGCGCGGGCTCTCGTGATTGAAGAGAATCCCGGACACGGCGTAGAGGCCGTAGCTCTCGCGATAGTTGACCGTGATCCAGTGCCCGTAGACTTTGGCCACGCCGTAGGGACTTCGAGGATAGAAGGGCGTCGACTCGCGCTGCGGTGATTCGGTCACCTTCCCGAACATCTCGCTCGAGCTGGCCTGGTAGAATCGGGCCCGCGGCGCCGCTTTCCGCATGGCCTCGAGCATCCGGGTCACCCCCAGTCCCGTGAATTCCCCGGTGAGAACCGGCTGCGACCACGACGTCTGCACGAAGCTCTGCGCCGCCAGGTTGTAGATCTCGTCCGGCTGGCTCGACGCCATGGCATCGACCAGCGAGGTCTGGTCGAGGAGGTCCGCCGAGACGAGTTCGATCCGGTCGACGAGGTGGGCGATCCTCTCGTAGGGGGTGGTCGAGCTGCGCCGCACGATGCCGACGACGCGGTACCCCTTGGCGAGCAGCAGCTCGGCGAGGTAGGAGCCGTCCTGTCCGGTGATGCCCGTGATCAGCGCCGTCGGCATGGCTCAGAGGATCGCAGATCGGGGCGCAACAAAAAAGAGGGAGCCGACGAGCAGCTCCCTCTCACACCGTGCCGTTCGCCGGTCACCCTCACGCCACCCGCTCGCCTCGCGGAGCGCGCTGGATCTTGCCCGCAGCCAGGCACCGGGTGCAGACGCGCACCTTGATGATCTTGCCTTCGGACACGACCCGCGCGACCTGGAGGTTGGGCTTCCAGACGCGCCGTGTTCTGTTGTTCGCGTGCGAGACGTTGTTCCCGAAGGCGACGCCTTTGCCGCACGCGTAGCATTTGCGGTTGTGCATGGTCAGCTCTCGATCAACTCGATGCGCGCCATCTCGGCACCGTCACCCTTGCGGTGGCCGGTCTTGAGGATGCGCGTGTACCCGCCCGCCCGCTTGGCAAACTTCGGGCCGAGCTCCTTGAACAACTTATCCGCCGTCTCGCGCTTCTGGACGTGCCGGATCGCCAAGCGTCGGGAGTGGAGCGTCCCCGTCTTGGCCTTGGTGATCAGTCGCTCGACGAACGGGCGCAGCTCCTTGGCCTTGGCCTCGGTGGTCTCGATCGCGCCATGCTCGATGAGCGATGCCGCCAGGTTGCGCATCAGCGCCAGCTTCTGCTCGCTCGTGCGCCGGAGTTGGCGGCCTGCCTTGCGATGACGCATGGGTTACTCCTCGTCGTCCGGCGCAATCGCGGCGGCCCGGCTCGGCGGCGTACCCCAATCGGTCACCCGCACGCCGTCGAGGCCTTCCTCGTAGCGCATCCCGAAGTTCAGCCCCTCACGCTCGAGAAGATCGGCGATCTCCTGGAGCGACTTCTTCCCGAAGTTCTTCACCTGCAGCATTTGCGACTCGGTCTGGCGGACGAGATCGCCGAGCGTGCGGATATCGGAGTTCTTGAGCGAGTTCACCGAGCGCACGGAAAGCTCGAGCTCATCGATCGGCGTCTTGAAGAGCTGCGCCAGGCGCTGAGCATCACCCGAGTGGTCTCCCACCGACGGCACCAGCCCCTGAGCGTGCGAGCCGAAGTTGGCGAAGAATTGGAAGTGGGTCTGCGCCAGAGCGGCGGCGTAGCTCACCGCCTCCTCGGGCGAGATCGTGCCGTTCGTCTCCACCGTCAGCGTGAGGCGATCGTAGTCGGTCCGCTGACCGACGCGGGTCTCGGCCACCGTGAAGTTGGCCCGGCGAACGGGATTGTAGATCGAGTCGATGCGCACGAGGTCGACGGGGAGTCCGCGATCGAGTGCGTGCTGGTCGGCCTCGACGTAGCCCCGCCCCTTGTTCACGAAGAGCTCGACGTTGAGCTCGCGGTCGTCCTGGAGCGTGAAGAGGTGGTGCTGACTGTGCACGATCCGCCCCGCGCCAGTGGGCTCGATATCGCCGGCCGTCACCGGTCCGGCCTCGCTCTTGTGGATGCGCAGCACGGCCTCGTCGACATCATCGGCGAGCACGAGCGTCAGCGCTTTCAGATTGCCGATGATCTGGTGGACATCCTCGACGACACCAGGAATGGTCTGGTGCTCGTGCAGGACGCCGTCGATGCGGAACGCCCAGACCGCCGATCCCCTCAACGAGGAGAGCAGCATGCGCCGCATCGCGTTCCCCAAGGTGTGCCCAAAGCCGCGCTCGAGCGGCTGCATACGAAACTCGGCGACGTTGGGATTGTCGTCCCGCTTGGTCGCCTCGACCAGGGCCGGACGCACCAGCCCCGTCAGATCGATTGCCTGTACCATGTGTGTGTCCTCATTCGGTCTCACCGGGCACGAGCCCGGCGACGCTTCACCCCGCCCCTAACGCGCGGTGAACCCGTGGGGGAGTTAGGGTCCCGACCTGGAGAGCGGCCACTCGGGTCATCCGAGCGCGAGCCACCACGGCCGCGCTTCGGCGCCCTCATCCCGCTCTTACTTCGAATACAACTCGACGATCAGCTGCTCCTGCGCGGCGATCGGAATATCGGGGCGCCCCGGCCGCTCGAGCATCCGGCCGCTGAACGCATCACGGTCGACCGCGATCCAGGAGAGGGGAGCGCCCCGCGAGGAGTGTTCCATCGCTGCGATGACCTGCACCTGCTCGCGCGCTGCCTGACGCACCCGAACCTCTTCGCCCGGCCGAACGAGATAGCTCGGCACATCCACTTGCTTGCCGTTCACTTCCACGTGACGGTGCCGAATGAGCTGGCGTCCGGCCTTCCGGCTCGGCGCAAACCCCATCCGATACACGATGTTGTCGAGCCGGCTCTCCAGCGCCGCCAGGAGGTTATGTCCGGTCACTCCGGGCATCTTGTTAACCCGTTCGAAGGTGTTGCGGAACTGCCGCTCGCTGATGCCGTAGATGCGCTTCACCTTCTGCTTCTCACGAAGCTGCTTGGCGTATTCCGACGTCTTGCGACGACGCGTCGTCGACTGACCGTGCTGTCCCGGCGGATACGGCCGCTTTTCCACCGGGCACTTCTCGGTGAAGCACTTGGTGCCCTTGAGGAAGAGCTTCGTCCCCTCGCGACGGCACTGGCGACAGCTCGGGCCCGTGTACCGCACGCTCAGACCCTCCGCCGCTTCGGCGGCCGGCAGCCGTTATGCGGAATCGGGGTCACGTCCTTGATCGACCGGATCTGCAGTCCGGCCGCGGCGAGCGCCTGGATGGCGGACTCGCGGCCGCTCCCCGGCCCCTGCACCCGAACGTGCACGCGCTTCACACCCAGACCGAGCGCCTCGCGCGCGCAGGCCTCGGCAGCAACCGTGGCGGCGAAGGGTGTCGACTTCTTCGACCCCTTGAAGCCCGCCTTGCCGGATGAAGACCACGCGACGGCATTGCCGTGCATGTCGGTGATCGTGATGGTCGTGTTGTTGAAGGTCGCGTTCACGTGAGCGACGCCCTCGGCCTCGATCACGCGCTTCGCCTTCTTCGACGTTCCAGTCTTTGCCGTTGCCATGTGTGAGATTGAGAGGAGCGGGTTCCGACCTCAGCGCCCGATGGCGGAGGAGCGATGCCGTTCACGCGGCGTCGCCCCCACGCGGCCACTCGTCACTTCGTCACCTTCTTCTTCCCGGCGATCGCGCGGCGCGGGCCCTTCTTGGTGCGGGCGTTCGTATGCGTCCGCTGTCCACGCACCGGGAGCCCGCGACGGTGACGGATCCCGCGATACGAGCCGATGTCCATCAATCGCTTGATGTTCATCGCCGTTTCGGTCCGAAGCGCGCCCTCCACCCGGTAGTCCTTCTCGATCGCCTGACGAAGGCGGTTCACGTCGGAGTCGCTGAGATCCTTGACCCGCGTATCGGGGTTCACACCCGTGTCGCGCAGAATGTGCTGGGCGGAGGTCCGCCCGATTCCGAAGATATAGGTCAATCCGATCTCGACCCGCTTCTCGCGGGGGAGATCGATGCCGGCGATGCGTGCCATGAGTTAGCCCTGCCGCTGCTTGTGCTTCGGGTTGCGCTTGCAGATGATCCGAATCACGCCATTGCGCTTGATCACCTTGCAATGCTCACAGATTGGCTTGACGCTGCTACGGACCTTCACGAGAGCTCCGGGTGGTGTCGGGTGAATCCAGTCAAGTCATGAAGCATAATGGGGTTAGCGGTGCAACACAAGACCGCCAACCCACCGGTCTCACCCCGTCGGCTGGACCGCCTCCTCCATCTCCCGCCGGATCGCCAAGAGGGTCGCCGCGGGGTCGGTCGCCTCCGTCACCGCCCGACCAACCACCAGGTAGCGCGCGCCCGCCTCGATCGCGGCGCGGGGGCTAGCGATTCGAGCCTGGTCGTAGGCCGCGCCACCGGACAACCGAATCCCCGGAACGAGGACCGCCAACGCGTCGCCATGCTCGGCATGGACCGCGGCGGCCTCGGCGCCGCTACACACCACTCCATGCGCGCCGGCCGCCCGCGCCATGTGTGCGAGGCGAAGCACCTCCTCGCAGACGTCGACGCGCGGGCGCCCCCACGCAGCAGCGAGCGCAGGGGCATCGAGAGACGTGAGGATGGTTACCACCATGACCCCGACTCCCTCCCCTGCCCCCTCGACCGCCGCCTCGACCATGGCCATCCCTCCCGAGCCGTGCACCGTGAGAAGCCGGACGCCGAGCCGCGCCGCGCTGCGGGCCGCCGCTCGCACGGTGTTCGGGATATCGTGCAGCTTGAGATCGAGAAAGATCTGTCGCCCGCCCTGGTGCTGCTCGCGCACCAGATGGGGGCCCTCGGCCACGAACAGCTCGCTCCCGATCTTCACGAAGTCGCAGGCGGGACCGAGACGCTCCACGAGCGCGCGCGCCGCATCGGCGTTCGGGAGGTCGAGGGCGACGATGGCTCGCGCCTTCAGGGCCATTCGAGCGTCCCCACCACTTCCGAGAGAGCACGCACACCGTGGCGCTCGCACCACTCGCCGAGCTCCTTCACGATGCGCTCCGGTAGCCGCGGATCGCGGAGCGCGGCGGTGCCTATTGCGACGAGCGATGCGCCGGCGATGAGATACTGGAGGGCGTCGTTCGCGGTCGCGATCCCTCCGACGCCGATCACCGGGACGTTGACCGCCCGCCGCACTCGGTGAGTGGCGAGCACCCCCACGGGCACGAGTCCGGGGCCGCTCACTCCCCCGGTGCCGAATCCGAGCACCGGTCGGCGACGCTCGACGTCGATGACCAGTCCCGGGATCGTGTTGATCACGGAGATCGCGTCGGCCCCGGCGTCCACGGCGATACTCGCCGTACGACCCAGGTCGGGGAGGGTCGGACTGAGCTTCACGATCAGCGGCCGGGAGGAGACCGCGCGTGCTCCCTGCACCACCTCGGCCAACGCGCACGGATCGGCGCCGAACTCGACTCCGCCGGCACGCACGTTGGGGCAGCTCACATTGAGCTCGAAGGCGTGGGCCCCCGGGATCGGGTCGAGCGCGCGCACGACCGTCGCGTAGTCCTCCACCGCGTCGCCGACCACGTTCACGATCACGCGCGCTCGCTCGACATGGCCGGCGAGCCAGGGGAGCTCGACCTCGCGCACCACCTCGAGGCCGGGGTTCGCCAGACCGACGGCGTTGATCATCCCGCCAGGGAAATCGGCCACTCGCGGTGCATCCCAGCCGGCGCGCGGCAGCGGGCTCACCGCCTTGGTCACGAGGCCGCCGAGGGCGTCGAGCACAATGACGCCGGCCAGCTCGCGTCCGTAGGCGGCGGTGCCGGCAGCGAGAAGGACGGGATTCTGGAAGGAGACGCCGGCAAGGGTGATCGCGAGCGGAGACGTCGAGGCGGCGGAGCTCATGGCTCGCCGCTCCGGTGCCACCGCGGCCCGATCACGGATTGGTCGTCCCCAAGCGTCGCTCGTAGTGCGCGAGATACTCCATCGTGGCGTCGGCGATGGCCTCGGCGATCTCCCTCTGCCGCGTGTTGCTCGTCAGGTAGTGCGCCTCTGCATCGTTCGTGCCGAAGCCGATTTCGACCAGCACCGCCGGCATGAATGCGGTGACGAGGACCCGAAAGCCGGCCTGCTTCACTCCGCGGCTCGGCCCGGGGTGCACGGTGCCCAATCGCTTCTGGATCAGCGCGGCCAGCTCGTTCGACTCGCGCAGGTGCTCGTTCTGCGCCATGTCGTTCTTGATGAAGGAGAGCGGATCGTTGACCTCGGCGTCGGTGTTCGTCTCGAAATGTACCGACTCGTTCTCCATCCGCTCGACGCGCTTGGCATCCTCCGTCTTCGCTTCGGCCAGAAAGTACGTTTCGTAGCCTCGCGAGTCTTCCGGATGTTGCCACGTGAGCGGCGCCGCGTTCACGTGGATCGAGACGAAGACGTCACCGTGTTGCTCGTTGGCGATGCGACCCCGGTCGGACAGTGCGATCAGCGTATCGGTTGTCCGCGTCATGATCACATCCACGCCACGGTTGCGCAGCGCGATATCGAGCTTCTTGGCGACGGCCAACGTCACGTCCTTCTCGTCCATCGACCAATTGCCGTCGATGGGACCGGACATCCCGTGGTCTGGACCTCCGTGTCCGGCATCCACGACGACGCGACGACGCGTCCCCTTGCCGCGAACCCGGCTGGGCGTCTTCCGAGACGAGCTGCTCGATGACGCGACCACCCGGGCATCGGTCGCCGGCCCGCTGAAGCGCAGCTCGGCGTGCTCGCTGTCGTAGTGCAGCCGTGTCGGTGCGGCGCGAGGGAGCAGATCGCTCACCACCTCGAGCGGGACATTGAGGCGGCCCGCGGCGACGAAAGGCGCACTCGCCAGGGGCACGATCTCGCCGTTCAGACGCGCGAACGGAATCTGGTCGGTGAGCTTGAGCTCACCGCCGGCGACGCGGATCACATATCGTCCCTCGCCCGGGGTCTCGATCGACAGCGGGATCACGAGCGCGAGCTGCTCGATGCTGAGCGCGGGGCCGCTGGTCGTCTGAATGAGCGGCACGGTGCTCTCGCTCCCCGGACCTCGCACGGAGAGAACGCCCGGGGTCGTCGCGGCGGCGATCTGGAGCGCGAGCGCGATCGAGCCGATCATCGCTGTCGTGCCACGCGAGCGATCTCGCGCTCGGCCTCGCGTTCCTTCAGGTCAGCCCGCTTGTCGTGCAGCTTCTTTCCTCTCGCCAGCGCCAACGTCACCTTCGCTTTGCCTCGCGTGAAGTGCAGGTCGAGCGGGATCAGGGTCAGCCCCTGGCGCTCGACCGCCCCGATGAGTCGCCTGATTTCGCGCCGATGCAGGAGGAGCTTGCGGGTTCGCGTCGGATCGTGGTTGAACTGATTCCCCTGCTCGTACGGCGCGATGTGGAGATTCAGGATCCACAACTCGCCGCGATTCACGACGGCATAGCTGTCGGCGAGATTCGCCTTCCCCTGGCGCAGCGACTTGACTTCGGTGCCCGTGAGCACGAGGCCCGCTTCCCACGTCTCGAGAATGTGATAGTCGTGCCGAGCGCGCTTGTTCCGCGCGACCTGATCGCGCCCTTCGGGCTCGGCTGTGGCCATCGGGACCAATGCTGGAGGGACTGATCGGCGAGATCGCTCGTCACGGAGGGACTGAGCCGCCGTTCGCGATGCGACGTGCCCCTCGGGAGCCCGGCCCAAGTTAGGGAGACGGCGAGAGTCAAGCAACGCTGCAAACGTTGACGCTCTCCAACGGTCCCGGTACTTTCCACTTTCGGGCCGAAGTGGTGGAATTGGTAGACGCGCTGCGTTCAGGGCGCAGTGGGCGTACGCCCGTGGGGGTTCGAGTCCCCCCTTCGGCATCCGGGCACTCGGCGGGCCAAGACGAAACGGGCGGTGCGTTTGCGCACCGCCCGTTCTGCATCCGTCGCGCAGCACCGTCAGGAGCGACCGGCGCCTCGCAGCGCCGAGGGTGCGATATCCTCGGGGAGCGATGCTGTCCCGAAGCGCTCACGCAACGCGGCGTTCGCTTCGGTGAGATAGCGGGCGAGCAGCTCGCCGGCTTGGGCCACGAGCGGCGGCGGAAGTGCCTCACGACGTCCGGCGAACTCGAGCAGCGTGCGACCGAGGTGCCACCCCGTGCCGGCACCTTCACGCGCGGCCAGGGCCTGCCCGTAGGCGGTGAGGCGCGCATTCAGCTGCTGCTCGGCGACGCGCAGCTTCCCTGCCGCCACGCTCGGATCTCGGCCGAGGCGCGCTCCGAGAGCGCGCGCCACCTCCGACGCCGTGTGGTCGTCGAGGGCGTCGCGCTGGGCGGTGAGCAGGCCGAGCGCGCTCCGGGCGTAGCGCAGCTCCCATCTGGCATGATCGGCGTCGCCGTCGGTGCCGTTGGTGGCGAGCCACGCGACATCGTCGGCGCTCGGTTCGGCGAAGATGGCCGCGACGTACGCCTCGGCCCGTGCGCGTCGCAGGCGGGCGGCGCTCCACTCACGCCAGAGTGAGCGCACAGCGACTGCTCGAGGAGCTCAGGCCGACGACGGCCATCGCTACGATTGCAGGATCGGTAGGCCGACGCGCTCGCGTACGACCGGCTCTTCGTGCAGGAGATCCGAGAGGTGCACGCTCTCGAGGACGCCGTCGATGCGCTGCTGAAGCAGCATCCATACCGGTCGAATGCTGCACTCGTGAGAGGCGGCACACCGCTCGGTGTCGACCGGATGCGAAACACAATGCAAGTCGAAGGTCGTGAGCTCGGAGGCGGCGATGACCTCGCGGATCGAGATCCCCTCCGGTGCACGCGCCAACATATACCCACCGTGGGCACCACGCGTCGAGCGGACGATCCCGGCGCGGCGCAGGCGCAGCAGAATCTGCTCCACGTAGTCGGCGGGCAACCGCTCCCGGGCCGCGACATCTCGTCCCGTCACCGGCCCATCGTCGGCGCGCCGGGCGAGGTGGAGGGCGCAAATCAGCCCGTACTCCGCCCAGGTGGTAATGCGCATGGATTGAGGATACACGTAGGCGGACGGGGAAGGTAGGGCCATGCCAGGCTCCGGCTGCATGCCGGGCCGCGCGGGGCCCTCCTGCGCCCCTCCCACCGAATCAGCCCGCCGAAACCGGCCCGTGCCTTCCGCCAGGGACCCCGATGTCGGTCATCTTCCGCAGGTCGAGCACCTCCTCGATCTGCTCGTCAGGCAGCACCTGATCGCGACGGACCATCTCCCGGATCAGCGTCCCTTCCTTCACCGACTGCTTGCTGATCTCGGCGGCCCGGGCGTAGCCGACGTGCGGGGCGAGGGCTGTGGCGAGCGCCGCCGACCGCTCCAGCCAGTACAGGCACATCTCGACATTGGCCTGAATCCCCAGAACGCACCGCTCGGTCAGGGCCGTCGCCGCGTTCGTCAGGATGGTCATCGAGAGGAGGACGTTGTGGGCGATGACGGGCATCATCACGTTGAGCTCGAGCTGCCCGTGCTCGGCGGCCATGGCCACGCAGGTATCGTTTCCGACGACCTGGAAACAGACCTGGTTCACCATCTCGGGGATGGACGGATTGACCTTTCCCGGCATGATCGACGAGCCTGGCTGGACGGCAGGGAGTCGAATCTCGTCGAGCCCGGTGCGCGGCCCCGACGCGAGGAGCCGAAGGTCGCTCGCGATCCGGCTCAACTCGATCGCCAGCACGCGAAGCTGTGCGCTGAAGGCGGCCACATCACCCATGCTCTGCATGAGCTGCACGCGATCGCGCCCCTCGCGGAGCGCCAGACCGGTAGTCGCGCGCAGGTGCTTCACCATGAGCGCTGGATACTGCGGCTCGACGTTCACCCCCGTTCCCACCGCGCTGCCACCGATCCCCAGATCCTTGAGGAAATCCGCCGTCAGGTCGAGGCGCTGCAGCTGCCGATCGATGGACCCGCCGTACCCCTGAAACTCCTGGCCGAGGCGAATCGGCATCGCATCCTGGAGATGGGTGCGCCCGCTCTTGATGACATCGTCGAATTCCCGACCCTTCTCGAAGAGGGCATCGCGGAGAGCGCCGAAGGCGCGTTGGAGGTCGCGCGCCAGCGAGAGCACGGCGAGGCGAATCGCCGTCGGAATCACGTCATTGGTCGACTGCGCCATGTTGACGTGATCGTTGGGATGGACCGGCTCGTAGCTGCCCCGCGGGCTCCCGAGGAGCTCGTTGGCGCGGTTGGCCAGGACCTCGTTCACGTTCATGTTGTGCGAGGTGCCGGCGCCGGCCTGGTAGACGTCGACGATGAACTGATCGCGGTGCTCGCCCGCGAGGATCTCATCCGCCGCCCGCACGATGGCGTCGGCGCGACGCGCATCGAGACGTCCGGTTTCGCGGTGGGTCAGCGCCGCCGCCCGCTTGATCCACACGGCGGCGGTGACGAAGATCGGCGCCGCCCGCATCCCGCTGATGGGGAAGTTCCGCGAAGCCCGGACGGTTTGCACGCCATAGAGCGCCGCGGCCGGCACCTCCACCTCTCCGAGCGGATCGCGCTCGATGCGAACGGCGTCGGCCTTGCGGTCGCTCATCGCGCACTCACGGGAAGATCGTCTTCTGGAAGTTGAATTGGGCGATCCCGAGCAGGATGCCGTTGTCGGTGGTGTTCAAGAACGTCGTCTTCCAGCGATACCCCTTCACCAGGTGCAGATTGTTGTTCGACGCCGCCCACAGCCGTGCCAGCTTGAGATTGACAGTCTTGTCACCGTTGTCAGGCACGGCACAGAAAATCTCGCGGTTGAAGTCCGTGGCCGTGTCTCCCTTGGCATACAACATGTGCAGGACAACGGCGCTGTTGGCATCGCCGGCGTTCCACGTCACATCGAACTCGGTCGTGGGATTCGGCGGAATCTCCTCGAGGGTGAGCGGCGCGGAGGTGGTGACGACAAAGGTGGCCGACGGGAAGCCATTGGTCACACCGGGAATGGCGAATGATACCTGTCCCCCGGGGACGTACGCGACCACGCCGGCGTTCGGAATCTTGTAGCTGATCAGGCCCGGTATCGTGTCGGGGGTCATGATGTCCTGCGTGCCAAGCGACGTGTTGATCGAGATCGGCGATCCGGCATCCAGCTGGTTGGTATACTGTGCCGGCCCCGGATTCTCGGGGAGGCCGAGGTTGATGAGTGTGTCGAGGCAGGTATCGGGACTTCCGGCACTGTTGATGTTCGGCAGCGCGCCCTGATAGAACACGGCCGTGGGGGCCATCACCCATCCGCCCTGATTGTCGCTGGCGGCGGAGATGTTGAAGATGCCCACCGGTCGGGCGGTCGGAATGTCCCCTGCCGATTTGCACCCGGCTACTCCGGCTCCGAGGATCAGCGCCAGACCTAACGTGCTCTTCATCAAACCAGACTTTGGCTTCATGTGACTCCTCCGCGTCCGCGGTGCCCTGCGCGCGCGTGTCGCGCCTTCCAGGAAGGCAATTGTGGTGTGGAATCGAGAGACGGCGTGCCCGCCGGTCTCAGCATGAGAAATTTGATCGGTCGATCAGGACGAAACCAGTTCTCTGCTCAATTGTTTGCGCGAAGAACGGCGTGGCTCTGGCCCCAACGAGCGGTCAGGATGTCGCCTTGTGGGCCCGAAGTCCGGCCAGGAAGGGATTGGTGCGGAGCTCTGCACCGATCGTCGTCTCCGGACCGTGGCCAGGATAGATCACGACATCGTCCCCCAGGGCGCAGATGCGCTCGAGCGAGCGGCCGAAGACGGCGGGATCGCTCAAGGGGAGATCGGTGCGCCCGATCGACCCCGCGAAAAGGCAATCGCCGGCGAAGGCAACGCCGTGGCCGTGGTACACCACGTGTCCGGGCGAGTGTCCGGGCACGTGCATGACATCGAACGTGAGAGTGCCGACCTGCACCCTGTCGCCACCCGCCACCGACAGCTCGGGCGACGGCGGGGCCTCGACCTGGACACCGAAGACCCGGCCGTGCTCCGCGGCTGCATCGTAGAGCGGTCGATCGAGCGGGTGTAGGCGAACCGGGACGTTCCAGACCCGCTTGATCGCGGCGATCGCGCCCACATGGTCGACGTGAGCGTGGGTGAGCCAGATGCCATCGAGCGACGCGCCGGAGGCGCGAACGGCCGCGATCAGCCGGTCCGCGTCGGCACCGGGGTCCACCAGCACGGCGTGGCCCGTCGTCTCATCCACCACCAGAAACGTGTTTTCCTGGAACGCGCCCACCGGAAAGCGGCGAACGATCACGGCGAGTATCCGCCGGCCCCGTGGACGGCCGGCGTGTGGCCATGGCGCAGCGCCGTGAGATATTTCTCCACGGCGATCGCGGCCGTCGTCGCATCGCCGGCCGCGGTGCTCACCTGACGCGTCAGCTGCGCGCGCACGTCGCCCGCCACGAAGAGCCCCGGCACCGACGACTCCATCGTCTCGTCGGTGATGATGTAGCCACCGGCGTCGTGCTCGACGTGGTCCGCCAGCACACCCGTGTTCGGGCGGAAGCCGATGAAGACGAACACGGCTGTCACCGGCAGGTCGACGACCTCGTTGGTGACCACGTTCCGCAGCACCGTGTGCTTCACCAGGCCGTTGTCATCCCCGGCGATGCGCTCCACGACGCTGTCCCAGATCACTTCGATCTTGGGATTCTCGAAGACGCGCTTCTGGATGATTTTCGAGGCGCGGAACTCGTGCCGGCGGTGGATCAGATACACCTTCTCCGCATAACGAGTGAGAAAGTCGGCCTCTTCGCAGGCGGCATCGCCGCCTCCGACGACGGCCATGGTGTGTCCCTTGAAGAACGCGCCGTCGCAGATGGCGCAGTACGAGACGCCCTTGCCGGCGTACTCCAGCTCGCCCGGGACGCCCAGCTTGATCGGTGTTCCGCCAGCGGTGAGGATCACCGCGGGCGACCGGTAGACATCCCCCGACTCGCTCACCGTTTCGAAGCTGCCATCCGACGTCTTGCGCACCGTCTCGGCGGTGACGCCGGTGTGGATCTCGGCGCCGAACTTCCGCGCGTGCCGCTCGAAGCGCTCGGCGAGCTCCCAACCGGTGATGTGCTCGAAGCCCGGGTAGTCCTCGACCGTCTCCGTCATGAGCAGCTCGCCGCCGGGGGCTCCCCGCTCGAGCACGACCGCCCGCAGCATCGAGCGCCCCGCGTACATCCCTGCGGTCAGCCCCGCCGGACCGCCGCCGACGATCACCACGTCGTAATCGTATGTTCGCCCCACCCCGAATCCTCTCTCGTTAGGGCGCCGTCAGGCGCCGATTCCCAACACCGCCAACGCGCCATGACAGTGCGAGACGGTTCCCACCAGGACTTCCGCGGGCCCGTTCGCTCCCGCCTCGGCGACGACCCGGTCGCCCTCGAGCACGGCGCTCGTGTCGATCATCCCGACGCCGTAGGTACGGTGCCGACAGTGCAGTACCACCGGGCCCCCGAGCGCATGCCCACGCCGCCGCTCCTCCTCCACGTACGCCACGATCGCCGGCGGCATCGACCACGACCGCACCCCCTTCGTCGCCGGGCAGAGGGTGGGCTCGATGCAGTTCACGGGACACATCCACTCGGCGAAGCTCACATAGCGCACTCCATCACCTCCCTCGCGCTGCCACGGCATTGCCGGCACCGGCGGGAGAGCCCGCGCGTCGACCACCCGATGCGGCCATCGGTCGCGCGACCGGTGCAGAAGCCACTCGAACATCAGGTGCGGCATGAGAGGCGACGGAACGATCGCATCCCGGGAGGGAGTATCGGCGCGCCCCGCGGCAGCGAAGTAGTCGGCGAAGAAGGGCGTCCATTCCTCCGTCACCAACTCCACCGGCATCCCATCGGAAGTCACGAGGACCGCCGAGACCGCGCACCGAGGGTCCCTGTCCACCACCACCACCCGCGCCGCCTCCAAGGCACCGGCCCGCGCGGCGCGGCGCAGTTGCCGAACGTAATAGCTCCCATAGCAGCCGCCGCCGACGACCACGATCGTGGCGTAGCGCTCCATGACGCTAAAGATAGCCTGGCAGCGTGCGGCGAGTTCCGCTCTGTCGCATTCCGTGTCAGATCGGGGGTCAGCGAATGCTCCGGCCGCCATCGACCACCAACGCGTCCCCGGTCACGTAGTCGGCGGAGATCAGATAGAGCACCGCTTGCGCCACGTCCTCCGGCGAGCCGAGTCGCCGCAGAGGCGTCGTGCGCTCCAGTCGGTCGGCGTCGTCAGGCCCCCAGCTCTCCGGCAGGAGCACCGCTCCCGGCACGACCGCGGCCACACGGATCGCCGGTGCGAGGACCCGGGCCAGGGCTCGAGTCAGCTGCAGGACCCCTGCCTTGCTGATGCCATGGGGGATGTAGGCCGGCCAGATCTCCATCCCGGCGAGATCGGCGATGTTGATGATGACTCCGCCGGCCGCTCCCATCGCCGCCGCCGCCCCGCGGGCGCAGAAGAACGGCGCTCGCAGGTTGAGAGCGAACGTGTCGTCCCAGGAGGCGGCGGTGACGTCATCGAGCGGTGTCCGGACCATGACGGCGGCGGAGTTCACGAGCACATCGAGTACGCCGAAGTGATCGCGCACATCGTGGGGGAGCCGCTCGGCGGCCGCGGGGTCACGGAGATCCGCCTGGACACTCCACGCCTCGCCACCGGCCGAACGGATCTCACTCACGAGGGCCTCGGCGCCAGCGGCGGACGAGTGGTAGTGCACAGCGACGCGCGCACCGCGACGTGAGATGGCAGTCGCGATAGCGCGGCCGACGCGGCGCCCGGCGCCGGTCACCAGCACGACGCGCCCGCCGATCTCCACCGTCAGCGCCCTCGAGGGCCCACCGCCACGGTGGTGCCCCAGCGAGCTGGCGCGCGCATCACCGCGCCGCAGCCCCGGCGCGCTCCCGAACCCGCGCGTCCTGCTCCTCGAGCCAGGCGGCAGGCACCTGCATGCAACCGAGCCTGCGCGATGGATCGAGCGTGCCGTGAAAATCCGAGCCACCACTGGGCACGAGGTCGAACTCGCGGGCCAGCGCCAGCAACCGGGCGCAGTCCTCGCTCGAGTGGCCCGGGTGGCGCACCTCCACGCCGTCCAGGCCGAGCGCGGCGATCGACTCGATGTGGCGACGCGTGCCCTCCGAGCCCGGGTGGGCGAGGATCGCCAACCCACCTCCCTCGTGAGCGAGACCGATGGCGTCGCCGAGCGTCAGGATCTGCTTTTCGACGAACGCCGGGCGCCCAGCGCCCAGCCAACGATCGAACGCCACACGCACGTCGGCGGCCAGCCCCGCCCTGACGAGGGCGCGGGCGATGTGAGGCCGTCCGACGGCGGCGTCGCCCGCTTCGGCCGCGACGGCGTCGCGCGTGATGGCGACGCCGAGGGCGTTCAAGCGCTCCACGATGCGGTCGGCGCGCACGACGCGCGCATCACGAAATCCGGCGAGGCTGCTCTCGAGGGCGTCTGGCCGGGAGAGGTGAAGGGCGAGCAGGTGAATCTCCGCGTTCCCCTCCCTCGCGCTCAGCTCAGTTCCGACAACGAGCCGGATGCCGACGCGGTCGGCCGCCGCCTGCGCCTCGCCTATGCCGGCGATCGTGTCGTGGTCCGTGAGGGCGATCGCCGCGAGCCCTGCGCGGGCGGCGTCGTCGACGAGCCGCGTCGGCGAGAGCTCGCCATCGGAGGCGGTGCTGTGGGCGTGCAGATCAACGGCGCGGGGCGCCGGCCCGGCGCCGCTCACTCGTATCCTGCCTCGGGCGACGTGGACCCGGGCTGCGACTGCGCGAAGAGGCGCAGCAGGTCGGCGTCGGTCAGCTCGGCGAGCGATGCGTCGCGCCAGCGCGAGCCCTGCGGCGAGTAACGCGTCACTCGGACCTCGCGCGCGCCGCCCTCGTGGCGGACGAAGAGGAGCGCGAACTCGTCGCGGTCGTACTGCGTGACCCGGCCGGCCGGGCGCACCTCCCAGCGGCTGCCACTGACCGTGATGGAGCGGCTGGGCATCAGGTCAGCTCCACTTCCTGATAGATTCGCGCCGCATCGACGACGGTCTCCGATGCCCCCTCGAGCGCGCGGGAGAGCGTGGCGGCGTCAGGCGCTTCGATGAATTCCATGAAGGCGCCGGGGAGATCGCCCTCCTCGAAGACCCAGAACTTGCAGTTCGCGCCCGCGAAGTAGCTGCGCCGGGCCCGCAACTTTTCCATGTACTTCTTGCGGTCGTTGAGAGGAACGATCGACCGCTGAAGAACGAGAGCGCGCGGCATGTCAGAGCACCGTTTCGGGCATGTTCTCGAGGGTCTTCTTCACGTGGACCAGGAACTGATCGGCAACCGCGCCGTCGATGATGCGATGGTCGAAGGAGATCGAGAAGAAGGCGCAGGTCCGGATGGCGATCGTGTCCTCGCCGTCGGCCCCCTGCACGACCTTCGGCCGCTTCTCGATGGCACCGACCCCGAGGATGGCCACCTGCGGCTGGTTGATGATCGGCGTCCCCATGAGAGAGCCGAACACTCCGGGATTGGTGATGGAGAACGTTCCGTCCTGCACCTCGGCGGGGTTGAGCTTCTTGGCGCGGGCGCGCGCCGCGAGATCGTTCAACGCCCGCGTGATCCCGGTAATCGACAGCCCATCGGCCCCTTTGATGACAGGAACGATCAGCCCCCAGTCGAGTGCGACGGCGACGCCAATGTTGTACTGCTTTCGATAAATGATGCTTGTCCCCGCGACGGAAGCGTTCATCACCGGGAATGCCTTCAACCCGTCGACGACTGCTTTGATGATGAAGGGCAAGTAGGTGAGCTTCTGCCCGGTCGCGGCCTCGAACGCCCCCCGCTGGGCAACTCTGATTCGGGCGACGCGCGTGAGGTCGATCTCCATGAAGGAGGTGACGTGCGCCGACGTGCGCCGCGACAGCACCATGTGCTCGCTGATTCGCGAGCGCATGACCGACATCGATTCGACGACGTCGCCCGGCCAGGGGGACGGAAGAGGAACCGCCGGCTCG
The DNA here is from genome assembly GCA_035623475.1 of Gemmatimonadaceae bacterium. Classification (GTDB taxonomy): domain Bacteria; phylum Gemmatimonadota; class Gemmatimonadetes; order Gemmatimonadales; family Gemmatimonadaceae; genus DASPTK01. The sequence goes on along the minus strand of DASPTK010000130.1, from coordinate 24,336 downwards.
GTGAGCGAAGGAGCGTGCATCGAAGGGGGTGCGCTCGGCCGCTGGGCCGCGACACCGCCGGATTCGATGAGCCGAAGGATGTCCTTCTTAGTGACGCGACCGGCGATTCCGGAGCCCTGCATACGCCCGAGCTCGATGCCGTGCTCGGCCGCGATCTTGCGAACGAGCGGCGACGACTTGGAACGGAGGCGATCCTCGAAGGAGTCTCCATTGCCGCGCGGCGCCGTGGTGGCGGGCGCAGCCTGTGGATGGGCAGCGGGGGCGGGGCGAGGGCTAGATTCGGTTTTCGGGGGGGGCCCCCCAGCCAGCGCAGCGCCTGCCGGCGCGGGCGCCGCGGACGCTGCCGCGGGTGGCGCCGACGCCGCGACCGCCGGAGCCGCGACACCGACGTCCGTCTCGAGCCGCGCCACCACCGTCTGCACCGGCACGGTCTGACCCTCCGTCACCAGAATCTCGGCCAGCACACCGGCCGACGGCGCCGGGATCTCGGCGTCGACCTTGTCGGTGGAGATTTCGAAGATCGGCTCATCGCGCTTCACCGACTCTCCCACTTTCTTGAGCCAGCGCGACACCGTCCCTTCCGCGATCGACTCACCCATCTGCGGCATGATCACATCAACGCGAGCCACGGATCACCCTCGATTCGAGTTGGGGCGGGCGACACCGCTCCGCCAAAGTTGCCAGACAATGGCCGACGGAAGAAGCACGAGCCCCACCGCCGATCCCACGCGGAGGTAGCGCTCGAAGTCGCACGCCGGAAAACCCTCAGGCGGTGCGCAGCCTCGGAACCCTCCCACCACCTTGGCCACGAACACGCCGATCATGCCACCCGCCAGGTAGCCAACGATCGCGAACCAGGGAGCGATCAGGTAGCGCATCCGGCTGGGCCGGTCGGCGGCGGGATCCATGATCAGTAGCCCGCAAGGCGACGCGCCACAGTGACGATGTCCGACGTCTGGGGGAGCACGAAGTCCTCCAGCGTCGGCGAGTACGGGAGCGGAACATCGGCCGCGGTGACACGCAGGATCGGCGCATCGAGCCACTCGAATGCCGATTCGTTGATGCGGGCCGTCACCTCACCGGCGACGCCACCGGTGCGCGTGTCCTCGTGCACGATCATCACCCGGTTCGTCTTTTTCACCGTGGCGATGATCGCCTCGTCGTCCATCGGGAGGAGCGACCTCAAGTCGATCACGTCGACGCTCAGCCCGTCCTCCCTCTCGAGCTGCTCCGCCGCCTCGAGCGATTTCCAGACAGTGGCCGCGTACGTGATGATCGAGATGTCCTTCCCCTCGCGCGCCACGCGAGCCTTGCCGATCGGCACGACGTGATCGCCCGCCGGGAGATCTTCCTTGATGCGCCGGTAGAGGTATTTGTGCTCGAAGTAGAGCACAGGATCGTCATCGCGAATCGCCGCCTTGAGGAGACCCTTGGCGTCGCTCGCCGTCGCCGGATAGACGATCTTGAGCCCCGGCGTGTGCAGGAAGGCGGCTTCGGGATTCTGCGAGTGGAACGGGCCGCCGCGCACGTAGCCGCCGCTCGGGCCGCGCACGACGATCGGACAGGGAAGGAAGGCCCGGTAGCGCGACGTCGCGACGTAGTTGGTCAACATGTCGTAGGCGCACGAGATGAAGTCGATGAACTGCATCTCGCAAACCGGGCGGAGCCCCATGTGAGCAGCGCCCGCCGCCGCGCCGACGATCGCCGCCTCCGAAATCGGTGTGTCGATCACTCGCGATTCGCCGAACCGGTCGAGGAGCCCTTCCGTCACCTTGAAGGCGCCGCCATACGCGCCGATGTCCTCGCCGAGGACGAAGACGTTGCTGTCGCGCTCCATCTCCTCGAACAGCGCCTGACGAATCGCTTCGAGATAGGTCGTCTCAGCCATCGTAGGTCCCCCACCCTGTCGCCCGCTCGCTCCTCTCGACGGCGGACCGGATGCCGGTCCGGTACCACGGCGCCTCGGCGGACGGAGGATCGGCGTAGATGCCGACCAACGCGTCGCCGGGCTCGGGCATCGGGGAGGCCTCGGCGGTGTCCGTCGCCCGATCGATCTCCACCTGCACTCGTGTGTCGATCTCGGCGAAGGCCGAGGGCTCGACCCGCTCCTCCTCGCGGAGGTAGCGCACGTAGCGATCGAGCGGGTCGTTGTGGCTGGCCCACCACTCGATCTCCCCCGGCGGAACGTACGACTGGTTGTCGTGCTCGGCGTGCCCCTTACGCCGGTAGGTGATCAGCTCGATCAGCGTCACCCCTTCGCCGCGGCGGGCGCGGTCCACGGCCCGCTTGGTGACGTCGTAGGTGGCCAGGACATCGTTCCCATCCGCCTGCTCGCCGGGCACTCCGTACGCCAGCGCCTTGTCGCGGAACTCCTTGGACGCGGTCTGCTTCGCGTTAGGTGTGGAGTAGGCATAGCCGTTGTTCTCGACGATCACGACCAACGGGCACCGCTGCACGGCGGCGAAGTTGATCCCTTCGTGGAAGGCGCCGGTCGAGGTCGCCCCATCGCCGACATACACCAGCCCCACGCGCTCCTCCCCGCGCATCTTGAAGGAGAGCGTGACCCCGGCCATCACCGGTACCATGTCTCCGAGGTGCGAGATCTGACCGATGAAGCCCCGCACGAGGTCGCCGAAGTGAATGTTTAATTCCCGCCCCCGCGTCGGCGAATCTCCTTTCGCCATGTACTGCCGGATGATCTCCACCGGCTCGGCGCCCTGTACCAGCATCGAGCCGAGGTTGCGAATGAGGGGGCTCAGAAAGTCGCCGCGCGTGCGGTCGAGTGCGTAGGCGCTCCCCACCGCGTCCGCCTCTTGGCCCAGGGACCGAAAGAGTCCGCCGATGACCTTCGTCTGGCGGTAGAGATTCACCAGTCGTTCCTCGAGCGACCGCGTCAGGCGCATATAGTAGTACAGCTCGAGCTTCGCTTCTCGCGGCAGGGCGCGGCCGAGAGAGTGCTGGCTGCTCCGCTCGGCGAACCGGGACGGATCGATGCGCCGAGGGGTGGATTGGGTGGCCATTCAGTACGCCGCGGCGATGGCGTGCGACGGCTCGGCGGCCCTGTGCACGCGGACGAAGAATCGCTTCACATTTCGATCGAGCCGACTCTCTCCCACCTGATCGGTCTCCGCCTCGATGAACGTGTAGTGTCCGCCTTCCGATCGGACACGGAGGGTCATCGTACCGAGGGCGCCGCTATAGGAGCGCGACCGCGGCTGCGCCGCCGTCTTGGCGAGCGCCAGCGATGGGAAGAACGTGTCCGCGATCGCCAGCACCTGCTCGGCGGGGATGTGTGTGCGATGGAAGTGGCGCATGGCCTCAGGGAATCGCGGGTCGTTCGGGTCGGACCTCCTGCACCCAATCCACCGTCTCGAGCGAGTCGGTGGACGCGCGCCGAAACTGGAGGCCCATGGCGTAATTCTCTGCAGTGACGAAGTAGAGGTTCGCGTAGTACGTGCCCGGCGCCGGGGCGGCCACGAAGCTGTCCCACGTCTTGCCGCCACCTTGGCGATTGTTCGCGTAGATGCGTCCCTCTCCCCCCTCGATCGGCTGCCCGCTGTTCTTGTCCCGCACGACGAGCTTGAACGTGATCCGCTCGCGCGCGTGCGGCGGCACGGGATCGGATGAGATGCGCATGCTGAAGCTCTGAGTGGCTGCCCGGTAGTCTGTGGCCGCGCCGTTCGACGGTCCGCACGCCGCCGCGGCCAGAGCCGCCCAGAGAGCGAAGCGCCGAGCACGCATCAGGCAGGGTAGTACTCGAGTCCGAGGTGAGTGATCTGCTGCTCCCCCATCAAATGGCGGAGGGTGTTCTTGAGTTTCGTTTGCTGGATGAACAGATCGTGCTCCGGCTGCAGCCCGGGCGCGGCCATCGGGCTCTTGAAGTAGAAAGAGAGCCACTCCTGGATCCCGCGCAACCCGGCCCGCTGGGCGAAGTCCATGAAGAGCGCCAGGTCGAGAACGATGGGTGCCGCAAGGATCGAGTCGCGGCAGAGGAAGTTCACCTTGATCTGCATCGGGTAGCCCATCCATCCCACGATGTCGATGTTGTCCCACCCCTCCTTGTTGTCGCCGCGCGGCGGGTAGTAGTTGATCCGCACGACGTGCGAGAAGTCCTTGTAGAGCTGGGGGTATCGCTCCGGCTGCAGGATGCTGTGCAGCACACTGAGCTTCGACTCCTCCTTCGTCTTGAACGAGGCCGGATCGTCGAGCACTTCTCCGTCGCGGTTGCCCAGAATGTTGGTCGAGTACCACCCGGCCAAGCCGAGCATCCGCGCCTTGAGCCCCGGCGCGATGACCGTCTTCATCCACGTCTGGCCCGTCTTGAAGTCCTTGCCGGCGATCGGGACGCCACGCTCGGTCGCCAAGCTGATCAACGCCGGCGTATCCACGGCCAGGTTCGGCGCGCCGTTCGCGAACGGGACGCCCTCCATGATCGAGGCGTAGGCGTAGAGCATCGAGGGCGCGATGGCGTCGTCGTTCCGATCCATCGCCTTCTCGAACTGCTCGAGCGTGGCGTGCTGCGGCCCCGGCTTGATGAAGATCTCCGTCGATGCGCACCAGACGATGACGACCCGCTCGAGTTGATGCTTGGCTTTGAAGTCGCGGATGTCTTGCCGCAGCTGCTCGGCCAGGTCGCGCTTCGTCTTCCCCTTCTTGACGTTCGAGCCGTTAATGCGGGTCACGTACTTGTTGTCGAAGACCGCCGGCACCGGCTTGATGGCCGAGAGGAAACTGGCGATCGGAGCGATGTCCTTCTCCTCCAAGACCCCCGCCTTGCGGGCGGCCGTGAGGGCGTCGTCGGGAATCGGGTCCCAGGCACCGAACACGAGGTCGTCGACCTTGGCGAGAGGCACGAAGTCCTTGATCAACGGGGCCCGTCGGTCGGTGCGCTTGCCGAGACGGATGGTGGCCATTTGGGTGAGCGACCCGATGGGGGAGCTCAGGCCCCGGCGGATGCTCTCGACGCCGGCGATGAAGGTGGTGGCCACGGCCCCGAGGCCGGGGGTCAGGATACCCAGACGGCCGGCGGCCGCGCGGGGCGCGGTCCGGGAGCCGGGTGCGTTCGAAGGCGGCACGAAGTCAGTCTCCTTTCGCGAGAGTGCGGGCGGGCGGCCGGCGTAACGCCGGCCGCTGCCACTGCTGTATCGTTAGGCGGCGCGGAGCGCTGGGCGACATTGCCTGACGGACGGTCAGCACGCGCTGCACCGCGGTCAGCCATGCCGTCGCCGTCACGACGACAACGATGGCGCTGAGCACGAGTCCATTGAGGGCGAGGCCGAAGAAGGCCTGCGGCGCCGAGAGCAACACCACTCGCTCCGGCCGCTGCAGCACTCCGGCGCGGAGGCCGAAGCCAAGCGCCTCGGCGCGGGCCCGCGTGTAGGACGTCACGAAGGTACCAATCAACCCCAGGACGCAGACGGCAACCATGCCGACGCCCAGCGGCGCCGGTCGCGTGGCAAAGAACACGGCGAGTCCGCCGAGCACACAGCCATCCGCCACCCGATCAAGCGTCGAATCGTAGAACGCGCCGAACGCCGAGCTCAGGCCCGCTCGCCGAGCGACGAGGCCGTCCAGGACATCGAAGACGGCGGTGACCCCCAGGAACCAGCCGCCGGTGCGGATATGGCCGATCGCGTAGAGCGTCCCTCCCACCGCCGCGCACGCCGTGCCGAGCGATGTGATCGTGTTGGGCCGCACGCCGCGGCTCACGAGCCACGTCGCCACCGGGTCCACCAGACGGAGGTACCCGGTTCTCAGCCAGTTTGGCAGGAGGTTCATTCGGCAGCCGAGCGAGAAGTCGGGTGCGCCGCGCCACCGACGCCCGCAGCCGATGGGGTTGCAGATCGGGCCGGTCGTGCCCGGCGCGGTAACTTATCCGGGCGTAACGTTCGGAGCAACCCGCGCTTACGTGCCGGCCGGGATTGCGGCCGACGCGTAGACGCACTCCCACATCCCTCCTGCGCGCCGCTCCCGCGACGGCTCCCGAAGCCGTCGCGCGGAAGCGGTCAGACCTCAGCGATAAAGCCAGTAGCGCCGGGACATCTGCTCGAACGCAACAGTCGCCGGCACTTCTCGGTCGATCATCGCGTCCGGGTCCTCCCCAGACAGGAAGGAGTTGAGGGCGCCCGGCACGCCATAGAGAAGAAGGAAGGACTGCTCGCGTATCCGAAGCGAATCCTTGTGCGCCGCGATCAAGGCCCAGAGCACGGCAGCGCCGACCCGCGACGTCTGAAGCACGTTCCGGTTGACAACCTCGACGCGCACGCCGTGAACGTGCTTCCCCGCATACTTCTCGTCGGTCGGGTGCACAGGGGTGAAGTCCTCGACCTTGAACTTCACGCCGGGCATCAGCCGCTCGTTGAGGAGCGCGGCGACCCGTTTCGCGTCCATCCAGGGCGCACCGAAGCGTTGGAATGGCGCGTCCGTCCCCCGCCCCACCGACACGTTCGTGGCCTCGAGCCACACGAGCCCGGCGTAGAGCGCTGCACTCGCCAGGCTCGGCATGTTGGGCGACGGGTTTACCCACGGAAGTTTGGTCTGATCGAACCAGATCGATCGGCGCCATCCGGCAACGGGGATGACATGCAGATCCGCCTTGAGGTCGAGCACGTCGTTGTACATCCTCGCCAGCTCGCCGATCGTCATTCCATGGCGCATCGGGATCGGATAGATTGCCGTCGGCCGCGCCGGGTGCTGTGGGCTTTGCGAGCCGGCGTACGCGACTGTGCTATCGAGAACCGGTCCCTCGACGTAGTCCCCCGTGATCGGATTCGGTCGATCGAGCACCAACACCGGAAGATGGTGGGCGGCTGCCGCCCGCATGGCGTACAGCATGGTTGCCGGGTACGTCCACGGCCGCGCGCCGATATCGGGCAGATCGATCAGCAGCGCATCCAGGCCGTTGAGGGCACTGTCCGGCGGAGGCAACGTCGTGGCGCCGTACAGCGAGATGATCGGGAGACCGCTCCCGGGATCGACGCCGCTCTGCACGTTAGGCCGATCCTCCGCTGCGCGGATTCCGTGCTCCGGAGAGAAGAGCACGACGAGCTTGGGGGGCGCCGGGACCGGCGGCGGCGGTCCCTTCTTCGACTTGTCCTGCGGCTTGGCCGGCGGGTGACGCAGGATGTCGATGTCGCTGACCCCCTTCTCGTTCACCCCCGCTTGATTCGTGATCAGGCCGATTCGCTTGCCCGCGACGAGCGATAGACTGTCCTCGACCAGAACGGTGATGCCGGGTACGATGCGCGTGGGGCGCTGCGGCCCCGGCTCCATCCCCTGTGGCGCCGCACCACCGCAGGCGCTCAGCACCACCCCAACCGCCGTAACACACACCGAGCCGCGTCGCATGCCGAGCCCTCGCTCCCCTGTCGGAATGCCAAAAGATACACCACACGAAGGTGCTCGGCCCGCCACGCGTGCCCCGATCCTCGCCGCCCTGTTCGCCCTTGTCGCGCCGACCACCCTTGCGGCAGGCGCCGCGCAGGCGCAATCGGCCGATGCACGCGCCCCGACAGTTCAGCCGTCCGCGGCGCCAGCGCCTGAGGGGAAAGGCGGGTCGCGCGAGGCCGACGTGGCACTACGCGCTGCCGTCCGCGACTCGCTGCGAGCCGTCCTCACCCGCGCCGTTGCCGACAGTGCCTTCCCCGGCGCCTTTGCCGTCGTAGGCAACTCCCACGAGGTGCTCGGACGCTACGGCGCCGGCCACTTGGACTGGCGACGATCTCCCGTGCCTGACGCGAACACGATGTGGGACCTCGCATCGTTGACCAAGGTGATCGGGACGACGACCGCCATCATGCAGCTCTGGCAGCGGCATCTGATCGACCTCGATGCGCCGGTCCAGCGCTACGTGCCCTCGTTCACCGGCCGTGAGAAGGAGCGCGTGACGATCAGGGCCCTACTGACGCACAGCTCGGGTCTCCCCGGTTGGCGACCGCTCTATCTGGAGGCGACGTCGCGGAACGCGATTCTGGCGTTGGTCGACACGACTCCGTTGGACACCGTGCCGGGCACCCGGATGGTGTACAGCGATCTCGGAGCGATCGTGCTCGGCCAGGCGATCACCCGCATCACGCATGAGGCGCTCGACCGATACCTGGCGGAGAACGTCTTCAACCCGCTGCGGATGACATCGACGATGTTCCGACCGCCGTGCCGGCTCCTCGCGCGCATCGCACCGACGGAGCAGGATCCCTGGCGGGGGCATCAGCTCAGGGGACAGGTGCACGACGAAAATGCGTTTGCGCTGGGCGGCGTGTCGAGCCACGCGGGGTTGTTCAGCACGGGCGCGGATCTCGTGCGCTTCGCGCAGATGTATCTCAACGGCGGTGCGATCGACGGCCACCGGATCGTGACACGCACCGCCATCGACACCTTCACCGCGGTTCAGAACCCGTCGCTCTCCAATCGGGCGCTCGGCTGGGAGGTGACAACGGGTCGCAACTCGGGTGGGCATCACCTCTCCCCGGGCGCCTTCGGTCACACCGGATTCACGGGTACGTCGATCTGGATTGACCCCACGCGCAACCTATTCGTCGTGCTGTTGACGAACCGGGTCAACCCGACGCGCGAGAATCACAAGATCGCGGGCGTCCGCATCGCGCTCGCCGATGCGGTGGTCGGGGCGGTCGACGCGGCGCGATCCGATCGTCAGCCGGCATCCGGTTCCCCTTCTTCGGGCTCGCCATGAAGATCACCGCGATCGACTGGTCGATTGTCGCTGCCTATTTCCTGCTCTCATCCGCGATCGGCTTCTATTTCACCCGTCGCGGTGGCGAGAGTCTCAAGGAGTATTTCCTCTCGGGCCGCGACGTCCCGTGGTGGCTCGCGGGCACTTCGATGGTGGCCACCACTTTCGCCGCCGACACGCCGCTGGTCGTCACCGGCCTCGTGGTGGCCAACGGGGTCGCCGGGAACTGGCTCTGGTGGAACATGCTGATGTCGGGCATGCTCACGGTCTTCTTCTTTGCCCGCCTCTGGCGGCGCGCCGGCGTCATGACCGACGTCGAGTTCGCCGAGCTCCGTTACTCCGGCGCCCCGGCGGCGGCGCTCCGCGGATTCCGCGCTCTGTACCTTGCCCTGCCGATCAACCTCATCATCCTCGGCTGGGTGACACGAGCAATGATCAAGATCCTGACGATCTCGCTCGGTGTTAATCCTTACGTTGCCGTGGCGCTCTGCTTCGGCGTGACGATGCTCTACGCCGTCGCGGCGGGGCTCTGGGCCGTGCTCTGGACCGATCTCGTCCAGTTCGTGATCAAGATGACCGCCGTCATCGTGCTGGCGGTCTTCGCGGTGCGCGCGGTCGGGGGCATGGATGCGCTCAAGGCCGGAGTTGCCGCGCACTTCGGGAGCGAGACTGCTGCCCTCTCGGTGTTGCCGGTCTCGCTGCAAGGTGGCCAGATCACCGCGTATGCGTGGATGCCGCTGCTCGCGCTGGGAGTTTTCCTTTTCATGCAATGGTGGGCGGCGTGGTATCCGGGCGCCGAGCCGGGCGGTGGGGGGTATGTGGCGCAGCGCATCTTCTCGGCGCGGAGCGAGCGGGATGGCGTTCTGGCGACGCTCTTCTTCCAACTCGCGCACTACGCCCTTCGACCCTGGCCCTGGATCATCACCGGCCTCGCCACGATCATCCTGTATCCCACACTGCAAGACAAGGAATCGGGGTACGTGCACGCCTTCGTCGATCTGCTCCCGACACCGTGGCGCGGATTCATGATGGCTGGGTTCGCGGCCGCGTACATGTCCACCATCAGCACTCAGTTGAATTGGGGAGCGTCGTATCTGGTGAACGACTTCTACAAGCGCTTCCTCAACCGCGACGCGACGGAGCGACACTACGTGGCGGTCTCCCGAGCGGCGACGGTCCTGCTCTTCGTGCTGTCACTTCTGGTGACCTGGCAACTCTCCTCAGTCGAGCGAGCATGGCGACTTCTGCTCGCGCTCGGAGCGGGCACCGGGCTCGTGCTCATCCTTCGCTGGTATTGGTGGCGGATCAACGCATGGTCGGAGATCAGCGCGATGGTCGCGTCCTTCGTCACATCGCTCGCCGTCCTGGGCTATCTCGGCGGTGCGCTCCATGCCTTGGGCCTCGGGCCGGCGGATGCGCTGGTGCCCGCCGTCGTGATGAGGGGGGGGCCTCTCGCGGACGCGTGGGCGATGATCATCACCGTCGCCATAACCACCGTGGTGTGGGTAGCGGCGACGTTCGCCACGGCGCCGGAACCCGACGCGGTGCTTCAGGCTTTCTACCGCAAGGTTCGTCCGGGCGGCCCCGGATGGGCGCGCATCGCGACTGGAATCGGTCTCGGCGGAGAGCCGATCGGAGGCGGGTCCGGCGTTTGGACGAACTGGATCGCCGGCGTTGTGGCGGTGTACTCGACCCTGTTCGGAATAGGGAAGTTGGTGTTCGGCGACCTCGCAGCCGGCCTGGCAATGTTGACGCTGGCGGCGGTTGCGTTCTGGTGGATTGGACGGTCGTTCCGAGAGGAGGCAGAGGCGGTAGTGGCGCCTGAGCCGCCTCACCCGGTAAGGCAGGCGTCGAGCCCTTCCAGCGCTTCTTGAGGTGGGCCAACACACGGCCTATATTGTTGATAGACAGTCACACCTGAGGTTCACGATGAGCACTGTGCAGCAGCCTGGAGTCGCCGTGACGGTCACCCCTGTGGCCGTGGTGGAGGTCAAGCGGTTCATGCAGCAGGAGGGGGTGGCGGAGTCGCAGGGTGGGCTGCGTGTGAGCGTTCAGCCCGGTGGCTGCAGCGGCTTCCGGTATGGTCTCCTGATCGAGGAGCAACCGGCCGAGGATGATGTCATTGTCGAGCAGGAGGGGGTCCGAGTTTTCGTCGATCCCTTCTCGGCGCAGTACCTGAACGGGGTTACGATCGATTACGTGAGCTCGATGCAGGGATCGGGTTTCACCTTCAAGAATCCGAACGCTACCGGCGGTTGCGGCTGCGGCAGCTCCTTCACCGCCTGACGGTTGACCTGCGCGACGGTCGCCTGCTCCGGTAAGAGCGCGCCGCCGTTGCCGAGAGAGCCCGCGATTCGCTGTCGAATCGCGGGCTCTCTTTTTTTCGCCCTCGCTGCCCCTCTGTCCCCCTCCTCCTCCCCCTCCCGCTCGCAGTCGCCCGCTCGGTCGCTCGGAGGGGCACCCAAGTGGTGACGGGCCGATTCACCGCAATCGACTTCTTGGTGCTGCTGGCGTACCTCGCCGGCACGACGGCGCTCGGCATGTACGTCGGTCGAAGCCAGCGGGACTCGCGCGACTACTTCGTGGCGAGCCATGCCATTCCCTGGTGGGCGGTGATGTTCTCGGTCGTCGCGAGCGAGACGAGCGCGCTCACCTTTATCAGCATCCCGGGACTGGCCTACATCGGCAATCTCGGCTTCTTGCAGATCGCCGCCGGGTACATCATCGGCCGGATCGTGGTCGCGGGAACACTCCTCCCGCGCTACTACGCCGGCAACTTGATCACCGCCTACGCGCTCCTCGAGCGGCGGTTCGGACTGGGCGCGCGCCGCTTCACCTCGATCGTATTCATGGCCACGCGCGCAATGGCCGATTCGGTGCGCGTCTTCGCGACCGCGATTCCTGTGGCACTCATCGTCGGACCTGCAGTGCCGCAGAGATGGGCCATGCCGCTGGCGATCCTCATTCTCGGCGCACTCACTGTGCTCTACACCTATCGCGGCGGGATGAAGGCCGTGGTCTGGACGGAGCTCCTCCAAGCGGGCGTCTATCTGCTCGGGGGAGTCGCCGCCATCGTCCTGCTGGGGAGGGTGGTTACCGGCGGATGGCAGAGCATCCTCAATGACGCCGCCGCTCAGGACAAGCTCCGCGTGATCGACACTTACCTAGGGATCGATCGACCCCAGACCCTGCTCGCGGGGCTCGTCGGCGGCGCCTTTCTCAGCATGGCGTCGCATGGGACCGACCAGCTCATCGTGCAGCGCCTGCTCACCGCGAGGAGCCTGCGCGACGCGCAGCGCGCGATCATCGGAAGCGGCATTGTCGTCTTCTTCCAATTCGCACTTTTCCTCCTCATCGGCGTCGGCCTGTGGCGATTCTTCGCCGGCCAGCTCTTCCCCACCCCCGATGCGGCCTTCCCGACCTTCATCGTGCAGCAGATGCCGGTGGGACTGTTGGGCCTCGTCGTCGCAGCGATCGTCGCGGCGACGATGAGCACGCACTCGGGAGCGATCAACTCCCTCGCTGCCGCTACCACCCATGACATCTACCTTCCCATCACCAAGCGCTCCGCGGACGACCCGCGCACTCTACGCGTAGGAAAGCGCTTCGCACTCTTCTGGGGAGTGGCGCTCACCGCCGGTGCCCTTCTCTTCCGCCAGCAGGGAACCTCGGCGGTCGTCGTCGCCCTCGGAATCGCCTCGTTCACGTATGGCGGCCTCCTCGGAGGATTCGCGCTTGGCCTCTTCTGGCCGCGAGCCATCCAGCGCGATGCCATCATCGGGATGAGTATCGGGATCGCGGCGATGGCATTCGTCGTCTTCGCCAAACAGATTTCAGCTGCCTATCCTGCGCTCGGGAGCACGCTCGGCCCATTCGCGCGGGTGGCGTGGCCCTGGTACGTCCTCATCGGCACGACCATCACACTCGCGGCGGGGATCGCCGCGTCATTCACTCACCCCGCACCGGCGGCGGCGCCCGGGAGCACATGACGGCACTGGTGGTTGGCATCGACGCAGGAGGGAGCAAGACGCGCGTGATGGTGGCGGACGAAACCGGCGCGGTATTGGGGAGCGCCGATGCCGAAGGAAGCGCGGTTCGGCCGGGGGAGGTCGACCGTGCGGCGGACGTCATGGCCCGGGCCATGCGGGAGGCGCTCGCGTCCGCCGGAGTCGGCCGCGTGAGGCCCCAGGTGCTCTGCGTCGGCGCAGCGGGTGCCGGCCGTGAGCACCATCGTCAGGCATTGGTGGAGGCCCTCACCGCGCGCGAACTGGCCGCCGATGTGGTGGTGCATGCAGACGCGCTCGTCGCGCTCGACGATGCGTTCGGCGACGGACCGGGCCTCCTGCTGGTCGCGGGGACGGGATCCGTCGCCTTCGGCCGCGGGCCGACGGGCATAATCGACCGGTGCGGCGGCTGGGGTCCGATCTGCGGCGACGAGGGTGGAGGCGTGTGGATCGGCCGCCGTGTCCTCTCTGTGGTGACGGCTGCCGCGGATGGGCGCGAACCGGAGACCGCGCTCACGGGCGCGGTGCTCACGACCGCCGGCGTGAACGAGCCGACCGACCTCATCGATTGGGCGGCGGCGGCCACGCCGGCGATGCTCGCCGCCCTGGCGCCCGTCCTCGTGCGCGTGGCCGAATCGGGCGACCGGCGAGCGGCAGCGCTTCTGGGATTGGCGGCGGAGGAGCTAGCACTACACCTCCGCACGCTCGCGCGCCGCCTCTTTGTGGATGAGCGATCGAGCTGTCCGGTGGCGCTCGCCGGCGGTCTCCTGGCACCGGGCGCGCCGCTCCGAAAGCGGGTAGAGCAGCGACTGCGCTCGGCGGTGCCGGGGGCGCAGCTGCTTGCCGAAGAGGTCGTTCCGGTGCGCGGCGCGGTGAGGGCCGCCCTGCGCTACCTCGGCGTTCCGGGCTGAGGAACGAGCGCCGGCCCGTCGGAAGGAATCGGCTCTCCCTCCCACCGCGACATGACGACCGTCGCCAGGCAATTGCCGACGAGGTTGGTCGACGTGCGTGCCATGTCCATCAGCGCATCGACGCCGAGGATCACCGCTACGCCCTGAAGCGGGAGACCGAACTGCGCCAACGTGCCCGATAGGATCACAAGTGACGCTCGGGGCACCGCGGCGACACCTTTGCTGGTCAGCATCAGGGTCAACATCATGAGCAGCTGCGTCTCTATCGGCATCGCGATCCCCGCCGCCTGGGCGACGAAGATCGATGCGACAGCGAGATAGAGCGTGCTGCCATCGAGGTTGAAGGAGTAGCCGGTCGGGAGGACGAAGGCGACGATCCGGTCCGGGACGCCGAGGCGCTCCATCGCCTGCATGGCACGCGGCAGCGCCGCCTCCGAGGACGCGGTGGAGAAGGCGATCAGGGCCGGCTCCTTCACCGCCTGCACGAAGCGCCGCACCGGGACGCGCGCGATCAGTGCCACCGGGAGGAGAACGCCGAGGATGAAGACGACCAGCGCGCCGTAGAGGGTGAGAACGAGAAGGCCGAGATTGGCGAGGATCCCGATCCCACTCCGCCCCACCGTCACGGCGATCGCCGCACCGATGCCGAAGGGTGCGAACCACATCACGAGGCTCGTGAAGACGAACATGATCTCGGAGACGCTCCTGCAGAAGCCGAGCATCGTCCGCTTCGGCTCGGCCGCCACCCGCGTGAGTGCCACGGCGAAGAGCACGGAGAAGAAGACGACCGGCAGCACGTCGTTGTTGGCTGCCGCCTCGAAGAAGCTCTGCGGCACGACGTGCTCGATCAGCCCGGTAGCCGTCACGTGCTTGGAGGCGAGCTCCGTGCCTTGCGATGCCGAGGCGGCGGCGAGGCTCACTCCATCGCCGGGCCGGATGATATTGACCGCCAGCAGCCCCACGACGAGAGCCAGGGTGGTGACGATCTCGAAGTAGATGATCGATCGGAAGGCGAGTCGGCCCACCTTCTTCAGGTCGTCACCGTGTCCGGCGATCCCCACGATCAGCGTCGATGCAATGAGCGGGACGATCAGCAGCTTGATCATCCGCAGGAAGGCGGTGGAGAGAGGCTGAAGGGAGGAGGCGACGAACCCGCTCGCCGGCGTCCCCGCCGGCGGGTCGGGGAAGATCACGCCGAGCGCGACGCCGAGGACCATCGAGATGATGATCCACTGGGTGAGGGAGAGGCGGCGCAGAGCGGCGATCACGCGCGGCGGTTGCGCACCACGACGCGCCGCCTGGTCACGAACCTGACGAGTCGGACCGCACGGCAACCGGCGGCGATCCGCGCCGGAGCGTGGAATGCCCGAAGCCGTACAGAAAGTAGAGCACCAACCCGATGGCGAGCCACCAGAGGAAACGGATCCACGCCAGTCGGGGGAGCCCGTACATGACGAAGAAGCAGAGGGCCGCTCCGATGATGCTCACGGGCGCGACGAAGGGGACGCGAAACGGCCGCGGGCGGTGCGGATCGGTGCGACGCAGCACGAGAACGCCGATGCACACCAGGACGAAGGCGAAGAGCGTGCCGATGTTCGTGAGGTCGTAGGTCTCACCGGCATCGCCGATGAGGGACCATGCCGCCACGAAGAGACCGGTGATGATCGTCGTGACGTACGGCGTCCGGTACTTGCCGTGGATTCGGGCCGCCCACGGCGGCAGCAAACCGTCGCGCGCCATCGCGAAGAAGATACGGGGCTGTCCGTACTGAAAGACGAGGAGCACGGCCGACATCGAGAAGACGGCGCCGAGTGCCACCAGCCACCCGACTCGCGTCATCCCCGCCGAGGTGAGGGCGAAGGAGAGCGGGTCCGCCACCGTGCCGAGCTTGGTGTAGTTCACCATCCCGGTGAGCACGGCGCCGACGATGATGTAGATGATCGTACAGATGGCGAGGCCACCCAGAATCCCGATCGGCATGTTCCGCTGCGGGTTCTTCGTCTCCTCGGCGGCAGTCGAGATCGCGTCGAAGCCGATGTAGGCGAAGAAGACGATCGCCGCGCCGTGGTGGATTCCGGTGAAGCCGTTAGGCGCGAAGGGGTGGTAGTTGGCCGTGTCGATATGCTGGAGGCCGACGACGATGAACAGGCTCAACGCGACGAGCTTGACCGCCACCATGATGTTGTTGGCGCGCGCGCTCTCGCGAACACCGATGAGCAGCAGCCAGGTGATCAGCAGGACGATCGCGGCCGCCGGGATGTTGATCAGAATCGGGATCCCGCCGATGTGCGGCGCCGAGTCGAGCAAGCCATGCACCGCCGGATCGGGGCTCAGCAGCGCCGTGCGGTACCCCGTGCTGAGCCAGATCGGGAGACTGATGTTCATCCCCGCGAGGAGCGTCTTGAAGTAGTCGCCCCACGAAATCGCCACAGCCACATTTCCGACCGCGTACTCGAGAATGAGGTCCCATCCGATGATCCAGGCGACGATCTCGCCGAGCGTCGCGTACGAATACGCGTAGGCACTCCCTGCCTGCGGGATCATCGACGCCAGCTCGGCATAGCAGAGACCCGCCAACGCGCAGGCACCGCCGAGGAGGAGGAAGGAGATGACGAGAGCCGGGCCGGCGCCGCTGCGAACGACGTTGCCGGCGGCGTCCAGCTGGCCGGCCGCCGCCGAGCCGATCGAGCCGAAGATCCCCGCCCCGATCACCGCCCCGATCGCCAACATGATCAGGTCGCCCGGGCCGAGCGCGCGCTTGAGCGCATTCGGCCGGCCCTCCTCCTCGAGGAGCGCGGCGATCGGCTTGCGCGAAAAGAGATTCGCCATGGCGACCGGGGGCTGGCGTTAGGCTTGCGTGCGCGCAGCCGTGCCCACGGCGGCCGCCGGCGTTTCCGACGCCACCACCTCGATCCGCATGGCGTAGAAGGAGCGCCAGACGAAGACGAGTGCGACGGCCAGGAACGCCGCCGCGAGGATGTGGCTCAACCCGGATCCGCGCTGCACCGTGAGGGAGACGGCGAGCTCCACTGCCAGGAGGCCGAAGAGCGTGGTGAACTTGATGATCGGATTGAGCGCCACCGAGGACGTGTCCTTGAACGGATCGCCAACGGTGTCTCCCACCACCGTCGCCGCATGGAGCGGCGTTCCCTTCTGGTGCAGCTCCACCTCCACGATCTTCTTCGCGTTGTCCCAGGCGCCACCGGCGTTGGCCATGAAGATCGCCTGGTAGAGTCCGAAGAGCGCGATCGAGATCAGATACCCGATGAAGTAGAAGGGCTCGACGAACGCGAACGCCAGCGTGGCGAAGAAGACGGTGAGGAAGATGTTGAACATCCCCTTCTGCGCGTAGAGCGTACAGATCTGCACCACGCGCTTGCTGTCGCTCACCGACGCCTTGGTCGATCCCTCGAGCTTGATGTTGGCCTTGATGAACTCCACCGCCCGATAGGCGCCGGTGGTCACGGCCTGCGTCGAGGCCCCGGTGAACCAGTAGATGACGGCGCCACCGGTAATGAGGCCGAGCAGGAAGGGCGGATAGAGAATCGACAGGTTCTGCAAGAACTCCGGGCGCAGGCCATCGGTAAGCGCGACGATGATCGAGAAGATCATCGTCGTCGCACCTACCACGGCGGTCCCGATCAGCACCGGCTTGGCGGTCGCCTTGAAGGTGTTCCCGGCCCCGTCATTCTCTTCGAGCAGATGCTTCGCCGCCTCGAAGTTCGGCGTGAAGCCATACTCCTTCTGCAGCTGCTCGCGAACGTTGGGCACCTCTTCGATGAGCGACAGCTCGTAGATCGACTGGGCGTTGTCGGTCACCGGCCCATAGGAGTCGACGGCGATCGTCACCGGGCCCATGCCGAGGAAGCCGAAGGCCACCAGGCCGAAGGCGAAGACGGCCGGCGCCAGCATCAGGCTGCCCAGGCCGAGCGTGCTCACCCCGTACGCCACGGCCATGAGCGACATGATCGCCATGCCAAGCCAGAAGGCGCTGTAATCTCCGGCGACGAGGCCGGAGAGAATGTTGAGCGACGCCCCGCCCTCGCGCGACGAGGTGACAATCTCCCGCGTGTGGGTCGACTCGACCGAGGTGAAGATCTTCACCAACTCGGGGATGATCGCTCCCGCCAACGTGCCGCAGGTGATCACCGTCGAGAGCTTCCACCAGAGCGTTCCGTCGCCGAGTGGCGCGAGCAGATAGTAGGAGACGATGTAGGTCAGGACCACCGAGACGATCGACGTCAGCCACACGAGGGAGGTGAGCGGCGCCTCGAAGTTCATTTTGTCGACATTCTCGTAGCGGGCCTTGGCGATCGTGCTGTTGAGGAGGTACGAGAGGCCGCTCGCCACGATCATCATGACACGCATCGCGAAGATCCAGACGAGCAGCTGCACCTGGATCGCCGGCTCCTTCACGGCGAGCAGAATGAACGAGATCAGCGCCACGCCGGTCACGCCGTAGGTCTCGAAGCCATCGGCGCTCGGCCCCACGGAGTCGCCGGCGTTGTCACCCGTGCAGTCGGCGATCACACCGGGGTTGCGCGCATCGTCTTCCTTGATGTTGAAGACGATCTTCATCAAGTCGCTCCCGATGTCGGCGATCTTGGTGAAGATGCCGCCGGCGATACGTAGCGCCGAGGCGCCGAGCGATTCACCGATGGCGAAGCCGATGAAGCACGGTCCGGCGTAGTCTCCCGGAATGAAGAGGAGGATGATGAGCATGATCACCAGCTCGACGGAGATGAGCAGCATGCCGATACTCATCCCCGCCTTGAGCGGGATGGCGTAGCACGGGTACGGCTTTCCGCGGAGACTGGCGAACGCCGTCCGCGAGTTCGCGAAAGTGTTCACGCGGATGCCGAACCACGCCACACCATAGCTTCCCGCGATGCCGATCAAGCTGAAGAGCAAGATGATGGCGACGCGCATCGGCTCGAGGTGCCGCAGCACACCGAAGTAGAGCAGCATCACGAGGCCGATGAACACCTCGAGGATCAGCAGGAAGCGCCCCTGCGTCACCAGATACGTCTTGCAGGTCTCGTAGATCAGCTCCGACATCTCACGCATCGATGCGTGCACCGGGAGCCGCTTGAGCTGCGAGTAGATCACCAGGCCGAAGAGCAGGCCGAGCGCGCAGACGATCAGGCCGTACTCGAGAAGCGTGTGGCCGGCGACGCCGTGGAAGCTCTGCGAGCTGAGGTCCGGAACGACGAGGTTGGCCTCGCCCCCCTCGCTGTGCGTGGCAGCGCCGGCGGACGCAGCCTCCTGGGCAACGACCGTCATCGGCGCGGCCAGGCTCAGCGCGAGCGCGGCAGCCAACGCGAGAAGGGACGGAAGGACACGACGCCACATAGAGACGAGCTGATTCATCGTCGAAAATCTCCAAGAGTGTCGAACGGAAGGACGCAACATCGAACGCCTCGGCGGCGCCGTTACCATTGGCCGCACGGTGTCAGGTCGGCACCGGGATCGGCCGGCGCCACCAGAAGTAGACCGGAATACCTATCAGCACCAGGGCCAGCCCGGAAACCGCCTGGACCCGGGTGGCCGCGGCGACGATCAGATCCACTGCCACTGCCCCGGCAAGGACGATGTAGAGCACCGGGAGAAAGGGATAGCCGATCGCCCGATACGGTCGTTCGGCATGAGGACGCGTGCGGCGCAGCACGAACAGGCCGATGGTGGTGAGGACGTAGAACACAAGGGCGGCGCAGACCACGTAGTTGAGGAGCTGGCTGTAGGTCCCCGTCAGGCAGAGGAGCGTCGTCCAGATCGCCTGCGCGGTGAGCGCGACTGCCGGCACGCGCCTGACGTTCAACTCCGCCGCGCGTCGGAAGAAGAGGCCGTCGCGCGCCATCGCGTAGTAGACGCGCGCTCCGGCCAGGATCAGCCCATTGTTGCACCCGAAGGTGGAGACGAGGATCGCCGCCGCCATGAGCGAGCTCCCGCTCGCCCCAAAGATCTGCTCGGCCACCGCGGTCGCGACCCGATCCTGCGTGGCGAACTGAATCCCGCGCGCCAGAACCGTCGCCCCCTCCTTCGCCCCCTGGAGCGGCAGCACGGCGAGGTAGGACAGGTTGGCGCTCACATACAGGAGTGAGACGAGGCCCGTACCCAAGGCGAGGGCAAGCGGAAGATTGCGCTTCGTGTTGACGACTTCGGCGGCCGCAAAGGTGACGTTGTTCCACGCGTCACTCGAGAAAAGCGATCCCACCAGCGCGGCGCCGAAGGCGACCACGAACGCTCCGGTCAGCGCCGCGCTCCCGACGAATCGTCCCGGTCCGAAGTTGGCGGCGAGCGCGGTCGCGTTGCGTCCGAGCGTCAGCCCGAGCACGATGAGCAGCACCAGAGCCGCGGCCTTGATCATCGTGAACGTCGTTTGGACGAGCTTCCCTTCCCGCACGCCGCGCACGTTGATCCAGGTCAGAGCCCAGACGGAGAGAAGGGCGACGACCCGCTGCGGCGACAGGCCGAACTCGATCGAGCCGCCGGGAGCGGCGATCGAGAATCTCGGGAACCAGGTGAAGAGGTCGGGAGTGATCGCCGGCCAGAGGACCCCGAGGAACCTGCCGAACGCCACCGCGACGGCAGCAATCGTCCCCGTCTGGATGACGACAAAAAGGGTCCACCCGTAGAGGAAACCCGTGAGTGGACCCAGCGATTCGCGGAGAAAAACGTACTGTCCGCCGGCTCGGGGAAACATCGCGGCGAGCTCTCCGTAGGCGAGCGCACCGAGCAGAGTGATGATCCCGGTGATCGCCCACGCAGCCACGAGCCAGAAGGGAGACTCGACGGTGCGAGCGATCGACGCCGAAACGATGAATATGCCGGAGCCGATCATCGAGCCGGCCACGAGCATCGTCGCGTCCGTCAAGGTCATCGCCTTGACGAACTCCGTGCTTTCGGGCGGGGCGAATGGACGCTCGACGGCGGTGGTGCTCATCGACTTCCTCGATTGGCGATACGACTCACCCCGGCTGGGAGGACGGGCCGGGGTGCTGGCGCTGCGCCGACGAGCGGGTGCCGCCTGGCATCAGCCGAGGAAACGTAACTCCAAGTGCCAGAGATGGCTAGGGAGCCGAGCGCAGGTTGATCACGCGGGTGCTACAGCGTGAGCGTCACCTCGAGGATCGACGCGACGGGCGTTCCATCTCCCTTGTGCGCCGGGCGAAACCGGTACTCGCTGAACCGCTCCCGCAGCAGCTTGTCGTAGTTGCCATCGCCGGTGGACTTGAACTCCACCTTGTGGACCCGGCCGAATTCATCGATCGCGAAGCGAAAGAGAAACGGCTTCCCCTGCACGCTCTTCGGCGACGGCAGTGGCGGCAGCGGCCAATAGTCGAGCGTGGCGGGGAAGACTTGATCGTCGCCGCCCCCGGTTCCTGGCCCATTCGCCGATCCGCGGCCGGTCCCTGTTCCGGTCCCGATGCCGCCCCCCGTCCCCGGTCCTGTCCCGCCCGTCTGGTCGCTGCCGGTACCGCCGCCCACACCCGGCGTAGGCGCCAGGTCCACGTGCGGCGCTGCGATATCCAGTTTCACATCCACCTTGGGTGGCGTGAGCACCGGCTCGGCAACGGGAGGCTGCGGGCGCGGCGTCGTCGGGCGCTGCTCGATGCGAGGCTGCGCGACGGGGGGGGGAGCTGCCGGCGGAGCAACGCGAGCGAACCGCAGCGCCTCTCGCACCTGAGGTTCACCACCTGTGCCGCGCTTCCCGCCCCCACCGCCCCCTGCCGGACCGAATCCCCCGGCGCGCAGCGCCTGCCGCACGGCGTCGGGCGCCAGGAGGAGCGGCGCGAGGAAGAGTAGGATCGCCAAGGCATGCAACACGACGGACGTCGGCAACGCCCACCGGCCAGGAGGTTGGGTGGGAATGCCGACGGGAGGCCGATACTCGCGCCGTTGGCGACGGGGCTTGGGGGGCTGCTGGACAGTCATCGGGCTCGACGTCGGACCACCAGAAATAATACGACGGACGCCCCCCAAGGGTTCGTCCGTCGTCTCCTACGGCACCCGCCAGAACGGCTGCTACTGCTTCGGCGCCATACCAATGACTTTGACACCGGCGCCACGCGAGACATCCATGGCGTAAATCACATCCTGATACTTCACCGCCGGATCACCCTTGATGAAGATGATCTTGTCCGGCCGCGGATCGTAGATCTCCTTGAGGCGGCTCGCCAGGTTCGCCTTTGGCGTCTCCTCGTTGTTGATCTTGAACACTCCGTTCGGTAGCACCTGCAGCACGATCTGGTTCATCTGCTGCGGGCTCTGTACCTGCTGCGGATTGGGATCGGGGAGCTGGACGTCGATCGCCTTCCGCAGATTCTGCACTGCCATGATGAAGATGATCAGCAGCACCAGCAGCACGTCGATCATCGGCGTGACGTTCGGCTCGTTCGTCAGTCCCCCGGACCCGCCAGAAGAGAATGCCATGTGGTCGCTCCGTCAGGGAGTGGGGGGCGAGTCGCCCTTCTTGGGACCTTCATCGCCCGCCACCGTGGAGCTGGTGCCCGGCGTCTGCTCGCTAATGGCGCCGACGACCCGCACGCCGTTGTGCGCGGCGATGTCGACGGCGTCGAGGACTTTGGAGTACTCCAGGTTCTTGTCCGCCTTGACGTAGAGGATCTTGTCCTGAGTCCGGGCGTCGAAGATCGACTTGAGCTGCTCGCCCAAGGTCTCGTTCCGGATGGGCTTCTTGTTCAGGAAATACTGACCCGTCACGTCGATCCCGAGTACCTGATCGCTGTTGTCCTCGGGATGCGACTTGAGGTTCACGCCCTGCGGCGGCTGCGCGTTGAATCCAGCGTTGATGAGTGGAGTGACCACCATGAAGATGATCAGCAGCACCAGCATGACGTCGATCATCGGCGTCACGTTCGGTTCCGCCTTGACGCTGCCACTCGACATCGAGATCGCCATGAATCAGCCCTCGCTCGTGCGCCGACTACTGCGCGATCGGGCCGCTGGCGCCGCCCGCAGCGTTGAACTCGCGGGTGAAGCGCGACCGGCCGAACTCACCGGCCACACCCTTGATCAGATAATCGATCATCTCCTTGGCGGTGTACGTCATCTCGACCGTCAGGTTGTCGATCTTGGTGGTGAAGTAGTTGTACGCCCACACCGCGGGAATGGCGACCAAGAGACCGAAGGCAGTCGTGATCAGAGCTTCGGCCACACCGGCGGAGACCGCGCCCATCCCGGCCGCGCCCGATTGGGCCATGCCGGCGAAGGAGTTCACGATTCCGGCGGTCGTGCCGAGCAGTCCGACGAAAGGCGCGGTGGCGCCGACGGTGGCGAGCACCGCCAAGCCGCGCTTCAGCTCCGAGATGATGATCAGCATGTTGCGCTCGACCGCACGCTCGGCCGAGTTGATGTCGGCGACAGTGACCGAACCATCCTGCAGCAACGGCTTCACCTCGCTCAGCGCGCCACCGAGCACGCGGGCGACGTGCGACTTCTTGTAGCCCTCGGCCAGCTTGATCGCCTCGGTGAGGTTGTCCTCCTCGAGGAACTGCGAGAACTCGGGGGCGAACTTGCGGGTCTCGGCCTGCGCCTTCGACAGCCGCCACCACTTCTGAATCATTACCGTGAGCGAGAAGATCGACATGATCGCAAGGACGAAGACGATGCCCTTGGCGAAATAGCCCATCGAGCTCCACATCGCGAGAAGAGAGACGTTCATGGGAAACCTCTACTGGGAGTTGGCGAGCGCGATTACTTGGGAACCGTGAACTTGAGCGGCAGCTGCACGATCTGCTTCACCTTGCGGCCGCCGGCTTCCGCCGGGTAGAACTTCCACTGCGGAAGCACATTTCTCACCGATCCGACGAAAAGATCGTTGGTCGACTGGAGCGCCTTGAACGTGCTCATGTCCGCCTTGCCGAGCGTGTCGACCACGAACTGGGCAAGCACCTCACCCTCGACACGCGAGCTCTCCAGCATCGACGGATACTTGGGGGGTGGGTTCCCGTCCTTGGGAAGCACCGGCTTCTCGACCTGGAACTCGAAGAGCGGCTGATCGCTGTTGGTTGGAGTGCCGCCCTCGACGCCGTTGGCCCGTCCACCAGCGACGCCCTTCCCCGAGAAGTCGCTCTCGTTGGTGACGGCCTTCGAGAGGTCGACATCCGGAATCTTGTCCGGGATGTTGATCGGGGCCGTGAGCACCTGGAATCCCTTTGGCGGCGGCGGCGCAGCCACGACATCCGGCGGTGGCGGCTTCTCCGGCTCCGGCGGAGGGGGCGGTGGCGGCTTCAAGACCGCGAACTTCAGGTCTTCCTGCTTGATCTTGTCGTCGAGCTTGTCCGCGGCGTGCAACGTGCCATAGACGGCGAGCCCGATGAGAACCGCATGAAGGACGACGCTCGCCGCGGTCTCGCCGAAGGTTTTGTCGCGCTTCCGCTTCGACTCGAGAAGGGTGGAGAACATGCGGGATTCGCTCCGCGATGGATGAGGTGCCGATCAAAAGAGCCACTTCGTGCCGCGACATAACCTACCGGTCCACCATGTCGCCGGAATGCAACGAAGATTAAGAATCGGTGAAGCAGCTGTTACGAATTGTTGTGGGAGCTACGCGGTCGCCTGCTCCGGAAGCGGCGGAGTCAGCGCCAGCTCGCCCTGCTCAGCGAGCGGGAGGGTGACCGTGAAGGTGCTTCCGCGGGCGAGGCGGGAGCGCACCGAGATCGTTCCGCCGTGGGCTTCCGCGATCCACTGGCTGATCGCCAGTCCCAGACCG
>DASPTK010000129.1:0-24907 GCA_035623475.1 Gemmatimonadaceae bacterium | reverse complement strand
GATCCTGATCAAGGTCAATCAGATCGGCACCCTGACCGAGACGCTGCAGGCGATCGAGATGGCGCGCTCCGCGGGCTATCTGTCGGTGATCTCCCATCGATCGGGGGAGACGGAGGACACCTTCATCGCCGATCTCGCCGTGGGGACGAGCGCCGGCCAGATCAAGACGGGGAGCGCCTCGCGCACCGATCGGGTGGCCAAGTACAACCAGCTGCTCCGAATCGAGGAAATGTTGGGCGAGTCGGCGGAATATCCGGGTGGTGCGGTCTACGGTCTGTGACTCACTGTAGCGTGCGACAGGCAGCGGTCGAGGAGTGAAGGTCGGATGGCGGCACAGCGAACGAAGCTCACTCCATGGAAGATCGGCGGGATCGCCGTGCTCGTGCTGTCGATCCTCTTCGGCGTCGAGGGGGGAGAGTACGGGACGAGCGACCTAATCCACCAGCGAATGAGGCGGCGGGAGCTCCTTGGCCGCATCGACTCCCTTCGCCGGGAGATCGATTCTCTCGAGCGTCTCAAGCACGCCATCGTCTCGGATCCAGCGACGCAGGAGCGGATCGCGCGTGAGGAGTTCGGCATGGTGAAGGAGAAGGAGATCCTCTACCGATTCGCTGAGCCGGACAGTGCGGTGTCGCAGGAGAGCGCCGGCGCAAGGCACCAGTAACAGCCACCGGAGCCGCAACCCGTGCGCGCTGTTCGGCTTACGCTCGCGATGGTGCGGCTTGACGACCCTCTCAGGCTCGGCTAGGTTCAAGCCACTGACGCGGGGTGGAGCAGCCTGGTAGCTCGTCGGGCTCATAACCCGAAGGTCGCGGGTTCAAATCCCGCCCCCGCTATTCGATAAATAGAGCGGCCTCCTGGATAACCAGGGGGCCGTTTTTGTTTTTGGCACCCCGACGCGCACGCCGTCACCCCGAAAAGCCGACGTTCGCGGTCTCCGGCCGCGGAGGAGTCGTCGGAATCCGCGATCGGCTTACTGGACGTTACGCGGCGCGATCGGTAGTGTTGAGCCTAACGCGATCGGATCGAAGCCCGGTGTTCGCGGGGAGGTGCGGATGTACGCGTGGGTAGCGACGGGACGTCTCACCATGTCGCGCGACGAACACACGGCGACGCTGCTGAACGACGGCCGGGTCCTGATCTGTTGCGGTCGGAGCGACGACATCGGCCCGGTGCGCACCGCGGAGCTCTTCGACCCACAGACCGGTGCGTGCACCCCGACCGGCAGCTTGTTCTACGATCGAGCCGGGCACACCGCCACTCTATTGCCGAGCGGGAAGGTGATCGTCGTCGGCGGCGCCGACATCAACGACTACACGCCCACCAACACGGAGCTGTACGATCCGCAGAGTGGCGAGTGGTACGCGACGGGGCGCATCAAGCAGGCTCGCTTCTTTCATGCCGCGGCGTTGCTGACGAACGGGCGAGTGTTGGTGGCCGGCGGCAGTACGATCGATGGTCCACTGACCAGCGCCGAGGAGTACGACCCCGTCCGTCAGGTGTGGACGGTCGTCGGTCCAATGCGCGAGGCGCGCTCGGGGCTGACGTTGACCCCTCTGCTCGACGGCCGAGCGCTGGCGGTCAGTGGAGTCAACGCCGAGCTGTACGACCCGCAATCTCAGACGTGGAGTCCAGCGAACAGCTTCACCGTACCGCGCGCCGATCACACGGCGACCAGGCTCGCTGATGGCAGGGTGCTGATCGCCGGCGGTGCCTCGATGGTGGGTATGCCCTACGATCCCCCGCTGCAGGCGTCGGTGAGCAGCTGTGAGCTGTACGATCCTGCGTCCGGAGCGTGGAGTGTCGTGGGCTCGTTGCTGTCGGCGCGGCGCGCACACGCCGCCGCGCTGTCGAATGGCATGGTGCTCGCGACTGGCGGGATCGACAAGAGCTTGGGCGGCATCCTGTGGGAGACGCTCAGCAGCGCGGAGCTCTTCGACCCTTCGTCGCTCCAGTGGACGCCCATGGCGAGCATGACGACGGAGCGGTTCGCGCACACGCTGACTATTCTGCCGGCAGCGCGGCGGTTGGCGTTACCGTTCGGCGGGCCGCTCGCGTTCGTGGCAGGGGGGAGAGGCGCCCAGACCACAGCTCTGGCCTCCAACGAGGTCTACGAGACGGAGATCTTCCTGCCGCCACGCCCGCTCGCGTAGCGGAGCGAACTCTCACCCCGTCGGCGCCGGATGCGCAAACAGCCTCCCGTCCGCGGGAGGCTGTTTGCTTCTGGCCTTTTTCTCTGCGCGCGATCGATCCTGCGCCGACATGGCTACGTGTGGCAGCTCCCTGTCGTGGCGCGCCGTGCGACGAGATCGAGCGTACAGGTAACAATGAGCGTGCCGCTCGTTGCGTTGAAGACCTCGAGCTTCGGCGTCCCTGTGCCATCGAACGTGACGAGGATGTGGAGCGCCACGCTCTTCGTCTCGGTGACGTTGCCTGTCACGTTGAGCGTCGAGTTTCCCCAGCGGGAGAGCGTTCCGCTCGTGGGGAAGAGCTCCGACCCCAGCGGGTGATTGAAGGTCACGGCCGTACCGGTGTCCACAGCGGAGCCTGTGTAGGTTCTGGTCTGATTGGTCCCGGTGTGCACGGTGGTGCCGTTGCCGGAGGCGGTGGAGTTCCAGACGTGCGTCGTGGCGGCGTGAAGGGTGGCGCCGCCGCCGCCGGAGAGTGTCGCCGATAGGTCACCTGTTGCGTGCTTCGTCCAACCCTGGTCGCTGTCGTTGAAGGCGCTCGTCGTGCTGCTCGTGAACACCACTGAATCGGTATTGTCGTCGAGCGCGTCCTGACACCCTTCCGAATCGAAGAATTCCCAGGTGTGCGTGTACGCGGTCGTGTCGGTCTGAGTCGCTGTCGGGAAGGTACGCGTGCCGGTGGTGGTGTTCGGGGCGCACGAAAAGGCCGTGGTCAGCGCGCTCGGGCGGCGGGTCGCCGCGACAAGGCGCGCCGAGATCGGGGGACTCGTAGGGATTCGGTTCACCGCGATGGGGACGCCGAAATAGTTGTAGTAGGCGAAGTAGGTGTTCCCAAGCTCCGGCGCCGACGCATAGGCGACGTCGGTGGCGATCACGTCGTCAGAGACGCTCGACGACGATGTCGTGGAGGAGGAACAGGCGGCGATGGCGGCGCCGAGGAGCAGCGCCGAGGAGAGAGTCGCGAGCGGGCGGCGCACGGGTGTCTCCAAGTCCAGGGACGCATCCCAGTCTATCCGGACCCTAGTCCCGCACCAGCGCCATCAACGTTTCTTCCCACTCACCATCGCTCGCGGAGAGTCAGGAGCCTCTCACGGATCGCTGCGCGGGGGCGCGCTGCATCTCACGCTCGGCCGGGTCTCACTCGCCCTCGCCGCCCGCGCGGGTGTCCCAATCGGAGGCGGTGACGTCGCTAGTTAGGCTTTCCGGGAGGATTGGCGGTCGCGGTCGCGGAGCTGGTCACGAACCTTGAGGAGCTCGTCCCGCTGCGGGGCGTTGGACTCGATCACGTCGCGCAGGAGCGCGGCGGCCGGCGCGTCGGCGATCAGCGTCGGCTCCGGAGCGAAGCGCTTGTTCCCCATGTGACGGACGGGATCGATCAGGATGGGGTTCTTGAGGACGATGTCCAGTTTGCCGTGCTGAACGCGGACGGCCGCGAACTTCTTTCCGGCCTTTTCCATATATCCGATACGAAGTCCGTCGATACCGCCGGGCCAGGGCGGGAGCTTGTGCTCCGTACCAGAGGAGCTGATGTATGTCGTCGCGCTCGGCTTGAGCTTGTCGAAGTTCTGCTCGAAGCCGCCTTCATAGCGCAGAGCGTGAACCATTCGGCCTCCTTGATCGCACGAGGATGCCGCCGAGCGCGCCTCGGCACAAGTGGCCGATGCCCAAGCTGCTCCGTGTCCTGTCGATCTCTAATTGAACCGCGGCCTTGTTCGAAGCGTTGGTTTACTTCAGCTCCTCCCGCAGTTCCTTGAGCTGCGCCTTGAATTCGTTAACGTCTCGCACGAGTTGCTCCTCACGACGGTCAAACGTGTGCGTGGCAAACCGACGCCCCCGAGTTTGCCGATGGCCGTGTCGATTGATGGGCCGTATCCACCCGGCTCGGCCTGCGCTCTGCGAATCGCCAGGGCGCAGGCCCGCTGCTCCTTTGGTCACTGCATCGGAGATGTTCAGCGCGTACCCGGCGTCTGAAGCCCCGCGACGAACTCGCTCTTGAAGGAGGAGAGCTTGTACGCGCCGTACAAGAGCACCCCGCCACTCACGATTGCGAACGCAGCGATGACCGACATGATGGCTGCGAGTGTCGCCGGTGGGCTGACGAGGCACAGAATGCCGGTCGCTAGGGCAAGGATGCCCCACGTCAACGTCCACCCCCACGGCATCTGCGATCGTCGCTCGAGGATGGCTTCATAGATCGCGAAGAACCCCGTTGCGAACAGCCACCAGGCCGTCCATACGATGGCGAAGGTGAGCGACAGGCCCGGGTAGTAGTACAGCGCGGCGATACCGAACCCCATGCTGATCACGCCACTCAGCAGCATGAGCCACCAGTGCTCGAGAACAGGCCGGAGATCGAAGGAGTGCACGATTTCTGCGATCCCGCTCAACAACGCCCACAGGGCGATCACCAGCGCAAACGCGGCGACCGAGTCCAGCGGCCGCCAGATGATGAAGACACCAAGCACAACGCCCAGCGCTCCGCGCACCACGAGCCCCCACCAGATGCGCCGGTAGCCGGATTGGATCGGATTGGATGTCATGTTACTCTCCTTTGTTCTCACTCCCAGTTTCGCGTGTCAGGCCAAGAGGCAACCGAGTAACAAAAGTGGCCATAGAAACCTTGGCCGCTCTGGTCGCCCGCCACCATCGGGGATTCGCTCAATGCTCGTCAGGGAACCCAGGAGGATGTGCGCCTCGGTGCTCCTGGCCTACTGGCCTACGACGCGCAGCGCGTCTCGCCAAAGGCGGTAGTTGAGCGGAGATCGCATCGATACGATCTCGCCGTCGACCGCGATGCGCTGGCCTTCGGGTAACAGCTCGACCTGCCCGCCGTCGACGAGATGGGCCTCGAGGAACGACGGCGACCACCCCGGCCACGGAGACGCGCGCCCGCTCGCGGACCGGTCGTACGACCGCGTCCAGCGGCGCGCGTTGTCGGGTCGTTCTACGATCATGACATGGAGCGCACGAGCGCCTCCGGCAACGCGCGCGCCTATCGCCGGTGGAGTCAGCGTCCGTTCGCCGACCCCGACAAATAGCAACGGTGTCACGCGTACCACGGATGCGTCCGCCCGCTTGAGTGTCACGCGTACGCCATGCAGGCGCGGGACAATCCTCAGGGCCGCCAGCACACTCGCTACTCGATACCCGACGTAGTGCTCGAAACGCTTGCGTATCTGCACGTAGGGCACGTATACACCGACCGTGCTGGTATTGATGAAGATGCGCTCGTTCACCACACCGACGTCGACGGTCCGGATGGCGCCCGAGACCGCCACGTCGATCGCCTCCTTCGCGTCGCTGGGGATCCCATAGTCCCGGGCGAAATGGTTCAACGTGCCGCCGGGAACCACAGCCAACTCGACCGGGGACCCGGCCAGCAGAGAAGCCGCCATCTCGACTGTTCCGTCACCTCCTGCGACGGCAACGCGCGTCGCGCCGTTCGCAATCGCGGTCCGAATCGCCGCCACGACCCCGGCTGGTTCAACGCGCCGAACGTCAAAGGTCCCCCCTGCCTGGGCAAGTGCGCGCTCCGCCTCCGCAGCGGAGCGACCACCGGTGTTTACGAACGCCGGAATTGGGAGCCTTAGCGCTTGGCCCATTGCATTCCCCCGATACACAACGCGAGCCAGGCAGCGGCCGCGAGGAGTCCCGCCAGCACATCGCTCGGATAATGGAGGGCGAGATACAGGCGACTAAATGAGACGGCCGCGATGATGAGGCCGGCCGCGGCGTACACCATTACAACACGTGAACGGTCGAGTGCAACGAGTTGCGTCATGACGTACGCGAGCATCACGTAGCACACGCAGGCGGCCATCGCATGGCCGCTCGGGAAACTCGACGAATGCCCGTGGAGCAGCGTGGTCCCGTACGGCGGCCGGGCACGGTCGATCGCCGCTTTCAGCCCGAGCTCCAGAAGTCCGCCTCCGCCGAGAGCCACGACCCAACCGCCCAGCAAGAGCCATTGGCGCATCCACACGAGCACGAGACCCACGACGACACCGACGATCCACGCTCCGGGCAGCCCGAGGAACGAGACCAGAACGGCCAGGCGATCGCCGGCAGGGGTTTCGTGAGCGTAGAACCAGGAGTCCGAGGCTCGATCCCACCGCGCGACACGGTCCGTGTGGAGCACGGCCTGGGTGAGAGCAGCGAGGGCCGTGGTTGCGCTCCCGAACACCGCCAGGGCAATGGCGGCTGCACGCCGTCGGCGCGGTGGCCCCGTCGTCATGGTCTATTCTTTCCTCACCGGGATGAGGATCGGTGTGGGACTGCCCGTCGTGGTGAACCGGCGCCCGCTGGTCGGAGCAGGCGCCGTGTGACCGAACTACTTCTTTTCCGAGTTGGATTCTTGCGGCGTGCGGGCACGTGCATTATCGCGCCGCCCATGCTGCCATCGTCGTCGCCTGCCGCTGAGGCGCGGCTGTCGAGACGGTTGGATCTCGCCGCATTTGCCATGACCGAAAAAGTCTGCGCTCTGAACCCGCACGGTGTCAGGGATTCTCCTAAGCGGCGTCGGGATGGGGCCGTTGCGCATGAGCCATTACCCGAGGCTGCCGCACTCGTGCGAGCCCTGCCGGTGTGCAATTCGGAGCACCGATGCGTGTCTGGCTCAAGCAGCGGCCGGATGGCCCATAGGCCGAAGTGGGGCAGAGCGGCCATGGGTTGACGCCGAAACGACTCGCCGACTTCCTCGAGGAGTTCGACAACCAGTCGGAAAGAACCGGGCACTCAGTAACCAGCGCCGCTTTTTCGAAGTCAGTTTCCTGCCGTATGGGGCGCCTACTCCATCGGCGACACAAATCCGGCGGTCGCCGCTCCATCCGCTCGAAGCGTTGGGGCATGCCGACGCGACCCTTGCCCTCAAAGTCTATGACCGTTTCCTTCCGTCGCAGCAGGAACGCGACCGGTGGGAGCGAATCGCGGCGGCGCAGGACGCTGCGACAGAAAAACGCGGGGATGGGTGCGAATTGGGTGGGGACAATTAGTTGAGGTCGGTGGTCGATTGGCTAAGTTGAAGAGTATCAACGTCGGCAGGGTAGCTCAGCTGGTTAGAGCACGGCACTCATAATGCCGGGGTCGCGGGTTCGAGTCCCGCCCCTGCTATTTGTCGGGCAGCCAAGCGGTGGAGTCGAGCAATGACCCCCGCTCCGTGAACCGGCGAGCACCGTCAGCCGTTCGCCCTACTCACACTTGTAGACAAAGGCGAGATGCGTGGTCCCACCGCTCGCGGTCCTCACGGTGTGTCCGCCTCCGAGCCGTTCACGGCACTCAACAAGCCGCAAATGAGTGGACGGCCGAACGTGCCACCGAGCGCTTGCAAGCAGTGAAGGCTGTCGTTGAGATGGGTGAACGCATACTCCGCCCACCAGTCACCCGGAGCGCCCGTGTGCCGTCTAGATCGACGGTGCGCGGCCTCGCCGGGTTCCGCCGGGGTCATATTTTCTCTCGCCGATGAACGTCGAGCAGGAAGGCCGTCAGGTCCTCGTCGCCGCGATGCTCATGGTCGGGACGGGGTTGCTCCAGACCGTGGGCATGGTCTTCCTCACCGAGCTCATCGCCCGCATGAAGGGCTGGGTGATCGTGCGCGCGACGCTGCAGCGCGTCTTCTCGATCATGACGGCGCTCATGCTATTTCTGTTCGTGCTACACGTGACGGAGATCATCGGATGGGCGGTTGTCTTACGGTACGTCGCGGGCTACCCGACGTTCTGGCTCGCGGTGTACAATTCCTCGCTCGCCTTCACGACGCTGAGCACCGCGACCCTCCCGCCCGCATGGATCTACATGAGCGCCGCCGAGAGCATCACGGGGCTCGTGATGTTCGCGTGGTCCACCAGCGCGTTGTTCAACGCCGTCTCCTGGATCACTACCGCGCGGCACCAGTATCTGCAGGGGCGCTCGCACTGACGTTGGCTCTGCGGAGCCGAGGCGACCCTGGCACGACCAAGACA
The DNA here is from genome assembly GCA_035623475.1 of Gemmatimonadaceae bacterium. Classification (GTDB taxonomy): domain Bacteria; phylum Gemmatimonadota; class Gemmatimonadetes; order Gemmatimonadales; family Gemmatimonadaceae; genus DASPTK01. The sequence continues at coordinate 16,761 of DASPTK010000129.1, read as the reverse complement.
TCTTTATCCGTGCGCGTCTTATTCTCCGCGGCCTGCATCGCCACAATCGTTTTCCACTGAACGCAGTCTTGTCCACCGATGTGTGGCAGCTCGAGTCCTTCGGGAGCTCACCCCCCTTCTGCTTGTCAGGCTTCGGTGCCAGAGATGCGAGGGCACGCGTCGCGTAGGCAGCGGCCGAGGCGGTCTGCGCGCTCCAAGTTCGGCGGAGGTGGGCCAATGACGCATCGTTTCAGTGTGGAAGTGGTCTGCTGTATGCTGGTATCGGGTGCGTGCGCAACCGGTACGTCCTCGTCCGCTCCGCAGCATAGTGCGGAGACTGCCCCCTCCAGCGCCGTCGCTCCGCACACGACGCCGCCGCCGCCCGCCACGCCCCGTCGGCCAGTCGCCGATGTGTATCAGGGGATCACGGTCACCGACGACTATCGATGGCTCGAGCCTGCCTCTGACTCCGCCGTAAAGGCATGGAGTGACGCGCAGAACGCGCGAACGCGAGCCTACTTGGATGGGCTGCCTGAACGCGCAGCGATTGCGCACCGGCTCTCGCAGCTCGTGCGCGACACGCTGACCGCGTTCGGCGCGCCGCGCCGGACGGAGGGCGGCATCTTCGTGATGAGATACGACCCGCAGCTCGATCAGGGCGTCCTGGTGGTGATACGGTCGATCGATAGCCCGGGCACAGCGCACGTGGTCGTGGATCCGAACACCGACTCCGCGCACGATCTCACCATCGATTGGTACGTCCCATCGCGTGACGGCAAGGTGGTCGCGGCCTCTCTCTCTCGTGGAGGCAGTGAGGCCGGTACCCTCTTCCTGTATGACGCGCTCACCGGACAGCGACTGCGCGACAGCATCCCGCGCGTGCAATACCCCACGGGTGGGGGGAGCGCCGCCTGGGACGGCGACACCGCGATCTACTACACGCGCTATCCCGCGCCGGGAGAGCGCGCAGACTCCGACGCCCACTTCTATCAGCAGGTCTACCTTCATCGCCTGGGCCGACCGCTCACCGAAGACAGGTACGTTGTCGGCAAGGAGTTTCCTCGGATCGCCGAGGTCGAGCTTCAGGCTGCCGGTGACCCGCGATACCTGCTGGCGTCGGTCCAGAATGGAGATGGTGGGGACATCCTGCACTGGCTCATGAATCCGGGAGGCCGCTGGACACAGGTGGATCGTTACGAAGACAAGATCCGGATCGCCCGACTCGACGAGAGTGGTCTCTATATCGTCTCTCTGGCGGGAACCACTCGCGGACGGGTGATGCGTCTGCCGCTCGACGCTCCGGACATGGGGCACGCTCACCTGCTGTATCCTCAGGGCCAGGGCGCCGTCGACGGCATTGCACCGGGGAAGACGCAGCTATACGTGAGGTCGATCGTTGGCGGCCCGACCGAGATCCGCGCCGTGGATCTCGCGACCTCGCGGCAGGTGGTGGTTCCGGTGCCGCCAGTCGAGGCGGCCTACGGATTGAGTGTGCTCGGCGGCGACACTCTCCTGTATTACGCCACCGGTTACACAGATCCGGGGTCGTGGTATCGTTATGTACCGGGGATGCCTCACGCCGAGAAGGTCCCGCTGGTGCGGCCACAACCGATGCCGACAGACATCGAGGCCATCCGCGCGCTGGCCAAGTCCGCGGATGGAACGATGGTCCCGATGACGATCATTCGGCGCCGCGGTCAGCCTCGCGATGGCCATTCCCCGGCGTTGCTCACCGGGTACGGCGGCTACGGGATCTCCATGAGCCCGTTCTACGATCCCACCCTGCGCCTCTGGCTCGAGCAGGGAGGCATCTACGCGATCGCCAACCTAAGAGGGGGCGGCGAGTTCGGCGAGGACTGGCATACCAGTGGCATGCTCACTCACAAGCAGAACGTGTTCGACGACTTCATCGCCTGCGCGAAATTCCTGATCGACTCTGGGTATACGAGCCCCGCCCGACTCGCCATTACAGGCGGGAGCAATGGCGGACTCCTCATGGGCGCCGTGCTAACGCAGCATCCGGAGCTGTTCCAGGCCGTGGCGTCCGAAGTGGGGATCTACGACATGCTGCGCGTCGAGACAACGCCTAACGGTGCGTTCAACGTCACCGAGTATGGCACGGTCAAGAACCCGGAGCAGTTCAGGGCACTATACGCGTACTCCCCCTATCACCACGTCGTCGTCGGCACGAACTATCCGGCTGTCTTCCTCACGACAGGAGCCAACGACGGGCGGGTGGATCCCTACCACTCGCGAAAGATGGCGGCTCGGCTCCAGGCCTCGACGACGTCCTCTCGCCCGATTCTTCTGTGGACGGAACCCGACGCCGGTCACGGGTTCGGCACCGGTCTCAACCGTGCGCTGGAGCAGCTGGCCGACCACTATGCCTTCCTGTTCGACCAACTCGGTGTGAGCTATCAGCCGGTGCAAGGGAGCGAAGCGATCCCTTAGCCGCTCGCCTCTCGCGCGGCCACCGCGCGCCACATGGTGCGTGAGGTTTCTCAGGGCCTCCCGATCGTCTTCGTCAGCCATGCTGACGTCGCGGAGTCCGCTGTCATCCACGACCGATGCAGCAGGAAGCCGTGGATCTCGTCAGGCAGCACGAGCTGCTCGTACTTGACCCCCGCGGCGTCGAGGCGCCGCACGAGTCCGACCATCTCCGAGAAGTACACATTGCCGTCGTCATCTCCCTGGATGAGCAGCACGGGGCTCTTCCACGTCGCGATGTCCGCCACCGGCGAGGAGCGCCACGCGACCGCACGCGCGCTGTCGAGATCTCCGCGTTGGTACTGCCAGGTGGGGTAGGAGAGATACTCGCGCAGATCGGCGACCCAGTCATGCACGCCGTGGAGGTCGACGTCGGCGGCGAAGACGTCCGAGTTTCGGGCGAGGGCGAGCGCGCCGAGGTAGCCGCCATAGGAGCCCCCCCACAGGCCGACGCGCTTCGCATCCACGTTTGGCTGCGCGGCGAGCCATCGCCCGGCGGCAAGCACATCCTGGTATTCGGCGGCGCCCCATGGGCCGGCGTGCGGCGGATGATGGAAGTCGTGCCCGTAGCCGATGCCGAGCCGGTAGTTGACAGTCATGACCACGAAGCCGCGGCTCGCGAGATACTGGTTCATCGCGTACGCGTTCGAGTAGTAGTCCATGTAGTGCCATCCGAGGAGCATCTGCCGCGGCGGTCCGCCGTGGATGAAGACGACGGCCGCGTTCTTCCCCGTGAGCCCGTCCTTCTGGAAGAGCTGCCCGTGAATCAGCGTGCCGTCGGGTGCCTTGAACGTCACCTTGCGCGGCGTCACAAGGCTCGCGAGTGGGAAGTCCTTGGGGATGCGGTCCTCGGCGAGGACCCCCGGTGCGGGGGCTCCGAGTGCGAGCACGGCGGGGATCGGCGGCCGCTTCGGCGTCGCGCTGATGAACGCGACGCTCTTGGCGTCGCCGGTGACGACCGGCGTCCACTCGACGCCCTCCCCCTTGGTGAGCGCGGCGGCATCCGCGCGGTCAGTGGACACCCGGAAGATATGACGGCGGTCATCGTCGTTCGGATCGGCGCCGGTGTTCGCGCTGTAGACGATGAAACGCTGGTCGGGACTCATCGCGACGTGCTCCACCATGAAGCTCCCGGGCGTGAGCAGCGTCGGTGCACCACCGGCCGCAGGCGCCGAATAGAGATGCGGCCAGCCGTCAATGTCGCAGAGGAAGATGATCCGCCCGTTCGCTCCCCAGGCGAGGTTCGCATCGCCAGCTGTCTCGGGGAAATTGCCGCGCAGTGTGGCGGGGGCGCGCCACACTGCGTGCGCGGCGCCGCTCGCGACGTCAGCGACCCAGATCGCCCACGGCTGTGGCACATCGACGAGAAAGGGAAGGGGCGATCCTCCCTGTCCTGGCACACGGATGAACGCGATCGCCTTGCCGTCGGGAGACCAGCGGATCTCGGAGTCCTGCGTGGTCGACGGGGCGAGCCAGCGCAGTGTTGTGGAGTCGGGCGTGAAAAGTCCGATGAAGGAGTGGTCGCCGCGATTCGAGACGAAGGCGAGGCGCGAGCCATCGGGTGACCAGCGCAGTCCGCCGGTCTTCCCGCGCGCGTAGAAGAGCTGTTTGGCGTCGCCGCCAGCGAGCGGCACCGCGAACGCCTGGCCACTGCGCACGAACGCCACGCGGTCGCCGCGTGGCGAGACCGCTGGCTCGTCACCCTCGGCGAGGAGGCGCGGCGCAGAGTCGACGTCGGTCCGCACGGCCCAGATCTCGACCTTCGGCTGCGCCACCGGCGAGGTCGCCCCCGGCGGCGTCACCTCCCAGTTCGCATCGTGATCGCCGCCGCGCACGTAGACGACCGTCTGCCCATCGGAGGTGATCGCGAGCTGGGTAAGCTCCAGCCCGTCGTCGGCTGTGTATCGCGTCAGGCGGTGCGCGCTCCAGTCGGGCGCGTGCGCCTCGTAGATGTTCCGCACTCCTTGCTCGTTGAGGACCCAGGCGATGCGCGCTCCCGTCGGCGCGGCGACGAGCTCCAACGCGTAGGGGTAGCTCAGTATCTGCCGCAGCGTGTAGGGGCCAGGCGTCGCCGCCTGCGCGAGTGCCGAGAGTGGAGAGAGCATCACGATCGAGAAGAGCGACAGCAGTCTGCGCATGCGAGACCTCGACGGGTGGGATCCTAGGCGCACCTTTGGCGGGCTGACACGGACGGTCACACTGCCGGCGCGGCGGTTCGGACACTAGTCGACGCCGCACCTCCGAGCGACCTGAGCGTCTGCGATCGCGCTCATGCGGAGCCTCAGCTCGCTTGCCTTACGCCGCAGTCCTTTCGATGTTCTGCGGCTCGAAGGCCAAGCGTTTCCAATCCGTCCGAGTCGCAAAGCAACCAGGGCGCGACGCCAAGAGCCCACCACCGCAAGGAGCCAACAGATGGCTACCGCCAAGAAGACGAATGGAGCGAAGGGAAACGGAAAGCGACCGAACATCCTTGTCATCTTCGGCGACGACATCGGACTGTGGAACGTCGGCGCGTACACGCACGGACTAATGGGGCACACCCCCAACATCGATCGCATCGGGAAGGAGGGTGCGATCTTCACCGACCACTACGGGCAGCCGAGCTGCACAGCGGGCCGCGCGGCTTTCATCATGGGGCAATATCCCGTCCGAACGGGGATGACCACGATCGGGATCCCTGGGTCGACGAGAGGGATCCAGAAGGTCGATCCGACCCTCGCTGAAGTCCTGAAGCCGCTCGGATACGCTACGGCGCAATTCGGCAAGAACCACCTCGGCGATCGAAACGAGTTCCTCCCGACGGTGCACGGCTTCGATGAGTGGTTTGGCAATCTGTACCACCTGAACGCCGAGGAGGAACCGGAGGAGCTCGACTACCCCGGCCAGAAGAATCCGGACTACCTGAAGAAGTACGGCCCGCGCGGCGTGCTCCATGCGTGGGCGACGGACAAGGATGACCCGAAGGTGGATCCGAAGTTCGGGAAGATGGGGAAGCAGAAGGTCGAGAACACGGGGATGCTGACGCGGAAGCGCATGGAGACCTTCGACCATGAAGTGCTCCAGCACACGCTCAAATGGCTCGACAAGAACGGCAAGGGCGACAAGCCCTTCTTCTGCTGGCACAATACGACCGCCTGCCACATCTGGTCGCACACGACGAAGAAGTACATCCAGAAGGCCGTCGACGAAGGGCGCGCCGAGGAGGACGTATACCGTGCGCGTATGATCGAGCATGACGAGCACGTGGGAATCCTGCTCGACAAGCTCGAGGAGCTCGGCGTCGCCGACAATACGATTGTCATCTACACGACCGACAATGGCTACGAATTGATCATGTGGCCTGACGGGGGCTACGCGCCCTTCAGAGGAGAGAAGGGAACGACGTGGGAGGGGGGCGTCCGGGTGCCGATGTTGATTCGCTGGCCAGGACACATCGCCCCAGGCACCGTGCTGAACGGCGTTCAGAGTCACGAAGACATATTCGTCACACTGGCCGCGGCCGCCGGTCTCCCGGATCTCAAAGACAAGCTGCTCAAGGGCTACAAGATGGGAGACACGACCTACAAGGTGCACCTCGACGGGTACAACAATCTCGATTACTGGACCGGGAAGTCGAAGAAGTCGGCCCGTCGCGAGTTCTTCTACTACGACGAGACGGATCTGATGGCGATTCGAGTCGACGCGTGGAAGATGCACATCGGCGTCAAGCGAGAGGGGAGCTGGTGGGACGAGAAGTACTATCCAAGCGTGGCGTACGTGTTCAACCTGCTGATGGATCCGATGGAGAAGATGGATCCGCAGTCGCATGAGTGGGGGTACATCGGGCGCAAGTTTCTCGCGTCCAAGCTCTGGGCTCCGACGGCCGCCGGACCCTTTATTGCGGAGCACATGAAGAGCTTCGAGGCCTTCCCGCCGTCGCAGGGAGCCGACACGCTGAGCCTGAAGAAGGCGCTGCAGGAGGCCCAGGAGAAGATGGAGCAACCGAACAAATCGGCGAACTGATGCTCGATCGCGCCGCAGGAAGTCGAGCCAAGCACTCTCTGGTGATTGGCTCGATTGCCCGGTTGACCGCTACGCCAGGACGAGATCGACCTGCTTCTTGAGGGAGTCGATGTCCGCCTCGAGCTTCGCCTTCACCCGCTTCTTCGCTTGGGTGACGGCGGCGTCGACCCTCGCCTCGACATCGGCGGCGGCCACTACGATGAGACCACTCGTCCCTCGGTCGAGAAGCTCGCCGAGCTCCTTGAGATCCGAGCGCTTCATCCCACCGACCACGTGCCCGGCAACGGCGCCGATGCCGGCGCCGAGCGCCGCGCTCCCGCCTAACAGTGCCGCGCCGACAGCAGCCGCGGGGAAGAGCGCGACGATTGCTCCGACGGCGAGGCCGATGAACATGCCCTTCGCTCCGCCCTGCCGCGTCGGCTCCTCGACCTTCTTCACGATCTCGACTTTTCCGTCCGCGCCTCGCGTGAGAACGGCGGCGTCGTAGGTGTCGATCATGTGGAGGTCCGTGTAGAGCTTTCGGACGGCGTCGTAGTCGGCGACGGCGTCAGCTTCATCGTCGTACTGGCAGGCGAGGATGACATAGGTGTCGAGGGCCATGGTGCACTCCCTGTGGGGTCTTGGCGGCGGGCCAGAAAGCTCGCTGCACGGAGGAGTTGAGCCGCCTCGGCTACCCTCGGCGGCAATCAGCGAGCAACACTTTTCACGCGTGATCGTTCTCCGGCAAGCGGGTTCCGCCCGACGGTCGGCACCAACTCTGTCACAACCGCGCTCGTCCGGTCGAGTCATCGGGCGTGCCGCCGCTCACGGTCGTCGTCGCCCCGCGACGCGAGGCCGCTCGACCGCGAGAAGGGGGGGACTCTGTCAGCTGAGGTGGTTGATCCGGAGCTGTTCGCGGACGAAGTTCGGAGAGGACGCCGCCAGGACGATCATGAGCAACGGGATGAAGCAGCTGCACAAACGCCTTCTCTTCGGGGGGGTCACGATACTGATCGCAGTGATCCTCTGGATTCTCTATTTCACGCTGCTGCCGAAGAGCTAGCCAGGCCGCGCATCGGCCCCGCTAGCGGCATGGCGCGGCAAGCGCGGCGGAGTGTGCACAGTGCTACTGTGGCGGCGCCCCAGCGGCAGCCTCACTCTGGGTGTTGGCGTCGCGGAGGGCGCTTGATGTCTGGTCGCGCATCCTTCCCGTCACCTTCCCGAAGTAGAGGTGAGCAAGATGCTGCGAATGCCTTGCTCCTAGAGGTCTCCGGCCCGGCAGGCTGGCAAGATAGAGGGCGCCGATCACTGTTGCGGCGGTGATTCTCCAGGCCACGCTCTGGTTAGTCGTCACGCTCCAATTCTTCTGTCGCCCCGCAGTGATGAACGGGCGGACTACGATTGTTCGGGATGCCGCACCGCTCTGGTCTAATTCGCTCCGCGCACGAGCGCTGCCATGTCCCGCTTCAGCTCCTGACGCGCGAGCTTGTCGGTGTACATCATGTGCCCACCGATGTAACACTTGAACGTCACGCGCTCGCGCATCGGCGGCTCGATCAGCGATACGCGATACGCGACATCGTCGCACGTCGTGAGCGTGTCGTAAGCGCCGTTCACGGACAGAATGCGCATCGTCGAATCCTCCTGCATCGCGCGCTGCAGCGGAGGAATGAGCGGGACGTTCTCCGGCTTCTCGGCGGAGTCGTCGAGTCCGAGCGCATGCGCCGGCACGCCCTCCGGCGCCGGTCCCTTCCACGATTCCTCCATCCAGTCACCGTTGAGCCTCGCGGGTGCCGGATACGCGCCGCCGAACGGTCCGCGATACACCATGTCGCTCTTGTACTCGAGCTCGTTCTGGAAGTACCGGAGCATCGGTGGCGACGTGCCCTGCATGACATCGATCACCGCGGAGAGGCTAGGGTCCACAAGCGTGGTCCACGGGATCTTCGTGACGTCGCGCTTCGCCGTCATGCGCGAGTCATAGCGGCCAAGGTCGAGGCCCTGATCCTGCAACAGGTGCTCGGTGAAGGTCGCCTCGGAGAGGGTGAGAGTCTTTGCGTCTACGAGCGACGGCTTCACGCCGGCGAAGTACGCGAGCCGCGCGACGATCGAATCGCGCTGGGCCTGCGTGAGCGGGTTCACGCTCTCGCGGCGTTCGAGCGCCAGCGCGTACGTGGTGCGCGCCCACTGATCGGACTTGGCCACCGCCTGCTCCATCGGCAACGACTGCAGCTCCGCCGGCAACCTCTTGTGATAGTGCGCTGTGCGCGTGAACATCGGCACCTGCAGCGCATCGTCCATCACGGGCGGCGCCTTCTGGCCGACGCGGATGTTGCCTGAGATGAGCGCGACCCCGGCGACGTGCGTGTTCCGCCGCTCGAGCGCCTCCGCGACCCAGCTTGCGCGCACGGTGCCGTAGCTCTCGCCGGCGAGAAAGATCCGGGCGTTGAACGAGTCGTAGCGCAAGCGATAAACGCGGATGAATTCCGCGACCGCTTCCGCATCGCCGACCGTGTTGTAGAATTCGGCGCCGTATTCGGGCTTGGTCGGGCGGCTGTATCCCGTGCCGATCGGATCGACGAACACGAGATCGGTGAAGTCGAGCCAGGTCTCGGCGTTGTCGACGATCGGCGTTGCGGCATCGAGCGGTCTCATCGTCGGGTAGATGTCGCTGCCGAGATCGAGACGCCGCGGTCCGAATCCGAGCAAGTGCACCTGCGATGCCGACGATCCCGGTCCGCCGTTCCAGGCAAAGGTGACCGGCCGCGCCGCGCCGGCGCCCTCGAGCTTGTACGCGATGAAGAACATGTACGCGTGCGGCTCGCCGGCGTCGTTGTTGATGATTGGCAGGCGGCCAGCGATCGCGGTGTACTTGAGCGTCTTGCCGCCGATGTTGATCTGATGGTGCGTCACCACGGGAGCTTCGGGCGCGGATTGCGCGCCTGCGATCGCGGCGAGCGACATCAATGCGCTCGCGACCAACGCTCTAGCGCTCATGCAAGCGCTCCGTGACGAATCGCGAGACGTCAGCGGACAGCGCGACGCGCGCGCCGGGATCACGATAGATCACGTGCCCTCCGAGGTAGCACCGCATGGTGTAATGGGCAGCGAGATCGGGTTCGAGCATGGCGTGCAGCACGTCGTTCTCCTGACAGCTGTTGGTCGCGTCGTATTGGCCGGCGACGACGAGCACCTTGATGTTCGGGTCGATGGCGATCGCGTGCGGGAGCCACGGCTCCGCGTAGTCCGTGCCGTACTTCGCGCTCTCGGTCCAGCGGTAATTCCAGACCCACGTCTTCTCCGATGGTCGCAATGGGTCCTCGCCGGGCGGATCGTCCCAGTACGCGAGCTCCGTGCGCACGCCGAGCGTCTTTCGAAAATACTCGTCCATCGCGGTGGAGTCGGGAAAGGGAATACGCGGCGTCCGCATGTCGAACGGCGAGAGCGGACGGCTGCTGTCGGACGCCATCACTTTCAGGTACTCCATGCCGATGGTGAGCGTCTTCCGATCGATGCGCTCGGCGGGGAATCCGGTGAATCGATGAAGCGCCTGAATGATTGAGTCGCCCTGCACATCGGTGAGCACATCCCGGTGTCGGAGCGCAGGCAGATACGTATCGAGCGACCATTGCGTGGCGGCGCGCACCAAGGTGGTGCGATCGGCGCCGAGATCGGGGGCCGACTTGCCGAGCACGAGCGCGGCGGCAGCGCGTGGCGGCGTCGCGAGCGCGGCGCGAACGACGGGCGGGATGAGCGGCCCCGATGCCGCACCGCCCGAAATGAGGATCACACCGGAGACGCGCCACCCCTGCGATTCCATCCGCTCGGTGACGCCGCCGGCGCGATACCCACCGAAGCTCTCGCCCATGAGGAACACCGGCCGCTTCTCCGCCTTGTGCTGCTTCAGCCAAGTCAGGATGAACTGCGTGACCGATTTCGCGTCTCCGAGGGTGCTGAAGTACTCCGGCGAAAACTGTGCGCTCACCGGGCGGCTGAATCCTGTGCCGATCGGATCGACGAACACGAGATCGGTCGCGGGCAAGGGCGTGTCGGGATTGTCGACGAACTTCGCGCCCTCGAGGAGCCGCGGACCGAAACCCAGGAAGTGCACGAAGGTCGACGATGCGCCGGGTCCGCCGTTCCAGACGAAAGTCACCGGGCGATTCTCGCCCGCGAGCAGATACGCGGTATAGAACAGGCGCCCATGTACGTCGTGCGTGCTGTCGCCCGTGAGCGCGATCCAACCCGCTTCGGCGGTATAGTGCACGATCGCACCGTGAAGCGAGATCGCGTGTTGCGTGACCGCGGGCGCCTGCGCGCGAGCGGCGATCACGGGGATCGCCGCGACGCACGCGGTGGAGAGTCGGTTCATGGCTTCGCCTTCGTTGTGGGCCGGATAATCCCGACGTTGTTCTCAATCTCGATGCGCGTGCCGTACGGCTGGGACTTCTGCGCGAGATCGTCGAGGATCTTCTTCGCCATCGCCGGCGGCGCGGGGTACGGGATGCCGAACTGCCGGCCGGTGCGGTTCAAGAGGATGGGATAGAGGCGGATCTCCTTCACGTGGTCCTCCTCGAACGTGGTCACCGCAACCACGCTCTGCAGGAACGGCGCGTCCGCGGCCTCATGAAAGCGCGCGGTCAGATACTCGTAGTACGTGACCTGTCGCGGATCCATTTGCATGCGCTGCATCGTCTCGGTGTTCGGAGGCGCGCGGTCGAGCTCGAGGTCGTAGAAGAAGCTCGAGAGGGAATAAAAGATGGGCTTCCCCTTGTAGATCTCGATGCCGCGCAGATGATGCGGACCGTGTACCATCACCATGTCCGCGCCGGCGTCGATCACTTCGTGGAACAACACGTGCGTGAAATCGGCAGGGGTGGGATCGTCACCGTCCAGCGCCTCCGACGCGGCCTCGTGCGCGTGGATGGTGAACACGGTGAGGTCCGAGATCTGCTTCGCGCCGCGCACGGCACGGAGCGTCGCCGAGAGATCGAACGGGTCCATCTCGTAACTGAGGCCGGGGGCGTCGCCCACGCGATAGTGCTCATCGAGAAAGTAGAGCTCCTTGCGTGTCGTGTCCGATCGCTCGCCGCGCGCCGTCGCCATCGCGCGGAGCTGCGCCATCTCGGCCGATGTGACGACCGCGATGCGTCGCGTGCGGATGACTGCGATGCCGGGGCGGCCGGCGAGATCTCCCTGCGGATCGGCCGCCATCGACGCGGGATTGAAGGTGCTCGCAGTCGCGATGAATGAGACGCGGCCGTGCGGCCCGGTGATGAACACCGGCGAGAGCGCGTCTGAGAGGTTCCGTCCGCTCCCCACATGCAGGATCCCCGCATCGTCGAGCGCGCGCGTGGTCGCCTCGAGCCCTTCGACGCCGAAATCGAACGCGTGATTGTTCGCCTTGCTCAAGATGGTGAAGCCGATCGCCTTGAGGTCACGCGCGACGCTCGCGTCGTACACGGGATCGCCGCCGCCGTTCTGCGCCGCAGGATAGCCGGTGAATTTGCGATAATCGAAGATCGCGCCCTCGTTGTTGCCGGCAACGATGTCCGCGCCCTTGAGGATCTTCACGACCGCGGCGAAGCCGGAGTCGGGGAGCTGGCTTACCGGCAGCCCCGGCCCTAGCAGATCGCCCACCGCCGCGATCGTCAGCGCGCCCTTCACGTTGGCGGGGATCGGCGCGCCCGGGATCTGCGACGTCGGATCGGGCGGTGCGACGCGTTGCGCGTGCGCGGCCGCCGAGATGAAGAGCGCGAAAAAGATCGCCCGCACTCGCGAGCGCGCGACAATCCTCGTCATGGAATGCCTCCGTGGTCAGAGAACTAATATGCTCGGCCGTCCAACCCACGGCGGCCGACGCAGCGCAGGCCGCGCGCGGGCGGCCGCCGACCGTGGCCTGCTTTCTCGCCCTGAAGACGGCAGTCTTCGCGCCCGCCTCCCGGCTGACCGCCACCTGCGCGCCACATGCGAGTCGGGCCGCGTTCCGCGGAACGCTGATGCTCACGATCCGAAAGACGGCGATCTCGCGCGCGTCCGTGGTTTCGAGAACCTTCACCACCTGGTTTCCGGTGGCCGCATCCACCATCTCGGCCGCGTTGAGCGCGATCGTCTTCCGCGGAAGCTGAGAGAGCGGTGCCGGCTGGTCCGGAGCTTCGCCGCGAACCGTGGAGACCGCGGCAATCGTCAGGGCTGCCAGCAGGCGAATGCGTCGCCGGCGAGGCAGCAATTGGACACGACCCGAGTCAGAAGGTGCCCGGGACGCCTTCGCGATACTGCACGCCGCGCGGTTCGTTGGCTAGTTGGCCACGGCGGTGCGCTCCGCGCGCGATCACGGCCCCGAACGCGCGCCCCCGGCGTGCGGGCCTACCCCCGGGATCGGTGAGTCCGACGCCCCTCCACCCGCGCTGTCGAGAAGCTCCACGACGCGCGCCGGCGCGATCCGGGTGACGCAGTCACACGCTTCCTCGCGCGCACATCGCGCGCACGCCGGGTCGCTTACCAGCGCCCGGGCTCGGCGGCCGAGCGGGGCCCATCGCGCCAGTCCCTTCACTCCGAAGAGTCCGATCGCCTGAATTCCGCAGGCGGCGGCGATGTGGAGCGGGCCGGTGCTCGCCGCCACGAGCGCGTCGCTCGCGCCGATGAGCGCGATCAACTGATCGAGGGCGAGCATCCCTCCCGCGTCGGTGACGTGAGGCAGGTGCATGGGGAGCGCCGGCCGATATCGTTCCGCCTCGACGGCCGTGCCGGTAAGGATGATCTGGTAGCGGCCGAGGTCGAGGAGGCGCATGAGCGCGGCGAAGTTCGCGAGGCCCCACTCGCCCGCGCTCCCCCCCGAGCCCGGATGCAGGATCACGTGCCGCTTTCCCTGCTCGATCATCGACTTCACGCGCTCGTCAGGCATGGGTGGCGCGAAGCCGGAGCGATCGGCCAGCACGTCGAGCGGTGGTCTCTCGACGATCCCGAGCGGCGCGAGGAGCTTGAGGTTGAGCTGCGCCTCGTGCATCGGGCTCCGACGTCGCGAGAAATGGACCCGCTTGTTGCAGGTGATCCAGTGCCAGGCCCGATGACTCGTCCCGATCCGCAGCGGAATCCCTGCCTCCTTGCACCAGCGCGCAACTTCCTTCCGCGGGAAGACGTGGACGACGACGTCGATCTTCATCGCCGCCAATCGCGCGACCGCGGCGGCGTCGCCGGCTGCCCTCAGCTCCTCGAGCGTGATGATCTCGTCCGCGTGGACGCAGCAGCGCAGCACCGGCGCCGTATACTCGCGACCGAGGACGATGATGCGGCAGGACGGAAAGTGCTCCTTCAGGATGTCGAGCATCGGGAGCGTCAACATCACGTCGCCGATGCTGTCCGTTCGGCTGATGAGGATGGTGCTCGGCAGCGGTGTGCTCCGCTTTCGGGCGATGGAGGCGAGCGTCACTTGACGTAGTATCCGGACACCTTCCATGAACCATCCGCTTCCTGCACCGGTGTCACGGTCTCGACCGCTCCCCTTCTGTTCTCGAAAGACGTGGCGAATTGGATGATGACGTACGTCCCGGCGGGCGCGCCGGGGAGGGTCGTGGTGTAGTTGGACGTCTGGACGCCGCGCGACAGCACCGCGCCGAGGGGGCCGCGAACGGCGCCCACCTGCGAGACCCACTGCTCGCGCGGCACGGCCCTCTGGAAGGCACTGGCCGCGGAATCCCAACTGCTCTCGTACTTCCCCTGGTCGACGAGAGCGAGCCAACTCTGCGCGTTCCGAATCGCGTCCTCCGTCCGCCTATCGGTGGAGCAAGACGTGAGAACGCCGAGAGCTCCGGCGATTAGCACGAAACCCATCAGTCGGTTCATGGCCTCTCCGGCTGCACCCAACGACCGAGTATTCCGAGCATTGCCATCAGGGCTGCGAGCGGTGCGTGCAGGCGGTCCCACGCTCACGATGGAGTGCAAGAGGTGCTCGCGTGCCATAGAATCAGTTGTCATCGAGACGCATGACCGCATGGGTCGACCCGTGTCGCCACCACTGGAGGACAGCATGTCGCGCGCCGCTCACCTCGCGCTAGTGATCTTTATTGTCGCCGGCTGCCGCTCGCAACCGCAGGAGCAACCCGGCGCTCCGCCTCCCGCGGCACCCGCAGCGCCAGCCAACGTGTCTCATGGTGAGGCGGCGGTGGGGACGAAGCAGACCGCGTCCTTCGACCCAGTTCCGCCGCCGCGCTCCCAAACACGATTCCACCGACTCCGTCTCGAGATCCAGCATGCGCGAGTCTCGATCGCGGCGGGTTCGTCGTACGACGCGTGGACCTTCGGCGGCCATGTGCCGGGGCCAATCATTCGCGTGACCGTCGGCGACACCGTGGATCTTACGCTCGTCAATCGCGCGCCCATCCCGCACAGCATCGACTTCCACGCCGCCGAGATCGCGCCCAGTCGCGCGTACGTCAATGTGCTTCCGAACGACTCCCTCCACTTTCAGTGGGTGGCTCACGTTCCGGGTGTCTTCCTCTATCATTGCGGTACCGCTCCAGTGGCGATGCACATCGCCAATGGGATGTACGGCGCTTTGATCGTCGATCCGGAGCATCCGCGGCCGGCGGCACGAGAGTTTGTGTTCGTGCAGAGCGAATTCTACACGAAGTCGGGCGCGGCGCCGGATAGTGCGCTCAGCATCGACTGGTCGAAGCTGCTGGGCCTCGTACCGGAGTACGTCGTTTTCAACGGCCGAGCGGCGCAGTACGCGGAGAGTCCTCTGCGCGTCTGGGTCGGCGAGCCCCTTCGCTTCTACGTGGTGGATGCGGGCCCGAACCGCGTGAGCTCCTTTCACACCGTCGGCGCCATTTTCTCGCGTGTCTACGAGGATGGATCCGATCACCCGCTCGAAGGTGTGCAGACGGCGAACGTGCCCGTCGGCGGAGGCGTCATCTTCGAGACGCGACTAGCCGAGCCCGGTACCTACCCCTTCGTCACTCATGCGTTCGCGGACGCGACGAAGGGCGCGGTGGGGATGTTGGAGGCGGTGAAGCATGACGGGAAGTAGAGCCCACAGCGGTCGACGAGGGAGGTAGAGCGCTTTATGGAATGGTTCATCAAGGCATTCATCCGAGCATCGCTCCTCTGGTTCGGCACAGGTGTCATGCTGGGCGTGGCGATGGCCGCTCATCCGGCCTGGATCATCTACCGGCCTGCACACGCGCACATGAACGTCGTCGGCTTCCTCACCATGCTCGTCTTCGGCGTCGGCTATCAGCTACTCCCGCGGCTCTTCGGCCATCCTCTGTACAGTCGGCGACTCGCCGTCGCTCACCTGTACCTGGCGAACGCCGGGTTGACGGGATTGGTCGTCGGCTTCCTCGTGCAACCAACCGGCGCTGGCAGCCTCTGGTGGGTCACAGCGGGCGGCGGGACGCTTTACGCGGTTGGCGCGCTTCTCTGGGTGTGGAATCTCTGGCGCACGTTCGACGCGGCCGACGAGCGCGCCCGCGCACGAGCCCAATCGGACAAGCCGTCCCTCCCTACCATCGAGTGAAGGCGCTCTTGTGGGGGCGTTGCGGACTCGGTCTCCCCTTTCTGCGACCCATTGGTAGCATCGCACGCGGACCAACGTTCTATTTGTCTCGAGCGCGCCGTCGCGAGCGGGGGGCGAGCGACGAGGGTGCGCGTCCGGACCAAGCGCGGAGCGGAGAGAGCCATGGCGAAGAAGCCAACGACGATCGACGAATACCTCGCGCCGTTGAGCGCCGACAAGCGCGCGGCGCTGAGGAAGCTTCGTCGTGACATCCGTGCCGCCGCGCCCGGCGTGGAGGAGGTGATCAGCTATGGAGTCCCGGCCGTTCGCCTGGGCGGTCGGTTGTTGGTCTGGTTCGGCGTAGGTGCGCGGCATTGCGCCTTCTACCCAGGGAAGTATCCGATCGAGGCGAACAAGGATGCGCTTGGCGGCTACGAGCTGAGCAAGGGAACCGTGCGCTTCCCTCCTGGGAAACCGCTTTCGGCGGCGCTGGTCAGGAAACTCGTGCGGGCTCGAATCGCCGAGCACGGGCGAATCGCCGAGCGTGGGCGCACGACGAAGGCGAAGCGGCGGGTGAAGGCCTAACGAGGGAGTCGAGCGATGCCGAAGATCACCACATTCCTGGCGTACAACGACAAGGCGGAGGAGGCGGCCGAGTTCTACGTCTCCATCTTCAAGAACTCGCGGATCAAGAGCGTCTCGCGATTCGGCGACGGCGGTCCCGGGGCGAAGGGGAAGGCCATGTCGGTGCAGTTCGAGCTCGACGGCCAGGATTTCGTCGCTATCAATGGCGGCCCGCACTTCACCTTCACCGACGG